>JBPYDR010000001.1:0-2470 GCA_051986235.1 Pseudolabrys sp.
CCGAAAGACGCGCCCAGTCCTGGCGTGTGGGGCTGCGATCAGCGGGAAGCTTAGCGAGTTCCGCGCCGATTTCCTCAAGGGTCAGCCCGATCCGCTGCGCGAACACGATGAACGCGATACGGCGCAAGACCGACCGGGGATAGCGGCGGTGCCCTGAGCCCGCCCGCACCGACGCAATCAGTCCTCGTTGCTCATAGAACCGCAAGGCCGAAGAAGCGACGCCGCTGCGCCGAGCAACTTCACCGATCGTGAGCACGGAATCCATGCATCACTTCGAGCACATTTTGCACTTGACTTCAAGTTAACTTGAACTTGTAGAAAGCTCGATAAAGGAGGACGCACCCATGCCAACGAACATCGACTTGAAGAGACTTCGCGTGGCCGTCACCGGCGGAACGTCCGGCCTGGGCCTGGCGCTTGTCAGGCTTCTCGCCGGCCGCGGCGTGTGCGTGGCCTTCGTTGCCCGCACTGCTGAAACGGTCAAACACATCGCCAATGAAACCGGCGCCTTCGGCATCGTTGGCGATATCGGCCACAAGGAGGGCATCTATCCGATCGCGACACAAATCATCGGCAATCTGGGCGGACTGGATGCGCTCATCAACAATGCCTCCGCGCTTGGACCTACGCCGCTCGCGCTCCTTGCAGATACGGAATGCGAGGACCTGGAACAAGCGCTCCAAGTGAATTTGGTGGGCCCCTTCCGGCTGACCAAAGCGCTGTTCGGCGCCCTTGCCGCGTCCGCGCGTGGAGGCCGGGGCGGGGCCGTGATCAACATTTCGAGCGACGCCGCGGTCAACGCTTATTCCGGTTGGGGCGCTTATGGCGCGAGCAAGGCCGCGCTTCAGCACATGACTGCCATTTGGGCCGAAGAGGCTAAGTCTGAAGGCGTGTCTTTTCTCTCGATCGACCCGGGTGATATGGATACGCCGCTGCACGCGCTCGCCATTCCCGATGCCGATCCGACCACTTTGAAACGGCCCGAAGCCGCCGCCATCGAAATTGTTACGTTGCTGCTCGCCGCATTGCCGAACCACACAACCGCGGTCGCGGGGCAGCCGTGACTTCGAACGACAAGCTTCATCAGCAATCGGCCAAACTCCTCGCGATTGACACCGATGGCACAATACGACACCTGCCGCGAGCCTTGCTCGCGTCGCTTTTCAGACCGGGCGATCTCATCGTTGCCAACGACGCGGCCACGCTGCCGGCAAGTTTGATCGGCACCCATGACGCGACTGGCAGGCCGATTGAAATCCGGCTTGCGGGATGGGTGTCGGTTCACGATCTGACACAGTTCGCGGCCATCGCATTTGGCGGCGGTGATCATCGCACTCGCACTGAAGACAGGCTGCCGGCGCCGCCTCTCTCGCCGGGCGACTGCCTCTCGCTTGGTCCGCTGGCCGCGGTCGTCGACCAGCTGCTTGACCATTCTCGCCTGTTTCGACTGCGCTTCATCGGTGATCACGCAACCATTCTCGCCGGACTTGCGCGACACGGACGGCCAATTCAATACGCGCACCTGCCCGAACCGCTGGCTCTATGGGACGTCTGGACGAGTATTGCCGCCGACCCGATCGCCTTTGAGGCGCCGTCGGCAGGGTTTGCTCTCGACTGGCGCATTCTGGCAGCCTGGCGGCAACGTGGAATCGGCTTCGCCACACTCACGCACGCCGCCGGAATCTCGTCAACTGGCGATCCTCTGCTCGACCTGCGACTCCCTTTCGACGAGCCTTATGACATCCCGGAAAAAACTGCGGTAGCGATCGCGCACGCACAATCGAAACGCGGACGTATCATTGCTATTGGGACGACCGTCGTCCGCGCGCTCGAGTCGGCGGCCAACGCTGACGGCAGCATACGCCCCGGAACCGGAGTTGCGAGGGGACGCATCGGGCGCGAAACACCTCTTCGCGCGGTCGATGCAATCCTTACCGGCGTGCATCAACCCGGCGACAGTCACTTCGAGCTCCTGCGGGCCTTTACCAGTGACGCTTTGTTAGACGAAGTTTCGGAGGAGGTCCGCGTGCACAAATACCACCCCCACGATTTCGGCGATTCATTGCTGATCGAGCGCCTGCGCCGTCCTCGCAGCATTGGCTGCCAAAGCGGCGCCGCAGGACGTACCAATCATTTTTCTAGCGGGCACTGATCCCGTCGAGCTTGGCTTGGCCGCGGGCTTTAACCGGGCGGCAATCTCACGGGCATTAGCAATCTTTTCGCCGAGATTGTCGAAAAGCGCCTTTCGTTCCCATCGGTAGAGATTTCGGCTGTTGGCCCACTCTGCCGGACTTGCGCGGTGCACAAAGTCGTCGGCTATCTGACGTACTACAGACGTGCCAGTCGAACGGCCGCCATGGCCGTTGTTGACCCAAACCGGTCATACCGCGGTGGCTGAATTCGGTACCGCACGAGAGGCTAGGTAGGCGTCTTCCGCGGAATAGTGCACGTAGGTGGAAAACAAGGTGTC
>JBPYDR010000002.1:0-13092 GCA_051986235.1 Pseudolabrys sp.
GAGCCGCCATCCAGCATGGCACGCAGGGCCTTAGCGCCGGCCAGCACAGCGTCCGAGTGGCGAGCAAATAGTACGAAGAAGCGTTCCTCCTTCGGCATCAAGGCTTGGAACCAACCCAACATGAAAAACCCCGTCAGCGGCGAGAAAGAACGTAGTCGCTCGGCACGCGATTGCGAAATTTGGCACGACCCGTCTGTGGACGCCCGCCGGCCGCGTTTCTGTTCGCCAACTTTAATATCATGAAAAACAAGGACTTCATGGCTGGTCCGCTGCGGCGGTGCGAAGGAAGATTTGCTGCAACAGATCGCCGGGTCGGATAGCTTGCAGAAGCGAATGGACATCGAAATGGAGAATGCTTGATGCGGTTGGGTTACTTCACCATGCCCGTTCACCCGATGGACCGGGACTGGTCCCAGACGCTGCGTGAGGACCGTGAGGCGATCATCCTCGCGGACAAGCTGGGCTTCTATGACGCCTTCGTCGGCGAGCATCTGACCGATGCGTGCGAAAACATCACGAACAGCATGATGTTTCAGGCGACTCTCATTCACGACACCAAGACCATCAAGCTCGCCACTGGAACCACCAATCTCGCGCAGATGCATCCGGTGATCATTGCAGTAAACGCCGCCATGTTCGACCACCTTTCGCGAGGGCGCTTTGTCATGGGCGTAAGTCCGGGCGCGCTAACGTCGGATTGCGAGGCGATCGGAATACTGGATGAGGATCGCAACAAGATTTTCGCCGAGGCGATCGACGTCATCCTTGCGGTGTGGGAGCGCAATCCTCCGTACGATATCGATTTTCCCGGCAACCGTTTCAAGGTCGGGTTCGCGCGCACCGCCGCGCTTGAGCTTGGCGTCGGCATATTGGCAAAGCCGTTCCAAAAACCGCGGCCGGAAATCGTCGGGACGGTCGTCGCGCCATTCTCTCCCGGCGTCGTACTGATGGGAAAACGCGATTTCCATCCTTTGTCGGCGAACTTCCTGCTTTCAAAGCATCTCAAATCGCACTGGGCCAACTACGCCAAGGGCAAGGCCGAGGCAGGCGCGAAAGCCAACATTGCCGACTGGCGTGTGGCGCGCACGATCTTTGTCGCCGACGATGACAAAGTGGCACAGCGCTATGGCCACGATGACGCCAGGAGCCCCTATCGTTTCTATTTCGAGCAGATGCGCGCAAAGATGAAACGTGGCAACCGGCTCTATGTATTCAAGAGTTACAAGGAACAACGGGACGAAGAGATCACTGACGATTATGTGGTCGACAACTGCGTAACCTTCGGCTCGGTCAACAAAGTCGTCGATGAAATCCTCAAGCTGCACGAGGAAACCGGCGATTTCGGCGAGCTCGTCTATGCCGGCCTCGACTGGGTCGACCCGACGCTCGCCAGGCGCTCGATGCAGTTGATGGCCGAGGAAGTCATGCCGCGGGTCAATGCCGCTATCCGCAAGCCGGCGAAGACCGCCGCGGAATAACGGCTCGACACCTACACCGAGAGCGGATCCGTTCCCAACGCCGCATAGAGTCCGTGCCGCGCGCCTTGCGTGAACGAGACATCTTTCTCAAGTTCGATGGAGGCCGAGCGAATGCGCTGCGTCTCTGGCTCGATCGCCGGCACCGCGCCACCCTCGGCCGCCGCCTTCGCAGCACGCAACAATATCCTGCGCGTCATGACGATGCCTCTGTCCGTCGCGCAAAGGTGTTCCTTGGTGCGATCCTGAATCGGCCCCATGCTTTCCTGGATCGAAGCGTCCTGCATCGCGATCCCGTCGACCCCGGTCGATGAGTGTCCATGGCGCTGCGACTCGCGATCCAGCAGATAGTTGTTCGACTTGTTGGCGAGCGGAATGAAAGTGCCGGGCACATATTTGACGTGGATGCCCTCCCCGTCCTGCATTGCCGAGACTTCCGCTTTCGTAAGCGCACGCCTGGGATGGTAGTTGATGCTCCAGGCCCAGCAGGTCTCATCATCGATCGGCACCCAGGCGTGCGCGCCCAACGGATGCCCGGCGCGCGGAGGAATGATCGAGTACCAAGGGATGATCCAGGGCGTTATCCGCCAATAATATTTGTCTTCGTCGGCGTTGCGCCGTGCGCCGATCAGCAGCCCGCCCGGAAACTCCTCAACCTCGAACAGCGGCATGCGGTCCTGCTCGTTATAGACGTTACCCTTCGAGCCTTTGAACAACGGATCTTTGTTGAGCTCCGATCCGTGCAGCCACGACACATGGCTCGAATCGATGCCGCCTTCCATCGCCTGCAGATAGTTGCACTCCTGCAGACGCTTAGAGGCGAACCGCTGCGACGGTTCGACCTCAGTCCACTCCAGCGCGGGCGGCAGCGGCTGCATGCCGGGCGGCCCCATATAGGCCCACACGATTCCGGCCTTCTCGATGCAAGGATAGGATTTCAGCTTGATGTTCTTTCGGAAGCCGCTTTCTTCCGGCTCCGAGGGCAGATCGACGCACTGCCCGGTCACGTCGTATTTCCAGCCGTGGTAGGGACAGCGCAGTCCGCATTCTTCGTTCTGGCCAAACCAGAGCGAGACCCCGCGATGCGCGCAGAACTCGTCCATCAGGCCGATGCGGCCCTTGCTGTCGCGAAAGCAAATCAGCTTTTCGCCCATCAACGTCACCCGCACCGGCGGACAATCAGGTTCAGGAATTTCCGAGACCAGCAGGAAAGGCGCCCAGTAGCGCCGCAGTAACCTGCCCATCAAGGTATCCGGGCCGACGCGGCTCAGCTGATCGTTTTGCTCACGCGACATCATGGCGACGTTTCCCTGCTCACTTGCTATTATTGCAATCGCGGCCGCCATTATAGGCAGGCGGGCCGCTGACGGAAGCCGAGCCATGCCTTTGCCGCGTATCGCCATTGCAACGGGAGACCCCGCCGGCATCGGACCCGAGATCGCGCTCAAAGCCGCGATCAACGCGGGCGTGCGTGCTTTGTGCCGGCCGCTCTTGGTGGGCGACCCCGTCGCGGTCGACCTTCATGCGCGCAGTGCAGGCCTGTCGCCAGCCCTGCACGTCGTCGAAGATGCAACGGATGCCGACTGGACCGATGGCACGGTCTATTTGCTGGACGCGCGCGATGGCAGCAACGCGTCGATAAAGTTCGGCACAGTTGATGCCGCCTACGGCAGGGCATCGCTCGCGAGCGCAAGGCGCGCCATCAAGGCCGCCTTGGCCGGTGACGTTGAAGCCGTTGTCGCTGCGCCGCAGACCGAACGGTCGATAGCCGCAGCCCACATTGCATTCGATGGCTATCCGTCATTTGTCGCGCGCGAAACCGGCACGCCTATCAATGACGTCTATCTGATGATCTGCTTCGACCAATCCCGCATTGTACATGCGACCTTGCATGTCAGCGTGCGCGAAGCGGTCGCACTGATAACGCGCGAGCGGGTCGAGCGCGTGGTCCGTGTCACAGATGCGTCGCTGAAGAAGCTCGGCATCGCACGGCCGAAGATCTTCGTCAGCGGTCTCAACCCTCACGCCGGCGAAGAGGGAATGTTCGGCCGTGAGGAAATCGACATCATCGCGCCGGCCATTCACATAACTGCCGCCGACGGAATCGACGTATCCGGTCCCTTTGGCGCCGACACGATGTTCCGGAAAAAAGGTGCAGATGCGTTCATCGTCATGCTGCACGACCAGGGCCACATCGCCGCCAAGCTGCAGGCCTTCAACCGCACCGCCGGACTTTCGATCGGCTCACCGATCCTGTTTTCCTCAGTCGCTCACGGCAGCGCGCACGATATTGCAGGAAAAGGCCAGGCTGACCCCAGCGCGATGATCGAGGCGATCACGCGGCTCGCGAAAATTAGCGCTTCGGAAAATCAGCCGGTTTAACGGCCGGGCGGCGGCAGAGGCGACGACGAGATCGCACCGCCGCCGTAGCTGCGCGGCACGGACGCCGTGCTCGGAGGCGGCGCATACACTGGAGCACCCGCAGGTACCGCGCCGATTGCGGCCGATTGCCCAGCGCCGTTGGAGACGTTTTCTGGCGGCCTGCCGGGCAGCACGACGACACGAGTGCCGACCTGTACGCGGCTATACAGGTCCTCGACGTCCTCGTTGATCAGGCGAATGCATCCCGACGACACGAACGTGCCGATGGTCGAGGGCTGATTGGTGCCGTGAATGCGATACAGCGTCTTGCCGAGATAGAGCGCGCGTGCGCCGAGCGGATTGCCAGGTCCGCCCGCCATGAAGCGCGGCAAATACGGTTGCCGATCGATCATCTCTGACGGCGGATGCCAATCCGGCCATTCCGACATCCTGCTGATCCGCTCGGTACCGGTCCAGGTGAATCCTTCGCGACCAACTCCGATGCCGTAGCGCAAGGCCTTTCCACCACCGAGCACGAGATAGAGATAAGTGTTCGGGGTATCGATGATAACCGTGCCGGCGGGCTCCTTGGACGCGTAGTCAACCAGCTGCTTTTTCAGATTCGGAGGCAGTTCCTTTTGCTGACCGGTTTCCGGCTGATAGTCCGGCGGAAGAGCCGCGGTCTGTGACTGCGACGCGCCTTGCGGCGCTACACCAATCCCAGCCGGTGGACGCAACGACTCGGGATCGCCCGCGCCACGAGAAGGTACGCCCGACATCGGCGGCGATTGCTGCGGCTGCTGATAAGGCTGCTGGCCGTACCCGGAGGACCGCTGACCGGGTGCTCCGTACAGACCTGGCGGAGGCTGCGGCGGTTCGTCATCCGGATATGGAAGAGCCCGGGCGCCCCGGCGCATGTTGCGGGGCGGTGGCGCAAGATCCTCCTCGTCGTCATAGCCTCCGACGACGGGCGGCAACCGCTCCTGGTAATAGGCTCCGGGTGGCGGCGGTGGGGCGTACTGCGCAAATGCAGGCGCAGCCACGAAAGCCACCCCAATTGGAAGTGCGAGCAAGAAAGCAGCGGAAGATCGGACCATTATCCACCCTGGGCGGCAAATCAGCCGCCAGAACCCGGGCCCTGATTGCCCCGGGATGAAGGCACATTCAAGACCACAATACGGCCATCTAGTTAACGTGGCTTTGCGATAGAATCACGCTTTTTTGGCCTCCGCAGCCAATACCTGCTTCGCCACGCGATGACAGTCAACGGCGGCCGGGAACCCGCAATAAACGGCCACCTGCCGAAGGATAGCCGAAAGCTCGTTTGGCGTAAGCCCATTGCGCAATGCCCCCCGGAAATGCGCCTCAAACTCGTGCATTCGCCCGAGGCAGGCGATCATTCCAAGGTTGAGAATGCTGCGATCCCGCGGCTTGAGCGCGTCGTCGCCCCACACCGCACCCCAACAATAGGTGGTCAGCAGTTCCTGAAATTGGCGGTTGAAGTCATCGGTATTCGCGACCGCGCGATCGACATATTCGTCCCCGAGCACCCGGCGGCGCATCGTCATCCCCCGGTCGTACAGTGCCTTGTCCATCGTTGTTTCCTCCTTTGATGGCGTCGCCCATGATCCCTGAGCGCAATGGCGAATCCAGAAGCGAGCTTTTTGGATTCGGGTTTCGCACTGAGCCTCGGGAATAACACGCAGGAACCCCATGTTGACAGAGATGGAGCGATTTCGTCCATTCTTGCGGCCGCTCCGTCGACGAATTCAAAATTTAAAAAGTGAGGAAACAGCCATGGGTATCGCATCGAGGCGTACAGTCCGTTTTGCTCTTGCCCTCACCGCTCTGGGCTTTCTTGCCGGCTCGCTCGTGCCGAAAGCCGTGAGCCAGGAGGCAGGCTGGGTTACCTTGTTCGACGGCAAAAGTCTCGATGGATGGGATCAGGTCGGCGAATCCAACTGGCGTGTCGAGGACGGCGCCATTGTCGTCGACAAGATGGCGGGCAAGGAGCCCGGCTATCTAGTGAGCAAGAAGCCGTACAAGAATTTCATCGTGCGCGTCGAATTCTGGCCGAGCGATGATGCCAATAGCGGAATCTATTTCCGTTGCCTCGATCCGAAAAAGATCACCGACCGCACCTGCTATGAAGCCAATATCTTCGACCAGCGTCCTGATCCGAGCTATGGCACCGGCGCGATCACGCGTTACGTCGAAGTCAGTCCGATGCCAAAAGCGGGCGGCAAGTGGAATACATATGAGGTGACGGCAAACGGCCGTGACATCACCGTCGTGCTGAACGGACAGACGACGGCAAAGCTGCGCAACGGCATGTTCGACGAAGGTCCGATCGCCTTGCAGCACGGGGCCGGCGCAATCAAATTCCGCAAGGTGGAAGTAAAACCCCTCTGAGCACTGATAACCGGCACGACGGAATGCAAGTGGCGATTGTCGGCGGCGGCATCTGCGGACTGACGCTCGCCTTGAATCTGAAAGAGCGCGGCATTGCCTGCTGCGTGTACGAACGTGCGCCGGAAATCAGGGAACTCGGGGTCGGCATCACGCTGTTGCCTCACGCCATGCGCGAGTTCACGACGCTTCGCGTGGGGGACTCCCTGCTGAAGGCCGGCATCGAAAATCGCGAGTGCGCGTTTTTCAATCGCTTCGGCCAGATGATCTATCGCGAAGATCGGGGAAAATTTGCCGGCTATCCCTTTCCAGAAGTCGGCATCCATCGTGGTCGCCTGCATGTCATACTTTACGAAGCTGTCCTGAAAAGACTCGGTCGGGATTCCGTACTCACCGACCGCGAATGCACCGCCATCGAACAGGACGATGCCGGTGTCACCATCCACTTCAAGCAGACCACAAGCGGACAACCGACCGAGTCGGTTCGCGCCGAAATCGTCGTCGCATGCGATGGTATCAATTCGGCTTTGCGCAAGCAGTTCTACCCGAACGACAAGGTTGCGTTCTCCGGAATCAATACCTGGCGCGGCGTCACGCGGCGCAAGCCAATTCTCGGCGGCCGGACTTACATGAGGGTCGGTTCAATTCTGACCGGCAAGATCGTGATTTACCCGATCATCGACGACATCGATGGCCAGAGCACCCAGTTGATCAACTGGATGGCCGAGATCAAACGCGAAACCACCGAACAGAACGACTGGAACAAGCCGGGAAACCTGTCCGACTTTTTGCCGCTTTACGAAAGCTGGCGTTTCGACTGGCTCGACGTCGCGCAAATGATCCGCGATGCCGACCAGATTCTCGAATATCCGATGGTCGACAAGGACCCGATCGACCGCTGGACTTTCGGTCGCGTGACCCTTGCCGGCGATGCCGCGCATCCAATGTATCCGCGTGGCTCGAACGGCGCGGCACAGGCGGCAATCGACGCCCGCACGCTCGCCGCTCTGCTGAAGAAAACCCCCGATCCGCGCGATGCCCTGAAAGCCTACGAAGCCGAACGTGTCGCGCCGGCGGCGAAAGTCGTCCGCACCAATCGCGAACAGCCTCCGGATTTCATCAACATCAAAGTTGAGGAATTGGTCGGCGACAGACCTTTCGACGATCTCGACAAATACGTTACGCAGGAAGAGCTGCGCGCTCTATCAGAGCGTTACAAACGCATCGCCGGCTTTGCACTTGCCGACGTCGCGGCCAGCGGTTGACCTGTTCAGGTTTCGGCAATTCGATATCCGATGCCCGGCTCAGTGAGGACGATGCGCGGGTCGTCGGGATGCTCTTCGATCTTCTGCCGTAGCTGGCCGATATAGACGCGCAGATATTGCGTGTCTTCGACATGCGCCGGGCCCCATACCGCTGCGAGAATCTGCTTGTGCGTGATCACGCGGCCTGCGTGTTTTGCGAGAAACGATAGAAGTTCGAATTCCTTCGGCGTGAGCTTGAGCTCTGCGCCGGCCCGTGTTGCGCGGTGACGCACCGCGTCGATTTCCAGCCCGCCGACGCGCAGCACCGGAATCTCGGCCTTGCGCTGCATCCGATGCCGCAACGCCGCACGCATCCGCGCCAATAGTTCGCCGACATCGAAAGGCTTGTTGACATAGTCGTCGGCGCCCAGATCGAGCGCCTCGATCTTTTCAGCTTCGCGATCGCGCGCCGACAGAACAATGATCGGAACATCGGACCACTCGCGACAGCGGCGGATGACGTCCTTGCCATCGCCGTCGGGTAACCCGAGATCGAGCAACACGATATCAGGCGTTTCCGCCGCCACGCGTTTGACAGCATCGGCGACAGTGCCGGTACTCGTGATTTCGTAATTGTTTGCCTCGAGCGCGGGTTTGAGGAATCGCAGGATTGCGTCCTCGTCATCGACCACCAAAGCGCGGATCCTTGCACTCACGACGGCGCACCGTTGCGCGGGAAGGTCAATATGAAGCGGGCACCCCGACTGTCGGCGACAGGACTTTCTGCGCTGATCGCTCCGCCGTGCGCTTCCATGATGCCTTTTGCGATCGCAAGCCCAAGACCCGTGTGGCTTCCGTCTGCGCTTAATGTCTGCATCTCTTTGCCTTTGACGAACTTCTCGAAGATATGCGGCAGATCGTCCGAAGGAATACCGGGCCCGTTGTCGGTAACCCGCAAGGCAATGGCATCCGGCGCGTTGCTGGCATCGATCACCACCCGCGCGTCGGGCGCCGTGTGGACAATTGCATTGGCGATGACGTTTCCAATCGCCTGCTCGGCCAAGGTGGCGTCCGCCTTCACAAGGGTGAGATCTTTCGGCAACTCGATTTCGATGCGCTGTTGCGCGCCGTGACGCCGCGCGGCGCTGACCACGCGCTCGCTTATTTCACGCAGGTCGATCCAGTCGCGGCGCAATTCCAGTGCTCCCGCATCGATCCGCGTGATCGCGAGCAGATTGCGGACCATCTCGTCGAGGTCCTCAGCCTCTGTTTTGATTTGCCCAAGGAGGTCTTTCTTTGCCGCCAGGTCGAGCTTGTCGCCATAGTCGATGAGACTCGTCGCCGAACCGAGGATGGAAGAAAGCGGCGTGCGAAAATCGTGCGAGACCGACGCCAGCAACGTATTGCGCACCCGTTCGGTTTCCGTGGCTGTTTTCGCGCTCACCATTTCACGAGACAGCGACGCGCGTTCAAGGGCGGCCGCTGTCTGTTCGACAAGCGTATCCAGCAGCGCGCGTGCCTCCGAATCGAGCGGCGGCCCGTCTTTCTCCTTGGCAACGCCGGCAACACCAAGCGTTTTTGCGCCAATCCGCAAAGGAACGAAATACCACGGGATGATCGGCAAGGTGCCAGTGTCTGCACCGGCGGGCTCGTTATGGCTATGGGCCCAGCGGGCCGCCGTCATCGCTGCAGCGTCAAGCGAATCCTCAGGCGGCCAGGCAGCCGTCAGTGCGAGGTCATCGTCGTCATGTCCAAGCATGACGACAACCGGCCGGCCAAGACCTGCGTGGATCTCGCTGGCGGCGCCTTCGGCAACGGCATCGATTGTCGCCAGACCCGACAGGCGCTTTGTGAATTCATAGAGCCTGCGCATGGCCCGCATGCGCGCGGCCGCAATCCGCGCCTGCTCACGCACGCGACCGGCCATTGCCGAGCTGATGACGGCGACAACCAGGAAGATCACCAGCGCCAGCAGCTCGTATGGCTCGGCAATGGTGAATGTGTAGATCGGCGGAATGAAGAAGAAATTGTAGACGAGAAAGGACAGGATCGACGCGAAAATCGCCGGCCACATGCCGACGTTCATCGCCGTCACAAGCACGGCGAGAAGAAAGACCATCGACAGATTGGGAATCGGCGTAAGCGTCGTCAGCCCCTCGCCGATCGCCAACGCCACGGCCACGGCGACAGCCGCAAACAGAAAATGCCAGGGGTTGGTCTGGAAAGTGCTGGGCCAGCGGAAAAGTGGTCTTTTCGCAGGTGCTTCGGATTCCTTGGTGACCAGATGGATCGCAATATCCTGCGTACGACGCACCAGCTCATGCGGAAGTGAGCGTCCGAACAGCTCACTGAAAAAACTGCCACGTGAACGTCCGACCACGATCTGCGTGACGTTTTCGAATTTGGCGAAACGCAACAATTCCGCCGGCAGATCGGTCCCGGTCAATGTCTGCGTTTCGGCACCCAGGCTCAGCGCCAGCTTCATCGCCTCATCCAATCGCTGGCGACCCCCGTCGTCGAGCGTCGTCCCCGGGCGTTCAACTGTGACCGCGATCCAGGGTGCATCCATCAGGTCCGCCAGCCGTTTGGCGGCGCGCACGACCGTGGGCGATACGGGGTCGGGCCCGATGCATGCGAGAATGCGTTCACCTGCCGCCCACGGGCCTTCGATCGCTTGCGCCTGCATGCGCTCGACCAGGTCGGCGTCGATCCGCTCCGCGGCGCGGCGCAATGCGAGTTCGCGCAGCGCTGTGAGATTCTGCGGCTTGAAGAAGTGTTCGACCGCGCGCGCGGCGGTGTCCTGAACATAGACCTTGCCCTCGGCGAGCCGCTTGAGCAGCTCATCGGGCGGAAAGTCGACCAGCACGATCTCGTCGGCCCTGTCGAAAACGGTATCGGGCACGGTCTCGCGCACCCGCACCTTGCTGATCTTCTGAACGACGTCGTTGAGGCTTTCGAGATGCTGGATGTTCAGGGTCGTCCACACGTCGATGCCGGCCGCCAGCAGTTCGTCGACGTCCTGCCATCGCTTGGGGTGGCGGCTACCGGGAACATTGGTGTGCGCATATTCGTCGACCAGAAGGAGACTCGGCCGCCGCGCCAGTGCGCCGTCGAGATCGAACTCGTGCATGACCTGGTTGCGGTAGACGATCGGTTTGCGCGGAAGGACCTCAAAGCCCTCGGTCAATTGCTCGGTCTCGCGCCGGCCATGTGTCTCGATCAGGCCGGCGACGACATCACGCCCGCCGGATTTCTCGGCCCGGGCAGACGTCAGCATGGCGTAGGTCTTGCCGACACCGGGAGCGGCGCCGAGAAATATCTTCAAGTGCCCGCGGCCTTCCTTCTTGGCGAGGGAAAGCAGCGCGTCCGGTGAAGCTCTCTGCGCTTGGTCAGCAGGCATAATGTGCCTCTGGCGCATCATACAGCAAAAAACCCGTCCCGGATTTTTCGTCCGGGACGAGCCCTCGAACGACAAAACTTTGCGCGACTACGATTTCAGAGCATCAAGAGCAAGGTTAAGATTAAGTACGTTCACCCGTGGCTCGCCCAGCAGGCCGAACGTGCGGCCTTCGATCTGTCCATCGACCAGGGCACGGATCCGTCCTTCTGACAGGTTGCGCGCCTTGGCGACGCGCGGCACCTGGAAGTAGGCCGCTTCCGGCGAAATATGCGGATCGAGGCCACTACCCGATGTGGTCACCATATCGATCGGCACCGTCGCCGACGCGTTCTCTTTCTTCAACTCGTCGACCTGTCCCTTGATGCGGTCGATCAGGGCTTTGCTGGTGGGGCCCAAATTCGAGCCCATCGAGTTCGTGGCGTTATACGGCGCGTCGACGGTCTTGGTTGAATCCTTCGGGTCCGGCGCGTTGGTGGCCGACGGACGGCCGTGGAAATATTTGTCGTCGGCGAAGACCTGGCCGATCAGCGCGGAACCGATCACCTTGCCGTCTTTCTCGATCAGGCTGCCCCGCGCCTGATATGGGAAGATGACACCGGCAATCCCGGTCATCACGAGCGGATACACGAGCCCGGTGATCAGGGTCAAAAGAACGACCAGGACGATGGCGGGACGAATTTCTTTCAGCATGGCGGTCTCTCCTCACACCAGATGCAAGGCATTGACGACGATGTCGATCGCCTTGATCCCGACGAATGGAATGATGACGCCGCCCACGCCATAGACCCAAAGATTGCGACGGAGCAACGCGGCTGCGCCGATCGGCCGGTACTTGACGCCTTTCAGCGCGAGCGGAATGAGCGCGATGATGATCAGCGCGTTGAAGATGATCGCCGACAGGATTGCGCTCTGCGGCGTTGCCAGCTTCATGATGTTGAGCACGCCGAGCTGCGGATAGAAGGCGAGGAACATCGCCGGAATGATGGCGAAATATTTCGCCACGTCGTTGGCGATCGAGAACGTGGTCAGCGCGCCGCGCGTCATCAGCAGCTGCTTGCCGATTTCCACGACTTCGATGAGCTTGGTTGGATCGGAATCGAGATCGACCATGTTGCCGGCTTCGCGCGCGGCCTGCGTCCCACTCTGCATGCAGACCCCGACATCGGCCTGGGCGAGAGCGGGCGCGTCGTTGGTGCCGTCGCCGCACATCGCGATCAACCGGCCGTGCGACTGTTCATCGCGGATGTAGCGCAATTTGTCTTCGGGTGTCGCTTGGGCGATGAAGTCGTCGACGCCGGCCTCGGACGCGATGGCAGCCGCGGTGACCGGATTGTCGCCGGTGATCATCACGGTCTTGATGCCCATTCGCCGCAGCGCCGCGAAGCGATCCTTGACGTCCGGCTTCACGACATCCTTGAGGTGAATGACACCGAGGATGCGATCGTTCTCGACCAAACCCAATGGCGTACCGCCCGAGCGTGCGATCTTGTCGACCGCTGCACGGAATGCCTGCGGCTCAGGAACATTCTTCCCTCCAGCCTGGCGGGCGAACTCCATGACAGAGTCGACAGCCCCCTTGCGCAGCTTGCGCTGCCCAATATCGACACCCGAGAGACGAGTGACCGCGGAAAACGGAATGAACCGCGCGTCGCCAGGCGTCGTTTGCCGGCGCACATTGTACTTGTGCTGCACCATCGTGATGATAGAGCGCCCCTCTGCGGTCTCGTCCGCGTCGCTGGCGAGCAAAGCGGCTTCAGCCGCTTCCCGCTCGGTCACACCTGGAACGACGAAAATTTCCGTCGCCTGGCGATTGCCGAAAGTGACGGTTCCCGTCTTGTCGAGCAGGAGGGTGTCGACGTCGCCTGCGGCTTCCACCGCACGACCGGACATGGCGAGCACGTTGAATCGCACCAGCCGATCCATGCCGGCAATGCCGATCGCCGAAAGCAGCGCACCGATCGTGGTCGGGATTAAGGTGACGAAGAGCGCAACCAGTATAACCACGGAGACCGCCCCTCCGGCATAGGTGACGTAGCTCGGGATCGTCGCGGTCGCGAACACGAAAATGATGGTCAAGCCGACCAGGAGGATATCGAGCGCGATTTCGTTCGGCGTCTTCTGGCGCTCGGCGCCTTCGACCAGTTTGATCATGCGGTCGAGGAAGGAAGACCCGGGCGAAGACGTGATGCGGATGATAATGCGG
>JBPYDR010000003.1:0-12697 GCA_051986235.1 Pseudolabrys sp.
GGCCGTTCGGAAGCTTCGCCCAGTGCTCGGCGACATGATAGGGATTAGGAGCGCTATTGGGGTCTTGCGCCTGAACCGGCCCACCGCCGGCGGAAATGCCCGCAAGCATGATCACCCCAGCGGCGGCTAACCAAAATGTTGCTCTCGCGTGGTCACGCATGTGATCCTCCCCGATCGTTGCGCGCCCCTAGGCTGAGCGCTGGCTCGATTACAGCAGGAATTTTCGATCAGCGAAACGGAGTTCAATATTCAATTTGCACTGCAAAAAATCTTCAACTGCCGATGTCCGCTTTGGGTCAAAAGCAGACATCGCGGCATCTCCAACCAATGTCCGCTTTACCCCCAAAAGCGGACATGTGCAGCGCAACGAGTGATGTCCGCTATGGGCCAATAGCGGACATAGCCTCTCATCAATTGCGAGTCTGATTGTGTCAACCGGCGGAACTGAGGGACGATAAAAGGTGCTAAGTCCGTCATGTCTTATCGTGGGCTGACCGTTGCGGCTTAATGTCTGACTTCCTCGACCCTTGGAGCGAACATCATTTCCTGGAGCACTAATCAATGAGCGACTGGCTGCACAATCTGCCAATCTTGTGGATGACCCTTGTTGTTTTCGGCCTCACCTACCTGCTGACGGCAGGAATTTACGCGCTCGTCACCGCACTCGCGAAAGGCGAGCGAGCGGCTGCATTTAAAGCGATCTCGACCGGAATGCTGTCGCCTTTGACTATTATTTTCGGCTTGTTTGTCGTGTTTACTGCGGCGCAGGTCTGGAACGATAACGAACGCGCCAATGCGGCGGTCGATCGTGAGGCGAGTGCGCTCAGGGCCGTCGTGCTCCTCGCCGCTGCCTTCCCTGGTGAATCTGAAGCGCGGTTGCGAGCTCTTGTCCGAAGCCACATTGAGCAAGTCACGACTCAAGAATGGCCGATGATGGCCAAGGGCACCGCTACACTGCGGTTTACACCGCCCTCAGTTGCCGAGGCGTTACAGTTAACGCTTGCTTTGAACCCCAATACTGAGGGCGCAAAAATTGCGCAGCGTGAAATCGCCAGTGCACTCGAAACCGCCTTTGATGCCCGCCGACAACGCCTCATCATTAGCCAGTCGCAAGTCAACTTGGTGAAGTGGCTCTGCTTGTTTGTGCAAGCTGCCGCAGCCTTGTTCGCGATTGCAATGACCCACTGCGACAATCGGATCGCCTCCGCTAGCTCGCTTGGCCTGTTTGCAACCGGCGTGGCTACGTCAGTGTTGCTAATCGCCGCGCACGATCGGCCGTTCACCGGCAAAATCTCAGTGGGTCCCGCGCCGCTCCTTCAGGTTATGCAAGCCGCCAACCGATAGATTGGTGGAGGGACAACGAACGTTAGCAGCTTTGACAACCGGTAAGCTGAATTGTAGGGCGATTACGTCAATACCGAGCGGACCTTTTGCAGTGGAAAAAGCAATGTCCGCTTTGGGTCAAAAGCAGAAATGTGCTCCGCAAAACGGCATGTCTGCTTTACCCCCGAAAGCGGACATGTGCAGTGCAAGAGGCCATGTCCGCTTTGGGCCAATAGCCGACATCTCACGTCACTCGATGACCTTGTCGGCGCGCGCAACTACAGACGGAGGAAATATGAGACCCAATGTTTTGGCTGTTTTAAGATTGATAAAAAGGTCAAACTTGGTTGGCTGCTCGACCGGCAAGTCACCGGGTTTTGCGCCCTTTAGAATCTTGTCGACGTAGCCGGCGGCACGGCGATACGGATCAGCATCGCTTGGGCCATAGCTCATCAAGCCGCCCTCTTCGACAAATCCTTGAAAAAAGTATACGGCCGGAAGCCGGTTCTTATTCGCAAATTCGACGGTCCGTTTTCTTTGACTGAACAGGATCGGATCGGTCAAAACGACCAAGGCCTGCGCATCGGTTTTTCTTATCGCCGCGAACGCATTATCCAATCCATCGTCAGTTGAAATCTCCGCTGTATGAAGCTGCAGCCGCATGACCTGGGCCGCAGTGTGCATCTCCTCCAGTTCTATTTGCGACAGTGGATTATTGATATTCAGAAGAACGGCGACTGAAGATAGAGTGGGCACAATCTCCTTGAGCAATTCGAGACGCTTTGCGCCTAATTCCGGCGATACAATGCTGAAACCGGTCGCGTTCCCGCCTGGCCGTGCAAGGCTGTCCACCAGGCGAGCCCCGACCGGATCGCCAACGATAGCCATCACGATTGGAATTGTCTGTGTTGCCGCTTTGAGCGCTCTGGCAGCGGGCGTCCCGCCTGTGACGAGGACATCGACATTGCTTCGCGCCAACTCGACCGCAAGCGCGGACAGCGCGTCAACCCGGTCGTTTCCCCATTTCCATTCGATCTCGATCGTTTTTCCTTCCACATGGCCGAGTGCTCTGAGGCCATCAACTAATTCCTTTGCACGTAGCGAGAATGATGCTGGCGTGCCCGGCAGGAGCACGCCAATTCGAGGCATTTTTTGTGACGGTTGCGCATGAACAAAAAGCGGCCACGTCGCCGCATTGCTAGCGAGAAACAAAATGATGTCGCGCCGTCTCATGACAGGCCCATGGTTAATGGACTTATCGTACCGGCAAGAACCGGCAGACAGGAAGAGGCCATTAATGTCCGCTTTGGGTCAGAAGCGGACGTATGCAGTGCAGCAGAGCATGTCCGCTTTACCCCCAATAGCGACAACGAAAGCGGACTCCCGCAAAGCTCATGTCTGCTTTACCCCTGAAAGCGGACATGTGCGGTGCAAGAGGCTATGTCCGCTGAACCCCCACATGCGGTGGAAGGGCGAATGAATGCTGTCGGTTCAGTGATCGTTACGATTGGGCCGTCCGCGACGCACTAGGCCGCTCTGCGCGAGGGACTGCATCAAATTGACAAGGTCGTGTTTCTCTCGGATCATCACGGTTCAAAGTTCTTACTCGCATGGCGTAAAATCTGGAGAACTCCAATGACCACGGGATGGAAAAGACAGGTGGCGCTTTCGATAGCGTTCACCGCCGTTATGGCATTTTGTGGAACGGTTTCGGCATTTGCGGTGGAGTCGATCAAGGTCGGCCTGGTGGCAGCTCTGTCGGGCCCGTCCGCGCAATCCGGTGAAGCGATCACCCGCGGCTTGCAGCTGGCGATCGACGAGATAAATGCCAAGGGCGGCCTCTTGGGCGGCCGTATGCTCGAACTCGTGCAGCGTGACGACGAGTCGAGCCCGCCAAAAGGATTGATCGCGGCGCGCGAGCTGATCTCCGGGAATGTTGTGGCAATCTTCGGCGGTCTCGATTCGCCTGTATCGCTCGCCATGATCCCGGCAATCAACAAGGAGAAGCGCATTTACATGGGCGTCTGGGCCGCCGCGACTGGAATCACCCGCAACGGCGCCAACCCCAATTATGCGTTCCGCGTGTCTGCGGTTGACGATCTGGTCGACATCAGATTGCTGAAATTCGCACAGCAGAAGTTTGGCTCCAAGAAAGCTGGTCTGATGCTGCTTAACAATCCCTGGGGCCAATCGAACGAGAAGGGCCTTGTCGCTGCGAGCAAAGCCGACTCATCGGTCCAGATTGTCGGCATCGAAAAGTATGAGCCGAACGATGTCGACATGGTAGCCCAGTTGGAGCGACTGAGGGGTGCGGGCGCCGATTCCCTTATCCTTGTCGCCAATGCTCAACCGGGCGCGCAAGTGATGAAATCGCGTGAGCGGATGGGATGGGCGGTCCCAGTGGTGTCGCACTGGGGCATATCCGGCGGCCGGTTTACCGAGCTCGCCGGACCGACCTCCAGTCAGGCAAATTTCGTGCAGACCTACAGCTTTTTCGGCAAGCAAAGCCCGGTCGGACAACGGGTCCTCGCGGAGCTAAAGAAAAAATATCCGCAAATAAAGGGACCCGAAGACGTGTTTTCGCCGGTCGGCACAGCGAACGCATATGACGCCATGCATCTGCTTGCTCAGGGCATCGCGCAGGCCGGCTCAACCGACGGCGACGCAATCCGTATGGCGCTGGAGGATCTGAAAACTCCTTACGAAGGTCTTATCAAGACTTACACAAAACCCTTTACGGCCAGCAACCACGATGCGCTTGGCCCTGACGATTACATCATGGTCCACTACACGGGCGAAAATATTGTGCCCGTCGATTGAGCGAAACGAGCGACCGGGCCTTTTCGGAGGCCCGGGACTCGACTTTAGCCTGACCTTTTGCTCATCCCAGCGCCCCGCTGGTGTCACCGCGGGTAAGCATCGTTCATTCGGTGCGAATTGCTTCGCACGCGACGAGACTTCGATTGGCCTTCACGGCAATGAGCGGGGAATGCACGACCGCATCTTGAGTAGTTCTTCATGACGTTGATTGCATCAGCGATTATCTCCGGCCTCGGCCTTGGCAGCATGTACGGGCTGTTGGCCCTCGGTTTTCACGTCACTTACGCGGTCTCGAAGACCGTGAATTTCGCGCAAGGCTCGACCATGATGCTGGGCGCGGTCTTATGCTTCACGTTCTGGGTCACGCTCGGATGGCCGCTCGCCGCTTCGGTTGTTCTGGCTCTGTTGGGATGCGCACTATGGGGTGTCATTGTCGAACGTGTCGCCGTGCGCCCGTTCGTAGCCCGTGGATCCAATTCTTGGCTCATTGCGACAGTCGCTCTCGGCATCGTCATCGACAATGTGGTGCTGTTCACCTTCGGAAAAGATCCGCGCGGCATGCCACCCGGCTTGCTCACGACCGGCTTCTTCACGGTGGCTGGTATCAGGATTCAATATCTGCAGGCGCTCATTCCGATTATCGGGCTTGGACTCGCCGCGGGGCTGCAGACTTTCTTTGCAACGTCGCGACATGGAAAGGCGTTGCTCGCCGTTGTGCAAAACAAGGACTCAGCCCGTCTGATGGGCATTCAGGTCGAACGGTTCATCGAGGTGGCGTTTGCATTATCCGGGTTGCTTGCCGGCATCGCCGGCATCGTGGTTGCGCCCCTGTTCACCATTTCTTCGACCATGGGCACGCTCTTCGGTATTAAGGCTTTCGCCGTCGCCATTCTCGGCGGCATTGAGAGTGCCTGGGGCGTCGTGCTGGCCGGACTGATCTACGGAGTCGGCGAGGCGCTTATCACCGCGTTGCTCGGCTCCACATATACCCAGATCGTCACCTTCGGGCTCGTTATTCTCGCGCTTGCATTGCGACCGAACGGCCTGTTCGGTCGTTCCGAGTTGAGGAAGGTATGAGCACGCGCGCGCTCGGTGTGGCCGCCATTCTCATAGCGATCGTGTGTTTCCTTATCGCGCGCGGCAACAGCTACCAGACTTTCATCATCGTCACAGTCGGCTTGACCGCAATCATCGGAATCGGCCTCAACGTCTTGTTGGGATTGAATGGGCAGATCTCGCTTGGCCACGTCGCGTTCTACGCCATCGGCGCGTACACGGTCGGTATCCTGACCACTGCGCATCAATGGTCGTTCTGGCCGGCGCTTCTGGCCAGCGCGGTGATTTCGGGATTGGCTGGCGTGCTGCTGGGAATCCCGGCACTGCGGGTGCGTGGTCCCTATCTGGCGATGGTCACCATCGCATTCGGTTTCGTGATCGAGCAGAGCACGGCCGAGTGGCAGGACCTGACCGGCGGGTGGAACGGACTATCCGGCATTCCCAGCCCGACGATTTTTGGCGCCGACATCGGCGAGAAAGGCGTTGCTTATTTTACCGTCGCACTCACTGCATTGGCGATGGCCGCGTTTGCTCGGCTGGGCACCAGTCCGTGGGGCAATGCGATGCGCGCCGTACGCGACTCCGAATCCGCCAGCATCTCTATCGGGCTTGATCCGACACTCGTCCGCACAACCGCTTTTGGCATCTCAGCAGTCGTGGCCGGGATCGCCGGGGGGGTCTATGCTTCGCTCAGCGGTTTCATCAGCCCGGAATCATTTCCCTTCTTCCAGTCTATCGTGTTTGTTCTCGTGGTCATGCTGGGCGGCCCCGAATGGGCTCTCGGCCCCCTGCTCGGCGCCGTCGTCGTCGTATTGCTGCCGGAGCTCTTGGCGTCGCTCGGTCAGTATCGGCTGCTATTCGTCGGTGTACTGATGCTGGTAGTCCTTCGCCTTGCCCCTACCGGCATCGTTGGCCTCGCGGCCGGGTGGAGCGGCCTTCTATCCGCCCCGAAGAGGGAAAGCGACAAAAGACCCAAAGAACAAAGCAATGTGACAGCGTTTCTTACCTCCGGCGTCACCGACACTGGGATTTCCGTACGCAATTTGTCGGTAAGTTTTGGTGGCGTGCACGCGGTTAGAGATTTGAGCTTCGACGCCAGGGCCGGCGCGATTACCAGCATCATCGGGCCAAACGGCGCCGGCAAGTCGACAGCGCTCAATGTGATTTGCGGCTTTTATCGACCGGAAGCCGGAACTGTGAAGCTCGGCGAGCGAACCGTCTCGGAGCTTCGTCCCTATCAAATTCCTCGTGCGGGCATCGCCCGCACCTATCAAACGAGCCAGCTTTTCGAGACACTTTCGGTGCTCGACAACGTCCTGATCGCACTGAGAAAGGGACGGCTCACGCCGGGCGCACTGCTAATTGCCCGGGACGACGAAGAGAATATTGCCATTGCTGAAAGTCTGCTTGCATTTGTCGGCTATGCGGGCGTCTCCGATCGGCCGGCTGGCGCATTGTCGCATGTCGATAAGCGTCTTGTAGAGATTGCTCGCGCCCTCGCCATTCGCCCCGCCGTGCTAGCGCTCGACGAACCTGCCGCCGGCCTCGACGCAAAGGACACGGCAGCAATCGACCAATTGCTGCGCAAGCTCGCCGCGATCGGCATTGCTGTCATCCTGGTCGAGCATCACATGGAATTAGTGATGGGCGTTTCGAGTCACGTCATTGTGCTCGATGCCGGCGCGAAGATCGCCAAAGGAGAGCCGCTGAAAGTAGCGGCCGAACCGGCGGTGCGTGCGGCCTATCTCGGCGTCGGCGAGCTCACCGAGCGCAAACGGGCACGGCCGGTTACTGGAAATGAGAAACCGCTCTTGGCCGTGCGTGGGCTTTCGGCCGGCTATGGGGCTGCAACAATCGTTCGCAACGCGACGCTTGAAATTGCCGGCGGCGAGCTTGTTGCTGTGCTGGGCGCCAACGGCGCGGGCAAGACAACCTTGATGCGGGCGCTCTCCGGCCTCATCCGCCCGATCGTTGGCGAGGTGAGATTCCTTGGGGCGCGCGTCGAAGAGCTTACGGCCGATCGCATCACCGGCCAGGGCCTGATCCTGGTGCCGGAGGGCCGGCAAGTGTTTCCCGACCTGAGCGTGGAAGATAATATGCGGCTTGGCGCCTACGCTCGCAGATCACCCAACGAAGCCGCAATGATCGAGGTACTGTTCGAACGCTTCCCCGCGCTGAAACAGCGCAGACAACAGCGCGCCGGCCTTTTGTCCGGCGGCGAGCAACAGATGCTGGCGATCGCGCGCGGCCTCATGGCGCGACCCACAGTTTTGATGCTGGACGAGCCGTCCCTCGGCCTTGCCCCGAAGCTCATGGAAACCCTCTACGACCTTCTCGGTGACTTGCGGGAAGAAGGAACCACCATGCTGCTCGTGGATCAGGCGGCCGCCCTGGCGCTTTCGGTCGCGGATCGCGCCTATATTCTGCAATCGGGCGCCATCATCCATTCTGGCAGAGCGGCAGACGTCGCCAATGATCCGGCGCTCGTTCGCGCTTATCTGGGCGACGCCGCGAACAAGGGTGCCTGAGAGACAGCATGGACCTCATTCTGCAGAACGCGCGTGTCCACGGCGCCGAACATGGGTTGACGGACATCGGCATTGCGGACGGCAGGATTGCCGCCATTGCACCCGGTCTTGCCGCTGAGGGCGAAACCATTGACCTGGGCGGGCGCCTGGTGTCGTCGGGCTTCGTCGAAACGCATATTCATCTCGATAAATCCTGCATCCTTGATCGCATCAAATCAGACAAGGGCGATGTTGCAGAGGCGATTGTTGAGACCGCCCGAGCCAAGGCCGCGTTCACGGTCGAAGACGTTTATGCCCGCGCGGCGCGCACGCTTGAAAAGTCGATCCTGCAAGGCACCACTCACATGCGCACCCACCTCGAGGTCGATCCGGGCATTGGGCTGCGCGGATTCGAAGGCGTGCTGCCGCTCACCCGGCAATATGCCTGGGCGATCGACCTGCAAATTTGCGTATTTGCGCAAGAAGGCATGCTCAACAACCCTGGCACCGAAGAGCTCATGGTCGAGGCACTCAAGCGCGGCTGCGGAGCGGTCGGCGGCGTGCCCTATGTCGATATCGATCCACGCGGCCAGATCGATCGCGTTTTTGAGTTGGCGCGCGAGTACGACGTCGACATTGACTTTCATCTTGATCTTGGATCCAGAGCCGAGGGGATGCAGATCGATCATGTCTGTCGACGCACCGAGGAATTCCGGTTGGGCGGCCGTGTCGCGGTGGGCCACTTAACACAGGCAACAAGCCTCTCGCCGTCGGCGTGCGACGCCATGGCCAAGCGGATGGCGAACGCGGGGGTTGCACTTTGCGTGTTACCAGCGACCGATCTTTTTCTCATGGGTCGCGAGCACAAGCACGATTACAATGTCACGCGCGGCGTCGTGCCAGCACACAAGCTTCTGCATCACGGCGTCAACTGCTCGCTGTCAACGAACAATGTTCTGAATCCGTTTACACCCTACGGCGACTGCTCACAGATGCGTATGGCGAACCTCTACGCCAATGTTTGCCATGTCGGAAAATCGGCCGACATGCAGGAGTGCTTCAACATGATCACGCACCGGCCTGCGCAGATGATGCGGGTTACCGATTATGGACTTGCTGTCGGGAAATCCGCCGACCTCGTTGTGCTGGATTCCACGACTCCGGAACTGGCCGTTGCCGAACTGGCACCGGTGCTCTACGCGTTCAAGCGCGGCCGCAGGACAGTGTCTCGGCAGCCGGCGGTGCTGCACCGGCCATGATAGAGGTTGATCTAAATTGGCGTTCTAATCTCTGTACCTAAATCTTTTATGAGTCGCGTCGGAGCAACATAATCGTCATGTCCGCTTTGCCTTGTAAGCAGACATGTGCGGTGCAACTAGGGATGTCCGCTATGGGCCAAAAGCGGACAAGCAGACATGCAGCCTTGGCCGACGATGGGTCGCATAAAGTCGATAAACTTACATTTTCACGACGACATGCAAGGCGGAAATCATGACAATCATTCGCATGAGCGTAAGCAATTGTGCGCTCGGGCTCTTCTTAATGGGGGCAGCCGTGCTCGTTGTCGCGCCCGGATACGCTCAATCGCAAAAGATCGTCATGGAAGAGATGATGGTGCCGTCATCCGATCCCGATATTGAGATCTATGTCCGCAACAAACACCCCGCCGACATGACCGCGTTCCGGCCCGACCGCACCGTGCTCTATGTGCATGGCGCGACCTACCCAGCGTCGACGGCATTCGATCTACAGCTCGGCGGCACGTCATGGATGGATTATATCGCCGCCCGCGGCTACGACGTCTACCTGCTTGACCTGCGCGGCTACGGCAAGTCGACACGCCCGAAGGAAATGAGCCAGCCGCCGGAAGCCAACGGTCCGATCGTGCGCGGCGACACCGCAGTGAAGGATATCGGATCGGCCGTTGATTTCATTCTCAAGCGCCGCAACATCGCCCGGCTCAATCTGCTCGGCTGGTCGTGGGGCACCACGCTAATGGCAACCTACACCACGCAAAACGCCAGCAAGGTCGAGCGGCTGGTGCTCTACGCACCGGTCTGGATCCGCACCACCGCATCGCTGGTGCAGACCGGTCCCGGACCGACCCCCGCCTATCGCTCGGTCAAGCGCGATCAGGCGCTCGCACGCTGGCTGACCGGAGTGCCGGAGGACAAGAAGGCGACGCTCATTCCCGCCGACTGGTTCGACCAGTGGGCAGACGCCACTTGGGCCACTGATCAGGAAGGCGCCGCAATGAACCCGCCGGTGCTGCGCGCGCCGAACGGCGTCGTGCAGGACACTCTCGAATTTTTCGGCGCCGGCAAAGCCTATTACGATCCGTCCAAGATCACGGTGCCGACGCTGCTGATTGGCGCGGAATGGGATAAAGACGCGCCTCCCTATATGGGGCAGACGTTGTTCCCGTTGCTGGTGAATGCTCCGGGCAAGCGTCTGGTGCAGCTGCCGGAAGGCACGCACACCATCATCATGGAAAAGAACCGCATGATGCTGTTCGAGGCGGTGCAGGCGTTCCTGGATGAAGCGGGTCGCTCATAGCGAGCCTGCGCCGGCCACGGTGCGCTCCAATAGCAACGTATCGCAGTTTTTATTTCTTATGGATCAGAAGCAGACATTTGCACTGCAATAGGCCATGTCCGCTTCACCCCCAAAAGCGGACATCCCTCACTCGATAATTACATCCACGCGCTGGAGAAATCTGTCGGGAATGCTTAGGCCCAGTGCCTTGGCAGTCTTGAGGTTGATGGCCAGCTCATACTTCGTGGGTTGTTCAACGGGTGTGTCCTTCGGACCCTTGCCCTGAAGAATCCTTTGCACAAGTATCGCGCCATGCCGAACTGCAGCAGGACCATCGGCCCCGAATGACATTAGACCTCCGATGTCTGCAAACGCCCGCGTCGAGGACGCGGCTGGCAACCCATACTTTATCGCCAGATCGGTGAGCGGTTTGATTACCAGGCTGCCCTGAACAATAACCGCGCCCGCTTTCTCTCTCGCTATGGCCACGAAAGCGCTTTCCAACTCGTCAGGACCATTGATTGTCACGACAGGCTGTATTTCGGTGCCCGTCGCGCTACCGGCGCGTAAAGCTTCGTCGATCATGGCCTTCGCGAATATCGGGTCTTTGCCGTTCACCAACAGCGCTACGCGCCGACGCGACGGAAGCAAATCGTGAAACAGTTCGATGTTTTTCGCGTTCGATGCAGCAGACATCAGAGACACGCCGGTGATATTTCCGCCTGGACGAGCTAGGCTAGGAACGATGCCGGTTTCTACTGGGTCGGCAGCGATGGCTACGATCGGGATATCTACTGTTGCCTGCTTTGCAGCCAGCGCACAGGGAACGTATAGAGCCACGATCACATCGACCTTGAGCCGGACAAGTTCAGCCGCGAGTAGAGGAAGTTGATCTGCTGTTCCTTCAGCTGAACGAAACTCGAAGGCGATGTTTTGCCCTTCGATATAACCAAGTTCACGCAATCCTTCCCGAAGGTTTGTCCTGAAGGAGTCCGCATCCGCGTTTCCCAGGTAGAGGGCGCCAATTCGAACAATTTTCGTTTGCTGCCCGAACACGGCCAGAGGCCATAACGAGGCCGCACCGCCAAGAAATCCGATGAACTCGCGTCGCCTCATAATCACCCCCCGAGGGCTCAGACACGTAATGGTAGCAATTCGTGTCGGTGCTCGGGAAGTGGTCAGTCTCGTGTCGCACCCCATGTCTGCTTTGGGTCAAAAGCAGACATGTGCGGCGCACAAGGTCATGTCCGCTTTACCCCCAATAGCGACCGCGAAAGCGAAATTCCGCAAAA
Organism: Pseudolabrys sp.; assembly: GCA_051986235.1. Classification (GTDB taxonomy): domain Bacteria; phylum Pseudomonadota; class Alphaproteobacteria; order Rhizobiales; family Xanthobacteraceae; genus Pseudolabrys. The sequence goes on from JBPYDR010000003.1 coordinate 11,534, forward strand.
GGCCATGTCTGCTTTACCCCCGAAAGCGGACATGTGCGGTGCAACGGGGGATGTCCGCTTTGGGCCAATAGCGGACATCGCGCACCTAGTCGATGACCTCGTCGGCGGTGGCGAGCAACGTTTGCGGGAACGTCAGGCCCAATGTCTTAGCCGTCTTGAGGTTTAGGACGAGATCGAACTTTGTGGGTTGTTCGACTGGCAAATCAGATGGTTTCGTGCCCTGCAGTATCTCGTGCACATATGTCGCGCTACGTCGAAAGAGATCGGGGAAGCTTGCGGCATAAGACATCAAACCACCTGCGAGTACGTATTCGCGAGCGGAAAACATCGAAGGAATTCGGCTGCTTTCAAGAAAGTCGATGATCTCGTGGACCTGCGAATTGAGGAATAGATCGGCAGTCCCTATCAGCGCGTCAGGACGCTGGCTCAATAGGCCTCTCAAGTTCGTGTCGAGATCACGTACTGTACTAGCCTCGACCTGAATAAGGCTGATACCGAGATTTCGCGCTGGGGTTTCGATTTCGTCGCGAAAAATTATGCTGGCGTCATTGTTCGGATTGAGCAACAGGGCTACCCGCACGGCGGACGGGATAACTTGTTTCAATAATTGCAACCGCTTGGGAGCGAGAGCCGGGCCGAGAAGCGAGGTCCCAGTTACGTTCCCGCCCGGATGTGCGAGGCCTGCAACCAATCCAGCGCGAACAGGGTCGCCTACCGCGACCATTACAATCGGGATAGTTCGGGTCGCTGCCTGGGCAGCCTGCGAAGGGGGCGTGCCGTATGCAACGATGACGTCCACTGGGATGCTGGTGAGTTCCTTTGCAGCTTCGGCTAGTCGGGCGGGCTCGGTTTCATCGGTTCGAAGTTCATACTTAACGTTCTGACCCTCCCGATACCCGAGGTCACGCATGGCTTCGCGGAAGTTAGGCCAATACGGCGAGTTGCCAATCATGCCGACTACAAATGGCGGCCGTTCCGCGCGAGCGGCAAGTGGCCATTCAGCCGCTGTGATGCCGACAAGCGTGAGGAAATCGCGTCGCCTCATTCGATCACCTCGTCGGCGCGGGCAAGCAGCGACTGCGGCACGGTGAGTCCGAGCGCCTTGGCGGTCTTGAGGTTGATCACCATCTCGAATTTTGTTGATAGCTGGGCCGGCAAGTCCGC
>JBPYDR010000004.1:0-5361 GCA_051986235.1 Pseudolabrys sp.
TCGCTGTGGCCTCCTACTTCAACATCAGTTCCGGCGCGCTGACGCCGCTTGTTCTTTGCGCTATGTCCATTTCCCAAATCGTTCTGGGAAGCCGGAAAGTCGATTATCGCGAGTGGGCCGGAATGGCCGTGCAGTGCACGCTGGCGCTGGGCATGATGCGCTTCATTCCGTTGATTTCGGATACGCTAATGGCGCACTCCATCGAACAGTTTGTCTCAGCATTCCTGACGGCAGCCGCGTGGCCGCTGCCGCCTGCCTTCGCCGTCGTTCTTCACGCCCCGATGATCGCACTGGTCACTTCTCTGATGAAAGAAAGGCCGAATCTTCGAGACAGTCGCTGGATATTCTTTGGGCTGTGGATATGGCTTGGCATGCAGTTTGCGTCATTGGCCTATGGCCGCGCCGGCGGGTTCGTGACCTCGTCTCGCTATCTGGACTTTTTTCTCGTCGGACTGATACTAAACTTCACGGCCGTGCTGCGTCTTCTGCCAGACAGGCCGCGCCTCTCCGTCTCGTTGCTCGGCGGCGCATGGCTGCTGGCTCTCTCAATTGGGGCAGCTCACGAGGCCATTCTCAAAACCGCACCTGCTGTCGCCGAAAAGCACCGGATCAACGACATCGAGACCCGAAATGTGCGTGGATACGTGACGACGGGGGATGTCGACTTCCTGTATGGCAAGCCCAAACTCGAAATTCCCTATCCCGATGCCAAACGTCTCCAAATCCTCCTCGATACACCAGAGATCCGCGCCATCCTGCCGCCGACCCTGGTTGACGACGGAGTTCCGGTGCGAAGATTCGTGGTCAGCTTGCGCGATTTATTCCTGTCCCATGGTCCATTTCTGGTGGTCGTAGGAGTCGCTTTGTTCCTCTTTGGGATGTCTCGTCCTCGCCAAAAGGTCGCAGTCTCTGCGCTAAAACGGCATAGACATTAATCAAAGAGAGACTTTGCCCCGATGCCGCATCCTCCGCATATCCACAAGTGGTATTGCACGGCGAGCTGGTAGCGCTAACGACGTGCTCGGGCGGCTCATTTATCGCATGCAGGTAATTGCCGACTTCGATGGTTCCGCAGCCGATGCGCCGGTTGGTGTGCCGTTCCTCGAAATGACCGCGCGCGTCGTAGACGACGTTCCAATCGTCTCCGTGTTCTTCGATATAGTCGGGCAACAGAGTTTGCGAGAAGTATCTCCCTATCGTCGGTCATCGCCATGATCTTGGGTCGCGCCTGGTAGTAGACTCGCCGTGCCAAAGCCGGCAAGCGCCCGTTGCTGCTAAAGACCATATATGCCGCTTCCAGTACCTCCCTAGGCCGCCTCTTTCTGTGTTGTGCGCGGCTCCCTGGTCACGGGCGAGGCGCAGTAGCGGATCATGCCGGGATGCTGCTCTTCCAATTTCTTCTGCCGCGTCCACTTGCTGGTCGTGGTCGGCGATGCTGCGAGGCCGTGCCGATTTCGGTTTCTTAGTCATCGAGTTGCGCCGCATTGTCGGTGAGAATGATCGAACTCTTGCCGCGGTCGGCGTACTGGATGAAGGCCGATGCCAGATTCAGGACGCAGATAGAGCCGAGCATAAACCAAGCCGCGATGGTGAAACGTTGAGGATCATCGAGCAACGACACGTAGCTGCCGGTCGGGCGAGTGTGTGTCTCAAATCGATTTGGGCGACGGCTTCGGCGGGTCATGACCAGCGCCTACGGAGCGGTCGTGTTGTCCTTCACGCCTATAAATAAATAGGTCACGCCCGCGCTGTCATGACATATCCAAGGTGATGATGCGGGTTGCCAGGCCGACCGATTGGCATTGGCGGCCAGTAATAGCCGATATCGGGCAGCGCCTCATCATAGACCTTGATGCGAGAAAAGCCGGTACGCAAAAGATGCCAGTGCGTTCCGAGCCGGGAAAACAACCGCATCTCAAGGGCGGTGTCGCCGCCCCCGTGAAATACGAGATCGCGATAAACGCGCTTACGACCGAGCCAGTGGCGCACATGCAACTCTTTTTGCCCGTCGCTCTCCATTGCGAGATGCATTCGCCACGCCCATCCGAAATGCTCCCGGGTGAACCAAGCGTCAGTGTCGGGCACGGAGAAGACAAGTAAGCCACCCGGCTTAAGAAGACGACGCAGATTGCGGAATGCCCGTCGCAAGCCGAGTCTCGGGATGTGTTCGAAGACCTCGCTGCAGATCGCGAAATCGACCTTCGCGTAGGGTTTGATCGTTCGATGATCCGTGAGATCAATACGCGGTTCGGCCTCATACGATGTGCACACATAGCCGAATTTCTCCGCTAGCGGCTGCGCATAGCCAGGCCAATCGGAAAAACCGATGCCGCGGATCGATTTGTCAGGAGGAAATTCAGTCAGGACCGCCCTGTGACCAAACAGGCCGTCAGAAAGTGCCGCTATGATGCCGCGGAAGCGCGGATTACTTCCGCAGCGTTGGCACGGCGCAAGTTCGCGATGGAAAGAGGCGGCATCGCCGCAATTCGGCGCACCGCAGATGTTGCACTGATAACGAAGCTCTCCGGTTGGAGAATGACGCATAGTTACCCTCGCCCCCAACAGCCGTCGAAGTGGCTCATCGCAATCGTATGCTCCCGGTTCGAGATATCGATACCCGTGTCAGTTTCCTACCCGAAACTGGGAGAGATGTCTCATGGAACCAGCGCACTCGCGCCATCTGGCCCTCATCATGGTTTCGGTCTTGCCGCCTACCGGCTGCGCAGCAGCGAGCGCGCTGGGGAGCGCAGACGGCCTGCTCTGCGCTTAGTCGGGAACTCGATACCGAAGGACCCGCACTTTTGTGCATCAGGTAATGTTTGGTCGATTGCACGTTTACCGTCGAGCGTGATCCAGGCGTGGCGAACACGGAGCACGTAGCTCTTTGAACCGTGAAAGATGGAAGATCAAAACCCTTCGACATAGGTATCAATGCGGCGTTACGAAAGCAAGCCTTCCGTTCCCACTGGTGACGGTAACCCTTCGGGCGTTCGATGCCGATGCGTAGAAGCGGCTCCACGTTCTTCCACGGCGAAAATGCCTCAGTCTCGACGCGCAGATCATCCGGCATCGCTCACCTCGCTCCCAACGGGCCTCGTGATTCGGCCTCATCTGGCGGTTCGTGCTCTGCCTGCCATTCTTCGTATTTTGCTCTGGCAGCAATGATGGCGCTGATGGCCTTCTTGATTAATTTGATCTCTTCATCCTTCGGCAGATCCGGCAGACCGCTGTAATTCATGTTTCTTTCCCCGACCGCGTGCGTGTCTAGTATGAGTGCCCGCGCCTCGTCTCGGCTCCGGTATTCATCGCCTTTAGGTATGCCCGCCAGATTTTGCGCCCAGCATTGACCGCCGCTTCGCAGGCGTTCTTGTCGAGCAAATAGGCCTCAAGCGTTTTCCAAGCATCGACGCGAGGAAATTCCCGGTCGCTTTTCAGGTCGCCCAAAAAATCGCGACACATCTTGTTTTCGCTTTTATATTCGTGCAGCGCCCATGAGCGAAAGGAAATCATTGTTTTTGCCCCGCTTGCTCACCTCACGCCTCTCCTGCATCACCTTCGCTCCCGGTAGGCTTTCTGGCGGCAGGTATCGCTGCAAAAGCGGCGGCGGCTGCGCACCGGGTCGAATAGACGGTCGCAGCCGGGAGCCGCGCAGGGCTTCAGGTGCAGATGCCGCGCGTGGTACTCCTCACGGAGCTTCTTCAGTAACTCGCTGTCAGCCAAGCTCATACGACTAACGAAACTTTCGTTCGGAACCCACGTTGGATCAATCTTGCAGCTTTCCACTAAACGCCGCGCGGCACGCTCAGCAGCTTCCGCCTCGAAGCGGTTTGAGGTAGAAGCAGCGAGAGTCAGCATTTTCTGGAACTTGATAACGTCACGAAACCGCATTGGTGTCGGTTGTAAGCTACTTCTGGGTGAGATGCGTTGAACCGCTCGCCCAAGACGATGATGTTTCTGAAAGGATCGATCAGCATGTATTCGCCATGGTTGTTGGAGTGCGGCACATGCTTCCACTGCCGCGACTTGCGGACCACGTAGCCGCGTCGGCGCGCGAGACTTCGGCCTCTGCTTTCGTCATTCCTGTTCATTTTGCTTTCTCCCCTTCGTCTGGTCATTTTGGCCGTCACCGACTCATTCCCTTTGAGCTTGCGCACCCAATGCTCGTGGCAATGCGCCGCCGCGGCTGCGCAGGTGAAGTCGCCAACGCGCTGCGTGTGGTCGGTCGCGCTGTTGATCTCAAAAACCACGAACGGACGAAGCAGGTGCGGGTCGGGGAATTGGACCGTCACCACGGTGACACCGTGCACCTCGGTCTGCTCAAGTTGTGTGGGCGCGGGCACGGTGCTCACGGCGCGCACCTCGCGTGCCCGCCGAGAACAAACGCCGACACCATTTGCACAGCATCAGGGTCCGCTGTGCAAAAACGCTCGCTAAGCTCTTGATATTGTTGAAGCGGGGAAGCGAACTGGCGGTCCCGACAGGACTCGAACCTGTGACCTTCGGTTTAGGAAACCGAATATGCTGTATTTGTTGGTCACTCCCCGGCCATTCTCGTCCAAATTCATCAGATATTACAACGCCGGCCAGAGCGGATTGTGCCGTGCAGTGTCTGCGCGTGTTGACTAGTTGGGTGGCAATTTGGGTGGCAGTTTTCGCCCGACCGCTTGCCCGGTCGACGCTGCCGCCGTAAAGAAAAGGCCCGCGCAGGCGTTACGCGGGCCTTTCGCCAACAGGATAGCGTTCTGAGAGACGGCCGATTTTCCCACAATATGGGGGCCGTCGCAATGCCAGCTGCCGATGCCGAAGACCTGATCTCCCACCTCTCCGGCGGACTTCACCCCGATGACCGCGATGCCTTCCGCCAGGCCGCCGAGGCCGCCCTGGCGCAAGCGTCGGTGTGTTGGGGTCCCGGTCTGATCCACCGCACCGTGGCGTCGATTTGGCGCCAATACTTTCACCCGCCGGTCATGGTCGAACACCGCACTGGCTGGGATTTGGCTGATAGGCCACGGTCCCAACTCATCGAGCACGGCGACTACCGCCCGCCGTCTCCGGGTCGCGGGGTGAAGCCGTGGCCTGTTGCAACTGCAGAAGAATCGCGAACGGGTGGCGGAATACTTCCTTGAGCAGTTCGGCTTCGAGATCTCCCTATCTGCCACGGGTGCAGCGAGAGCGGCGCCTAACAATCCTCCGGCCGCTCGAAGGCAAGTCCCCTGATCACAGCATTGTCGCCAAAACGGGCGCGCACGCGGTCGACGGCGTGCTCGGCCTCGGCGGCGCGGCCGTCCATCAGGTCGGCTGGGTCGGCATCCTCGGCGTCGACGAGCGCGCTCAAGCCGACGCCGAGAAGGCGGAAGCGCG
>JBPYDR010000005.1:0-2274 GCA_051986235.1 Pseudolabrys sp.
CTCAGCATGAAATAGAGGTCGGAGTTTCGCATCGGAACGGTGCTCGTCGCCTTGTCGATGTCCGCCAATTCATCCTGGAGCGCTGATATTTGTGAAGCGGTAAGGTGCGTCTGCGACGCATTTTCAACAACGCGCAGGCGACGGTAGAGTCCGCGCAGCCGTGATTGCACAATCCACTCGTACAGCCGAGGCGCAAAGCTGAAGGCCGGGAAGACAATCGCGATTGTCGCGACCGAAAACGCGATCAATCGTTGCGCATAGATCGTCATCCAAAAAGGCAGGTATTTTGCAAGAAACGACGGACCGTTTTTATAGTAATCGACGGCGACCTGGGCCATCGGATATTCGGGATCGAAACTCGCCGGAAATTCTCCACTGTGTTGAAAAAGTCCGAGCCCACTGTGTTCTTCTTTCATGGTGCGCGCCAGAAGCTGGACAATGGCCGGGTGAAGATCATCGCGGATCAACACCTTCGCGGTCGTGCCGAGAAGCGTCACGTCGTTTGGCGGATTGGGCGGGTCGATTTCGATCGCACCCTTCGGCAGAACCAGCCGGACGAGATCGGGGAAAATGCGCGTGAAGGCTTCAGCAGTTGGAAAATCCATGAGCCGCACGCGCGGATTTGTCAGGAGGGCCCTCACCGCCGGCGCGTCCGAGCCGCCGACAATCAATACGGCATCCACTTTCCCATCATCGAGCGCCTCAATCGCCGCATTTCCTTCCAAAGGAACCAGTGTCGCGGACTTCGCATTGACGTTGGCTTTGCTGAGAATCCTTTCGGCGGTAAAGCGCGTGCCGCTGCCTTCCGGACCTACAGCAATCCGTTTTCCCTTGAGCTGCGGCAGACCATCCAGCGACACCGAAGAAGGATGGAAGATCCAAAAGGGAACGTTGTAGATCAGCCCGGTCGACAACAGATCCGGCGCCTGACTGGCGTTTGAAATGCCTCCGGTTGTGAAGCCTATATCGACGCCGGATTTGGGGTCTTCCAAAAGCTGCAAGTTCTCCAAAGCTCCGACAGTCTGGCGAAGCTCCAGATTGATTCCCACCCGCGCGAACCGTGCTCGATATCGCCTGCCAAAATAGTCGAAGCTGCTGCCCTTGGGTCCCGTCGCAATCGTAATTCGCGATGGCGGCGATGGGACGAGATATTCCAAGGCGAGCCAACTCAGAATCCCGACACAAAGAAGCGCCGCCACCCATCGCGTCAAGCTTCCATGACTTCTCAGCATACTTTCTTCTCCGCCACGGACTTTTCAATGTCCGCGACTGTTTGCTCATGATCTCATAGCGGAAGCTTTGATGCTCTCGCTCGTGCTCTTGTTCTTGCTCGCCTGGCGCCGCAATCCACCTTTCGGAACATGGGCAGAGGGCGCAAATTATCCAGTCGCGGCCTGTCTTTGAAGGTCACGGGTGGTGCAAATTTGTTCCATTGCGTTCGACCTGACGTTGCCGTCGAACACTTGCACCCGACGCCGCCGATTTCCTTGAAAGATCAGCCGGGCGGTAGTTTCGCCCGGTCCCCACCGGGTTCGTAGGCATAGGCGCCGCTGCCAACAACCGTCATGCTCAGGCTCCCCTGTTCGCTGCCGGCCGGGAAGCTTGTCACAAGACGCGCAATTTTGCTGCCGGTTCGATGTCACAAGCGGTGTGGCTGCCTCGTCTAAGGGTCGAGAGACGATAGGCACGCGCGGCATTGCGGCGCGGCGCTTGGCGTCGCTTCAACAAGGAGAACGACAATGATCCGTTGGTTCTTGCGGCGGCAGATCGCCGCTTTCGAGCGCACATGGAACTATAACGCCGACTATATCCGCGAAGTGATAGACGCCGACCCGCGGGCGTTGCTTACATTCAGCAGGGCGGTGGGTGTCGGCAAATACCGCAAGGACGTACCGATGGCAGCGCATTATGCGGCCGGGATCGTCACTGTCATGGCCGAGGATTGCGGGCCCTGCACGCAGCTCGCCGTCGATATGGCGCAGCGTGACGGCGTCGATCCGGCTATTCTGCGCGCCATCGTCGCACGCGACCTCACCGCGATGCCTTACGACGTGGCTTTGGCCGCACGATTTGCCGAGATGAGCCTGCGGCATGCGCCGGAGGCGGACGATTTGCGCGAGGAGGTCGTGAACCGCTTCGGCAAGCGAGGGCTGATTTCGCTCGCTTTTGCCATCGTGTCGGCACGCCAATTCCCGACGTTGAAGTATGCGCTGGGCCACGGCCGGGCCTGCACACGCGTCACTGTCGGGGGTGAAACGCGGCCGGTGCTTCGCG
>JBPYDR010000006.1:0-85260 GCA_051986235.1 Pseudolabrys sp.
TCGGAAAATCGACGATCCAGCAGAACTCGAAGCGATCCTTGGTGATGACACCAAGCTCTTCGCCGATCTTGGCGCGTGCAGGCCCGGCAAATTTGACGAAATCCTTCGGCTTGCCCGCCACGAAGAATACGGCATCGCCGACGCTGAGCTTGAGCTGGTCGGCTATTTTTTTCGTGCGTTCCGGCCCGATATTCTTGGCGAGCGGACCAGCGCCGCCCTCCTCGCCCTCGCGCCAAAAGATGTAGCCGAGGCCGGGCTGGCCTTCGCCTTGCGCCCACGCGTTAATACGATCGCAGAATGCGCGGTTGCCGCCTTTCGAAGCGGGGATGGCCCACACGTGCGCCGACGCATCGGAATTGAGAATGTTGGCAAAGATCTTGAACCCGGATCCGCGGAACGCGCCACTGACGTCCTGCATGACGATCGGGTTTCGCAGGTCGGGCTTATCGGTGCCGTATTTGCGCAACGCCTCGCCATACGGAATGAGCGGAAACTTCGGCGTCACGGGCTTGCCGTTTGCAAATTCCTCGAACACGCCGCGAATGACCGGCTCAACCGCGTCAAACACGTCCTGTTGGGTGACGAAGCTCATTTCCAGATCGAGCTGATAGAACTCGCCGGGCGAGCGATCGGCACGCGCGTCCTCATCACGGAAGCATGGTGCGATCTGGAAGTAGCGGTCGAAACCGGAAACCATGATCAGCTGTTTGAATTGTTGCGGTGCCTGCGGCAGCGCGTAGAATTTTCCGGGATGCAGACGCGAGGGCACAAGGTAATCGCGCGCGCCTTCGGGCGATGAAGCCGTGAGAATAGGCGTCTGAAATTCGAAGAACCCTGAGTCCTTCATCCGCCGGCGGATCGAATCGATGACCTTTCCGCGCAACATGATGTTTGCGTGCAGATGCTCACGGCGCAGATCGAGAAAGCGATATTTGAGCCTGATCTCTTCGGGATATTCCTGCTCGCCGAAAACCGGCATTGGCAGTTCGGCCGCGGGACCAAGAACCTCGATTTCGTCGATATAAACTTCGACCTGGCCAGTCGGCAGGTCCGGATTCTCGGTACCGGCGGGCCGCCGGCGCACCTTGCCGTCGATCCGCACCACCCATTCCGAACGCAACGTCTCGGCAAGCTTGAAAGCCTTGCTGTCGGGATCGGCGACAACTTGAGTGAGCCCGTAATGGTCGCGCAAATCGATGAAAAGCACCCCGCCATGGTCGCGGATGCGATGGCACCAGCCTGAGAGCCGCACAGTTGAGCCGATATCGCTTTCGCGAAGCGCGCCGCAGGTATGTGAGCGATAGCGATGCATGGGTATTTCCGGAGGCCGATTCAGGTCTGGATATGAGGCGGGCGAAAAGCGCATGGGGGGTGGCCTTTGTCAAGGCAAGCGCCGCCGCGCAGTCCGGGGTATGACCGTGATAGAATCGCGCCTCATCTGATTGAGCCCATGTTCGACCTCGCCCTTCCCACGCTCGCCATGATGGTCGTTGCAGCAGCCTTTTTGGCGCTGGAGAGCATCGCGCCAGGCCGGGAATTGCCGCATGCGCCCGGGTGACCGGCGCGCGATCCTGATCAACCTCGTCCAAGTCGCCATCACCTTCGCCACCAACCACCTCTGGCTCGACCTGCTGTCGGGCGTCTCGCTATTCCATCTGCCAGACTCAAGAGTGCCGTGCTGCAGGGATTCATCGGCTGCTGGTTCGTCGGCACATTCGTCTTCTACTGGTGGCATCGCATCCGCCACCTCCCCGGCTTCTGGGTTGTCTTCCACCAGGTTCACCATTCTCCGGCGCGCATCGAGGCTATGACCGCCTTCTACAAACATCCGGTAGAGATTCTGACGGACAGCGCGCTGGCGGCCGACATCATGTACCCACTGCTCGGAAGCTCGCTTGGGGGCGCGCTCGGGTTCAATTTTTTCGCTGCGGCCGGCGAGCTGTTCTATCACGCGAACATCAGGACGCCACATTGGGTGAAGTATTTCATCCAGACTCCGGAGTTGCACTCGATCCATCATCAGCTCGATGTCCATCACTACAACTACGCGGACCTGCCGCTATGGGATCGCCTGTTCGGAACCTATCGCGATGCCGACACGTTCGCCGCACGCTGCGGCTTTCCACGTAACAACAAACGGCAGCTTGGCCGTACGCTGCTGTTCCGTGACGTTTACAAAGACTAGGGTGTCCCGCCTTGCCCGCCCCTCACCCATGGCGGTGGATATCGCACGCTCGATTGAGTAGGAATGGTCATGTCAAAGCCTGCCCGCAAAAAGAAGGCAAAGTCGACAACCGTGGAAATGACCACGGCCGAGGCCGCCGTTGCGACTCTCATCGGCCACGGGCTCGACACCGTTTACGCGCTTCCCGGTGTCCACAACGACCATTTGTTCGACGCCTTTCACCGCGCCGGAGAATTTCTGCGTGTCATCCACACGAGGCACGAACAAGGTGCGGGCTATATGGCGCTCGGCGCAGCTCTCGCGACCGGCAAACCGCATGCCTATTCGGTGGTGCCAGGCCCAGGGCTTCTCAACTCGGGCGCAGCGCTGCTCACGGCCTATGGGATGAATGCGCCTGTGCTGGCCATGATTGGACAGATTCCTGCCTCGACGATCGGCAAGCGCCAGGGCCACCTGCATGAAATCCGCGATCAGGCCGGCATTCTCGCGCGCTTGGTGGATCACTACAGCCACATTGAAGGTCCGGGCGAAGCCTCAATCAAAGTCGCCATGGCCATTCAATCCATGAGCCGTGGCCGCCCGGGACCAGCAGCACTCGAATGCGCATTGGACGTCTGGGGCAAACGCGGGCCTGTTTCTGCCATCGCGGCGTCCTCTCCGCCGCGCGCCCCGAACATCGATGACAGCAAGGTCCGTGCGGCGGCAAAAATTCTGGGCCAGGCGAAGCGCGTGCTGATCGTCGCCGGCGGCGGGGCGCAGGATGCCTCGCCCGAGGTCACGCTGCTGTCCGAAATGTTGCAGGCGCCGGTGCTCGGCTATCGGCGCGGCCGCGGGGTGCTCGATTCGCGCAATCCCTTCAGCGTCACGTTACCGCTTGGCCGCGAATTGTGGGGCGAGGCTGACGCCGTGTTGGCCGTCGGCACCCGGCTCCTCAACCCGATGCGGCAATGGGGCGTGGACAAGAAACTGCAGATCGTGCGCGTCGACGCCGATCCCGATGAACCGGGGCGCCTGCAAAAGCCCAAGGTCGCGCTGGTTGGCGACGCCGCACCGATTCTGCGGCGTCTCATCGACAGTCTCGCCAAATTCAATATGCGGCGCGCATCCCGTCTGGACGAAATGCGGCAGCGTCAGGCGAAGCTGCAGGAGCGGCTCGCCAAACTCGCGCCTCAACTCGCGTTCCTGGAAGCGATCCGCGCCGAGTTACCCGAGGACGGCATCTATGTCGATGAAGTCACGCAGATGGGATTTGTCGCCCGGCTCGCTTTGCCGGTCTATCGCCCGCGCACATTCCTGTCGCCCGGGTATCAGGACAACCTCGGCTGGGGCTACGCCACCGCCCTTGGCGTGCAGCACGCAAGGCCAGACGTTCCCGTACTGTCGATCAACGGCGATGGCGGATTTCTCTATACCGGCAACGAGCTCGCCACCGCCGTTCGCCACCGGATACCACTGGTCGCGGTCGTGTTCGTCGATGGGGCGTTTGGCAATGTGCGACGCATCCAGCAGGAGCAATTCGGCAATCGGCTGATTGCGTCCGACCTTGCCAATCCCGATTTTGTGAAATACGCGGAGAGTTTCGGCGCCGCCGGATGTCGCGCCCGTGGTCCGGATGAGCTCCGCGTGGCTTTGCGGGAAGCTTTCGCCCGCCGCGAACCGAGCCTGATCGAGGTGCCGGTGGGCTCCCTGCCCAGCCCGTGGGAATTCATCCACATGCCGCGCGTGCGAGGAAAGTAGGTGTGAGTTGCAAGTGTGCGGTTGCCATGACGGCGTCGGATCGGGTTAGGTGCGCGGCACGATGGATTTGATCACCACGACGGATGACCTCGCGGCGGTTTGCGGGCGGATGGCAAAGCATCCGTTCGTCACGGTCGATACCGAATTCCTGCGCGAGACCACCTATTACCCGCTGTTGTGCGTCGCACAGATGGCCTCCCCCGAAGAGGCCGTCGTCGTCGACGCGCTGGCCACCGGGCTCGATCTTTCGCCTTTGTTTGCGCTGATGGCGTCTGAAAGCGTCACCAAGGTATTTCATGCCGCGCGGCAGGACATTGAAATCGTCTGGAACATGGCCAAGACGATTCCGCACCCGATCGTCGATACCCAGGTGGCGGCGATGGTTCTCGGCTATGGCGATTCGATCTCGTATGACCAGTTGGTGCAACGCATTACCGGCGACGCGCTCGACAAGTCGCATCGCTTCACCGACTGGACGCGGCGGCCGCTCAGTGATGCGCAGATCGCCTATGCCTTGTCCGACGTGACGCATTTGCGCGACGTCTACCTGAAGCTTGCGACCGATCTCGAGAAACGCGGCCGCGGCAACTGGGTCGAGGCGGAGATGGAAGTGCTCACCTCGCCCGAGACCTACCGCGCCGATCCCGAGCGGGCCTGGGAGCGGCTCAAAAGCCGGGTGCGCAAGCCAAAGGAGCTTGCCGTGCTAATGGAAGTGGCCGCCTGGCGCGAGCGCGAGGCGCAGACGCGCGACGTTCCGCGCGGGCGCGTGATCAAGGACGACGTTATCGGGGATATTGCCGTGCAGGCGCCGACCTCGATTGAGCGGCTGGGCCATCTGCGCTCGCTGCCGAAGGGCTTTGAGCGCTCGCGCTGGGGCGAGCAGATCATCGAGGCGGTGAAACGCGGGCTTGGGCGCGATCCGAAGACGCTGCCGCGGCTCGATCGCTTCCGCGCGGCGGCGAACGGCACGGCGACGGTCGAGTTGCTCAAGGTGCTGCTGCGCATGACGGCGGAGCGGCACGGGGTCGCCGCCAAGGTGATCGCCACCGTCGACGACCTCGACCGGATCGCCGCCGACGACTCGGCCGACGTCCCCGCCCTCAAGGGCTGGCGCCGCGACCTGTTTGGTGAGAAAGCGCTCGCACTAAAGCAAGGTCGGCTCGCGCTCGCGGTTGACAACGGAAAAGTTGTAACCGTCGATAAAAACTAGATTTACGTTTCGATCGAAGGCTCGCGACCGATCAGGCGTGCCAGTTGACGCAATCGGCCCGCCAATCGATCGCTCGCGAGTTCGCTGTATGCGCCGGGCAGTTTGAGTATCAGCGTGCCACGCTTGACCTTCATCGAGGTCTTCGGAAGCACACCGCTTTGCCCTGCGGTAAGAATATAAGCGACACGCATCGCTGCACCCAGCACGCGCGCGCGATCCAGCATTCGTGTTGTCGCAAGCTCTCGCAGGCGCGGAGACAAGTCCTCTTCACTCAGTCCGGCGTGACGAAAGTAGACCGATAGCGCAAGGTACGCGCGGCCGGGATGGTCAATCTCAACAAAAGAACCATGCGCGATAATGTTCATCGACTGTTCGCCGCGATAATCTGGGTGGGCGCGCCAACCGATGTCCGCGAGCAAACAGGCGGCATGCCGCAGCCGACGCTCGTCGGGACTCTCGTCGAGCCCTGAGGACTCCATAAAATGATCGGTCCAGTCGATCAGTTCTTCCCCGTGGCGCGGCGATCGCGATCGCAGCACGTTGAGATCAGCGGCGGCCGAGATGAGCGGGTCGCGAGCACGCTCGCGTGCGTTGAGTAGCGAATACAGGAGTCCCTCACGCACACCGAGTACAGAAATTACCACCTGCCTTGGTTTGATCGTGCGAACGAGATTTTCCATCACCAACGCCGCATAGGCCAACAAAGGCCGGCGCGCCGCATTTACGACCTCGATCTTCGAAAGCGTGTCGGTATCAACGTGATGCACGAGCCTGGAAAATTCCTGCGCTTCTCGCACCGAGATACGGTAGTTGTGCATCACGTGGAAAGGATAGCCGGTCTGCCACATGTGCAATCGCGCTAGCGCACGCCATGTACCGCCGACCGCGTAGAAGGTGCGGTCTTCGCCACCGTGCAACATGTCGAGATCTTCGAAGGCTTCTTCTACATATTTCTCGGCTTTCTTGAGTGATTTCCCGGTGATGTCCTGAAGCGCGAGGCCGCCAAACGGCAGCGTCACGCCACCTCGCACGCGAGAACCGTGCACATCGACAAGCTCAAGTGAGCCGCCGCCGAGATCTCCGACGATTCCGTCCGGCTTGTGAATTCCAGACACGATACCGAGCGCCGTTAGGTAGGCCTCACGTTTACCGGACAGGATTGTGATCTTTGCTTTACAAATGCGTTCGGCTTCGGCGATGAACGCACGACCATTGCGCGCGTCCCGGCATGCGGCCGTAGCAATCGCCCAAATGCGCCGAACGTGCAAAATATCGCACAATGCGCGAAAGCGTCGTAGCGCATCGAATGCCGTATCGATGGCATCGACGGGCAACAGGCCGGTCGACTGTACCTGCCGCCCAAGGCCAGCGAGCACTTTTTCGTTGAAGATAGGTGTCGGCGAGCGAGTCAGGCCCTCGTAGACAACGAGACGAATTGAGTTCGATCCGATATCGATAACGGCGATCGGCGGACCGTGGTCAAGCCGCCCTTTTGCCGACGCTACGATCTTGGGCGAGCGCTTACGCGCCCTCGATGAGGCGGCGTATAAGGCTGCGCGGTGGCGATTCCTTGAGCGATTTTCCACGGCCGGACAGGCTCGGATTCGTCATAAAATACTTGTGGGCGTTGAACGGCTCTTCGCCCGGGGCGGCCTTTATGCGCGTGGAACTGCCATCCGGCAAGAGCTTCCAGCTTTGCTCATTGTCCTTGAAATTTGCCACCATAATTTGACCCAGAACTTGTTCATGAACGGTCGCATTGAGAATCGGACACAGAACCTCAACGCGGCGGTCAAGATTCCGCGGCATCATGTCCGCCGA
This sequence comes from Pseudolabrys sp., assembly GCA_051986235.1. Classification (GTDB taxonomy): domain Bacteria; phylum Pseudomonadota; class Alphaproteobacteria; order Rhizobiales; family Xanthobacteraceae; genus Pseudolabrys. Next base: position 6,954 of record JBPYDR010000006.1, read on the forward strand.
CGAAATGTAAATCGCGGATTTTGGATGCGGCAGAGGGTGGCCAGCACCGAAGCAATAAATGCGGCCGTGCTCGAGAAACCGGCCGATAATCGATTTAACGCGGATGTTCTCGGACAAGCCCGGAACTCCAGGACGCAGACAACAAATGCCGCGAACGACCAGATCAACTGAGGCCCCCGCTACTGACGCATCGTAAAGCGCGTCGATGATTCCCGGGTCGACCAGCGCATTCATCTTCATCCAGATTGATGCAGGCCGGCCGGCCTTGGCATGCGCGATCTCTTGCGCGATGTGATCGAGAATGCGCTTGCGGAGGTTTATCGGCGAAATGGCCATACGCTCAAGTTCGGCCGGTTCGGCGTAACCGGTTATGTAGTTGAAAATGCGCGCAACATCGCGCCCAATCACGGCGTCAGCGGTGAAGAAAGACAAATCGGTGTAAACGCGCGCGGTAACTGGATGATAGTTGCCCGTGCCAACATGAACGTAAGTGGCCAATTCACCCGCTTCACGGCGAACGACCAGCGACAACTTTGCGTGCGTCTTTAATTCGATAAACCCATAAACAACCTGCGCGCCCGCGCGCTCAAGATCGCGCGCCCAGCGAATGTTAGCCTCCTCGTCAAATCGCGCTTTCAGTTCGACCAGCGCCGTCACCGACTTACCCGCCTCGGCCGCCTCCACGAGCTGTTTCACGATCGGTGACTCGGCAGAGGTGCGGTAGAGGGTCTGTTTGATTGCTACAACATTGGGGTCACGCGCGGCCTGTTGTAGGAACTGGACCACCACGTCGAAGGATTCGTAAGGATGGTGAACAACAAGATCTTTTTGACGAATGGCTGCGAAGCAATCCCCGCCATGATCGCGTATCCGCTCGGGATAGCGGGGATTGTAGGGAACAAACTCGAGATCGGGACGATCGAGCTTGGTAAGTTGACTGAGATCGTTGAGCGCGAGCACGCCATCGACTCTGAAGACTTCATCGTCGGCGACTGCAAGTGCACGCTGAACAAAGCTGCACAATTCCGCAGGCATCGAAGCACTAAGTTCGAGCCGAATCACTGAGCCGCGGCGGCGCTGCTTAAGTGCGGTCTCGAACAGCCGCACCAGATCCTCGGCCTCCTCCTCGATTTCAACTTCCGAGTCGCGGATCGCGCGAAACGCGCCCTGCCCTTTGACCGTATAACCTGGGAAGAGACGGCTGATGAAAAGCGCGGTCGCCTCCTCCAGCGTGATCAAGCGGATTCCGTGGTCGGCGCCTCCCGGCAACTTGATGAACCGCTCGATCTTTTGCGGCATACGGATGAGCGCATTCATCGCCTTGCCGTCTTTGACACGCGCAAGCTGCAGAGCGATCGAGAAGGCCAGATTGGGAATGAATGGAAACGGATGCGCAGGATCAATCGCCAGCGGAGTTAACAGCGGAAAAACATGTGTGAGGAAATGTTCTTCCAACCAGTTGCGTTCCGTCTTTTTGAGATCGCCGCCTTCAACCAGCACAACGTTCGCCGCAGCAAGCACGGGTCGCAGCTCAAGCCAGCGTTTTTGCTGATCTCTCGCGAGTTGCGAAACCGCCTCTCCGATGCGTGTCAGCTGCTCGGATGGAGTCAATCCGTCCGGGCTCTGCGTCAGGATGCCTTCACGGAGCTGCCCCTTGAGGCCAGCAACCCGTACCATAAAAAATTCGTCAAGGTTGTTTGCCGAAATCGACAGGAAGCGCACACGCTCAAGTAGTGGGTGCTGTTCGTTGGCCGCCTCTTCCAGCACGCGTCTATTGAAATGGAGCCAAGACAGTTCGCGGTTGATGAACCGTTCGGGGCTTACCTTGATATCGGGAGACGTGGCTGGCTGAGTCGACGCAGGTGAGCCGGCGCGGCCAGCCGCCACATCTATTTCATCAACTCTAACAATAGCTTGTACGCGATCAGCCATAGAAATTGCCCAAGACTCACAAACGGTAGCCGCAAATAGTGGCTGCGAGGAACACAGTTCGCCCTTTGCGGCCCGTCTCGTCAAGTGTGCAGCAGCAGCGTTAAGGAGATCGAAACAACTCTACGGCGAGCGCTCTTGTCACAGGCCGGTGTCGTCGCATCGCTTCATCGTCAAGGGTTTGGATCGCGTTGCGCGCGGCAGCAAATGACCGGTCAATCCGGTTAACAAGATAGTTTATGACCGATTCATCAAGAGCCAATTGACGATCGGATGCCAGTTTTATCAGAAGCGAGCGCAACAGCACGTCATCCGGTGGCGTGACCATCACTGCTGGTAGAGCACGCAATCGCGAGGCAAGATCGCGAATTGTTACAGGCAGGCTCGCCACCGCATAACGAGACGTCAGCAATACATACGCATCCTCTTCGCGTGCGAGATTGATAAGATGAAATAGCGCATGTTCGTCGAGATCTTCCGATTCGAGATCTTCCACGACTAAAGCGCCAGTCGCGAGTGTCCCGGGCACGTCGGCGCTGGATAAAAATTTCGGAGACAACACGCGGGCGCCGGACTCATCTGCCCATATCGCGGCAAGGTGACTTTTGCCTGATCCCTCCGGGCCAGTGAGAGTAACAATCCTGCTAGGCCAATCGGGCCAGCGTTCGATTAACGTGAGCGCTGCGACGTTTGACGGACCACTCAGAAAATCCTCACGGGCAAAGCTCACTGAGTGATCAAGGTCAAGGACAAGCTGGCGGGGAATGAATGGACCACTCATGTCGCCATGCGCCTGCATAAAATGAACTTGAAGCTGGTGACGCGCCACGAAGTGAGGCTCGTCGCAAAAAGGGTGGGGCTGGGCCCGCTCATTTTTTCGCCGCTGTGGAATTCATGTGCCGTACCCATTCAGCCACGTAGGCTGCGACAGACAGCAACGTCAACGCTGCGACCACTGCCATAAGCAACAGCGAGACCCTCGGTAGCGGATACGCAAAGCCGAGTGTGCCGAGTACGACACACGCGAAGACGATTTGAGCGGCGGTATTGAGTTTAGACACCAGCAAAGGTTTGACCTTAACCGGCGTGCCGACCAGCCAGGACAGCATCACGGCGCCGACAATCATGATATCCCGGGAAACCACCAGGATAACCAGCCAGCCCGGAATCAGTCCATTGATTCCCAAGGTGATATAGATCGACACAATCAGGGCCTTGTCGGCCAACGGGTCGAGATAGGCGCCGAGCTCGGTCGTCATGTGAAAACGCTTGGCAAGATAACCGTCCACGGCATCGCTCAAGCCGGCGCCCAAAAACAGTACGAATGCAATCCACATCGCGCCCGAGGCGATCGCCCAAACCACGATCGGCACAAGCAGAATTCGGCCCAGTGTAATGAGATTTGGAATACTCAAGTGAAACCCGGCTTGCGAACGCGGTCCGACCCTAGACGCCGGAAACACGCCAATTCTTTCGATGGAGTATAACGGCGCTCAGACCATTGCGCGACTTGCGATTCCAACGTACGACCCGGCGCGGACGAGGACCCAATATGGCAGAAAAATCGCGCGGGCTCACTTACGCGCAGGCCGGTGTTGATATCGACGCGGGCAACCGAATGGTCGAATTGATCAAGCCATTGGTCCGGGCTACCGCCCGCCCGGGCGCTGACGCCGAGATTGGGGGCTTTGGCGGGCTTTTCGACCTGAAGCGGGTCGGCTATCGCGACCCGCTTTTGGTTGCGGCGACCGATGGCGTTGGAACCAAGCTCAAAGTCGCGATCGAAACCGGCCGCCATGACACGATCGGCATTGATCTGGTCGCGATGAGTGTCAACGATCTGGTGGTGCAAGGTGCCGAGCCCCTTTTCTTTCTCGATTACTATGCCTGTGGGAGACTCGAACCGAAAATCGGGGCCGCGGTGGTTGGCGGCATCAGCATCGGCTGCCGCGAAGCAGGCTGCGCCCTGATCGGCGGCGAAACAGCCGAAATGCCGGGTGTCTATCAAGGCGAAGACTATGATCTCGCAGGTTTTGCGGTTGGCGCAGTAGAGCGTGACGCTATCCTGCCACGCTCTGACATCCAGGAAGGAGACGTCATCCTTGGACTTGCCTCGTCCGGAGTGCACTCCAATGGCTACTCCCTCGTACGCAAGGTGATTGAAAAAACTGGGCTGCCGTGGGAAGCGCCCTCACCTTTCATGACGGGGCAGAGTCTGGGCGATGCCATCCTTACGCCGACCCGAATCTATGTGAAAGCGTGTATCGCAGCTATTCGCGAGACCAACGCAGTCAAAGGTATGGCGCATATCACCGGTGGCGGATTTCCAGACAACATTCCGCGCATCCTGCCAAAACGACTTGGCGCACGTATTGATTTGGCGCGGATCGCGGTGCCGCCTGTGTTTCAATGGCTCGCCAGCGCGGGAGTCATTGCGCAGAGTGAAATGTTACGAACTTTCAACTGCGGAATCGGAATGATCGTTATCACCGCGCCGAAAGATGTTGCTGCGATCACTAAAGCTTTCGAACGCTTGGGAGAGACCGTCGCAACGCTTGGGAAAGTAACCACGGACACCGGCGTAGTCTACGATGGCCTCCTTGATCTCGGTTAGACCATGAACCGCAAACGCGTCGCCGTGCTCATCTCCGGCCGCGGCTCAAACATGGCGGCTCTCATAGAAGCTGCGAACGCCAAAGATTATCCCGCCGAAATCGCGTTGGTAGTATCCAACCAGCCGGGAGCAGGTGGCCTTCTGGTAGCGCGGGCTGCTGACATCGCCACGGAAATTGTCGATCACTCAAAATTCAGCGGCGATCGCAACCGTTTCGAACACGAGATTCAGGCGCTTCTCGAGAAGTACCGAATCGAGATCGTTTGCCTGGCAGGATTTATGCGGTTGCTCACCGCTGATTTTCTAGACAAGTGGCAGTGGCGGATTCTCAATATCCACCCAGCGCTGCTACCGGATTTCAAGGGTCTCGACACACACAGACGCGTCCTTGAGGCGGGTGTAACAGTTCATGGCGCGACCGTGCATTTTGTTGTGCCCGAAATGGATTCAGGACCAGTCATTGCACGGGGCGCGATCACTGTGCGACCGGGTGACAGTGAAGAAGCACTTGCAGTTCGCGTATTAAAGGTTGAGCACCGCATTTACCCCCTGGCTCTCAAGCTGGTGGCTGAAGATCGAGTTCAGATCAAGAATAGTCACGTTTTGATCGACGGAGTTCCCGTTCCAAACGTCGCTGACCTTGCCCCAACCGACCGAACCTAAATTTCGCGCTGCAGCAGTTGACAAAAAATTTCAATTGCACGCGCGGTGTTATAAAATTGCGTGGGACCACGGACGTCACACCCGGTGGCCTGAGCAACATAGGGGAAACCACGGCGGCAAAAAGCGACGCGAAACTTTTGTATCCGGCATTGGCCGACTTTTGCACCACGTGGGGCGATATCAGTTACACGCTGGTGCGTATCGTTGTTGGCGTCATCATGATCATGCATGTGTTGGGCAAGTTCAAACTTGGCGCGGGTGCAGTAGCCGCCAACGTCATGGCAAAAAACGGGCTTGAGCCCTCGATGGCCTTTGCCTACGCCGCGATGTTTCTGGAGGTGGTCTGCGGGGTCTGTCTCATCATTGGGTTGTTCACCCGTTTCTTCGCGGCGGCGCTGGCGATCGAAATGCTGATCGCCTTGTTTACTGTGCATTGGGCGAGAGGATTTTCGGTTAGCCAAGGCGGATACGAGTTCGTTCTGCTTCTTGGCGTATTTCGCCATCGCAATTCGCGGCGGCGGACCTTATTCGGCCGACAACGCGATAGGCAAAGAGCTCTAGACGAGTTTCGATCGGAAAATGTGAAGCGCGGGCATTATGCCCGCGCTTTTCGTATCCAAACTCTGTTGTCGTGGAAGGCCGCGCCACCGTACGGGGCAATCGGATCGGCACCGGTCAAAGTGTTGATGCCGCAACCATCGGCATAAGCCGAATTTGGCCAGATTGACTCGGCAATCAGCACTCCGTGACGCACTCCGTCAAAAAGCTTTGCGTGCAGGCGTACCTGGCCTCGCTTGTTGCCAAGCACGATTAGTTCTCCTTGCTCAATTCCATGAACGCGCGCGTCATCAGGATGGATCATGACCGTCGGCCGGCGCTCCAGCTCGAGCGAGGTCGGTGTCTCGTTAAAGGTCGAGTTAAGGAAGCCGCGCGCCGGAGACGTCGCGAGCCGGAATGGATGATCCACATCCTGCTGCTCGATCACTGTCCAATGATCCGGAAGTGTGGGCATATCGTCAACGGGCCCGCTCCGGTATGGGCTGCGAAACGGTACGTTCGGCCAGTCGGGTTTGAATCGGAATTTGCCGTCTGGCCAAGGGAAGCCGTCCAGATAGTGCGATACGCGAAACGGAGGCTGACAATCGAGCCAACGATTGGCTTCGATCTCGGCAAGGGTGCCGCGCTTGGATACCCGCAGCATCTGATCAATCAACTCGCGCGGGCTCATCGCGAATCCACGATGTACGGCGCCAACGCGCCTTGCTAGCTCGCAGATCACTTCATGATTGTTGCGGCATTCCCCCGGTGGTTCGACCAGTTTAGGTCCCAAGATAAGGTATTGGTGACCGCCGCCGCGATAAATATCGTCGTGCTCAAGAAACGTTGTAGCGGGAAGCACTACGTCCGCCATCTGGGCGGTCTCCGTCATAAACTGCTCGTGTACGCAGACGAAGAGGTCGTCGCGAAGAAAGCCCCGCTTTACTTTGGTCTGGTCGGGCGCAACGGAAACTGGATTGGTGTTCTGGATAATGAGCGCGTGAACCCGGCCGCCGCCCATTAGCGCGTCTGTGTCATCGGTCAAGATCGCCCCGATACGCGACTGATCGAGCATGCGGACAGACTGGTCGCGAACATCGAGGCCCTCGATCAGCGTTTTGTCGAGTTGAAAAATATCCGCGCTCATGTGGAAGGCGCCTCCGCCTTCGTACTGCCACGCACCGGTGATCGCTGGAATACAACTGGCCGCATGCATGTTCGCTGCGCCGTTGCGCGAACGCGAAAACCCATAGCCGAGCCTGAAGAAAGCTCGCTTGTGCTCGCCGATCAACTTCGCAAATTGCTCGATGGTTTCAACCGGCGCGCCTGTGATCGCAGAGGCCCAATCCGGACCACGCGTGTGAAGATGCGCTTCGAGCTCGCGTGGTGTGTCGGTATATTTTTCGAGATAGGTCCAGTCTGCCTTTCCATCGCGGAAAAGACAATGCATGACCGCGCACGCCAGCGCACCGTCTGTTCCCGGTTTGACTAGAACCGGCAGATCGGCATGCTCCATGGTGCCGTTCATGTAAATATCAACCGCCGCGATCTTCGCGCCGCGCTCTTTGCGTGCGCGCACAGCGTGGGTCATCACGTTGACCTGTGTATTGACTGCATTCGTGCCCCAGATGATGACCAGATCGGATTTGGCCATTTCTCGTGGGTCGACGCCCGCAATACGTCCGACCCCGGCCGCAAAACCGGCATAGGCGGGATTGACGCAAATTGTTGAATGAAAGCCGGAATATCTCTTCACGTGTCGCAGACGGTTGATCCCGTCGCGCATAACCAGACCCATGGTGCCCGCATAGTAATATGGCCATACGCTTTCGGCGCCATGTCGTTGCTCGGCGCGAATGAAGTTTTCGGCCACGATATCAAATGCCGCGTCCCAAGAGATGCGTTCGAACTCGCCTGCCCCTTTGGCGCCTCTGCGCCAGAGCGGATGCAGGACACGCTGCGGATGGTGTTCCCGCTCCGCGTAGCGCGCAACTTTCGCGCAGACCACACCCGCGGTGTAGTCGTTATCCTTTGCGCCGCCCACGCGCCCGATGGTGCGTTCGTCGAGAAGCTCAACCTCGAGTGCGCAAGTCGACGGACAATCATGTGGGCAGGCAGATGCTCCGATGCGAACCGCCGAATTGAAGCTCCGCGCCGTTTTGTTCATCGCGCAATCGCCTTCTTAACTTGAAGGGGGCGGCTACGCTTCCTCTTCCCGCAGCCGACTTGACTTTACCATATACATGCCCACCAGGACGACGATGATGGCCCCCGCAACCCCGCAAATTACTTCCAGTGTTTCCGCGGTCGCTTCCGAGAGATATTTTGCAATGATGGGGTCTTCCGGCAACAAGCCGCCCGCAATCCAACCGAGCAACGCCCCTCCTCCCCACACCACGATCGGGAATCGCTCGATGATGGCCAGGAACAAAGCGCTGCCAGCAATGACGACCGGAATGCTGACCGCGAGGCCAAGCCCGAGCAAGAGATAATCGCCTTTTGCAGCCGCCGCGACCGCAATGACGTTGTCGAGACTCATCACGATATTGGCGACGACGACTACGCGGACCGCGCGCCACAAGTCCTCAACCGCTTCGGGCGTATTTTCAGAATCGTGCGCCTGCGGCGACACGAGCTTGATGGCCACCCAGATAAGCACAAGCCCGCCGGCGAACTTGAGGTAGGGTAGCTTCATTAAAGTCGCGACGATACTGGTAAACGCAATTAGCAAGACTGCCGCCGCGCCAGCACCAAGAACCATGCCCCAGAACCGCTCTTTGGGCGGAAGGGCACGGACGGCAAGCGCAATGACGACCGCATTGTCCCCGGATAGGAGAATATTGATCCCCATGATTTGCAGCGCGGCCAGCCAGAATGCCGGGCGCATCATCTCGGATATCAAGACGTCCACAGTTCGCCCCCAGGTTCCGTCGCCAAACGTCAGTCGGCCGTCGCGACGTGCTTTTTCGGTTCGCTACAGTCTGCCCACGGAGGTACCAGCAGCGAAAGCGCGGCGCAATGCCGCCCTGGGCGCCTAGCCGACGATCTCGTTCTCCGAGAAAAACTGCGCAATTTCCCGGATAGCCGTCTCAGGCGCATCCGATCCATGCACGGAATTTTCGCCAATTGACCTGGCGTGTGTCTTCCGAATGGTTCCGGCCGCCGCTTTAGCCGGATCGGTTGCCCCCATAACATCACGATATTTTGCGATCGCGCTGTCTCCTTCCAACACCTGAACGACGACAGGTCCGGACATCATAAAATCCACTAGCTCACGAAAAAACCCGCGCTCTTTGTGCACGGCATAGAATCTTTCCGCTTGTTCGCGCGAAATGCGCACCCGCTTTTGCGCGACAATTCGGAGGCCCGCCTTTTCAATCATGGCATTGATGGCGCCAGTCAAGTTGCGCTCGGTTGCATCGGGTTTGAGGATCGAAAAGGTGCGCTCGATCGCCATCGGATCTTCCTTCACTGGGATTAATCGGAGAATTTACGGGGTTTCATTAGAGAAGATAGGCCGCGCGGCTTATACCGGTGGCTGTTTCGGGCGGCAAGGTCAGCCACCAAGGACCTTTGCCCATACGCAGGAGGGCAGCATGCTGACTCGCTATACGATGTTCGCCGGCTACAACGCATGGTGCAACGAGCGACTATATGATGCGACCGCGAGGGTCGACGACGGTGATTATCGTGCGGATCGAGGCGCGTTCTTCAAATCACTGCACGGCACGCTCAACCACCTCCTGGTAGGCGACCGAATCTGGATGCAGCGCTTCACGGGCCAAGGCGAAGTACCCTCGGGCCTCAACGCCATATTGTATGACGATTTTACGCAGTTGCGTTCCGCGCGCCGCAGGGAAGATGCACGCATCGCGCAGTTCATCGCGACGTTAACGGAAGACGGTCTGACGAAAACGATCCGCTATCGAACTGTCGTCAACCCTCAGGACATCGAGCAGGTACTAGCTCCCGCGCTCGATCATTTTTTCAACCACCAGACGCACCACCGCGGCCAAGCGCATGCGCTGCTCAGTGCCATTAACGGAAAAGAGCACACACCCAGCTTTGATCTCATTGTCTATCAGCGAGAGACCGGAACCGGCATGCTGCGCAACCGCAGCTAAAACGCCTACTGCACTCGCTCAAACTGAGCTGTATCGGCTGGTTTCTTTTTTGGCGTTTTCTTCGCCGTTGGCTTTGCGGATTTCGGCTGTTCTGGCGCGCGCTCTACAACATTCAGCCGACCGCCACTGAATGTATAGATGCCCGGCCACGGACCGCTCAGGTATGTCAAGACGACTTTGCGCTCACCTCTATCGCCGGTACCGATCGCGACATTGCTTGGCGTACCCGCGCGCTGGACGGCCTGACATTCGGTCATGCCCAGGGCGATGCCGCCCGTCACCAATGGTGCGGATGTCGATTCAAGTCGTTGCAGGCCTGAGTTGGGCGCGGTGGTTGCCGACGGCGCACCACCACCCCCCGCAGCCTCGTTTGTATTTGCCTCGGCCGACTGTGCGAGCGCCGCGGCCGGAGCTGCACACTGGCCTTCAGCACTCACCATATCGTCTGGGCCGACCGGTCCCTGGGGACCCAAGTCTACGTTTCCCGTACTTGCCCGGGCCCAATCGGGCTTGGCAATAAAAGGTTTGGAAAACCAACCGCCTTCGTTCTGATCTTCGAACACTCCCGCTGTATTCTTGCACCCCGCGACGGCAAACGCCGCAGTGCAGGCAAACGCAATGCCAAAATAGACGCAACGGCGCGGCAAAATCAGCCTCGATTGATTGTCTGTTTGTCCGTTAAAACGTATTTTGCGTCATCACGATGGCGCACGGCAAGCCTCGGTCTCCCAATGGGTTAGCATGTAGTCCAGTGGCCCGTGGTTCAGTGGCCCGTGGTTCACAGGCCGACTCGACCAATCTGACCCCGCGCGCCTAAACCTTCTTCGACCAACGCCCCCTTTCATCCGCCTGCCAGTAGGTGGCATCCAACCCTCTTTCTTTGGCTGTTGACCACTGCGTGCGTGCCGCCGTTACCGCTTCCTCATCCTCTCCATCGAACAAAAGTACGATCCGCTGGTAGTGCTGTGGGTCAGGCGGCATGGGCGCACCGTCAATCAAAAATCGGACAGTGGCACCATTGGGATTGCTTTCGGTCACCGTAAACAGGATCGGCTGAAGCGCGGCCTCCGGCTCACGCCACGTACCATGGGGCAAAAAACCGTCATCGCGGTAGGTCCAAAGGTGCGCATCGAGGGCCTCGATGCGTTCTTCCGAGGATCCTTGCACAATCACTTTCCAGCCGCGTTCAAGCGATCTCTCAAGCAGAGCGGGAAGAACGCCTTCTAGCCTCTGGCCTTGAAGATGATAGAAAAAAATCTCGGTCATCTGTTTCGCTTCGAGAGACTACTCTCGTAGTGATCTTCGATCAGGCGATTCAATAGTCGAACGCCCCACCCCGAGCCCCAGCTCTTGTTGATGTCGGTTTGACGCGAGTCAAAGCCGGTTCCAGCAATATCAAGGTGTGCCCAGGGCACCTTATCATCAACGAAACGTTTGATGAATTGCGCCGCCGTGATCGCCCCTCCCCATCGGCTACCCCCAGTGTTTTTCATATCGGCGAATTTGGAATCGATCATCTTGTCGTACTCGGGCGCAAGTGGCATTCGCCAAACTAATTCGCCAGTTTCGATGCCCGCTTTGTTCAAGCGTTCGGCGAGCTGATCATTGTTACAAAACATACCGGCATACTCCTGCCCCAGAGCAACGATGATGGCGCCGGTCAGCGTCGCGAGATCAATCATCAATTTCGGTTTGAACCGCTGCGCCGCGTACCAGATTACGTCGGCAAGCACGAGCCGCCCTTCAGCGTCCGTGTTGATGATTTCAATCGTTTGCCCGGACATTGATTTGACAATGTCGCCGGGCCGCTGAGCGTTGCCATCGGGCATGTTCTCGACCAAGCCGACGACGCCAACTGCATTCACTCTCGCCTTTCGAGCAGCGAGCGCATGCATCAAGCCCACTACGCATGCTGCCCCAGCCATGTCGCCCTTCATATCCTCCATACTGGCGGCAGGTTTGATCGAAATGCCTCCGGTATCAAAGCACACGCCCTTACCGATAAAAGCTACAGGCGCCTCGCCGGCCCGCCCCCCATTCCATCGCATCACTGCAACGCGGCTCTGGTGAGAGGAGCCCTGGCCGACGCCAATGAGCGCGTTCATTCCAAGCTTTTTCATCGCCCTGACATCGAGAACTTCCACAGCAACGCGCAATTTTTTCAAAACAAGGGTCCGACGTGCGAACGCCTCAGGGAAAAGAACATTGGCCGGCTCATTGACGAGATCACGCGCCAGGAGGACGCCGTCCGTAATCGCCGATCTTGGGTTGAATGCTTTGCGGACCGCCGCGACATCACCGACGTCGATCGTCACGTTGCGTGTCTTGGGCGACTTCTCGTCATCCTTGCGTTTCGTCTTGTATCGGTCGAACGCATAAGCGCGCAGCCGCACGCCTTGCGCGAGAGCGGCCGCCTGTTCGGGTCTCATCGCCCCGCCAGGCATTTCCGCAAAGACAGTCGCATCACTCGCGGCATTCGGAAGTCTGCCAACGGCCAGCCCTCCTAACTTGAGAAAATCATTTGGCTTCAGCTCGGCAATTTTCCCCAAGCCTATGATGGCCAGTCGGGACACCTCGAGGCCGGGCGGAACCGAAAGATCGAGCGTCGAGTTTTTTTTACCGGTAAAGCGCTCCGCTTTCGCGGCCCGCGTTATCGCGTCGGCCGCTGACCCAAGCGCCCTCTTGGTTGCGGCGCCAAAATTCAAGCTGTCATCACAGAACACGACGAGGACACCCCTGGTAGGTGTTGCGAACGGGCTAAAGCCGAGCTTGAGGGCGTCGGTCATCGATAGGTGGTCCTTTTCCTGGCAACTGGGGTGGGCGGGGGGCTTCCGGCGCCCATATGGCCCGCCCCAAAGCACTCTGCAAAGCCCCAATTGACCAGAGTCCAACCCATTTTCCCAAGACGGACGATGCGTAGTGCCTCAACCCACTGCGATTACGGGGGAAATCCAGCTACCCGGCTGAAGCGTAGGCGCAGAAACTGCCTATGTCCCCAGGGCCACACAGCTAGATTTTGTTGTGCATGTTCAACGGGTTTGCCTTTGCCCGGCCATTTTGTGGAGCGATCAAGTTAGTAGTTCTGGTTGGTGGCTGAGTTTAACCTGAAGCGCCGCGTCCGGTGGGGAAGCCGAACGCGCGGTCCGGTTTGTGCCGGATCAGGGGACGACACTGCGGATGGGGTCAATCAGTCGATATATTTTCCGCACCACTTTAGGTGCGTTCCTGGTTGTGCTGGTCAGCCTGACCGCAGTCATCTGGGTCACACAGGCGCTGCGCGACATCGACATCGTGACGAGCCAAGGCCAGACCATTCTGGTCTTCGTTGGCATTACCGGGCTGATCATCCCGCTGCTGGTACTCGTGATTGCGCCGATCGCGTTACTGATCGCGGTCGCCCATGTCCTGAACAAACTTTCCAACGACTCCGAAATCATCGTGATGAACGCCGCAGGTATGTCGCCTTGGGTTCTATTCCGCGCATTCCTAGCGGCCGCCGTCGTAGTCTCGTTGCTTGTCGGCGCGATAAGCGCCTATTTCGCACCCAAGGGGCTGCGGATGTTGCGTGACAAGCTGACTGAAGTTCGCGCGAATGTGGTTAGCACCATCGTTCAGCCTGGCGTTTTTAGAGCGATCGAAAACGGCGTAACAATCCATGTCCGTGAGCGGCGTCCCAATGGGCAGCTCGCCGGTATTTTCCTTGATGACCGGCGGAATCCCAACGAGCGGATCACCATGCTCTCGGAAATCGGTGAGCTCATCGACAACAGCAGCGGCACGTACCTCGTGCTCCAGACAGGGGTCCTCCAGCGACATGAGGCGGGCCAGCGCGATCCCGCAATGGTGGTCTTCGATCGGTACGCCTTCGACCTTTCGCAATTCTCCGGCGGTGCACAGTCCGTGAAATATTCTATCCGCGAGCGCTATTTATGGCAGCTCCTGTTTCCTAGCGCGAAGGATCAATTCTATCTCGAGCAGCCTGACCAGTTCCGCGCCGAGTTGCATGATCGCCTGATGGCGCCGCTGTATCCAATTGCCTTCGTCGTAATCGCTTATGCCTATCTCGGGGCCCCTCGCACCACCCGCCAAAGCCGCACGATGTCTATGGTGGCCGCTGTTGCTGGCGTCGCGTTACTGCGTCTCATCGGCTTCGTGTCGACTATATTCGGCGTAAGCATCCCCTGGATGTTGCCGTTGCAATACGCGGCGACAGCCATCGCTATTGGCGTCGGGTTGTACGTTATCCGCTGCGGCCTGATTTTGGAGCCGCCCGCTTTCATCACTGACTGGCTGGCAGCGCTGACCGAGCGCCTCAGCCGGCGTTTTGTCGCGCCATAGGACACCATGCCGATACTCGTCGGGACACTAGGGCGATATTTCGGAATGCGATTTCTGACCGCGGTGCTGCTGGTATTCGCGGGAATCTTCGCGCTGGTTACGCTGGTCGACTACATCGAGTTGATGCGTCGCACCGGTGATATCCCGAACGTGTCGGCGGTACTGGTCGCAAAAACGTCTTTCTATCGCGTGCCGCAGGTTGTCGAGCGCATCTTGCCGTTCTGCATCCTGATCGGCGCAATGTCGTGTTACCTCAATCTGTCGCGGCGGCTTGAACTCGTCGTAGCCCGCTCAGCCGGCCTTTCTGCCTGGCAATTCGTCGCGCCGGCGTTGTTGGTGGCATTCGTGCTCGGATTGATGGCCACCATCATTTACAACCCCATCGCAGCCATCCTTCAGGAGCGCTCGAAACGATTTGAGACTGAACTATTCGGACATACTGCGACGGGCCCGAGTCGAAGTGGCGGCACTTTCTGGATTGGCCAGCGGACCGACGAAGGCCAGGCGATCATCAACGCCGTCGGTAGCCGGGACCAGGGAATCAATCTCAACGGCGTGTCGGTCTTCACTTTCGACCCTGAAGGCCGCTTCAAGCAGCGTATTGAAGCCCGGTCGGCCGTATTGGAGGCTGGGGCATGGGTCCTGCGCGATGCCCGGGTTTACGCGCTGGCGGTATTGCCGGCGGAGCAATCGGAATTCCGTCTCAAGACAAACCTGACCCCTGAGCAAGTACGCGAAAGCTTTGCCACGCCAGAAACCGTCCCGTTCTGGGAACTTCCCCAGTATATTCAGATAGCAGAACACGCAGGTTTAGTCGCTGCGGGCTATAGATTGCAGTTTCAAAAGCTTCTGGCGCGCCCATTCTTGTTGGCAGCGATGGTTCTGCTTGCGGCTGCTGTAAGTCTACGGTTCTTTCGCTTTGGCGGTGTCCAAAAGATGGTTTTAAGTGGCGTCGCAGCGGGGTTTCTGCTTTATGTTCTATCGAAAGTGACTGAAGATCTGAGCAAGGCCGAGCTGATGCACCCAGTGGCAGCGGCTTGGCTGCCTGTGTTTGCCGGGGGCATAACGGGGTTTATTGCGTTGCTGTACCAGGAGGATGGGTGATGGCGGGGCTGCTTAGCACTCGCCCATCAGCGCCACGGCCGTATCGCCGTGTCTCCACAGTTGCCGCTGTCCTCGGACTGCTGGCCTGCGGCGCATTGCTTGCGCCTGTCTCCACGCCAGCGCAGGAATTTCAATTCCCGAAGCGTCCGCCATCAGCCACGAAGCCCCAGGTCGCGTCTGGTCAAAAACAGATGCTCGTTCAGGCGAACGAGATCAATTACGACTACGCCAACAATCGGGTTGCCGCAGTTGGCAACGTCCAGATCTATTACGGCGACTCAACCCTTGAGGCCAATCGAGTTGTCTACGATCAGAAGACCAAACGTCTGCACGCTGAAGGAAACGTCCGGCTGACTGAACAGGACGGCAAGGTCACGTATGGCGAAGTCATCGACCTCTCGGATGACTATCGCGACGGTTTCGTTGACTCCCTGCGTCTCGATGCCCCCGATCAAACGCGAATGGCGGCCACGCGCGCCGAACGCTCCAGCGGCAACTACACGGTGTTCCATAATGGCGTCTACACGGCTTGCGCGCCCTGCAAAGACGATCCGAAAAAGCCGCCCCTCTGGCAGGTGAAGGCCGCACGCATCATTCACGACCAAGGCGAGAAGATGATCTACTTCGAGGACGCTCGCCTCGAATTCTTCGGTCAACCCCTTTTGTATATGCCCTACTTCTCTGCGCCTGACCCAACCGTCCAGCGCAAGACCGGCTTCCTGATGCCGACACTTAAAACGAGTTCGGTCTACGGCGCGGCAGCCGAGATTCCCTATTACTGGGCGCTCGCCCCCGATTATGATGCGACCTTCGCCCCGATGATCACATCCAGGCAGGGACCGCTGCTGCAGGGTGAATTCCGCCAGCGGTTGATCAATGGCGCCTATTCGATCAGAGCGGCCGGCATATACCAGCTCGATAAGGATTACTTCGCCACGTCGCAATTCGCACCGGCTCCCGGTGAGACCTCAACAAATCCGGGCTTCCGTACCTGGCGCGGCAGTCTGGAAAGCTCGGGCTTGTTCGCGCTGAACAATCAATGGGTTTGGGGCTGGGACGCAACCGCGCTGTCCGACAAAACGTTCCTGCAGGACTACAATCCGAGCCTGTCCAGATATCACGCCGTCGATCCTTTCCAGAACCCGCAAAGCGAAGCAATCTCGCAGCTCTTCCTCACGGGCAAAGGCAACCGTAGTTATTTCGACGCAAGAACAATTTACTATTACGGATTCTCGCAGGCGGACACACAAACTCAGATTCCCGTCATCCATCCGGTGCTCGATTACAACTACGTCTTCGATCGGCCAATCCTCGGCGGCGAGCTTGGTTATAAAATCAACTTCACCAGCCTAACGCGCAACGACGCAGACTTCGATCCGATTACGCAGAGCGCATTAAACGACGGCACCTGTACACAAACGGCCAACCCGGCGATCAAGACAACCGCGAGCTGCCTGCTTCGCGGGGTACCTGGTACCTACAGCCGTTTTTCGGCCGAAATGCAATGGCGCCGCAGCATCACCGATCAGTTCGGTCAGGTTTTCACTCCTTTCGCTTCGGTACGGGTTGATGCCGGTTCCATGCAAATCGACAACGAGCCCGGCGTTTCAAATTTCATCGCACCTGGCGACACCAATCTGGTGCGCGCCATGCCGACAATAGGTCTTGAATACCGGTATCCCTTCATCAACGTGCAGTCTTGGGGGACGCAAACAGTAGAACCGATCGCCCAGGTAATCGTCCGACCGAACGAACAGCAGATCGGACGCTGGCCGACCGAAGATGCGCAAAGTTTGGTTTTTGACGACAGCAATCTGTTCCGCGTCGACAAATATTCAGGCTGGGATCGGGTCGAAGGCGGCGGCCGCACCAATTACGGTGTGCAATACACCGCCCAGTTCAACCAAGGCGGATTTGTCAACGCACTGTTTGGCCAGTCGTACAATATGTTTGGCCAAAATTCCTTTGCACTCGGCGGGACAACCAACACCGGCCTCGACAGTGGTCTGGACACGACGAGGTCCGACTACGTCGCGCGGTTGTCGTATCAGCCGAACAACATTTACATGTTCACCACGCGGTTCCGCTTTGACAATGACACCTTCGCTCCGCAGCGAATTGAAGTCGAGGCTCGCGCCAACTTCGATCGTTGGAGCGGTAGCGTGCTTTACGGCGACTATGCCGCCCAACCAGCCCTTGGCATCCTTGACCGACAGCAGGGCATCCTTGGGACTACTCAGATCAAGCTCGACGCGAATTGGGTTATGTTGGCCGCGGCACGCTACGACATCGTTGCCGGAAAATTCGACCAGACGAGACTTGGGCTTGGCTATGTCGACGATTGCGTGATCCTGGGCCTGAACTACATTACAAATTACACGTACAGCGGAAATGTTCAGGCTAACCATACGGTCATGCTGCAGCTGAACCTGCGCACACTGGGTGGCACGTCGGTTGGCCAGAAGGTTGGCAGCCCCGCGTCAAACTAACGACGCGCTCTTCGGAAAACTGAAATGGGGAAGATGATCTTACGGAATCGAACACGGTTGGCAGTTGCCATCGTCGCTTTGGCTTTCGGTGCGCCCGTTTCTGTGCATGCCCAAGTTGTCGTCATTGCGAACGGCTCACCGGTCACAGAGTACGATATCCAACAGCGACTGAAGCTGGATACCACTTCCCAGAAATCTACGAACCGCCAGCAGGTCATCAACGATCTGATCGATGATCGGCTGAAAATTGCCCGCGCGAAGGTCTACGGCCTGGAAGTTGGCGAATCAGAAATCAATGGCGCATTCGAGAATATGGCCACGCGGCAACACATCACGACCGAGCAATTTACTCAGGTTCTGGAGCGCGCCGGCATCTCTCCAAATACCGTAAAGGCACGCATCCGTGCCGACATGACATGGCAACAACTTATTCGGGGCAAGTACAACTCTTCTCTTCAGGTCGGAGATAGTGACGTCGCCAAGGCTCTGAAGGATAAAAACGAAGGCGACACTCCTGCTGTGGGCTATATCTACACGCTTTACCCGGTGATGGTTGTCGCGGCGCGAGGTTCGGGCGAATCGGTTATTTCCGCCAAACGTAGCGAAGCGGAGAGCCTGCGATCGCGTTTCGTTTCTTGCACCGAGGGTCTCACAATGGCGCGTGGGTTGCGCGACGTGGCGGTGCGCGATCCTATTACCAGGAACTCTGCCGATCTAAATCCGCAGTTGCGGGATTTGCTCGGAAGCATTCAGGTTGGTCGTCTCACCCCGCCCGAAGTTACGGCGCAGGGTCTTCAGATGTTTGCAGTTTGCAACAAGAAAGAAAGCGCTACGGAATCGCCGCAGAAGCGCGAAATGCGCGAGCAACTCTTCATCAAACGTTTCGAATCTGAATCAAAAAAATATCTGGATGAGATCCGCAAATCGGCGATGATTGAATACAAGAATAACAAATGAGCGATTCGACCGCCCTTCCGCTCGCTTTAACGCTAGGTGAGCCGGCCGGCATAGGGCCAGATTTGACAATCCAGTTATGGCACCGGCGGGTTGAGCTTCGATTGCCGCCTTTCTACCTCATCGCAGATCCGGAATTCATTAAACACCGCGCTCGCTTACTTGGACTGAACGTCGCAGTAAGCGTGGTGACGCCCGCACAAGCGACCGACATTTTCGGACGCGCGCTACCGATTTCAGCCTTGGATTCACCGGTCACGGCCACACCTGGCCGGCCGGACGCATCGAGCGCACCAGCAGCGATCGCTTCGATTCAGTGCGCAGTTGCTGACGTCATGACGGGACAAGCAGCTGCCATTGTGACCAATCCGGTGGCCAAGAACGTACTTTACCGATCTGGCTTTGCAGAACCTGGCCATACTGAATTCTTGGCCAAGCTCACGAAGGAATCGACAGGCAAAGCTGCTACCCCAGTCATGATGCTTTGGTCGCCTGAACTCGCGGTTGTGCCCGTGACCATCCACTTGCCGTTCAGGGATGTCGTGACCACGCTGACTTCCGAACTTATAGCGGAGACCGCACGCATTGTTGCACGGGACCTTGCGGCGCGTTTCGGCATTTCGCGGCCGCGCATTGTTGTAGCTGGTCTCAACCCACATGCGGGCGAACAAGGAGCGCTCGGCGAAGAGGACGGTAAAATCGTGGCGTCGGCGGTGAAGCGATTGCAGGCCGAGGGCATCGACGCGATTGGACCGTTGCCGGCGGACACGCTTTTCCACGAGCGTGCACGCGCGACCTATGATGTTGCGCTTTGCATGTACCACGACCAGGCGCTGATCCCGATAAAGACACTGGCTTTCGATCACGCGGTCAATGTCACCCTTGGGCTGCCCTTTGTTCGAACCTCGCCCGATCACGGCACCGCCTTTGATATTGCTGGTAAAGGTACAGCAAATCCTTCTAGTCTGCTGGCGGCGCTGACGCTCGCTGCGCGCCTCTCGGCAACCGCGCCCGCTCTTGTACCAGCGAAATAGTCGTGGTCTCAGATGGCTCAGATTGATGACCTGCCGCCTCTGCGCGAGGTCATCCGGCGGCTCAACCTCAAGCCGAAAAAATCACTCGGTCAAAATTTCCTCTTCGATCTCAATCTGACCACGCGCATCGCACGAGCGGCTGAACCGCTTGAAAATATCACGGTGGTGGAGATCGGACCGGGACCGGGTGGACTTACGCGTGCACTGCTTGCACTCGGCGCACGCCGTGTCATCGCCATCGAGCGCGACGAACGTGCAATCGCCGCACTTGAAGAAATTGCTAAGTACTATCCTGGTCGCCTCGAGATCGTCGCTGGCGATGCCTTAGACATAGACCCCCGCGACCAGCTCGGACCTGAGCGCGCCCGCGTAGTCGCAAATCTTCCATATAACATCGCAACCGCTTTGCTCGTCCGATGGCTCACTGTCGAACCCTGGCCGCCCTGGTACGACTCAATGTTGTTGATGTTTCAGCGCGAGGTCGCTGAACGTATCGTAGCTGCGCCTGGTCGGAAAAGTTATGGCCGCCTGTCGGTGTTAGCCGGCTGGCGAACGGATGCAAAAATTCTGTTCGATGTGACCCGATCAGCATTTGTACCACCACCCAAGGTGACATCTTCTATCGTGCGCCTAACGCCACGCCAAGAACCACCCGCGTGCGACGTGGAAGCCCTGCAACGCATTACTGAGTCCGCCTTCGGACAAAGACGTAAAATGCTGCGGCAAAGCCTCAAAACACTAGGCGTCGATGCGGGAGCATTGCTCGCCGAAGCGAACATCGAGCCAACGGCACGAGCTGAGGAAATTCCAGTCGAGGGTTTCGTGGTACTGGCGCGAATTTTCGCCGAGCAATCGAAGACCGGCGCATGATACGTTCGTTCTGATGCAACTCCATCGCCAATCATTGACCGCCTACGGCGCGCCGCTGTGCGAAACTATCGTCGATCTACCGCAACCGCAGGGATCTGAAGTGCTCGTCCGCATTGACAGGTGCGGTGTCTGCCATTCCGACCTGCATATGCAAGACGGCTATTTCCTCCTCGGTGGCGACAAGAAACTTGATGTTCGTGCGGGCCGCACCCTGCCCTTTACATTGGGACATGAGATTGCCGGCGTGGTCGACGGCGTCGGTCCCCAGGCGGCGGCAAAACTGGGCGCCAAGGTCGCCGTCTACCCTTGGATTGGCTGCGGGCAATGCGTCGCGTGCAAAGCCGGTGACGAGAACATTTGCTCCGCACCGCGTCATCTCGGGATCACCGTGGACGGCGGCTTCGCCAGTCACGTGCTTGTACCGCACAAGCGCTATTTGATTGACTACGAGCCGTTACCACCGGGTTTCGCCGGCGCATTAATGTGCTCGGGACTCACCGCTTATGCGGCTCTTAGACGTCTTGCCGACCGGGTGACGCGCGCGCCACCGCTGCTCGTAGGCCTTGGTGGTGTGGGTTTGATGGGCCTCGCGCTAACTCGCGCTATGTACGGCGTCGCTCCGTTAGTTGCGGATGTCGATGCCAAGAAACGCGAGGCCGGCCTCGCCGCCGGAGCTTCCGCAGCATTCGACCCGTCTGATCCAACGGCGCGAAAGGCGCTTCTGAAAGCTAGCGGCGGAATATACGCGGCCTGCGATTTTGCAGGCTCGGAGAGCTCCCTGCATTTTGCCACCGGCGTGCTCGCCAAGAGTGGGAAGGTCGTCGTGACCGGGCTGATTGGGGGTGCCTACTCAACCGCAGTCGCCATGTTTGCCCTCAAAGCCATGACAATCGAAGGCACCACAACGGGAACGTTGACCGAAGCGCGCGAACTGATCGACCTGGTGCGCGCCAAGCGGATACCCCCACCCCCGATCACGGAGCGCCAACTTGGTCACGCGTCACAAGCCCTCGATGACTTGCGCGCGGGTCGGATCGTCGGACGCGTCGTTCTCACCACCTAGAGCTTGGCCTGAAGGCCACGCACAAAATCAGAAAGACCGGATTGGCGTTCACGCTTAACCCGTTCGGCGGCGAGAATGGCTGCAACGTCGGCAAAGGCCTGATCTAGGTCGCGGTTGATCACAACATAGTCGTACTCTGCCCAGTGGCTCATCTCGTCGGCAGCTTTAGCCATGCGGCGGTGAATCGTCTCATAGTCGTCCTGTGCACGCGCGCGCAGTCGCCGCTCGAGTTCCGGAATGGTCGGTGGCAAAACGAACACGCTGACAAGATCTGCTCGGGCCCTTTCGCGGAGCTGTTGCGTCCCTTGCCAGTCAATATCGAAGAGCACATCACGGCCTACCGCGAGCGCATCCATTACCGGCTTTTTCGGCGTGCCATAGTAATTGTCAAAGACCTCAGCCCATTCCAGCAGTTCGTCATTGTCGACCATGACATCGAACTTCTTTCGGTCGATAAACATGTAGTCGCAGCCATCCTTTTCGCCTGGACGCATTTTGCGCGTCGTAACCGACACAGATAGCGCGACATTGTCGTCACTACCGAGCAATTTGCGGGACAAAGTAGTCTTACCCGCCCCTGAGGGCGACGACAGTACAAGCATGAGCCCGCGCCTGGCGACAGCAAGATCCTGTTGCTGCTGATGCCCCACGTAGTGTCACTCCAAGTTTTGCACCTGTTCGCGGAATTGCTCGACAACGCTTTTGAGCTCGAGACCTATATTGGTCAACTCTACATCATTGGCTTTCGCGGTCAGTGTATTCGATTCGCGATGAAGCTCCTGCGCCAGAAAATCGAGTTTGCGGCCGATCGCGCCGCCGCCGACGAGAAGCCTTTTCGCCTGCTCGACATGAGAAGAAAGCCTGTCGAGTTCCTCGCGGATGTCTGCTTTTGCCGCGAGCAAAATTGCCTCCTGGTGCAGGCGGTCGGAATCAAACCGCTCCGAAGCTGACAAAAGTACCGCGACCTGTTCAGCCAACCGGGACCTGATGGCTTCCGGCTTGCGCCCAGGTGCGTTTTCCGCGCGACCGGCTAATTTGGCGATTTCATCAAGCCGCTTAGTCAGGAGCTGGCCAAGATTTGCACCTTCGGCGCGACGCATGTCGATCATCGCCGCGAGCGCTTTTTCAAATGCCACAATGATCGCCGCCTCTGCCGCACGGTGATCTTCCTCGCGCTCATCTTCCTCGGCAATTTCGATCACCCCCCTGAGTGATAGAATCCCGTCCAGAGTTGCTGGAGCAGCCTCAACTTTCCCGGAAAGGCTTTTGAGCGTTGAAAGAATCGCACTCAGAACAGGTTCATTGATCTTGGCTGTCGGCAGTACGCCTTTGCGATCGACAGTAAGATTGGCGTAGATGGTCCCGCGCGACAGTTTTTCAGCGGCGCGTGCACGCGCCGGCACCTCGACAGCGTCCCATCCTGGCGGCAGACGGAAGCGCAGATCGAGGCCTTTCGCATTGACCGATTTGATTTCCCAATTCCACGCGTAGGAGCCAGCGGTGCCTTGGCCGCGAGCAAATCCCGTCATGCTCGACAGAGCCATGGGCTGTACCGGGTATAGTGTTGTTGCCTGCTCGAAAGCGCCGCGACCTTAGCCGTGAGAGGTAATCGCCACAAGCCTACTGCTTGGTTCCGCCCTGTGATCCCGGCGCGGGGGGACTGATCGTGCCGTGTTCAATGCTACGCAGGCGCGCCACATTTTTCTGGTGCTCCGCATAATTTTCCGAAAAGACGTGGCCGCCGGTGCCGTCTGCAACGAAATAGAGCTCCTTTGTGCGGGCAGGATTGGCCGCCGCTTCAAGTGAAGCACGGCCCGGATTTGCAATCGGCCCGGGCGGCAATCCATCGACCATATAGGTATTGTAAGGTGTCGGCTGCTCGATCTCGCTTTTGAGGATCGCACGTCCGAGCGACCCCTTACCCCCGGTCAGCCCGTAGATGATGGTTGGATCCGACTGAAGCCGCATTCTGTTTTTCAGCCGGTTCACGAAGACCGCCGCAACCCGGGTGCGTTCGTCAGGCCTGCCTGTTTCCTTCTCGACGATCGATGCAAGCGTGACCAGTTGCTCCGGCGTCTTGACCGGTAAATCCTGCATCCGGCGTTCCCACACCTCCTGCAAAACGCGCCGATGAGCTTGCTGCATGCGCTGAATGATCTGCTCGCGCGTCGTGCCCCTGGTGAACTTATACGTCTCGGGAAGAAGCGTGCCTTCGCGCGGAATTTCTTTGATCTGGCCCGCCAACCCGTCGTTCTCCAAGAGACGCGCAACGATCTGTTCGGATGTTAGCCCCTCCGGCACAGTCACGGCATGCTGTATGACCTTGCCTTCGGTGATCGTATCCACGACATCCGCGACGCTGGAATTCTTCGTGAACTGATACTCTCCATACTTGAGCTCGCCACGCGCTTTACGCGCAATGACAGCGCCCATAAAGACGTACGGTTGATCAATCACACCTTCGCGCTGCAATAGGTCCGCAATATCCTTAATCCCCACGCCCCGCGGGATATTCACCATCTTGTCTTCAGCGAGAGGCCCCGGTGCTTCAAACCTCTGTTTTCCAATAAACAGTACTGCGGCAGCCGCGATCGACAAGACAATGAGGAGTGTAAAAATCGCATTCCCGACTATCACCACTGGATGGCGCGCTCGCCGGGAATGGCGGCTCGGCAGCGGCACTCTTTCTGGCTCGAGGGCGGCTCGCGGACTGCGCGGCAAAGGCGGTTTCGCGGACGAAGAGCCGCCAGTCGCAGGTCGATCCGAATTCACGTGGCGAGCTCCCGAATCAATACTAATGCCCTCTTAACGCAACATTCACCGCCGTGGCCGAGAAAGTCACCGGCGTCGCGCACGTTAGAAGAAATTATGGCAAAGCTTGGGACGTCTGCCGACGGAAACTTTTAGGCAGCGTAGCGGCGGAAAATAAGTGACGCGTTTGTACCCCCGAATCCGAATGAATTCGACAATGCGGTGTCAACATCACGTTTGCGTGCCTGATGGGCAACTAGGTCGATTGGCGTATCAACCGAGGGATTATCGAGATTGATCGTGGGTGGCGCAACCTGATCGCGAATCGCTAGGATTGAAAATATAGCCTCTACTGCACCAGCCGCCCCCAACAGATGGCCAATGCAGGACTTTGTGGACGACATCGACATCCGGCCTGCCGCATTGCCAACCAGTTTCTGTACTGCACCGAGTTCAATCTCATCCCCGAGCGGCGT
This sequence comes from Pseudolabrys sp., assembly GCA_051986235.1. Taxonomy (GTDB): domain Bacteria; phylum Pseudomonadota; class Alphaproteobacteria; order Rhizobiales; family Xanthobacteraceae; genus Pseudolabrys. The sequence continues at coordinate 31,900 of JBPYDR010000006.1, forward strand.
CGAAGTGCCGTGCGCGTTGATGTAGTCGATATCGCCACTCGAAATGCCTGCCCGACGGATTGCTGCATTCATGCAACGCAATGCGCCATCACCGTCCGGAGCCGGAGCCGTAATGTGATAGGCATCGCCTGATAGTCCATAGCCTATGAGTTCAGCGTAGATTTTGGCACCGCGCGCCTTCGCGTGGTCAAGCGCCTCCAATACAACAACCCCGGCGCCCTCTCCCATCACGAAGCCGTCGCGGTCCTTGTCGTACGGGCGCGAAGCTCGGGTCGGATCATCATTGAAGTTTGTTGAGAGCGCTCGCAACGCCGAAAACCCTGCCAACGATATTCGGTTCACAGGGGACTCTGCCCCACCAGCTACCATGACGTCAGCGTCGCCCAACGCCACCAATCGACCGGCGTCACCGATCGCGTGCGCTCCGGTCGAACAGGCGGTGACCACAGCATGGTTCGGCCCTTTGAGACCGAAAGCGATCGATACAAACCCCGAAGCCAAATTGATGATGCGGCCCGGAATAAAGAATGGTGATACTCGACGTGGGCCCTTCTCGTGCAGGGCGACGGCCGTCTCGGCAATCCCTTCTATCCCCCCAATACCAGAACCGATCAGCACTCCAGTAGTAGTTTGCTCATCATAGGTCTTCGGATGCCAACCGGCGTCGTCGAGCGCCTGGCGAGCGGCACACATGGCGAAGACGATGAATTCATCGACCTTGCGCTGTTCCTTCGGCTCCATCCACTGGTCGGCGTTGTAGGTCGCGTTTGAACCATCGCCTCGAGGAACTTCACAAGCAATCTGGCAAGCGATATCTGAAACTTTAAAACTGTCGATCTTCTTGGCGCTACTCTCGCCCTTGAGCAAACGTGCCCAGGTCGGTTCAACGCCACAACCGAGCGGCGTAAGCATTCCCAATCCTGTGACGACAACACGCCTCATAAAGGGCTCCGAGCGAAATCAGTTGCGCCGATGCATTGCGCACAGCCAAAAAGCCGATGACGAGCGAAGTGATTGAGCAGCGGCGTGACGCGCGTGCTCAGCTTTTGGCGTTCTTTTCGAGGAATTTGACTGCGTCGCCGACGGTCAAAATGGTCTCGGCGGCATCATCTGGAATCTCGCAGCCGAATTCCTCTTCGAAGGCCATCACGAGCTCAACGGTGTCGAGGCTGTCGGCGCCAAGGTCGTCGATAAAACTCGCTTGATCGGTCACCTTTTCGGGCTCTACGCCCAGGTGCTCCACGACGATCTTCTTCACCCGCTCGCCAATGTCACTCATCGTTCCAACCTCGTGCTTTTAGATTGGGCTGCGGTCCGAAGTCAGATCGCAACCATCGCAGTATGGCCTCGTCGTGCTTGACGGTGATGAGACAACCCCAATTGCGGAGTACGCTTGTGACTTCCGCGACTAGCCGCCCCAACCCGGACCAAAGTTCGGTTACCATACTTCAAATGCGTTGACTAGCGCGTGAAGGCTAGGCGAGCAAGCCCGGGAAGGCTGCTTTTAGACCACTCATCGGCATGATCCGTCGCAAAATCCGACGTGGCCGTTTCGGGCTTATATCATGGCCATCCCGCCGTTGACGTGGATGGTCTGGCCATTCACGTAAGCGGCCTCATTCGAAGCCAGAAACACGGCAGCGGCCGCAACGTCTTCCGGAGTTCCGAGCTTGGCTGCCGGGATGCGCGCAAAGATCGCCTCGCGCTGTTTGTCGTTCAGCTTTTCTGTCATGGCTGATGCGATCAGACCCGGCGCAATGCAATTGGCGGTAATATTGCGCTTGGCGTATTCGGCGGCCACTGATTTCATCATCCCGACAATTCCCGCCTTGGAAGCCGTGTAGTTTCCCTGTCCCGGATTGCCGGTAAATCCGACCACCGATGTAATGGCAATGACGCGACCCCACCGGCGGCGCATCATGCGCGATACGGCGGCGCGGGCGAGGCGGAATGTGGCGGTAAGGTTGACTGCGATCACTCGGTCCCAATCCTCATCGCGCAACTGCACGAAAAGATTGTCGCGATTGACCCCGGCATTCGCGACGAGAATGTCGAGCTTCCCCATTTTTTCTTCTGCGTTGGGTACCAAGGCTTCAACGGCATCTTTTTCAGCGAGATCACACGGCAAAATATGCACGCGATCACGCATCGCGGCGGCAATGTCCTCGAGCGCATCTTTGCGCGTACCAGAGATAGCAACGGTCGCACCCTGGGCGTGCAGGGCTCGCGCAATTGCTCCGCCGATTGTCCCGCTTGCACCAGTCACGAGCGCGGTCTTTCCGGTCAAATCGAACATCATACGTTCCTCTCGGCCTTGAACACGGCAATATCTTCCGGACTGCCAACAGCAGACACTGTGGCGTTGCCGGCGAGCCGCTTGATCAATCCGCTAAGCACTTTCCCAGCGCCAACCTCGTAGAAATTTGTTACGCCGGCATTCGCCATGTACAGAACTGACTCACGCCAGCGCACTGTACCAGTCACCTGTTCGATCAGTCCGCGCACGATTTCATCCGGACTACGGATAGCCTTAGCCAGAACATTGGCAACCAATGGCACAGTCGGCGATTTCACTGACACTTTCGCAAGCGATTCGGCCATAACATCGGCGGCGGGTTTCATCAGGGAACAATGGAAGGGTGCGGACACGGGTAGAAGCATCGCACGTTTGGCGCCCCTGGTTTTGGCGATCTCAACTGCACGCTCTACCGCCGCCTTGCTTCCGGAGACGACCACCTGACCAGCCCCATTATCGTTGGCAGCTTGGCACACCCCGCCCTGGGCGGCTTCCGCCGCAACCGTCGACGCTGCATCAAATTCCAAACCGATCAACGCCGCCATCGCACCTTCGCCAACCGGGACCGCTTTCTGCATGGCCTGTCCGCGTGTGCGCAATAACCGTGCGGCATCAGAAACCGAGAAGGCACCGGCAGCTGCCAACGCGGAATACTCGCCGAGCGAGTGTCCGGCGACAAACTGTGCGTCGCGCTCCAAATTCAACCCGGCTTCCGTTTCCATGACCCGCAAAGTCGCAAGCGAAACCGCCATCAATGCGGGCTGTGCGTTTTCAGTGAGCGTGAGCGCATCGGAAGGACCCTCGAAAATGATGGTGCTCAGCTTGCTGGCAAGAGCAGCATCGACTTCATCGAAAACCTGTCGCGCGACAGCAAAGTTTGCTGCGAGCGACTTACCCATTCCGACGGCTTGACTGCCTTGACCCGGAAACACAAAAGCGATCGCCATAATCCTGCTCACTGTATTCATCGTGCATACGCAGAAATTGGGCCGAAAGACACCTCGATGCCGGGTCTGTCAAGTTGTGGCGTCCCTGGTTAACCCTGCGACAAACTCTTTTCGTTAGGATTTTTTCAAATTTTTCAAAGGCCAAGGCCATGAATGAGCTGGTTACCGAAAGCGGACTCGCGCAAGCTCGCAACGATCTGGCCTTCCGGCAGGAATTCTTGGCAAGGAAACTGGGTCGGCTGCCGGAAGCACTGAAAATAATGCGCCACGCCAACAGCCAGGATCCCAAGACCGAGCGTCAGATCAAGGAAGGCGCGGATCTTGCAGTAAAACTTGCTGATCGACTACAGAGCGGCGATCACGGGAATTAGAAGAACGGCAAATTCATAGCTGGATCTTGGCCTCCGCCGAGTACGGTGTTTTACCTTGCCTTTTTGTGAAAACCCCCTATAAACCGCCCGCTCCATCGATCCTGGTTGGGAGCTGAACGGACGGCCGGCTTCTTTTGAAACCGGTAGGACTGTTGGTCCGGCGTCCCGTGCTTCCGCCTTCAGAGCATTCGAGCCTTTCCCCGAAGGGCTCGAGGGGCTTGGCGCCGGGATCGAGGACTTGGACTTTGACAAGGGAAAGGCATTTCATGCCGTTGTACGAACACGTCTATCTCGCGCGCCAGGATCTGAGCGCGCAGCAGGTCGAGGACTTGACAACACAGCTGACCGGGGTGATCGGGCAGATGGGTGGCAAGATCACAAAGAACGAGTATTGGGGCTTGAAATCCCTCACCTACCGCATTCGCAAAAACCGCAAAGCGCATATGACGTTGCTTAACGTCGATGCTCCGCCAGCGGCACTTAATGAGATCGAGCGACAGGAACGTCTCAGCGAGGATGTGCTGCGCTATCTCACAATCCGTGTCGAGGCGCACGAAGATGGTCCGTCGGCGATGATGCGCAAATCCGATCGCGACCGCGATGACCGGGGGGGGCGCGGGCGCAGGGGTGGCGACGACGTCGACGGCGTCGACGGCGGCACCAGCAGCGGCGGGGAGGAATAGACCGTGGCATTTTCACCGCAAGGCGGCGCGCGCCGCCCGTTCTTCCGCCGGCGCAAGACCTGCCCCTTCTCGGGCGCCAACGCTCCGAAGATCGACTTCAAGGACGTGAAGCTCCTGCAGCGTTACGTCTCCGAGCGCGGCAAGATCGTACCGAGCCGCATCACCGCCGTTTCGGCGAAAAAGCAGCGCGAGCTCGCGCAGGCCATTAAGCGCGCGCGCTTTCTCGGCCTGCTGCCTTACGTGATCCAGTAACGCGACGCATGCGGCCGCCCGATGCTTGCGGCCGCATGTGATACAGTCAGACGATAACGAGGCGCCGGGATCATCCCGGTCGCCGATGGTTGAGGCGGATGCATGTGTCGCCTCTAACCGCTCGAGAGGAGCGGGACAGCTCGTGATGATGAACTTCGTGCTCATCGGTATCGGTGCCGGCGCCGCGGCGGCTTTGTTGTTCGCCTCGGTGATCTCGGGCGCGCTTTTGTCGATTCCGCTGTTCTATCTCGCGCCCTTGCCGATCATGATTGCCGGGCTCGGCTGGAGTCACTGGGCGGCATTGATCGCCGCAAGCGTCGGCTCGATCAGTCTCGGCCTCGCGCTCGGCACCGTTTTCTTCTTCGGCTTTCTCGCCGACGCCGGCATCCCCGCCTGGTGGCTCGGCTATCTCGTCATGCTCGCCCGCCCGCTGGCCGCCGCCGGCAACGGACACGAGCAGCTGCCGCTCGAATGGTACCCCATCGGCCGCATCGTCATGTGGGCCGCGATCCTCGCCGCGATGGTCGTGATCGTCGCCATTCCGAATTTCGGCACCGACGCGCAAACTTTCGCTGCCGGCCTGCACGACGCCCTCACCCGCATGTTGCGGGCGCAAGTGAATGCGCCGGATGGACCGCTGCAACTGCCCGGCGGCGCCGATCCCGAACGCTTCATCAATTTCATGGTGGCGGTCATGCCGCCCACCGCGGCCATCCTCGCAATGCTGACCTCGCTGCTCAATCTGTGGCTCGCCGGCCGCGTGGTAAAATTTTCCGGTCGCCTGACACGCCCGTGGCCGGACCTGTCGGCCCTGCGCTCCCCGCCTTTGCTAGCGATCGTCCTTGCCATCGCCATCGCGCTGAGTTTCGCCGGTGGGTTGCTCGGGATTATCGCACGCGTGGTCTGCGCCAGTCTGCTGATGGCCTACGCCGTGCTTGGCTTCTCCGTGCTGCACGCGGTCACCGGTGGATTAAACGGACGCTCCTTCGTGCTCGCCGGAACCTACCTCGCAGTGCTTCTGGTCAGCTGGCTGATCCTTGCGATTTGCCTGCTTGGCCTAATCGACACGGTGATCGACGTGCGCGTGCTCGTCGCGCGCAAGAACAACCCGCCAACGCCTTCATGAGTTTTGAGACAACAACCACCCAAAGTTCAGATCGAGGAGTGACGACAATGGAAGTGATCCTGCTCGAGCGTATCGGCAAGCTCGGCCAAATGGGCGACGTCGTGCGCGTCAAGGACGGCTTTGCCCGCAATTTTCTGCTGCCGCGCGGCAAGGCCCTGCGGGCAACCGCCGACAACAAGAAGCGCTTCGAAGAGATGAAGGCCGAGCTTCAGACCCGCAATCTCGAAATGAAGGGCGAAGCCGGAAAACTCGCCGGCAAGATCGACGGCAAGAGTTATGTCGTCCTGCGTCAGGCGAGCGAGTCCGGCCAGTTGTTCGGCTCGGTCTCCACGCGCGACATCGCCGCTATCCTGAAGGAGAAAGGTGCCGAGGTAAGCCGCTCGCAGATCGTCCTCAATGCACCGATCAAGACGATCGGCCAGTACAAGGTGCCGCTCGCGCTTCATCCTGAGGTCGAGGTGGCGATCACTGTTACGGTTGCGCGGAGCGCCGACGAGGCCGAGCGGATTGCGCGCGGCGAAGACGTGAGTGTGGCGCGCACCGAAGCCGAAGAAGAAGCCGCCGCTGCAGCCGCAGCCGCGGAGGCGATGTTCGAGCCGGGAGCCAAGGCTGAGGAGGAAACCGCGGCCGCGGACGAAGCGAATGCGGACTCCGACGAGGCGTCGGCCAAGACGGCCAAAGGCAAAAGGAAGAAGAAGACGGAAGCCGCTTGAGCAACCCGCGCACGCCGCTGGCTACTCTCCTGCGCTCTCGGCTGGCTTTGCTTCGCCGGCCGCGGGAGGGTTGACCTCGGCCGGCTTCGGGGCCGCCTGTTTCTGTTTTGGTTTTGACTGATCGCCTTTGGCGGTGCGCCTGGTGCGCGATCCCGCCGGCCCGCTGTCCTGCGATCTCAGATAAGTCGCAAGCGCCGCGGCCGACTCCTTGCTCGAAGTATAGTGCTCGCGCAAGAAGCCTTCGACCCCAAAGAGCCCACCGGCAGACTTGGCGAGGCCTCGCGAAGATTTGTGACAGACGGCGCAATCGGACGCGAAAGTTTGCCCCGGACTCTTGTTCCGGCCCAGGGTTTCCTGCGCCACGGCGCTGTTAACCAGACACCCCGCCCAGACGCCGACTGCCAGCCAGGCGACGCTCTGGCATAACCTTTTTCGCTCCATCCAATGTCCTGCTTACTGACCGCTGCCCACTCGCCGCCCCCGATCGACGGCCTTGATAGCGTATTATTTCGCAATTGTGACCAGCGTAGGAATGATAGCGGGTTTGCGCAGGCAGGATTGCCGACCCGCGGCAACTTTGATTAAATACCTAGGTCCGAACGTTTGTGCCTTCGCGGCGTTGTTATTTCGAAGTATTGCCTGCTGCGGGGCGTCGATTTGGTGTTGGAGGCGGCCGATGGATCGGTTGCTTCGAGGTCTGTTCGGTAAGTTTATCCGGCGGGGGACGTTCAAACTTACTACCTCGCGTGGACGAACCTTTGTCTTTGGCGATGGCACAGGCAGCCCGGTCGCCGTGCGCATCACCTCGCGTCGGGCCGAGTTAGACCTGCTGCGCGATCCCGAGCTCAGATTCGGCGAAGCTTACATGGATGGTACCCTGGTGGTTGAGCAGGGTACGATCGCCGACGTGATTGCCGTCCTGCTCAAGCAGGGTGTGGAAGCCCCGAAATGGGCGCGCCCGCTATGGCTGCTGCGCTACACCGGCCGCCGCCTCGCCCAGTTCAATCCGCGCAAGCGGGCCCGTCGCAACGTCGCACATCACTACGATCTCGACGGCCGTCTCTATTCGCTCTTCCTGGATGCGGATCGACAGTACAGCTGTGCCTATTTCGAAACGCCGGAGACCTCGCTCGACGACGCCCAGCTCGCCAAGAAACGACACATCGCCGCAAAGCTCAGGCTGGATCACGACCAGGACGTGCTCGACATCGGCTGCGGTTGGGGCGGTCTCGGCCTTTATCTCGCGGAGCTCGGCGGGGCCAATGTCACCGGCGTGACGCTGTCCAGGGAGCAGCATGCCATTGCCAACGAGCGCGCCGCCGAGAAGGGACTGAGTGAGCGCGCCCACTTCCTGTTGAAGGACTATCGTGACGTACACCAGAAGTTCGACAGGATCGTTTCGGTCGGCATGTTCGAGCATGTCGGTATCAGCCACTACGATACGTTTTTTCAGAAATGCGCCAAGCTGCTGAGCGATGACGGCGTCATGCTGCTGCATTCGATTGGCCGGTCCGAAGGGCCCAACGTCACCAACCCCTGGATCGCAAAATATATCTTCCCGGGCGGCTACATTCCTGCCCTGTCCGAGGTCCTGCCGGCGATCGAACGGGCGGGGCTTCTTGTCACGGACATCGAGATCCTTCGCCTGCATTACGCGGAAACGCTCAAGGCCTGGCGCGGACGTTTTCTCGCCCACCGCGACGATGTCGAGCGCATCTACGAGCCGCGCTTTGTGCGTATGTGGGAGTTCTATCTCGCGGCTTCCGAAATGTCGTTCCGCGAGCAGAACATGATGGTGATGCAGATCCAGCTGAGCACGCGCCAAGGCGTTGTGCCGATCACGCGCGATTACATCGCGAGCGAAGAGCGCCGCCTCGCGGCCGCCGAAGGCAAGCGTCGCCCGCCGTTAAGGCTCGCCGGGGAATAATTTCGCCGCCAGTCCAGAGAAAAAACGGACCTTACCCACTGCTCAATCGAGCTTGTGAATTGCGGGACAACCGCTCGGGCCGGGCGTTTCCTTTACAAACCGCGTGCTATGCCACAATTCCCGGGTAAGCAACACTATCCATGGCAATCGCTGATTCGACAGCCCGCAAGCAGGTCGAAGAACCTGCCCCGCTCTACCGTTCGGCTCCGCACAATATCGAGGCGGAGCAGGCGCTATTGGGCGCGATCCTGGTCAACAACGAAGCGTTTTACCGGGTGTCCGATTTCCTGGAGCCGACACATTTTTTCGAACCCATCCACCAGCAGATCTACCAACTTGCGCGCGACCTTATCCGCGCGGGCAAACTCGCAACGCCGGTCACGCTGAAGACGTTTCTCGATTCGAACGTGGACATTGGCGGCCTCACTGTCAGCCAATACCTGGCGCGACTTGCAGCGGAGGCTACGACGATCATCAATGCCGAGGATTATGGCCGCACGGTCTACGATCTTTCGGTTCGCCGCGCGCTGATTCAGGTTGGCGAGGCCATGGTGAATGTCGCCTACGACGCGCCTGTCGATTTTTCTCCGCGCGACCAGATCGAAGATGCCGAGCGCAGGCTTTATGAACTGGCCGAAACAGGCCGATATGACGGGGGTTTCCAGCGTTTTGCGCAGGCACTTACGACGGCCATCGATATGGCCGCGCACGCCTTTCAGCGCGATGGGAAGCTGTCCGGCATCGCCACTGGCCTTGATGATCTCGACCGCATGATGGGCGGGTTGCAGCAATCCGACCTCGTCATCCTCGCAGGCCGGCCCGGCATGGGAAAAACCGCGCTTGCCACCAACATCGGTTACAACATCGCCAAAGCGTGGCGCGGCGAGATCAAACCGGACGGCCACACCAGCACCATCAACGGCGGAATTGTCGGCTTCTTCTCATTGGAAATGTCAGCCGAACAGCTCGCAACCCGCATCATCGCCGAGCAGACCGGCATACCCTCAAACCATATCCGCCGCGGCGGCATCAGTGAAAGTGATTTCGAAAAGATCAAGGATTACTCCATCGAACTGCAGAATATTCCGCTCTACGTGGACGAGACTGGCGGTCTGTCCGTTGCGCAGCTTGCGGCTCGCGCGCGACGGCTCAAGCGGCAACGCGGTCTCGACTTTCTGGTCATCGACTATCTGCAGCTTCTGCAGGGCTCGACCCGGCGCTCCGCGGAGAACCGCGTCCAGGAAATCACAGAAATCACAACGAAGCTCAAGGCATTGGCGAAGGAACTTAATGTTCCGATTCTCGCGCTGTCTCAGTTATCGCGCCAGGTGGAAAGCCGCGACGATAAACGGCCTCAGCTCTCGGATCTGCGAGAATCCGGCTCAATCGAGCAGGACGCTGACGTGGTTTTGTTCGTTTATCGCGAAGAGTACTATCACCAAATGCGCAAGCCGCTGGAAGCCAATCGCGAAAAATTCGCGGAGTGGCTGGCGGAAGCGGACAAAGTGCATGGCAAAGCCGAAGTTATCATCGGCAAGCAACGCCATGGGCCGACCGGCACCGTCGAATTGCAATTTGATGCAGCGGTAACCCGCTTCTCCTCGCTCGCACGCGAAGCCCGTTTGCCGGAACGCATCTAGGTGACCGCAAATCTAGGTGACACCAAGTCAAGGCGACCCCAGGGCCCATAGACTGGCGGGCGCGGGGCGGGTAAACCCCTCCGTATGGCCGAGGCCAAAACAGCCGTGCTGCGCGATGCGTCGGAAGCGCCTGTCGAGCGCCGCGCCGATTCCGATATTCCTGAAACCGGCGGAATTCTGACGATCGATCTGGGTGCGATCGCAGCCAACTGGTTCGAGCTGGGCCGACGCGCGATGCCGGCGGAATGCGCCGCCGTCATCAAGGCCAACGGCTACGGTTGCGGAATCGAGCCGGTGGCCCGCGTGCTCGCAGGGGTCGGGTGCAAGACGTTCTTCGTCGCCGATCTGTCCGAAGCACGCCGCGTACGCGCGGTCGTGGCAGAGCCGGCAATCTACGTGCTCAATGGTCTGTTGCCGGGAACGACGGCGGCCTTCGCCGACATCCAGGCGCGTCCCGTGATCGGAAGTCTGGTCGAACTCGCGGAATGGGATGCTTTCTGTGCTGCAAATGAATGGCGAGGCGGAGCCGCGTTGCATGTCGACACGGGCATGAACAGGTTGGGCATCTCCGTCAATGAAGCGGTGGCCTTGGCCCCGCGCATTCGCGCGGAGAAACACGGCATAACGCTGCTGATGAGCCACCTCGTCTGCGCAGACCAGCCAGACCATCCGCTCAACGAGCAGCAGATAAAATTATTCCGCGAAGTGCGCCTCCTCTACCGCGGCATTCCCGGCTCGCTTGCAAATTCGTCCGGGATATTCCTCGGCAGTGCCGCGCATTGCGACATGGTGCGGCCCGGAGCAGCCATTTATGGCGTAAACCCAACGCCCGAACGTCGCAACCCCATGCGCCCTGTGGTCGAACTGCAGGCGCGTGTGGTTCAGGTTCGCACGGTGCCAAAAGGCGAGACGGTGGGCTACAACGCGACCTGGACGGCCAAGCACACAACGCGCATCGCCGTGGTCGCCGTCGGCTATGCCGACGGTTATCCGCGCGCGGCGAGTGCGACCGATGCTGCGCCGGGTGCGAATGCCATCGTTGGCGGCACGCGCTGTCCGATCGCCGGGCGGGTTTCGATGGATCTCATCGCTGTCGACATCACCGCCTTGGGCGACCATTCGATCCGCCGGGGTGACCTCGTCACCCTGCTTGGCGGCGAGATCGACGTGGATGAGCTTGCGACAGTCGCCGGAACGATCGGCTATGAGGTCCTGACGAGCCTCGGGCACCGCTACCACTGCGTCTACAAGGCGCCCGCCTGAGACGCGGCCGATCCCGCCGCAAATTAGCGACTTATTAAAAAATGTTCTTGTATTGTTCTCATCGGCGAACTAGCCTTCCTGACCGCTAATCCCCGGCGATTCCCGATGTCGAAACGCAATCTGACCTTCGTCTGCCAGAACTGCGGTGCCGCCTTCAGCCGCTGGCAGGGAAAGTGCGAAGCCTGCGCGGAATGGAACACCCTGAGCGAGGAAGGCGCCGAGCGCCCGTCTGGCCCGGGCCGCAGGCCGGGCAGAGGCCGCCTGTTCGCGCTGGAGGCGCTCGCCGGCGAGGCCCATGACGCGCCCCGGCTGCCGTCGGGGCTCGCTGAACTCGACCGCGTCACCGGCGGCGGCTTCGTGCGCGGCTCGGTTCTCCTGGTTGGCGGCGATCCGGGGATCGGTAAATCGACTTTATTGATCCAGGCCGCGGCCGCCCTCGCCCGCGCCGGGCATCGCGCAGTTTACATTTCAGGTGAAGAGGCGGTGGCGCAGGTTCGCCTGCGCGCCGAACGGTTGGGTTTGCTCGACACCGCCGTGGAGCTTGCCGCTGAAACAGCCGTTGAAGACATCGTCGCAACCCTCTCGGAGGGCAAGACTCCCCGCGTGATCGTCATCGATTCCATCCAGACCATGTGGACCGACACTGTTGAATCCGCACCCGGCACGGTGACCCAGGTGCGCGGTTCGGCACAGGCGCTCATCCGCTTCGCCAAAAAGTCCGGAGCGGCCATCATCCTCGTCGGGCACGTCACCAAGGACGGGCAAATCGCCGGCCCCCGTGTCGTCGAACATATGGTCGATGCGGTGCTGTCCTTCGAAGGCGAAGGTTCGCATCAATTCCGCATCCTGCGCGCGGTGAAGAACCGCTTTGGTCCGACCGATGAAATCGGCGTCTTTGAGATGACGGGCTCCGGCCTGCGCGAAATCGCCAACCCGTCAGAGCTCTTCCTCTCGGAGCGCGACCTCGGGCAACCCGGCACGGCCGTCTTTGCCGGCATCGAGGGCACGCGCCCGCTTCTCGTCGAAATCCAGGCGCTGGTCGCGCCGACCACGCTCGGCACACCGAGACGCGCGGTCGTCGGATGGGACCCGAGCCGGTTGTCGATGGTGCTGGCCGTCCTCGAGGCCCATTGCGGCGTGCGGCTCGGAGGCCACGACGTCTATCTCAATGTCGCGGGCGGCATGCGCATTCAGGAACCTGCCGCGGACCTTGCCGCCGCTGCCGCCCTCGTCTCCTCGCTCGCCAACACACCGCTGCCGGCGGACGCAGTCTATTTTGGCGAGGTATCGCTGTCCGGCGCTGTCCGACCCGTGGCCCAGAGTGCCGCGCGCATCAAGGAAGCGGCCAAACTCGGTTTCAACCGCGCGATCGTCCCCGAAGCGGCGCGCGGCGAGTCGGCCGACCCGAGCCTGACGATTGGCGATGTCACGAACCTTGCCAATCTTGTGGCGGACATCGTCGCTCAGGGTAAACCACGCATGGCCAAAACGCGTGGACAAGAAGGGTGACGGGACCGCGAGGTCCCGCTATATACGGCCCGTCAAAAACTCGGCCCAGCGCATCGATGAGCGTGGTGGCAAGCGAAGAAATGGACTTAAAATTAAGCACTTAGGGTCGACATTGCCGCCCCGGTTCGGAGCCGCTATGGCTGGCGCGGATTCGCCATGCTTGCGGACCATGAACCACGGCAGCAATTGCCAGAACCTGTGGAGTTCGTGAGCCCTCGATGCCGATCACACTGCTCGACATCATTCTCCTCCTGGTCATGCTGGTCTCCGGCCTTTTGGCCATGATCCGGGGATTTATGCGCGAGATCCTCTCGATCGGCTCCTGGGGCGTGGCCGCGCTCGTGACCCTTTATTCCTACCCGCGCGTGCTGCCGCTGGCGAAGCAGTACTTCGCCAGCGACTCGGTGGCCGCCGCCGTATCGGCTGGCGGCATATTTCTCGCCACGTTGCTGATCGTCTCGATCATCACTGCGCGCATTTCCGACATGGTCCTGGACAGCCGCGTCGGCGCGCTGGACCGCACGCTCGGCTTCCTTTTCGGGCTGGCCCGCGGGCTCGTGATCGTCGTCGTCGCCTTTCTATTCTTCGCCTGGCTGGTGCCTGACCGCAGCCAGCCCGAGTGGGTGCGCAGCGCCAAGTCGAAACTTGTGCTGCAAAACACTGGACAATGGTTGATGTCGATGTTGCCGGATGACCCCGAAAGCACCATCTTAAAGAGGTTGAAGAAACCGAAGCTGGACGATCAGGACACACCCGATGCCGGCCCCGATCAGCGTTCCGATATGCCGCCTGTGACGCAGCCCAGGACGACGGGAACCCGATAGCGATGCAGAACAAGCCGCAGGATCTCGTGACCATGGATCAAACGAACCTGGAGGCTGATGGCGACCGTCTACGCGAGGAGTGTGGGGTATTCGGAATCTTCGGCCATCCGGACGCGGCCGCGATAACGGCCCTGGGCCTGCACGCCCTTCAGCATCGGGGACAAGAAGCGGCCGGCATCGTCTCATTCGACGGCAAGCGGTTCCATTCTGAGCGACGCCTCGGCCTTGTCGGTGACGCCTTCGCACGCCGTGAGGTGATTGATCGCCTGCCCGGCACGTCGGCCATAGGTCACGTGCGCTATTCGACCACGGGCGAGACGATCCTGCGCAACGTCCAGCCGCTTTTCGCCGAGCTTAATGCCGGCGGTTTCGCGATCGGTCACAACGGCAATCTCACCAATGGCATCAAGTTGCGCCGCGATCTGGTGCACGAAGGCGCGATGATGCAATCGACGACCGACACCGAGGTGATCCTGCATCTCGTCGCGCGCGCCCGACGCAATCGCTTTGTCGACCGCTTCATTGAGGGGCTACGCCAGCTCGAGGGCGCCTATGCCTTTGTCGGCCTCACCAACAAGAAGCTGGTCGGCGCCCGCGATCCGCTTGGCATCCGGCCCTTGGTGATCGGCAAGCTCGACGGCTGCCCCATCCTGGCCTCCGAGACATGCGCGCTCGACATCATTGGCGCGCAGTACGTGCGCGATGTCGAAAACGGCGAAGTGGTTGTCTTCGACGAGGATGGCGCGCAGTCGCATAAGCCATTTCCACCGATGGCGGCGCGTCCCTGCATTTTCGAATACATCTATTTCGCGCGACCGGATTCGAGCGTCGGCGGGCGTCACGTCTACGACGTGCGCAAGACGATGGGCGCAGAACTCGCCCGCGAGGCACCCGCGGAGGCCGACGTCATCGTCCCCGTGCCTGACTCCGGCGTGCCGGCAGCCATCGGGTTCGCGCAGGAAGCAAAGATTCCTTACGAGCTCGGCATCATTCGCAATCACTATGTCGGTCGAACCTTCATTCAGCCGACGCAGGCCATTCGTGATCAGGGTGTCCGCCTCAAGCACTCGACCAACCGGGCGGTGGTGGAAGGCAGGCGGATCGTCCTCGTCGATGACTCGATCGTGCGCGGCACAACCTCACGCAAAATCGTGCAGATGATGCGCGATGCGGGTGCGAAAGAAGTGCACTTCCGCATTGCGTCGCCCCCGATCACTCACCCCGACTATTACGGGATCGACACACCCGAGCGCGACAAATTGCTCGCCGCCACGCACGACCTGGAGGGCATGCGGAAATTTATCGGTGCGGATTCACTCGCCTTCCTGTCGGTCGATGGCATCTACCGCGCGATGGGCTTCCAGGGACGCGATCCGGCGCGGCCGCAGTTCACCGATCACTGCTTTACGGGCGACTACCCGACGCCCCTCACCGATCTCGGCGCCCAGGAGGCAAGCCCGAGACAGCTGTCGCTGCTGGCCGAGGCCATCTGAATTCAAGGCCGTGACCGGGCTTGTTCCGAACGCGCGCGTCTTCTAAAGCCTGCATTGAAAAAAGATGTGGGTACCCGGCACCGGCCGGGTTTGATTGCTGAATGGCCGACAATTCCAAGCCTCTTTCCGACCGAATTGCGCTTGTGACCGGTGCCTCGCGCGGCATCGGCGCCGCAATCGCACTCGAACTGGCGCATGCGGGCGCACACGTGGTTGCGGTGAGCCGCACGGTCGGCGGGCTCGAAGACCTTGATGACCGGATCAGGGCAGCGGGCAGTTCCGCCACTTTGGTGCCGCTTGACGTCAAGGACAGCGAGGGCATTGCGCGCCTCGCGCTGGCGCTAGACGACCGATACCAACGCCTCGATGTCCTGGTCGGCAATGCCGGGATTCTGGGACCGCTGTCACCTCTCAGTCACGTCGAACCGAAGGATTGGGACAATCTGCTCGCAGTCAACGTAACCGCGAACTGGCAATTGATCCGCTGCGTGGATGTGCTCCTGCAGCGCTCGCAGGCCGGTCGTGCCGTCTTCCTGACGTCCGGTGTCGCGCATATGGGACGGGCCTACTGGGGTCCCTATGCGGCCTCGAAGGCAGCGCTTGAACTCCTCGCGCGCACATACGCATCAGAGTGCGCAACGACATCGGTTCGCGCGAACCTGTTCAGCCCCGGGCCGACGCGCACACGTATGTACGCGAGCGCCTTTCCGGGCATCGACCCGCAGACATTGCCGACAGCAGAGGAAGTCGCAAAGGCAATCCTCCCACTGTGCCTGCCTGAATGCGGTGAAACAGGCAGGCTCTACAGCTTCCGTGAAAAGAGATTTCTCGATTTTCGCGCGCCCGCCTGACGCGCTCAATGCTTTCTTTTTGCCCGTCCTTTGAACGGATTGTCCTTCTCGCGCAGCGCGAGGCGAATTGGTGTCCCCGGCAAATCAAAAGCTTCACGCATTGAATTTAGCAGATATCGTTTGTACGCGTCGGGCACGGCATCCGCGCGCGTGCAGAACACGACGAAACTTGGCGGTCGGCTTTTTGGCTGCGTGATGTAGTTGAGACGCAGGGAGCGACCGGCCACCGCCGGCGGCGGATTCGCGTTGACGGCGTGCTCAAACCAGCGATTGAGCGCACTGGTCGGAATGCGCTTATTCCAGACCTCGTAGGCATCGATGATCGCCTGCATCAATCGGTCTAGGCCGCCACCGGTGAGGCCTGAGACCGCCACCAAAGGCACACCTTTGAGCTGGGTCAGCTTTTCCCCGGCCTGTTCGCGAAGTTTGCCGATGGCACCTGCGGTCTTTTCTTTCAGGTCCCACTTGTTGACCGCGATGACAATGGCGCGCCCTTCCTGTTCGATCAAGTCGGCGATGCGCTGGTCCTGCTCTTCAAAGGCGCTTTCCACGTCAAGAAGCACGACGACGACTTCAGCGAAGCGAACCGCAGTGAGTGCATCCGCGACAGAAAGCTTCTCCAGCTTTTCCGCGACTCGCGAACGGCGGCGCAATCCGGCGGTGTCATAAATCCGGAACTTGTGACCTTGCCAGTCGTGCTCGACTGCTATGGCATCGCGTGTGATGCCGGCTTCCGGTCCGGTCAGCAGCCGCTCTTCGCCGATCAGCCGGTTGATCAGCGTCGATTTGCCGGCGTTGGGACGGCCAACAATGGCGACACGGATCGGGTGCGACGGATCGGATGCATCTTCGACCGGTTGATCCGCGGGTTCTTCCGGCACCAAAGCGCGCAAGGCGTCGTAAAGGTCGGACATGCCCTCGTCGTGCTCAGCCGAGATCGGGATCGGCTCACCGAGGCCGAGCGTATAGGCCTCAAGACGCCCCGCTTCACCGGCCGTCCCCTCACTTTTGTTGGCGATGAGCACGATCGGCTTGCCGGATTTGCGCGCGGCATCGGCAAAGGCGTGATCGACGGGCGTCGGACCGGCGCGCGCGTCGATCATGAAAAATATGATGTCGGCCTGATCGATCGCCGCTTCCGTCTGCGCCCGCATCCGTCCGGACAGGCTTTCCGGTGCCGCCTGTTCGAGCCCAGCTGTGTCGATCACGGTGAACTCAATGTCGCCGAGACGGCCTTCCCCCTCGCGCCGGTCGCGCGTGACACCGGGCCGGTCGTCGACCAGCGCCAGGCGTCGACCCACCAGTCGATTGAACAAGGTCGATTTGCCGACATTGGGCCGGCCTACAATGACAATCGACAGGCTCATTGGTTTCGCTGCCAGGCACGCGCCCGCAGTCCATCAAGTCAATTCATCAAGTGTTTGCGGCGGGGTTCGCCTTCGGGTCAAGCCCGACGCGGTCAGCGCTGGAAGGTGCCGGGCTGTGGCGATGAAGGCCAGGGAGACGCTGTGTTGGTCTGCGCCGGTGCCGGCCATGCAGACTGGCCGCTCTGCTGGGCAGGCTG
This sequence comes from Pseudolabrys sp., assembly GCA_051986235.1. Classification (GTDB taxonomy): domain Bacteria; phylum Pseudomonadota; class Alphaproteobacteria; order Rhizobiales; family Xanthobacteraceae; genus Pseudolabrys. Next base: position 49,359 of record JBPYDR010000006.1, read on the forward strand.
CGCCTGCTGTTGCTGCGGCCAGGCTGAGGACTGCGCCGTGTCTTGCGCCGGTTGAGGTTGCGGCTTGGGCTTTGCGACCTTTTTCGGCTTCGGCTTTGGCTTTGGCTTTTCTTCAGGCTCGGTCGTGGCGTCTTTTTCTTCCTCGCCCGCAACGGCCGCGGCTGACTTGGCTTGCGCGGGCGCTGGCGCCTGTGCGGTTTCCGACAGCGGCTGATTGCCCTTCATAAGTTCCGGCGGAATGCCTTGCGTCACTCCCGGGACCCCGCCGGGAAACACGTCCTTGCGCTCACCCGGAAGCTTTTTCTTCTCGCTGAGACCGAATATGTCGAGCTTGTCAGGATCAAAACCTCCTGAACAGGCGGTCAGCCCGCACGTGGATATTGCGAGAGCGGTGAGCAGCACAACGCGATGGATTGTCCGCATGCCTTGCCCCTCAACTCTTGTCTTCGCCGGCAACGAGAGCCGACAAGACTTCCGCGCGGGCCCGCGTGCCGGCCGGTGATTCAGAGTCGCTCGTGATCATATCGAGGTATCGCCGGGCGGCGGCAAGATCGTGATTGCGCCACGCGGATAGCGCCAGCAGTTCGCGCGCGCTGTGGCGGAAACTGCGCGAGGGTTCCGCAACAGCATCAAGTCGTCTGCTCATGTCCGGGAACGAGAGTGTATCCACCAGCAGCATGCCGGCGCGTACAGCAGCAAGGTCCCGCCAGATTGCAGCGACCGAGGAGTCGTTGGAAATTTCATCGTAGGCTTTCACGGCCTCGGCGGGCTTGACCTGGGCGAGTGCTCCCGCTCCGCGCATGCGCGCCAGTACGCGGTAACCTTCCGGTGCGTCGGTTGCGACTTTGGCGAATGCAGCCTCTGCCTCGGCATATTTGTTTTGCTCGATCAGGGATGCGGCAGTCTCGTAGGCGGCGCCCGCGGCAGCGGCTCTTTTGGCGACCCAATATTCGTAGCCGCGCCAGGCCGCAATCGCGAGAACGATCAGTACGGCCGCGGCGATCAGATAGCCGCTGTAGCGATCCCAAAGCTTTTTCAGCTGTTCGCGCCGGACTTCCTCGTCCACTTCATGAAAAATATCGGCCAAGATCGCTCCAATCCCCGTTCAACCATCCCCGGGCCGGATTGCGCCGTAAACTAGCGATGTGGCGCGCCTAAGGCAAAGGAAGTTAGCCCTTCTTCTTCATCTGATAGACGTGTTCAGGCCCCGGGAAGGCACGCGAGCGTACCTCAGCGGCATAGTCGGCAACGGCCTTCTCAATGCCGGGTCCGAGAGTTCCATAGCGCTTGACGAATTTCGGGACTCGCGGGGACAGGCCGAGCATGTCCTCGAGTACCAGTATCTGCCCGTCACAGGCGGCGCTTGCGCCGATTCCAATGGTCGGGATGTGGACCGCCGCGGTCAGCTTGCGTGCCAGCGGCTCGGCCACCGCTTCAATCACGACCGAAAATGCACCGGCCTGCGCGACGGCAATCGCGTCGTCCTCGATGCGGGACCAGTCGGCCTCGTCGCGGCCTTGCGCGCGGAACGAACCGATCGTGTTGATGGACTGCGGTGTCAGTCCGACATGAGCCATCACCGGAACACCGCGCTCGGCGAGAAAGGCGATCGTCTCGGCCAGGCGTTTTCCGCCTTCGACTTTGATCGCACCGCAGCCGGTTTCCTTGAGCACGCGGGCTGCGTTCATGAACGCCTGCTCTCTCGAACTTTCGTACGAACCAAACGGCATATCGACGACGACCAGCGCACGCTTCGAACCGCGCATCACGGCGTGACCCTGCAGGATCATCATGTCGAGCGTGACGGGCACGGTGGTTTCGAGCCCATGCATCACCATGCCGAGCGAGTCCCCGACCAGGATCACGTCGCAATGCGCGTCGACGATGCGGGCGGTATGGGCGTGATAGGAGGTCAGGCAGACAATCGGCTCACCGCCTTTGCGTGCGCGTATATCTGGAGCGGTCAACCGCCGGATCTCGTCCTGTACTGACATGACTATTTCCCGAACACGGGTACCCCGATCACGGCTGGATGGAATGCATAGCCCAACGCCAGATAGACGACGACGCCGATCGCAACAACCAGCGCGTCATTTGTCCAGCCGGCGGGCGCCGTTATCGCCCTGAGGTCGGTGCGGCGCTTGGCGGAAATCCGCGCATAGACGCCCCAGGCGAGAAACGTACCGAACAGTAGGATAGAGCCGAGGTCGCCGTTCGACAGCAGATGCGCAAAGGCCCAGGTCTTCACGCTGGCCAGCATCGGATGCTTGAGCCGCGCCTTGATGTGGCTTGGAACATATGCCGCGACCAGGAAGATCACCGAAAACAGCATCAGGCCGACGGTGATGTGACGCATGAATGCCGGCGGCGACCATACGTCGATCCACCCGTGCGCGCGGTATTGCGCGTAGCCCCACACGATCAGCGCGAGGCCGGCCAACGAGATCAGCGCAAATAGTCCTCGATAGGCTGGCAGGCCGAGCTGTGCGATCACGCGCGCGCGCGGCTCGCGGAACGACACGAAGATGTGTGTCCCGAGAAAAACCAGCAGGCCAAGAATGAGAATACCTAAGCCCATGCTACAACTCGCTTTCTACGGTTGCCGCAGTAGAGGATAGCCGAAGCCAATGCAAGACGCCTCGAGCGGAGCTCACCTTAAATGAACGCAGATGTGGCATTTCGCGCAGCGAAACACGCCTTGGCAACACTTCTCGCACTGTTGGCCCTTGGAGCTGCAACACCCGCACAGGACTGGCCAACAAAGACCGTACGGATTGTAGTGCCCTTCGGTCCCGGATCGACGCCGGACGTCGTGGCGCGTCTGGTTGCCGACGGCCTGCAACAGAAGTACCCCGCCAGCGCATTTGTCGTTGAGAACAAGCCTGGCGTCAGCGGCAATCTTGGCACTGACATTGTCGCGAAGGCCACGCCTGATGGTTCCACCCTCGGGGTCAGCATCGGCGGGCCCCTCGCAATCAACACCCTGCTGTTCTCGCGCCTGCCTTACGATCCGCGCAAGGATATTGAACCAATCACCCAACTAGTTACGCAGCCTAGCGTGCTCGCAGTCAATCCGGCGCTGGGCGTCAACTCGGTGGCGGACCTTGTTGCTCTGCTCCGCAAAAATCCCGGCAAGTATAACTTTGCCTCGATCGGAAATGGTTCGCTGTCACACCTCGCCATGGAAGCGATCGCTATCAAAGCGGGGGCCAAATTGGTGCACGTGCCCTATCCCAGTTCGCCGCAGGCCATCACCGCCGTGATTCGCAACGATGCACAGATCGCCTGTCTTCCGGCGATCGCGGTTACGCCGCACGCCGCAACGGACGCGGTGAAGATTCTCGCCGTCTCTACCCTGCGACGCTCTCCCTATTTGCCAAACGTGCCGACGCTGAAGGAAAGCGGAATCGATGTGGAGGCCGATGCCTGGAACGGCCTGATAGCGCCGGCCGGCACGCCAAGACCGATCATTGACCGGATCAGCAGGGACGTCGCCGAAATCATCCGCCAGCCGATGCTGCGCGAGAAACTGGCAACCCAATTGATGGAGCCCGTCGGTTCGTCACCTTATGAACTCCGGGCGCGGATGGACGGTGAGATCGAGCGGTGGGCGCCGGTGATCGAGGCGGCCCATGTGACGTTGAACTAGGCAGCCGCTTTGTCTCTCACCTCCTTGATATCGGTGAAGGAAATTCCGGGTGCGCGTTCCCGGGTGTAGTCAAGGATGAACTGATTGCGCGCCATGAAGACTTTATCGTTGTCGAGATCCTCAGCGCAGCTCGAATAGTTGGCCTGCACGAAATCATCGAGGCCCTCTTCATCAGTCGACGCAATCCAGCGCGCGAGCTGGAACTCCGGTTGCTCGAAACTGATGTCGAGGCCGTACTCCTCCGACAGACGCACCTTCAGAACGTCAAGCTGCAGGGGACCAACAACGCCGACAAGCGCGGGCGCGCCATCGAGTGGACGGAAGACCTGGACGACCCCCTCCTCCGCCATCTGCTGCAGTGCTTCCTTCAACTTCTTCGCTTTCATGGGATCGCCCAATTTCACCCGGCGCAGAATTTCCGGCGCGAAATTCGGCACGCCGAGAAACGCTAAGTCCTCGCCTTCCGTCAGCGTGTCGCCGATGCGAAGCGTGCCGTGATTGGGGATGCCGACCACATCGCCGGCATAGGCTTCTTCGGCGAGCGCGCGATCCTGGGCAAAAAAGAATTGCGGTGTGGATAGCGTCATCGGCTTCGCGGTTCGCGTCAACTTCGCCTTCATCCCGCGTCGCAGTTTGCCCGAACAAAGACGGGCAAAGGCGATGCGGTCGCGATGGTTGGGATCCATGTTGGCCTGGATCTTGAAAACAAATGCCGTCATGGAGTTTTCGTGCGCATCCACGGTGCGCGTGTTGGAAGCCTGCGCGCGGGGTGCGGGCGCAAATGACGCGAGCGCATCAAGAAGATCCTTCACGCCGAAATTCTTAAGCGCCGAACCGAAGAACACCGGCGTAAGATGGCCTTCACGGAACGACTTGAAATCGAAGGCCCGGCAGGCCTCTTTGACCAACGCCAGCTCGTCGCCGATGGCCTTGGCGTCCAGCATGGGATTTTTCGTGGCCAGCGCGGCGAGGTCGAGCTGCTGGCGCTCGACAGTATTTCCGTCCTCGCTGACGGGCCGCATCTTGCCCGTGACGAGATCATAGGTGCCGGCAAAATCACGGCCGCGGCCGATCGGCCAGGTCATCGGTGAAGTATCGAGCGCGAGAGTTTTTTCGATCTCGTCAAGCAGCTCGAAAGGATCACGGCTCTCGCGATCCATTTTGTTGATGAATGTCACGATCGGGATGTCGCGCAGACGGCAGACCTCGAAGAGCTTGCGTGTACGCGCCTCGATGCCCTTTGCTGCGTCGATCACCATCACGGCCGAGTCGACCGCAGTCAGGGTCCGATAGGTGTCTTCGGAAAAGTCTTCGTGACCCGGCGTATCGAGAAGATTGAAGACGCGTTTGCCGTAATCGAACGTCATGACCGATGTCACGACCGAAATCCCGCGCTCGCGCTCGATCGCCATCCAGTCCGAGCGCGTCGAGCGGCGATCGCGCTTGGCTTTGACCTGACCGGCGAGATTGATCGCTCCACCGAACAGCAACAGCTTCTCGGTCAGCGTAGTCTTGCCGGCGTCCGGGTGGGAAATGATCGCGAACGTGCGCCGCCGATCGACCTCCGCGGCAAGCGGTGACACGGGAATCGAATCGGAACTGACCAAGGGCTTGTTCATCGCCTGCATGTGGCCGCAAAAAGCAGCAAAATCAAGCCGACGCGGGTCCGGCATGCTGGCCGCGCTTCGGCGGTTCGCATCTTGTCACCGAGTACTTAGCGCCGCCTTATAGGCATCGGGGTTGAAGCCGACCAGCAGGTTGCCGCCGCCTGCATCGAGGACCGGACGCTTGATCATCGACGGCTGCTTCATCATGAGGGCAATGGCTTTCGCTTCCGACAGACCGGCTTTGTCCTTGTAGGGCAGCTTTTTGAAGGTCGTTCCGGCGCGATTGAGGAGAATTTCCCAACCTGCTTTCTTCGCCCAGCGCTCCAGGCGCTCGCGATCAATGCCTGCCGTCTTGTAGTCGTGAAACGTGTAACTGACGCCGTTCTTGTCGAGCCAGGAACGGGCCTTCTTCATGGTGTCGCAGTTTTTGATGCCGTAGATGGTGACTGGCACGATCATTCCCACTCGATTGTCCCGGGCGGCTTGGACGTCACGTCGTAGACGACCCGATTGACGCCTTTCACTTCGTTGATGATCCGCGTCGCCACCATGCCCAGAAATTTCATGTCGAAGGGATAGAAGTCGGCGGTCATGCCGTCGGTCGAGGTCACTGCGCGCAGACCGACGACATATTCATAGGTGCGATAGTCGCCCATGACCCCGACGGTCTTCACCGGCAACAACACCGCGAAGGCCTGCCAGATGTCATCGTACTGACCAGTGCGCCGGATTTCCTCGATGTAGATTTCGTCCGCGAGCCGCAGGATGTCGAGCTTCTCACGCGTGATCGCGCCTGGGCAGCGAATGGCAAGTCCGGGCCCGGGAAAGGGATGCCGGCCGACGAAGGCCTCGGGCAATCCCAGTTCGCGACCGAGCACCCTCACCTCGTCCTTGAACAGTTCGCGCAGCGGCTCGACCAGCTTCATGTTCATGCGCTCGGGCAGCCCGCCGACGTTGTGATGCGATTTGATGGTCACCGATGGACCTCCGGTGAACGATACGCTTTCGATCACATCCGGATAGAGCGTGCCTTGGGCAAGAAACTCGGCGCCGCCGATTTTCTTCGCCTCTGCCTCGAACACATCGATGAACAGCTTGCCGATAGTCTTGCGCTTCTGCTCCGGGTCCTCGACGCCCCCGAGTGCCTTGAGGAACGTTTCCGAGGCATCCACGTGCACGAGAGGAATATTGTAGCTCTCGCGAAACATCGTCACGACTTTTTGCGCTTCGGCAAGCCGCAGCAAGCCATGATCGACGAGCACGCAGGTGAGCTGATCTCCAATCGCTTCATGAATCAGCACCGCGGCGACGGCGCTGTCGACGCCACCAGACAACCCGCAGATCACGCGGCCTTTTCCCACCTGCTTGCGGATTTTCTCGATCGCCTCGTCCTTGAAGGCGCGCATGGTCCAGTCGCCGCTGAGGCCAGCGATCTTTCGCACGAAATTGCGCAGAAGCGCCGCGCCGTTCGGCGTGTGCACGACTTCGAGGTGGAATTGCGTCGCGTAAAATTTGCGCTTGTCATCGCCGATGATGGCTATCGGAGCATTGGGCGATGTGCCGAGGACCTTGAAGCCCATTGGCAAGGCAGTGACCCGGTCACCGTGGCTCATCCACACTGGGTATTTCTCACCTTTGCGCCAGACGCCCTCGAACAAAGGTGTGTCCTCGGTGACCGTCACTTCGGCGCGTCCAAATTCGCGATGATGGCCACCCTCGACCTTGCCGCCGAGCTGTTGCGCCATCACCTGCTCGCCATAACAGATGCCGAGCAGTGGCACGCCAGCGTCGTACATCACCTTCGGCGCGAGCGGCGCGTCCTTGTCGAGAACGGAGGCGGGGCCCCCGGAAAAGATCACCGCCTTCGGCTTCACTTCGCGGAAGGCTTCTTCGGCCTTCTGGAAAGGTACGATCTCGCAATAGACCTTCTCCTCCCTGACCCGGCGCGCGATGAGCTGGGTAACCTGGGAGCCGAAATCGACGATCAAAACCTTGTCGTGCATGGACGGCGTTTTGCCCAAACATATCTGGAATCGGGCGCCTAAACGCCGTTCGGGCCGGCTTTGTGCGGGCTTTGGACTTCCGGGTCAAGCCTTTCGGCAGCTATCACCACGCGTCAGCGTCGTGCGTTGTCGATAACCGGCCCGAGAAGAGGAATGTTCGATATCCATTTGCTGGCGCGCGAGCGGCCCTGCTCCTCGGATTTGCTGTCGCCAACATCGGCAGGCGGAACGGGATCAGGGATCGCTTCCGGCGGCACCGGATGATCGGTGTCAACCTGCCGCACGGTCGGCGGCGCAACCGCGATCGGCGGCGGCAACGCGGGTGCCGCCGTCGCAGAGGCCGTGGCCGGAACGCTCGCGGGAGGGACAACAGGCGCCGGCGGCAAAGCGGTCTCCTGCAGCACCCGACGAGCCGGTGGCACCGCGGTGTCCTGCGGCACCGGGCGAACCGCCAAAGGTGGCAGCGAGGTCTCCTGCGGCGCCGGGCGAACAGCCGGCGCCGGTATCGGCTGCGGCTTCGCGTCGGATTGACGCGGATCGGATTGTTTTGCCGCGGGCGCCGGGGGCTCGGGCTTGCGAGTCACAAGCGCCTGGCGGACGGCGTCAAGCCACTGACTGTCCGAGACAGCCGGATCTCGCTTGGCCGGGTCCGAAACAACCGGCGCGGTCGCAACAGGCGCCGGGCTGGGCGCTGGATTTGCCGTAGGCGGCTTCGCCGTCACTTGCGGCCGCGGCTCTGGCTTGCGGACGGCCTCCTTCGACGGCGCGGTTTCAGTGCGTGGCATCTTCGGTGCAGCCGGGCCCGGCGCGGCCGCCGGTGCAGCCGCTGGCGCAGCAGCAGATTTTTCGGCGGCGAGCAAAGACTTGAACGCTGCCGTGGCGTCGGGGTCGACCGCGGCGCATGACTTTTCGAACTCCTGGACGTCACGGCGGACGAGCATGCGCCGCGCGCTGGCATCTACACTCTTGTCGAGCAGCGCGATGATGCCACTACGCAGGTTCTGGCAAGTCGTCTCGGGAGCGAAATTGGCGCGATAGAACGAGTAAGCGCTGGCGATCCCGACCGGTACCGCCAGGAGCGATCCGATCAACTGCATGGCAGTGACGGTCCGCGCCATCCTCGATGCGCGCGGCGGCGGATAAACATGTGGATTGAGGGGCGCCGCGTCCTTCGCGTCCACATGAAAAGGCGGATCGCGCCTGGCCACTAGCATGGAAAACCCCAAAATAAAGAGCTTCGCGAGTTCCACAGACACTGAATTTTCGCGGACAAATTGGGCCCGGATTGGGGCGCAATCGAGGTATTCCGCTTGCGATTTGTTACTGAACCTGACGCGACCCCACCTCACCCCGCCCGTCGCATTACTGAAACATAAAAGCCGTCGGTATCGGTCGATCGTGGTGTCATCAAAGTACCGAGAGCAGAGACGCGTGCCGCCTTGCCGAACATGAAGGCGCGCTCCCCGAGCGACTTGATGACCTCCGCTGGTGCCTGCACGGCAAAGTCCGGATGCCGGGCGAGGTAGCCGCGCGCCTGCGCGTCGTTCTCCTCCTCAAGCACGGAGCAGGTAATGTAGGCGATTCGTCCACCCGCTTTGACCAGGGGCACAGCACGGTCGAGGATTTCGGCCTGCTCCTTCTGACGCTGTTCGAGCGCGCCCGGCCGCATTCGCCATTTGGCATCCGGATTGCGGCGCCAGGCGCCGGTGCCGGTGCAGGGCGCATCGATCAGCACGAGGTCCATACGTCCGGTGAGATCGCTAATTTCGTCGCCGATGGACTTCGGCGTGCGGACCTGAACGTTGCGAGCGCCCGAGCGTTTCAGCCGCTCGTGTATAGGCGCAAGTCGTCTCTTGTCATCATCGGTTGCGAAAATCTGTCCCTTGTTCTGCATCATCGCCGCCATCGCCAGGGTCTTGCCACCGGCGCCGGCGCAGAGATCGATCACCTGCTCGCCCGGCTGCGCAGCCGACAGCAACGCCGCGACCTGTGAGCCCTCGTCCTGCACTTCGACGAGGCCTTTGAGAAATGCGGGCTCGGCGTGAATGGAGGGATTCTTCGCCTCGGCCGACAAACGTATGCGGAGCCCCCAGGGGGACCACCGCGTCGGCTCAGGATGAATGTCCGCAAGCATACTGCCTGCAGCGTCGCGCTCGCTCTTCAAAATGTTCGTCCGCAGATCGAGCGGGGCGCGCGATGCGAGCGCCGCGCCCTCTTCGGCCCTCTCCTCGCCGAAGACCCGCATCAGATGCGGATCGAGCCATTCCGGATAGTCGCCGGCAACGTATGGGGGCGCGTTCGACATGTCAGAAGCCTCAAGACGCGCGCGCTCGTCTTCGCTCAGCGCCTCCGGCGCATACTTCGAGCCGTCAGCGAGCCTCGCGATTGCTTCGGTGTCGAGCCCCCGCTCGCGCCTGAGCATGCCGAGGACGACAGCGCGCGGCGTATCCGCACCCATGATAAATTCGCTCGAAGCGCGACGACGCAACGCGTCATAGACAAGTCCTGCAATCGCGGCACGGTCGCCCGAACCGGCAAAGCGACGCGTGAGGCTCCACGACTTCAGCGCATCGGCGGCCGGCCGGCGTTCCTTTTCGATCGCAGCAACAACTTCAATCGCAGCAGCGACGCGTGCCGCCGGCGTCATGGCAAAGCGAGGACGATGCGCACGATGTAGACGATCCACATGATGAACAATATGAGCGCGCCGACGCCGTAATACGCGCCGCGCATGCGGACATTATTGTTCGTCACGTGCACCACTGCCTGGAGGACGCGCATCAACACGAAAATCCAGGCAAGAAGAACGAACAGCAGATCGGCATGGTGGGTGATGATCACAAGGATCGTCAGTACGTAGAAAAGAACCGGCAGCTCGAATTGATTGGCGAACGCATAGCCGAATTGCGTTGCCCGCCGCGGCCAGTTCGGCTCGCGCAGGGAAATATCCTCAAAGCGCGTCTCACCTCTGCTCAAGGTCGACGTGCGGAAATACATCATGCCGAACATCACAAAGAAGGTGAGCAATACCTCGACGAACAAAGGCAACAGAACAAATTGAACAGGCACGGTTCAGCCCTCGTCTCCCCCGAGACAGAATAACTATACACGGCTCGGATAGTTCGGACTCTCACGCGTAATCGTCACGTCATGCACGTGGCTCTCACGAAGGCCCGCACCCGTGATGCGGACGAATTCAGCCTTCTCGTGGAGTTCACCGAGGTTTTTGGCGCCGACATATCCCATGGCGGCACGTAGACCTCCGGTGAGCTGGTGCAGAACAGTCGCTGCAGCGCCCTTGTAGGGGACCTGACCTTCGACGCCTTCCGGCACCAGTTTGAGCGTGTCCTTGATGTCCTGCTGGAAATAGCGATCGGCAGAACCGCGCGACATCGCACCGACCGATCCCATGCCGCGATAGGTCTTGTACGAACGTCCCTGGTAGAGAAACACTTCGCCGGGAGTTTCGTCGGTGCCCGCAAGCAACGAGCCTACCATTGCGCAATCTGCGCCGGCGGACATCGCTTTCGCCAGGTCGCCTGAATATTTGATCCCGCCGTCGGCAATCACGGCTGCGCCGCTCGCTTTCGCAGCCTCCACGCAGTCCATGATGGCGGTCAGTTGTGGCACGCCGACACCTGCCACGACGCGCGTGGTGCAGATCGAACCCGGTCCGATTCCCACTTTGATGGCATCAGCGCCGCAATCGATCAGCGCCTTGGCGCCGTCCGCGGTGGCAACATTGCCGGCCACGACCTGAACCTTGTTCGACTGACGCTTGATCCGAGTCACCGCGTCGAGCACGTACCTTGAATGACCATGCGCGGTGTCGACCACCACAAGATCGGCGCCGGCGGCAATGAGTGCCTCCGTACGTGCAAAGCCTTTATCGCCAACGGTCGTGGCGGCGGCCACGCGCAGACGTCCCTGCTCGTCCTTACAGGCATTCGGATTGGCAACCGCTTTTTCAATGTCCTTGACGGTGATCAGACCGACGCAGCGATACTGCGCGTCAACCACCAGAAGCTTTTCGATGCGGTGTTGGTGCAGCAGACGCTTGGCTTCGTCCTGACTTACGCCTTCCCGGACGGTGATCAGCTTCTTCGTCATCAACTCGGAAATCTTCTGCCGTGGATCTGTGGCAAAACGGACATCCCGGTTGGTGAGAATTCCGACCAGCTTTCCCGGCTGGGCGCTGCCGCCACTCTCAACCACCGGAATTCCCGAGATGTGATTGTCTTTCATCAGATCGAGGGCCTGCTGCAGCGTCGCACCCGGCTCGATGGTAAGCGGATTCACAACCATTCCGGATTCGAATTTCTTTACCTGCCGGACCTGCGCGGCCTGCTCTTCGGGCTCCATGTTGCGGTGAAGCACGCCGATGCCTCCCGCCTGAGCCATGGCGATCGCCATTTGCGCTTCGGTCACAGTGTCCATTGCCGAGGCGACGATCGGTATGTTGACGGCAATCGAACGCGTGATGTGGGAGCGGATATCAACATCGGCGGGCAGCACCTCCGACAGGCCGGGCTTTATCAGCACGTCGTCGAATGTGAGCCCTTCGCGAGGACTTGCATTGTATTTCACGGCCATCGCCAACTCCGTCTTGCCCTCAAAGGCAAAAGGCCGGTCGGCGAACGGTTAAAAAGGCCCGTTGCGAGGGGTCCTCGCCTTCCGTCACGGCCCGCTTTTGGGTTGGCGTGGGTCGATAGCACGGGATGGGCCCGATTCCTAGCGCAATCGCAGATGGCTGTTATGAACTCGTAAACACACAGGGGCCTTTCTTCCGCCGCTGCTTTGAGCTTCAAGACGCATATTTTGACGCCTGCGCCCGCCGGATTCTCTGATGCTCCGTGACCGCATTGTTCCGTTGATCATCGCGGTCGCCCTGTTCATGGAGAACATGGATTCGACGGTGATCGCGACCTCCCTGCCCGCGATCGCCGCCGATATCGGCACCAATCCATTAGCCCTCAAGCTCGCCGTCACATCCTATCTGTTGTCCCTTGCGATATTCATTCCGGCCAGCGGCTGGACTGCGGACCGTTTCGGCGCGCGCACCGTGTTTCGCGCAGCCATCGGCGTGTTCGTGCTCGGGTCGATCGGCTGCGCGCTCTCGAGTTCGCTCACCGACTTCGTCATCGCCCGCATCGTGCAAGGAATGGGCGGCGCGATGATGACCCCGGTGGGCCGCATGGTTGTGGTCCGCACAATCAGCAAACGGGAACTCGTCGGAGCAATGGCCTGGGTGACGACTCCGGCTTTGATCGGCCCAGTCCTGGGACCTCCAGTCGGCGGCTTCATCGCCACCTATGCGACCTGGCACTGGATCTTCCTCATCAACGTGCCAATCGGATTGCTCGGTATTGTCCTCGCGACTCGTTACATTCCCGATGTTCGAGCCGAAGAACATGAGCGCTTCGACGTGGTCGGCATGATTCTCGCTGGCCTCGGCATAGGGGGCGTGGCGTTCGGGTTTTCGGTGCTCGGACTAAACTTCCTGCCCTGGTTCGTTGTGGTCGCTCTGGTGTTCGGTGGCGCCTGCTTCATTGCGGCATATCTTGCGCACGCGCGACACACGGAAAATCCTGCACTCGACCTGACGCTGTTCCGCCTGCCGACGTTCTTTGCAAGCGTGGTCGGCGGATTCACATTCCGCCTTGGACTTGGTGCGCTGCCGTTTCTGCTACCCCTCATGTTGCAGATCGGCTTCGGCATGACGCCATTTCAGTCGGGCATGATCACCTTTGCAACGGCGCTCGGTGCTATGGGAATGAAATGGGCCGTTGTTTTTATTTTGCGCCGTTTCGGCTTTCGCAACATTCTCGTGGTCAATTCGGTGATCAGCGCAGCCTTCCTTGCAGTCTGCGCCGCTTTCACGGCGACGACACCGATTGCACTGATGATGATCCTCCTTTTCGTCGGCGGATTTTTCCGTTCACTGCAGTTCACCAGCATCAACACGATTGCCTATGCCGAGGTAGAGCCTCAACGGGTCGGGCGCGCCACTGCGCTCGTCAGCGTCGCTCAGCAACTGTCCGTTTCATCAGGCGTCGCACTTGGTGCGATGGCGGTGGAATTGACCGTGTACTTGAGAGGCGGCGGGCCATTGCAGGCGGCCGATTTCCCGCCGGCATTCCTGGCGGTCGCGCTGATTTCCGCATTCTCGGCGCTACTCTTTGCCCGGCTGGCCCCCGATGCCGGTGCCGAGATGGCTGACAGACTGCCGACGCCGGCGGAGCCTTCCGATCAACGCGCCGGCTGAGATGCGACTGCGGGCGCGCCGTGAAATTTCGTTGCCAATAGATACAATTCAGCCGAATCCGTTCGGCTCGCCGGCGGTTTGACGTGCTTGACGTTCTTGTAGTCTCGCTTGAGCGAGGCAAGCAGCGCTGCCTCGGTGCCACCCTGCAGAACCTTCGCGAGGAAAGTACCGCCTGGCGCGAGCACCTCGCGGGCGAATTCGGCGGCCGCTTCGACCAGCGCCATGATCTTGAGATGATCGGTGCGCGCGTGTCCGGTTGCATTGGCCGCCATGTCGGAGAGCACGACGTCGGCTGGCCCGCCGATCAATTCCTTGAGCCTGCCGGGCGCGGCGCAATCGAGGAAATCGAGCTCGATGAAGTCTACGCCTGGCACAGGCTCCATCGCCAAAATGTCGATAGCGATGACCCGCCCATACCCGCGTGCTCCCACCCGTCGCGCGGCAATCTGGCTCCAGCCGCCCGGTGCCGCGCCGAGATCGACCACGCGCGCTCCTTTCCTGAGAAATCGCGCCTTGTCGTCGATCTCCATCAGCTTGTAAGCGGCCCGCGAGCGCATTCCCTCGCGCTTCGCACGTGCGACGTAAGGATCGTTGAGCTGACGTTGCAGCCACTGACGAGACGACACCGAACGATTTTTGCCGCCGCGAACACGAATCTTTTTTTGACGTGGACTTGCCATCGGCGGATCAGGACATGGCCGCTTGATTGCCGCCACTCCAGGCACCGTCTTCGCGCATCATCTGCACGAGCATCCCTTCGCGCAAGCCGCGGTCGGCGACGCGAAGGCGCGGACAGGGAAACGCGCGCCGGATCGCCTCGAGGATCGCGCAGCCAGCGAGCACAAGGTCTGCCCGTTCAATGCCGATGCAAGGACTCGCCACCCGACCCTCGTGCGTCATCGCAAGTAATCGCTCGATGACAGTGGTGATCTGGTCTGCGTTCATCCAGCAACCATCAACGCGATTGCGATCATAACGTTTGAGGTTGAGGTGCACGCCCGCGATCGTCGTCACCGTGCCGGATGTTCCGAGCATGTGGATTCCGTTCGTTCCGTCTCCGCCGTGCTCGCGCACGAACGGAGCAATCAAGGACGCAACCTCGCTGACCATCGCTTCGTAGGTTTCCCGGCTGACGGTTATGCCGCCATAGTGTTCGGCCAGCGTCACCACGCCGTGCGGCAAAGAAATCCAGCCGCGAATCTGCGGCAATGGCGGCCCGCCGCGTCCTTTTTGCGAACGGGCCAGCCGTACGATTTCAGACGAGCCGCCACCGATGTCGAACAAGATGGCACCGTCGGCCTGCGGGTCAATCAACGGCGTGCAACCGGTGGCCGCGAGCCGCGCTTCGGTTTCGCGGTCGATCACCTCAAGCTCAAGACCCAATTCGTCGGCGACACGGGCGAGAAACTGCATACCATTCTGCGCCGCGCGGCACGCTTCTGTCGCGATTAGCCGTGCGCGGGTCACGCCCTTGTTTTTCATTTTGTTACGGCAAATGGCGAGCGCAGCCAGCGCCCGCGCGATTGCAGGTTCACTCAACTGGCCGGAAGCTGAGACACCCTCGCCAAGTCTGACGATACGGGAAAACGCGTCGACGACGCGGAAGCCCTCGCCCGACGGCCGCGCCACCAGAAGCCGACAGTTGTTTGTGCCGAGATCGAGCGCTGCATATGTCGCGCCGCCCCGGTCACTGCCGAAGCCAGCATCGGGCCGCCCAGGCGACCGCCGACCCCACCTGGCGCGCGAGAGAGGCGCCCGGTCAATAGCGGGGTCGAGGCCCGGGATGTCCCCGGCCTCGCCGCTCATGTCAAAACCTTCCTATCGCTCCGCAGGCCACCTTTTCGGCGCGTCACGGTTGTGGCTGTTTATTCTCGATCAGGAAAAGTGTACCAGCGTCCCCGCTTCACGCAACCCTCCGTCCCGAATGCTATTCTTGTCCGGGCAGGCGCGCTGCTTTAATGACCTAGGACCAACCGGAACCTCACGAGCAAATGGACGATCGAACGACTGAAACCGCACTATCGTTGACCAAGTTCGGCATCGGTCAGCCGGTGCGACGGAGCGAAGACCCAAAATTGGTGCGCGGCGAAGGCTGCTTCGCCGACGATTTCAATCGGCCTCGCCAGGCCTACGCCGTTATCGTTCGTAGCCGTGAAGCCCATGGTGTCATCCGCGCGATCAGCACTGATGCCGCGAAGACGATGCCGGGCGTGCTCGGCGTTTACGCCGCGTCTGACCTGTCCGCCTACGGACCGCTCAAATGCAATATGCCGCTCAAGAGCCGTGACGGATCGCCGATCCGCTACACGCCGCGCCCTGCCCTTGCCGGTGACAAGGTTCGCTTTGTCGGCGATCCGGTTGCCTGTGTCGTTGCCGAAACGGTCGCGCAGGCAAAAGATGCCGCCGAGGCCGTGGCGATTGACATCGAACCGCTGCCCGTCGTGCTCACGCCCGCAGACGCGGTGAAGCCCGGCGCGCCGCTGGTCTTCGACGCCGTGCCGAACAACATCGCGCTTGATTATCACTACGGCGATGCCGCGAAGGTGGCCGAAGCCTTCGCCAAGGCGAAACACGTCACGCGGCTCGGGACATCCAATCAGCGCATGGTGGTCAACGCCATGGAGCCGCGCGCCGCGATCGGCGAATACGATGCGGCGAACCGCAAATGGACGCTGCATTCAACGAGCCAGGGCGTCCATGGCATGAAGACTTCACTCATGGACATCCTCAATGCGCCGGCCGACAAAGTTCGCGTTGTGACTGGTCAGGTCGGCGGCTCGTTCGGCATGAAAGCGTCGGTCTATCCGGAATATGTCTGCATACTGCACGCCGCCCGCATTCTCGGGCGTCCGGTGAAATGGACCGATGAGCGCTCGGGCAGCTTCGTATCCGACCATCACGGCCGGGCGCAGGACATGGTGGTTGAAATAGCCTTCGATGAGGACGCCCATATCCTCGCCTTGCGGCTGACCGGCTATGGCAACATGGGTGGTTACCTCGCACAGTTCGGTCCGTTGCTGCCGACCGGCAATCAAGTCAAGAACCTTGCGGGTATCTACCGCACGCCGCTCATCGAGGTGGCGACCAAGTGCGTTTTCACCAACACGAACTTTGTGTCGGCCTATCGCGGCGCTGGCCGGCCCGAGGGCAATTACTACGTCGAGCGCACGCTCGACCTCGCGGCGAGCGAACTTGGCATTGACCGCCTCGATCTGCGCAAGCGCAACATGATCCGCAAAGGCGATCTGCCTTTCAAAGCCGCATCCGACATGACCTACGACTGCGGCGATTTCCTTGGCGTGCTCAAGCAAGCCCTGGATGCCGCCGACTATGCAGGCTTCAACAAACGCAGGCGCGAAAGCCGCAAACGCGGCTTGCTGCGCGGGCTCGGTATCGGTTGTTACCTCGAAGTCACTGCCGCCCCCGGCAAGGAACTCGGCGCGGTCCATTTCGAACCTGATGGCACGGTCACAATCGTCACGGGCACGCTCGACTTCGGCATGGGTCACGCGACGACCTATGCCCAAATCCTGACCGACCTGCTCGGCGTTCCGTTCGACCTTATCCGTATGGTCGAAGGCGACAGCGATCGCATGGCGTTCGGCGGCGGCAGCGGCGGATCGCGCTCGGTGATGTTTGTCGGCGCGGCGCTGACGGAATCGGCGGCGATCATCATCGAGCGCGGCAAGCAAATCGCATCACACGTGCTGGAAGCCTCGGCAGGCGACATTGAATTCAATGCGGGACGCTTTGTCATCGCCGGTACTGACCGTTCGATCGCGTTGCTCGAATTGGCGTCGCGGCTGCGCGGCGGACTCAAGCTGCCGCAGGGCGTACCGAACTCGCTCGACGTCGACCACGTAGTGAAGGATCCGGTCCCCTCTGCCTTCCCGAACGGCTGTCATATTGCCGAAGTCGAAGTCGATTCCGAAACGGGGGCCGCTCAGGTCGTGCGTTATTCCGCGGTCAATGATCTCGGCACGATCGTCAACCCGCTTCTGGTCGAAGGACAGATCCAGGGCGGTGTCGTGCAGGGTCTCGGGCAAGTTCTGCTCGAGCATGCCGTCTACGACTCCGACGGCCAGTTCGTGACCGGCTCGTTCATGGACTATGCCATGCCCCGCGCGCACGACGTGCCGACGATCAATGTGCTGAGCCACCCAGTCCCGACCAAAAGCAATCCGCTCGGCGCCAAGGGATGCGGAGAAGCAGGCACCTCCGGCGGTTTGCCGTCGGTGGCGAATGCCGTGATCGACGCGCTGTCGGAATACGGCATCAGGCACCTCGAAATGCCGATGACGCCCGCGCGCATCTGGCAGGCGATTCAGGACGCCAAGGCACGACGAGCGTCCTAGACACGGTTCCCCGAGCGCCACGGCCGCGTACCGCGCCGACATGGGCAACCCACTGCAAATGCATTGGATTGCCGGCGTGGTCCGGGGCATAGTCCCGCCCCTTCGTGGAGATTCCGTCTTATGACCCAAACGGCCGAGGTTCTGAGCGCCAGTCGGCCGTCTTACGTGCGTCTCGTCGGCGTCGTCAGTGCGGCGCACTTCGTGTCGCACTACTACATCATCTTGCTCGCACCGCTGATGCCCTTTGTGCGGGAAGCCTACGGCGTCAGCTACACCGAAATCGGGCTGGCCTTCACGGCCTTCAATATCGTGTCTGCTGTCGGCCAGACGCCGGCAGGATTCCTCGTCGACCGCATCGGTGCGCGTGCGCTGCTCGTCGCAGGTCTGCTGACAGGTGCCGCATCACTCATCATTGCGGGCCTGATCGATTCGTTCTGGATGCTGGTTGCGATGTTTGCGCTTATGGGCGTGGGCAACACGGTCTATCACCCCGCGGACTACGCGCTGCTCTCGCAACACGTGCCGTCCGACCGTATCGGCCAGGCCTTCTCGGTGCACACCTTTGCCGGCATGCTCGGGTCGGCTGTCGCGCCGGCGAGCCTGCTCATCATGCAAAGCCAATGGGGCTGGCGCGGCGCCTTCATCGGCGCGGCGGTTCTCGGCATTGCCGTTGCGGCGATATTGATCGCGTTCCGCGATAACTCCCCCGTTCAAACGAAATCCGGCCGGGCACGCGCCACCTCCGGCGACACGCCAGCCGGATGGCGATTGCTGATGTCGGGCCCGATCCTCCTCAACCTCGTCTTCTTTGCGCTGCTCGCGATGATAAGCGCCGGGCTCTACAATTATTCGGTCGTTGCGCTCGGCGCGCTCTATGGCACTCCGCTCACGACCGCCAATGCGGCACTGACCGGCAATCTATTGTGGTCGG
Organism: Pseudolabrys sp.; assembly: GCA_051986235.1. Lineage (GTDB taxonomy): Bacteria > Pseudomonadota > Alphaproteobacteria > Rhizobiales > Xanthobacteraceae > Pseudolabrys. The sequence continues at coordinate 68,169 of JBPYDR010000006.1, forward strand.
CGATTGGCGTGCTGTTGGGCGGCCTGCTCGTCGGCCGCACCACGCGGCACGGGCTGGTCGCGACAATCGGGCTTGCCGCCATGGGTCTCTTCACCGCCGTTGTTGCAGAGATCGATTTCAGCGCGGTGCCATTGATCGGGGTGATGTCCCTGATCGGCCTTTTCTCAGGTGTCATCATGCCTTCGCGCGACATGATCGTGCGCGCGATTACCCCGCCGGGTTCTTTCGGTAAGGTATTCGGCTTCGTGACCAGTGGATTCAACATCGGCGGCATAATTGCTCCGCTGATTTTCGGCGCCATCATGGATCATGGAAATCCGCGCCTGGTTTTCCTGACGGTCGCGGCCTTGAGTCTGGTTGCGATCCTGACGGTCGCAACGCGACCCCGACGCCCCGTCTGACCGGGCGTCCGGGCGTTCGCACTTGTAAAATTGGCCGAATTGGCCCATGTCAGAGCCATCCGGAAGGCCGCTGAGGCGTCCCAGCCCCGTTGGGGAATAGTTCAACGGTAGAACATCGGACTCTGACTCCGAGAATCTAGGTTCGAATCCTAGTTCCCCAGCCATTTGATTCCGCGCGGCTTTTCCTCCTTTCACAGTAGAACATCGTGGACCAGTTGGGCGCTCAGTTGGGAGAATTTTGTTCGCTCATCGTTCGGTCCGTCTTTCCAGTTTCGTGATCGCGTTGTCACCGAGCGCGGAATCGCGGGCGAGGTAATGCGTATCAATGATCGCACGTACGCTGCGTAGCGAATGCCCGGTAATGGTGGCAATCTCGGCCTCGGTGCAGCCAGCGAGCACGAGCCTTGTCACGGCAGTGCCGCGCAGGTCGTGAAACGTGACGCCGACAATGCCAGCCCTTGCACAAGCCTTGCGCCAGGAGGCGCGGAATCCATCCGGCGACCACGGTGCGCGTGCCGGCGATTGCGACCTAAGCCAGCCATCGCGCTTGGAAATCTGCCATCGCTAATTCGCGCGTTGCTGAGTAACCCCGCTTATCGAGTGACGGTGGAATGTCGGAAGCCGTTATCGTCCAGAACCACGAACGACCTTCCGGCGCCTGCGGATGAAGGAAAATACGACCGATGACTCGGCCGCCGTCCAAGACGCAGTAATCGTTTTTGTCGCCAAAACGAAAATACTTCCGAGTCGGAGAGAGTAGGAGATTGGTCATTCGCGGTGCTGAAGATACCAAAAGAAAATGGCCACAACGGAGTGCGATGGTGTGCCACCAAAATTGGTCTGATTTGCAGAAAAATTCTGACTCCATTTTGGCTGCAATTCCCACGGCGCGAGACTCGGCGTGGCCAACCTTGCTGATTTGTAACTTGCGGGCCGGTTTGCCCGAAGTAGCGTAAACTGCCGGTCGTCTAGGGAGGAAACGGCAACGAGTGGCTACTTATATGGCTGCCTTTGTCGGCGCACACGCACGGGCGACCGGTACCGCGCTCGAAATACTTTTTTTCATATTGCTGCTGAAATTTATTGTTCCTGGTATCGCTTTGCAGGCGTCATGGACAAATGCACGACGCCTGCATGGTTCGCTACGTCGATTTGATCCCTACGCAGTAGCGCGGTTGAGTTTCTGAATGGGTTTTCGGCGAGCATGACGCCGCACAGGAAACCGGATGAACGTCACTGCGCGGGGCCATCAAAATAAGTGGGCCGCGCTCTTGCTATGCCACTGAGCGCGGCCTGCCGATTTGGGGGTTATGTGGCGTCGGCTCCTAAAGGTTACACGCAACTTTTTCGCAACGGGCTGCAACATTCTACCCCCGATATTTTTAATAGCGGCCTAGCATCGGAATTGGCGGGAGCGGCGGATGTAACCGCACCGTCATGGCCGCGCTTGCGTCGAATGGCGTTCACCGTAGGCGCGGCCTTTTAATCTAATTGCTTTTCAACCACGCTACGGTCGCAATTCATTGTACAAATGTTGGCCCCGACCTCTCTGGGGAACGGGGGGTTCGGGGATGAGATCGGGGCCGTGCTCTCTTTGGGGATCGAGAGCGGCTCAGATTTTATCACTTCTTGCCTTTGAACTACGATTATTTAACCATAATAGTTAACGCACTTCGGTGGCAGGCCTTGCCATTTTCGCCTATATCGGCGGCATGTTGTGGCGTGCGCGTAACTCCCGCGACAGGCCATTAAACGCGACACCAACCCATCTCAAAGAAACTCAATGCGCCGAACCGCTCTAGTCCGCGCTCAATTTGGTCGTCGGCTCAGCTCACAAGCTGGGCTTCGCTTCATTGATCTCTGACTTCGCTGCGCCGCTGCCCTTCCAACCTTCGCCCCTTTCCTCCTCTAGACCGAAACAGCTTGCCTGATGCTCGTCTGTCCGGGTTGATAACGGGGTCTCCGGCTCCGCCTTAGATCCGCTGGCTTTCTCCGGCGCCTTGGTATCTTCGATTGCTTTCGCCATTTCCTCTTACCTCGAACCGGATTTTTGATTGAAGGTGATAATATTATGCCAATGGCGCTCGACGGTCGAGATTCACGCGATATAAAATTAATGCGGATCAGTTCCTGAGACGCCTTCTCGGGAACTTTCTCACACACGATGGCCCCGGGTTTTTCTATTCTCGAATGTCTGCTGGCCTCTTTGCGCGAATAAGGGGCCGCCGCGATGGTGAAAAAGCGACGACCCCAGCCACCGGAACAGCAAGGGGCCAAAGGGAGCTGACTAGCCACGGTGACCACCGAGTCAACCAAGACCGCCAACATGGCGTTCCTGCCGTTGTCGCACCAAGAAGCAGCCCTTCTTCTTTGCAGTCGCCGCCCCCGTGGCAACGCACGTCCTTGAGGGCACCTTCTAGGGGACCAATCGAAACTATTCATTAACAGGTTGGGTCGCACGCTCGCGTCAGTCCGGCTCCCACGTCCCTACACCCGGACCAGGCGACCGCGGCCTACGACTGAACCTCCGTCAGACCGTGGTCGCCGCCCATCGAGTTTGTCGGACGATAAATAAAACAAAAATCATTCAACGGTGGCGTTTTACTTGGCCGTCTTGCTTGAGAATGCGGGCGGGAACCTGCCATTCGCGATAAGGCTTAGTCACTGGCGTATGTCAAAAGACATAAACAAAAGTGCGGTGCACATCGCGGATAGAGTCTGAATCCGAACAGACGCGCTCGTAATAGAGCCTAGGATAAATCATCCCCGACCGAGGCTCTGCCCGCAGGCGTGCCGGTGACTGAGAGACATATCGCGCTCCCGCCTGTACCAGTAAGGGGGTGCCCCATGCCGCAGCCAAATAGCTTTGATCCGTCTTCCCCACCGCCGATTGGCCAGCGTCGATGCCCAATCTGCGGTGTGCCGATGTTTATGGCGCGCATCGAACCGACAGACAAACAGGCGCACCTTTGAATGCTTGTCGTGCAACTATGACGAAACGACGATAGACGAATTCCGCTAGAGCTAGCACCGCTCCCGTGCGTGTAGAGAAAGGCAAGGACTTCGGTTCAAATGATCGGCCTGTCTGTCCGGTCTGCGGCGCTTCCATGTATCTCGTACGGCGCACACCCCATTCAGATTTTGGTCTAGGCTTTGAACGGCAGACTTTCAGATGCGTCGATTGCGAGAAAGAAATCGAACGCAGTGCTGATAAAGAAGGTCATCCGCACGTTTAGACGTGCAAACAACGAGACCTGCAATGATGGCGTTGACGGACGATCAGAAAAAAATTCTGGCGACGGTTGCTCAGACCGTTCCACTCGAAAAGCGCGCCCTGTTACTGGAACGGACGGAAGCATTGATGAAGTTTCGCCCGCGGAGTGACGAGTCCTTCCGGGAGGTGGTGACGCTCGCTTGTGCTGGTTTGGTCCAGCAGTTCGACGGCTTTGTGATTCCGGAGTGACCGACCGCTCCCGGAGGAAATAAACTCTCAGCCCATCTAGTTAGGGCTTACGGACACTAGCCTTCCACGCTCCCTTAAGTTTTGACGCGCGTACAGGGAAGCCGTGCGTCAGTTCAGTAGTGTAGCGTGATGAAAATCCAAGGACACTCTATCGCTCATTATCTTGTTTGGAACGACTAGTTTGAGGCTTGCGAAACACTCGCCCATTGCGTCGTGCTCTCACCGCAGAGAGGACACTCAAACAGCCGCCTTGTGTAACCGGGATATTGTTCTTCGGTGCCCACGAGCCGCATTCGTGCGCCACACTTCATGCACGCTGGATGATTCGGGTGTTCCAAAGGATTGGGCTGCATGGCGAGCCGACAATCTTTAACGTAAGGGGATGGCCCGCTCGGCCCAGTGGGTCGGCGGGCCATTTTGGAGAACCATCAGGGGACCTTGGGGGCGACGATTAAGGTCCGACCAATGATCGCTTTATAAATTTGACGGTCAATACGGTGTTCCCCCCCACTACATTAAATAACCTTCATCGTTCGTCTGATGAAGGTCATTGCGAAATTCAATCGTTGACTCTTTACAACTCCGCGCGTCACGCAAGAGGGCATGTCCGCTTTGGGCCAAAAGCGGACAATGGAGCTATTCGATCACCTCGTCGGCGCGCCCGATGAGTGAGTTGGGGATGTTGATACCGAGCGCCTTGGCAGTCTTTAGGTTGATATACAGCTCGACTTTTGTGGCCTGCTGGACCGGCAGGTCGGCAGCCTTTTCGCCCTTAAGCAGCCGACCGGTGTAGAGCCCGAGCTGATAGTGGGTGTCGCGATAATTGCTGCCATAGCTGATCAAACCGCCAGCCACGACAAACGAGCGATACTGGAATATCGAGGGCACTCTGTGACGCAGCGTAAGCCTGGCTATCTGCTCGCTGCGGCCGATTACGGGATTTTGATTTCTTGACGCGCGAAGCGTGAACGAAGTCAGCCGCTAGCGCCGCCAACATTAAATTTTTGTTCGCCCCCGTGAACAAACTTCTTGGAGAATTTAGATTCACAGCGGTCACCTTCGGTCCAATGGGTTGTGGCCCTTGGTGGCCTGGGCCGCGCCTTAAAACGCGTGGGGCGCGGCCTCTATGCTGCGTCATGGTAGCGGGACTAGCTCCGCCGGAAATGTCCTCACGCCCTCGGGGAGCGCGATATGAAGACCGTAGATCACCGCGTCGTGTGCTTCGAAGTTAGCGTTGGCGGGAGTAACCTTATAAAGCGCTTCCGCTACGCCAATCAAAGTACATGCTACGACCAGAGCGATCATGAGCTCCCGCATGTGAGCCTCCTATGGCTCCCAACCTCGGGGTCACATGTTCGCCTTACTTATTCAAAACTGGTGTGAACGGCCTCACAGTTCGAAAAAATTCTCAGTTAGGTCGCAATCCCCGGCACGTACGCTATTAGATTCAAATGCTCGGGCATCCGTTTGGGTTTGTTTTTCTTGGCCGCTTCCTTGCGTTTGATCTTTGTCTTTTTGGCGTTTCGCTTCTTAGCCACGTGGATAGCCTCCGCATAAATTGCCACATGCGCTAATGTTTAGACAGTCGTGCTGCCAAGTGTCAGTTATATACCGGTATAGTCGCCACACCTTTTTGGCTTAGCAGATGTGAACTTTGATGAACTCGCGCCGCCTCATTGCCGCATCCGAGGGCTAAGGACGGGACATCGTAAAGCGGACATTCGCTCCGCCCTAACCTCAGTTTCCATTTTATGTCGGTGGCCCTGGAATGGTATCGTCATTCACAAGCCCCTTTCGGTCGGTTGAACACGGTAAGAGATTCAATGAGTGCAATTTCGGTTTGGCTCGACGGGATGGGGCTCGGCCAATATACGAATACTTTCACCGAAAACGGAGTCGACTTAGATGTATTGTCGGATCTGAGTGAATCCGACCTTGAGAAATTGGGCGTCGCGCTTGGCCATCGTAAGCGTATTCTTAGAGCGATATCAGATTCGTTCGTGAGCTCACGGTCCAATCAGGTTTTATTGGCGCCTTCCCAACCTGAAAAACGCAATCTGACAGTGTTGTTTTGCGACTTGGTAGGCTCGACGGCACTCGCAGTTCAACTTGATCCAGAGGATCTGAGCGCTGTCATCCGCCGGTTTCAGGCCATTTGCATCGAAGTGGTCAGAAATAATGGGGGCTACGTCGCGAGATTTATGGGCGACGGCCTTCTCGTCTATTTCGGGTATCCGCAGGCCCATGAGGACGAGGCGGAAAACGCTGTACATGCTGGGCTCGATCTGGTCGCCAGGGTGAGTCAACTGTTACTGCCTTCGGGTGAGCCACTGGCGACGCGGGTGGGCATTGCCACAGGGGTGGTCATTGTCGGGGAGACGATTGGCGGAGGATCCACACAAGAGCAGTCAGCCGTCGGAGAAACCCTAAATTTGGCGGCTCGCCTACAGGCCTTGGCACAACCAAACTCGGTTGTCATCGCGGACGCGACACGAAGACTGCTAGGTGGGGGATTTGTCTGCGAGCATCTTGGGGTTTGCGAGCTCAAGGGATTTTCGCAGCCGGTATCAGCCTTCAAGGTCACTGGCGAGCGGGTCGTGGAAAGCCGCTTTGACGCTAGACGCGCCTCAAAGCTTACGCACTTCGTCGGTCGGCACCGTGAATTGCGTCAGTTATCCCACCTTTGGGCAATAGCCAAGCAAGACAAGGGCCAAATCGCTTTTTTATGCGGCGAGCCCGGCATCGGAAAGTCGCGCACTGCGATCGCTTTGCTCGACGAAATATCGGGAGATCCACATATTACAATCCGTTGGCAGTGTTCTTCGCATCACGCTCATAGCCCATTTTTCCCGGCGATCAGACATCTCGAGCACACAGCGCGTTTCGAGCAGGACGATAGTTCAGAGCTAAAACTTGAAAAGTTGGAAGTGGCGCTGTCACGTGCTGGGCAAGCTATCCTGGCAGACGCACCGCTCTATGCCGCGCTACTGTCCATCCCGAGCAGCGGCCGTTACCCGACGCTAGAGCTGACGCCGCAACGGCAAAAGGAACTCACAATTTCTGCGCTGATTCGTCAGCTTCTTAGCCTTGCAGCTTCGCAACCGGTGCTGTTCATTCTCGAGGACGCGCATTGGATCGATGCGACGACGATGGAGCTGATCGATCGAACGATAGAGTCGATTACCGCGGCCCCGGTACTCGTGGTGATCACCTTCAGGCCGGATTTCTCTCCACCAAGTCTTGACCAGCCACACGTAACGATGTTGCGACTGGAGCGACTGGGGCGCGACCAGGTTGGAAAGATGATCACCGATATCAGCGGCTCTAAGAACCTTCCTTCCGAAGTCTCCGAATTGATAGTCAGCAAGACGGACGGTGTCCCATTGTTTGTCGAAGAGATGACCAAGGCAATCCTAGAGAGCGGTTTGCTCAAAGATACCGGTGATCGCTACATAATGCCCGCCCCGTTGTCGGCTCCCGCCATTCCTGCGACGTTGCATGACTCGCTAATGGCACGTCTCGATCGACTGGCCCCGATCAAGGAGATTGCGCAGATCGGGGCTGCCATTGGTCGCGAATTTTCTTATCGGCTGCTTGCCGCCGTTTCGGGTATGTCGAGTACTGCACTGAACGCCGCTCTTGCGCAGCTTGCGGCGGCAGAGTTGATTTTCGGTCGCGGTGAGCCGCCTGATTCCAATTACACGTTCAAGCACGCGCTCGTGCAGGACGTCGCCTATGCGAGCTTGCTTCGAGATAAACGCCAAGAACTTCACCGCGCTATCGCCGAAGCACTCAAGGCATATTTCGCTGATACGGTAGAGACCCAGCCAGAACTGATGGCGCATCACCTCGAACAAGCGGGGCTGACCGAGCAGGCGATCGATTACCTTCGCAGGGCCGGCCAGCGCGCAATCGAGCGGTCAGCGATTACGGAAGCTATCAGGCATCTGAGGCGAGCGCTTGAATTGCTGGAATTGATTGGCGGCGGTGCAGGACCCAAGCCTACGCTTGAATTGGAGGTTATGCTCGCCCAGGCGATGATAGCGGGCCGCGGATATGCCGCGAACGAGACCAGGGAAGCGCTGCTGCGGGCCAAGACACTAATTGGTGAGTCGACTAATCCGTCCCAAAAATTCGCAGTTCTGTACGGAATATGGGCGTCTTATTACGTCGGCGGTGATGTTGCCAAGCAGCGGCACGCAGCAGCTGAATTCCTAACTGAAGCTGAACGGCATGGCGCCTCTTCCACACTCTCCCTCGCTCACCGTGTATTGGGTACGACCTATGTGTCGATGGGTGAATTCGAATCCGCGCGGCGACACCTTGAGCAGGCGCGAGTCCTGTACGATCCCGAAGACCATCCTGATTTCCTTTACGAATACGGCCAGGACATCGGAGCCGCCACGCTCTGCTACTTGTGCTGGGCACTATGGCACCTTGGTTACGTCGATCAGGCTTCGAAGGTTGCCATCGAGGCGGTGGCGCGCGCTAAAACGCTGTCCCATCCACACACGTTGGCGTACACCATTTGTCATGCCCAAGGTATGATGGATATTTTCCGGCGCTCTCCCGCCGACGCTCGGATCTATGCCGGCCAGGTCGTCTCGCTCTGCACAGAGCACGCCTTTCCATTCTGGGCGGCCGGCGGAAGGATCCTGGATGGCTGGGCTGCCACGTGCCTAGGTGAGATCGACCAGGGCATCGAACTGCTTCGTTCAGGTCTCGACGCTTGGCAGGAGACCGGGGCTTTACTGTGGCTCCCGATCTTCCTCAGCCTCGAGGCCGAGGCGCACGTCAAGGCAGGTCAGGTTGATGCCGCTGCGCACGTCATCGAACAGGCCATCACAACCTCGAAGGAAACCGGTGAGTGCTGGGCCATCGCCGAGATACTGCGTGTGAAGGCTTCAATCCTGTCGACGTTGGGTCGCTCGGCAGCCAAAGAAATAGAATCTGTGCTTAGGGAGAGTGTGGAGATCTCCCGGCGCCAACATGCGCGTTGCTTTGAGCTGCGGTCGGTGTGCGATCTTGCACGCCTGTGGAAGAGGCAGGGCCGCGAAGAGGAGGCGTTGAAGCTGTTGCAATCAATCTACAATCAATTCACGGAAGGATTCGATACCGCAGATTTGCTGGAAGCCAAGGTTCTCCTGGAGAGTCTGAGCCCGGACTCGATCGTGAAGGGCAACGCGCGAGTGCAAAAACCCCGGACCTCCAACCGCCGGCGGCCACCCTCGGCTCGAAAGAAAGTCAAATAGGCCGACGACGATTCGCCCTCGCTCGCAGATGGAGTGCCGTCAAAGCGCCCCTCCATAAGGGCCTTCAGTTAAAGCCCTCGACGTAGGCGCGCGCGACAGCGACATCGCCAGCCGCGGAGGCACAGATGCCGATCGCGTGGATTTCGTGAGGCACTTCGCAGTTCGGGTATTTCCGCATGTCCATCATCATCGAGGCGACCGCCTCGCCTATCCGGCCGCCACTGATGAGTGTGAGCGCGCGGTCCTTGCTCCGCTCAACGTGTTGTTCTCGGGTTACGTTCATAAAGGACACTGCAGTGCGCAGTTCCAGGTTGCAATTGGCCGTCCCCTGGCCGTCGCTCCCAAGCGAGTTAATTTGGATGAATTTGTTTGAGGGGTGTGTGAGCTATTTCACACTCGTCCGGAAATTTCGCGAAGAGGGCTGCCACTCCAGAAGGCGGTGTCCGCTTTGGGTCAAAAGCGGACATTGCGGAAGACTCAGTGGTCGCGAAGACGGATGAGCCGTTTACCGAGATTCTCCCCGCGGTAAAGTTGCGCGATTGCACCCGGGCAATTTTCAATTCGCTCGGAGATTTCTTCACGATATCGCAGCCGGTCCTGACGGACCCATCCGGCCAGCCGGGTTACCGCTTCTTCGTAGCGATGCTGATAGTCAAGAACAAGAAACCCGGCTATTCGCGCCCGCTTCACCAGAACATGGCGCTCGACTCGGGGGCCGGTTGGCGGGGGATCCCATGTCGCGACCGAAGCTGTGCCGCAAATGACGACCCGGGAACCCACTGCAAGCTGAGTTAGCACCGCATCGCTGATCGCGCCGGCGGTGTTGTCGAAGTAGACGTCAACACCGCGCGGGCACACTTTGCCCAGTGCGTCGGCAGGAGAAGTACCATGAGGCTTGAAGGCGGGTGCTATTGCGGTGCTGTGCGATATGTCGCAGAGGGCGAGCCAGTCTTAAGAGCGCAATGTCACTGCCGCGCGTGTCAGCATATCTTGGGTGGAGCGCCTAATCTGTTCATGCTCATGCGAGCAGAGGGTTTCGCCTACACGAAAGGCGCACCGAAGACCTACACGCGGCCCGATAAGGCTGACGCAGTAACAAGGGAATTCTGCGCGGTGTGCGGTACACATACGATCTCGCGACGGCCCGGCCTGCGACCGGTGGTTCTGAAGGTCGGAACGCTGGACGATCCTTCAGTCTATGGCGGTGCGGCCTTCTGGCCCAAAGCAGACATGAGCGAGTGCACTGCACATGTCCGCTTTCGGGGGTAAAGCGGACATTAATGTCGGTCGACACTCTTCTCGCGAAGCGGCGGCAGGCCTTCAAAGGCGAGCACGCCGTCCGCAATAGAGGGAAAGGCTGACCTTCCGTCGTGAAGATCGCCTTTTGCGCGACATTAGCGGTGCGACAGCTCGCGAAGTTCTCCGGAAGAACGTTGCGGACAGGCAATGACGCGCGTGAACGAAAAAGGCCGCCATAAGGGCGACCTTTTCGTTTCAACTTATGACCAGAGAGTATAGCGCTGCGGCACCCAGCAGCGCGTACGGGAAACGCCTACCGCAGCCGTGGCGGCTAATTGTAATAGCCAACACCGCAGCCGAGATCGCCGACTTTGGTGACCAAGACGGTCTTGGGAACCGGGGTCGGATCGGAACCTGGCTTGGGAAGCATCATTCCGCTGACTTCGGCGATCTGGCCTTCCGGCTTCTGCGTCACCGTCTCAAAGATCACCTGCCCGAAGTTAAAGCCCTTGGAGTCCTTCAGCGTCCGGTAGTCTTTGCCGAACGCCGCCTTGAGATTCGGATTGGCGAAGGGATGCAGCGTGCCGTCGCTGAGATTGAAGCAGTACGGGTAGAGATCGCGATCGCGGAAGCCGCCCTCGACCTTGGCAATCATGTCAAGCCCCTTCGCCTTGTCGGCTTTGACCGCGGCGACAGCCTTCATCAATATTGCTTTTGCTTCGTCGGCGGTGCCGAACGCCCCCTGCTGGGCGAAGGACGCCGACGCGAGCGTAGCGCCGAGCATGGCAACGATCATTGATTTATGGAGCATGGATACTCCCCCTGTTGCTTGGCTGTCAGTGCGCGGCGAGTAAGGACCTGCCGACAGCACAATCGCCGTCCGTTCACCCTACGGAGACTTCGGCACGCTCCGCTCCGAGGACGGCTATTCGATTGTAGTTAGATTTATAGCGGAGGGAAAAGCGGCTCGGCCTCGGTTTTTATTTCGCGTTTACACGGCAGTTATTTTGTCCGAGATGGGTCAAAAGGCGACATTTGCGCTGCAATAGCCCATGTCCGCTTTGGGTCAAAAGCAGACATGTGCAGCGCACAAGCTCATGTCCGCTTTACACCTCATAGCGACCGCGAAAGCGGATTCCCGCGAAAGGTCATGTCTGCTTTAGCCCCGAAAGCGAACATGTGCGGTGCAATGGTCCATGTCTGCTTTGGGCCAAGACCGGACATATGCCCCTTGCGGGCGCAAACAAGCAGCGTGGAAACGAGGTCACGACCCGACGAACATTGCGCGCTACGAACGTTGCATGAATTACTTCACCGCGGGTTGAGAAAAAACGTCTCCATCGCTCCTTTCCCTTTGACCACGATGGAGCCGCGGCGCTCAAAGGTGAAACGGTCGCCGAGCAGAGAGCGCGTCGCCGCCGAGACCTGAATGCGTCCGGGCAGCGAATACGATTCCATGCGGCTCGCAGTGTTAACTGTGTCGCCCCAGATATCGTAAGCAAATTTATGCGTGCCGATGACGCCAGCGACGATGGGCCCACTATGGACGCCGATGCGCGCTTGCAGGGTTACGCCGGTCGCCGCCGCGATGTCGTCCACGGTTTCAAGCATTCGCCTGGCAAGGTTGGCAATACGGATGGCGTGATCGGCTTGCTCTTCGGGGATGCCCGCGGCAACCATGTAGGCGTCGCCGATCGTCTTGATCTTTTCCACGGCGTACTCCGCGGCCAAGTTATCGAAATCGGCAAATATCCTGCCGAGAAACGTGATGAGGCGCTCGGCCGGCATTTCCTGACTGATCGTCGTAAAGCCGACTAGATCGCAAAACAGAATCGTCGCTGCCGAAATTCGATCAGCAATGACCCTCTCGCCGTTGCGCAGTCGAGTGACGATGCCTTGCGGCAAGATGTTCAGCAGCAAAGCTTCGGAGCGGCGTTTCTCCTGCTCCAGGTCGGCGATGAACCTCTTCTCCCGATCGTGTAACCATTTTTTATCAAGCGACGCCATGACGCGCGCCTGCAGCAGTATCGGATTGACCGGCTTGGACAAATAATCCTCGGCGCCCGCCTCAATGCACCGCACCACGCTATCGAGCTCATCGAGCGCGGAGATCACGATCACTGGAATGTCACTGGTCTGCTCTGTCGCCTTGAGCCGGCGCAGCACTTCGAAGCCGCTCATCTCCGGCAGGATGAGATCGAGCAAAATCAGGTCGAATTCCTGGGTGCTGACAAGGTCCAAAGCGCGCCCCCCGTTAGCGGCGGTGACCACCTTGTGTCCCTTCTGCGTCAGCCTGCGTTCGAGCACGTCGCGATTGGACGCATTGTCGTCGACCACTAGAATAAAGCTCGATCGTTTCGCCTCCGATCGCGTGCGGCTCGCCGGCAGCGGGGTGACCGTGCGCAAAACGTCCGCAACTACAGCGGCCTGCTTCGTGCGGCCGGCATCGTCCAAATCGTCGCGCTGGCCGCGGGCGAGCGCGATCATGGCATCGATCTGGTCAAGAAGTTGATCCGCGTGGTCCTTGAGTTTCACCAAGTCCGCTCGCAGCGGCTGCTCGTCGCGCTCATCCATGTCCTCGATCAACAGCTCGCTATAGCCTTTGATGGCATTGAGCGGCGTTCGCAAATCATGACGTAGGCGGCGGTGGAACGCTTCGGCTGTCTCGTCCTCCGGAGAACCCGGTGACGAGTGTTTGACGATGCTGGTTACAAACACGTTCAACTGCACGCTTGCGCTGCGCATCCGGTCAAGATCGGGCAGCAGCGAATCGAGCCCCAACCGCCGCGCCTCCTCGATAATGATCTCGAGAAATTCGGTAATCGCCGTCGCCGGTGCCTGCACCTCCTGGCGCAGCAAGGCGGTCAGAGCGCGGTTAAAACGTTCATTCGTTGCGGTCGTCGACAAGGTTTGCCCATACCGCGGGGGGAAAAGCCTAGTTTTTTGCTACGCCAAGGAGCTTTTCGATTTTGCCGATGAGACGCTCGATTTCCACCGGCTTGGTGTCGTAGTCGTCGCAGCCGGCCGCAATCGCCTTTTCGCGGTCGCCGCTCATGGCGTGCGCGGTCAGTCCGATGACCGGCACGTTGCTAGTGGTATCTCCCGCCTTGACGCGGCGCGTCGCCTCCCACCCGTCTAGGACCGGCAGACTCAGGTCCATCAGGATGATGTCGGGCCGTTCGCTGGCCGCACGCTCGACACCTTCTTGTCCGTTCACCGCGAAAATCACCTCAAAGCCGCGACGCGTGAGGCGTCGTGACAGCATATCGCGGTTCATTTCGTTGTCTTCGACCAGCAGAATTTTCGTCATTGCAGCATCTCGCTCCGGCCCATCCTTATCTTACGCATTGGCGCCTGCGGGCATGCGCGCCGGCCGCCGCCGCAAGGCTTCGCCGACGGCGGCGGCGATATCCAATCGCGACGCGGTACCCTTGGCGATGATCTTTTGCGCTTGCCGCAGCAGGCGCTCGCACTCGACCGCCGTAAGCTGTTTGGCGGTGATGACGACCACCGGAATTTCGCGCCAGTCCGCGCGCGCCGCGAGCGCGTCTAGAACCTCGAAACCGTCCATTTCCGGCATCACCAGATCGAGCAGGATCACGGCTGGCGCCGGATTCGCGCCAAGCCATGTCAGTGCCTGACGGCCATTAATGGTTTCCGCAACTGCCAGGCCCATCTTTTCGATGCTCTGCGAGATCAGCTCGCGCGCGCTAGCATCATCCTCAACGAGCAGGATCGGACCTTCGCGCCGCAGCAAGCCATGCAGCAGCGCGCTCAATTGCGCACGGTCGACCGGTTTGGTCAGCACCTCGACCGCGCCCAGCGACACTCCAATGCCGCGTTCGGAAAGCACCGTGACCATGATCACCGGAATATCGCGCAGTTGGGCGTCGGCCTTAAGCGCGGTCAAAACATCCCAGCCGTCGGGCTTTGGCATCAAAACGTCGAGAGTGATCGCGTCCGGTCGCGCCATACGCGCGAGATTGAGCGCTTCGGTGCCACTCGCGGCATGAATGAGCCGGTATCCAGCGCCTTTTAGATTGGCCGTCAGCAGGTCGCGGGCAGCCGGATCGTCGTCGACAACCAGCACCGTAGTGGCTTTGTTCACTCCGTCTGCGATTTGCGGAGCGTCGATGGGTTTGACATACGGCTGGGACGCTGGACGGTCCGGCAGAGTGATGGTGAAAGTCGAACCTTCGCCGGGCTTGCTCGCGACGGTGACGTCGCCGCCCAAGAGCTGGCAAAAGTTTCGCGTGATCACCAACCCAAGACCGGTCCCGCCATATTTTTGCGATGTTGTGGTTTCCGCCTGGCTGAAGGCCTGGAAGAGCCGGCCGAGCTGGTCTTCGGTCATGCCGATGCCGGTGTCGGAAATGGCAAAGCGTACGGCGGTCGAGCCGTTGTGGATTCGTTCCGCTACCAGTGTGACGCGGCCGTTCTCCGTGAACTTATTGGCGTTGCTCAGAATATTGAGCAAGCTTTGTTTGAGCTTGGTGCGGTCGGTCCGCATGCTGCCAAGATTGTCCGCCAAGCGGCACTCGACTGCATTGCCGCTCTTTTCCGCAAGCGGGACTATGATGGCGCGCGTCTCTTCGAGCAACGGAACGATCTCGACGTCTTCGAGAAAAACATCCATACGGCCCGCCTCGACCTTCGACAGATCGAGGATGTCGTTGATCAAACCGAGCAGGTCGCGACCCGCCTCCTCAATCTTCGTCAGGTCGGGGACGAGGTTGTCCCGTCCGAGGCCGACCACGTCTTCCTTAAGTATTTCACTGTAGCCAATGATGGCGTTAAGTGGCGTGCGCAGCTCGTGGCTCATATTGGCCAGGAACTGCGACTTCGTGCGATTCGCCGTTTCCGCGGCATCGCGAGCGACTGCAATCTCATGCACGAGTTTGTCCAGTTCCGCTTCCCGTTGCTTGAGCTCGGTGATGTCGGCATAAGTTGCGACAACGCCGCCATCGGCGGTCAGCCGTTCGCTGACGCGAACCCAGCGCCCGTCGGAGCGATGCTGGATGTGCGGCTCGCCAGGATTGCGATGCCGCGCGACGCGCGTCGCGAGCCAAGCCTCTCCATCCGGCTTGGCATCCTCGATCAAGCCGCGCTGCACTGCGTAGCTGACAATCTGCTTGAACGGCGTGCCGGGAGTCATCGCATCCGCCTGGCTGGGGAACAGGTCCATGTAGTGGGTATTGCAAACGACCAGCTTGTCGTCGGCGTCGTACAGCGAAAACCCCTCCGATATCGACTCGATTGCTTCGGTGAGTGTTTGCTCCATAGCGCGCCGATCGATGATGTTTTTCCGAAAGACCTCGATGGCGTCGACCATCCGGCCGATCTCGTCGCGGCGGTTGCGATGCCCGACCTCGACGTTGATTTCACCGGCCGAAAGGCGTTGCATCGCGTCGGTGACGGCTTCTATCGGCCTTACGATCGATTGACCGACGACAATGGCGACAAAACCACTGATCAGAAAACCGGCCAGCGTAACCAAAATAACGATAGCTTTGTTTTGCTCGGCATCAGAATAGAGTTGATTGCTTAGGGCGAGTGCGGTTCCCGACATCTCGCTCGACAGACTCTGAAAGGTGGCGTCGACGGCCTTGAAGGTGTCGTCGGTCTGGCCGAGCATCATCGTCGCCATGGCCGCGTCGGTTTCACCCACGTCGATGGTGTCCTTGGCGTGTTCCTTGCAAGCCTGCCACTTAGCCAGGAGGTCCTGCATGATCTTGCGTTCGGAATCGGACAAGTCCGGGCGCCGGGCGAGACCGGCAATCCGGTAGGACAGCGTATCGAGGTCTGCGTTGATTTCCGCATGCAGCGGATCGAGCAAATTGTGGGTCACGCCATTGCTCGCCCAGGAAACGTAGCGAAAAATTTTCATGTGCGTAGCGACAATAGCTTCGCTCGCCTGACTAAATTCCTGCTGCTTTGGAATGAGCTCGTTGGCAAGGACGCGTAGTCCCTCGGCCGATCGCGTTGAGGTCAAATAAGCGTTCGCTCCCAGGCCCAAGAGGCAAATCAGCAGCAGCACCGACGCGATCGATGCTTTTATTTGGATCGAAAGATTATTAAAGATCCCGAGAATGAACAAAAAAGCGCCGGCTATTTTCGTCACTTTGTTGCGCTGAGGCGACGCAACAACCCCGCCGGCTCCCCTCATTGCCTGTAAACTCCGACGCCCAGGAAGTAATTGTCCCCCATTTTTTCAACATAGCTGGTCTTATCTTCGATCCTGTTGGTCAGCGGATTTGGCCACTTGTAGCTTACCCAGCCGCTACCTGGCCCTTTCGCTATTTTGATGTGCTCGCGGATGAGGAAGTTTCCGTCCTGATCCTTGATATCGACGAGATTCTTGCCGATGAGAGCCGGGCGGGCTCCGTGCGCGACGCAGACACCCGCTAAATCGTAGATGTACACATAGAGGTCGCGATCGTGGAATTCTTTGTTGGAAGGATCGTCGACCGCCTTGAACGTGGCATCGGCGCCGTCTTTCTTAAACATATCTTGAACGCGTTTGACCATTGCCATCGCCTCATCCTTTGTGCCGAACTCGGACGTAGCCGCCTGCAACGGCATGACCGACAGCGTCGCAAATATCAGTAAAGCAATAAGGCGCATCATGATCTCCCCTTCTATGCCTCACTTGGGAGACTGATCCGGACGAGGCTATCGGCCACGTCAACATTTTAGTTTTATCGGTTGGCCGCGAAATTGAGATGTAGTCAACTCAA
>JBPYDR010000007.1:0-3124 GCA_051986235.1 Pseudolabrys sp.
CCCCATGGCCGTGCCGTCTAATGCCACAAGTGATCCGTTGCTCGGGCGGCTCCTTCGACGAGCGACCCGAGCTTGAGAAATGCGATCTGCGGATCGATCTTGCCGTATCCGGCAGACGTACCGAAGCCGCAGTCTGTGCTGGCAATCACCCGCTCACGGCCCAGCAACCGGGCGAAACGGCCGATCCGCTGCGCCACGAGATCGGGATGTTCAACATAGTTTGTGGAGGTGTCGATGACGCCCGGAAGAAGAATTTTGTCCGGTGGCAGCGGGATTTCGTTCCATACGGCCCACTCGTGCTCGTGCTGCGGGTTGGCGGCCTCAATCGACAGCGCGCCGGCCTTGACGTCGAGGATGATCGGGAGAATTCGCGCAAGCGCGATGTCATGGGTGTGGGGCCCCTCGTAGTTGCCCCAGCAGACGTGTATGCGCACGCTTTCCGGCGGAATATTCGTCAGCGCGTTGTTCAATATCTCGGCGTTGAACCGGGCGCGCCTTTGGAACTGCTCGTCGGAGAGGTCCTGAAAGGCCGTGTGCCGCGACATTGCCAGATCGGGGCAGTCGATCTGCAGAACAAACCCCGCGCCGACGATCGCCTCGTATTCCTCGCGCATCGCGGCCGAAATGGCCTCAACGTAATCTTCGTGCGACCGGTAGAAATGATTCGGCAGGAAGCTGGCGACGACGCCCGGTGAAGCGGCATTGAGGAATGAGTCGGTCGGGCCAGCCGCCGCGACGGCGGCCTTCATATTTGCAAGATCTTGATCCAGCGCCGCGCGACCGCAGTACTTGATTTGGCCGACGCAAGACACGCGCTTGAACCGGCGGTTGCCGGTGAGCAAGGCCATTTTCCTGCGAAATTCCGGAAATGGCTGCAAATCAAGATGCGGCTTGGCCGCTTCGGTCGGCCCCTCGTCCGAAAAGCCGGTCAGGCGGTCCTTGACATAAGTCGCGTAACTGATCTTGCCGGTCTCGCCATCGCTCACCACGTCGATGCCGATTTGGACTTGCCGCTTCACCACATCGGCGACCGCATTGCGGATAGTCTCGTTGAATTGCGCAAGTGCGGCATGCGCATCACGCTCACGGCGTTCGAGCAAGTGGACGACGGCATCTGTGCGCGGCAGGCTGCCGACATGGGTGGTCAGGATACGCGAGCTGCTCGTGCGCAATGCGTGCTCCTATTCCCGGTGTCCGTCCGTGGGCAGGTCAGCGCCGAGCGATCGGATCGATTCGGCGCGCAACTTCGCCCATAGGCGCGCCGTCACCGCGCCAAAGCGCTGGTCGGAGATGATGGTGCTGTCTCGCGTGCGCGGCCACCCAGTGCTGACGATTTCGATGAACCGACCCGGCCGGGCAGACATGACAGCCACCCGGTCTGAGAGCATCGCCGCCTCGTCCAACGCGTGCGTGATCAGTACCACCGTGGCGTGGGTCTCGCGCCAGATGCGCAGTAACTCGTCGCCCATCAGCACTCGGGTCTGCTGATCGAGCGCGCCAAAAGGCTCGTCCAGAAGCAGCACCTTTGGCTCGAGCACCAGCGTGCGGGCGATGCACACCCGCTGCCGCATGCCGCCGGACAACTGAGCCGGGTAGGCCTTGGCGAACCCACTCAATCCCAGGAAGGACAGGGCATAAGCGACGCGCCGGTCGACCTCGCGACCTGAGAAGCCACGCCGACGCAGACCGAACGCCACGTTGTCCCACACGTTGAGCCAGAAGAAGCTGGCATCCTGTTGGAACACCGCCCCGATTCCGTCGGGTACGCTGCCCGTGAGCGGCTTGCCGTCAAAGCTCGCAACGCCCGATGTCGCATGCGACAACCCGCTCAGGACATCCAGAAAGGTCGATTTCCCGCAACCGGATGGGCCCACCACGGAAAAGAACTCGCCGCGCGCGATATCGACATCAATTGGGCCGAGCGCTGCAACATCCGGGTGTTCGCCCAGGCCCGAAAAAATCTTGGTCACGCCGCGCAGGCTGATTTGAGCGGCGAGGCTAGCCTCCATGACGAATCCATCGTTCGATAAACTGCAGGCCCGCATTCAGACAGCCCGCGAAAGTGAAGATAATGAGGGTCAGCGCCAGGATATCGGTGACCGAGTGGACATCCATCGCACGCATGAGAGCGAAGCCGATGCCCGATGTCGAGGCAAAGAGCTCTCCGATCAGCGTGCCCAAAAGCGTCAAGGCCGCGCCGATGCGAACTCCGGCGACGATCTCGGGCAGCGCCGCCGGCGACATGATGGTCAACGCGGTTGTCGCCGGGGAGAGACCGAGGACCTGCGCGGTGCGCTTATAAATAGGGGACACGTTGCGAACCGCGTGCATCGTGAAAATCGCAATCGGAAAGATGCCGTGAATCACGCCGAAGGCCACCTTTGCCTCAATCCCGAGGCCAAACATCAGCAGGATCAGCGGATAGAGCGTGATCTTCGGAATGGAGTAGAGGGCGCCGAGAATCGGATCTGCGACTTCGCCGGCAAACCGGGCCAGACCGAGCCATAGACCGAGCGCGATGCCGAGGCCGACGGCTATCAGAAGAGCGAACGCAAAGGCGCTTGTGGTTGCGCGCGCGTCACCCCAGAACGCTTGCGAACCAAGCATCCGCAGAGCCCGCGTGATTGTCGCAGCAGGCGACGAAATGAGGTCCGGCCCCATGGCCCAATGAATAAGCTGCCAAGCCGCCAGAATACCGGCCACGAGCAACAGATAATCGAGGCGCCTCGCCTTCATCGCTGGCCAAAACGTCGGTGAAGCCGCTTTTCCCATGCCGAGAGGCAGCTGTTGACCACCGTGACGGCCATCAAGAGCAGCAGCAGCAAGCCGTACATCGTCCGGTTGTCGAAGTTGTCGTAGGCGAACGCCACGCGCTTGCCTATGCCGGATGTTGCAAGAATAAACTCGCCGGCCACGATGCCGATCACGGAATAGGCGACCGCAAGCTTGACGCCCGAGACAAGATGCGGCGCTGCGGCTGGAAGCCTGATCAGGAGCAGCTGTCGCAACGCATCGAGCTTTAGAATTCGTCCGGTCCTGCTGACGGCCGGCGAGACATGGTCCAGACCGAGGACTGTGTTAACGATCATCGCAACCACGCCGAACATCGCGCCCATGACGATCA
>JBPYDR010000008.1:0-39555 GCA_051986235.1 Pseudolabrys sp.
GTCGCGTTGGCAGGGCCGCCGCGCGTCAGCACCCAGATGAGCTGGAAATCGGTGAACGTGAAGAGCACCGAAAAGGTCATCACCACCGCAATGATGGGTGTGAGCAGCGGATAAGTGACGTAGCGAA
The DNA here is from genome assembly GCA_051986235.1 of Pseudolabrys sp. Classification (GTDB taxonomy): domain Bacteria; phylum Pseudomonadota; class Alphaproteobacteria; order Rhizobiales; family Xanthobacteraceae; genus Pseudolabrys. The sequence goes on from JBPYDR010000008.1 coordinate 128, forward strand.
ACCTTTGCCATGGCGTGGCGCCGTCGATTGTGGCCGCCTCATAGAGCGAAGGCGACACGGTCTGCAGGCCCGCGAGCAGCGTGATCGCAACGAACGGCACGCCGCGCCAGATATTGGCGAAGATCACCGACCAGCGCGCATTCCAGACGTCGCCGAGGAAATCAATATTGGCCGTGATCAGCCCCATTTTTTTGAGTGACCACGAGATGATGGAAAATTGCGGATCGAACAGCCACCAAAACGCTATTGCCGAAAGCACGGTCGGCACGATGAAGGGAATCAAAACAACCGCGCGAATGATCGCCTTGAACGGGAGTCTCTCGTTCAGCAGCAACGCGAGATAAAGGCCGACGGCAAATTTTATGACGCTGGCAACGCTGGTGTAGAGCAGTGTGTTGAAGACCGATAACCAGAAGATCGAATCTTCCCAGAGATATTCGTAGTTCTCAATGCCCACGAATTCACCACCGCGGCCAAGCCGCGCGTCGGTGAATGACAGCCAAACGCCGAGACCAAGAGGATAGGCCAGGAACAGAATCAGGAATGCCGCCGCCGGCATCATGAACCAGAAGCCCAGCCAGTTTCGGTCGGTCTTGAGCTGGTCCCACGCGGTTACGTCACGGATCACGCGGCTGCTGGCCATTGTCATCGTGGTTCAGTCTCGCCGTTTCGAACAGGAAATGCGACCGGCGGAGCAGCGTGCTCCGCCGGTCGCATTTCATCAACGATAGATACGCTTCAATTGGCGCTCGGCGATTGCGACCGAGCCTTTCACGTCCTCGCGGCCGGTGCAGTAGTTCGCAAACATGTCGAGCACGACGAAATCGGCGATCGCGGTTGCCGCCTTCTCGCCGACCGAGCCGAGGCCGCCCGCGGTGAGCGATCGCTTGGCGGCTTCCCGGAACACCGCGCGCTTCGGATCGGCTGTCCACACAGGGTTTTTGTCGTAGGCATTGAGGCAATGCGTTAGATAGCCCTGCGCGGCTTCGAGCCAGGGATTGAAGTTGTCCGCTTCCAGCATGAACGCCATCAAGGCCTTACACGCTTGCGGATACTTCGTGTAGGTCATTGCCAGCACCGGATACATCAGGTGCAGTTCGGTGGGCTTGCCGACGGGTCCGATGGGCCAGAAAGAGTGGTCCATGTCCTCGGCGATATTCTTCTTGGTCGGATCTTTTTGGGCCGCAACGTAGATAGAAATGCCGTTATCGGTCCAGTTGATTTCACCCGCCAGGAACGCCTTGTTGTTCGAGGCATCGTTCCACGAGGCGACACCCGGAATCATCTCGGCATAGAGGGCCTTGGCGTACTCGAGCGCCTTGGCGGTTTCCGGCGAGTTGATGATCACCTTGTCGCTTTTGTCGACAGTGTAGCCGCCATGCGACCATAGGCACCAATGGACCCAGCCGTTGCCGTCGCCCGAGGCATGCCCGAGCGCAAAGCCGCCCGGCGTGTTGTTTTTCTTCATGGCCTTCGCGTATTCGAGGAAGCCATCCGTCTTGTCGGGAACCTTGGAGAAGCCGGCCTTCTTGGACGCCTCGAGGCGATAGTTCACCATATTGCCCGAGTAGCAGATCGGGACACAGATCCACTTATTTCCGCTCTTGCCGTATTGCACGGCGCTCTCGACCCAACCGCCGTACTTCTTGCCGAGGTAGTCGGTGACGTCCGTGACATCAATGCACTTTTGGGGGAACAGGTGCGGCAGCGAGTAGAGACCCCAGAACAGGTCAGGCCCGGTGCCGGTGTTGGCGGCGACCGAAGCCTTGGGCTGCACGTCTTCGTACGATTCGCGTGAGATATCGACCGGCACGCCTGTCGCCTTGCTGAAAGCCTCGATTAATTTCACGAACGCATCGTCTTCAGCCTGGACGAAGTATTTCCAGCGGAGCATCGAAAGCTTGGCGCCCTTTTCGGGTTTCCAGGGCGCGTTCTGTGCCCAGGCTTTTGCCCATTCGAGCAATGCAGGGCCCGTCAATACGCTGCCCGCGGCAACTGCGGTGCCGCCTTTGACGAGTGTGCGGCGTGTTAGGTAGCTCATGCTTGTTTCTCCCTTTTGCCTTTTAGTTGGCGAGACGCTTGCCCGTCGTCTCGTCAAACAAATGAATAAGCCGCGGGTCTGGCTTTAGCCGGATCTTGTCACCTGGCTTGAATTGATGTCGTTCGCGGAAGACCGCGATTATTTCGCTGTCGCCGAGTTTGGCCACCACCTGAAGTTCGGATCCCGTAGGCTCGACGACCAGGACCACCGCGTCAGCCCCGTCATCCGACAGCGAAAAATGTTCGGGACGCACGCCGTAAATTGCGGGGCGCCCGTCACTGCCGGTGGGTGCGTTGCTGAGAGAAAACGTAACTCCGGCCGGCGCCTCGAACGCTGCGCTGCCGTTTAGGGTGATGCGGCCCTTGAGCATGTTCATGGCCGGCGAACCGATAAACCCCGCGACAAAAAGATTGTCGGGCCGATCGTACAGCTCCAGCGGTGCACCGATCTGTTCAACACGTCCGTCATGCATCACAACGATCTTGTCGGCCATCGTCATGGCTTCGATCTGGTCGTGTGTCACGTAAATGGTGGTGGTCTTGAGGCGCTGGTGCAGCTCCTTGATCTCTGTGCGCATCTGAACGCGCAGTTTGGCGTCGAGATTAGACAAGGGCTCGTCAAAGAGAAACACCTGCGGGTCGCGCACGATAGCGCGACCCATGGCAACGCGCTGACGTTGGCCGCCGGATAGCTGACGTGGAAAACGCTCGAGCAATTGCGTCAGGCCAAGGATTGCAGCAGCCCGATTGACGCGTTCGTCAATCTCGTTCTTCGGGGCACCGCGCAGTTTCATGGAGAACGCCATATTGGCTGCGACGGTCATGTGCGGATAGAGCGCGTAGTTCTGAAACACCATCGCAACGTCGCGCTCTTTCGGCGGCACATTGTTGACTACACGGTCACCGATCCGGATCTCGCCGCCGGTGATGTTCTCCAGCCCGGCGATCATCCGCAGCAGCGTGGATTTGCCGCAGCCGGAGGGACCGACCAGCACCACGAATTCGCCGTCGCGAATCGAGATGTCGACGCCATGAATGACGTGTGCACCGCCGAAGGCCTTTCGAACGTCGCGGATCGCGACCGAAGCCATTCACTCCTCCCTGACTGCAGCGGTTTTTCCGCTTGCTTCTCTTTGAATTCGGCATCATCTGCGCGGTGCGCCGCCCTGGAACACCCGCGCAAGTCAAATCATCGGGCTTTCGCCCTTCGAAAAGCAAGCCCGACTTGACGTTGACGAGCCCATTAGAGCGCCAGACCGCCATCCACGAGATGCGGCTGGCCGGTGATATAGCTTGATTCATCCGAAGCCAGGAAAACCGCCAGCGCAGCCACTTCCTCGGCGGTGCCCAACCGCGCCATCGGCTGGCGGGCGATGAAGTTCTCCCTGACCTGTTTGAGCGGCTTTCCCGTCGCATGAGACACCGCTTTGACGCGTTCTTCGAACGATGGCGACACAATGGTGCCCGGACAGATCGCGTTGCAACGGATGCCTTTGGTGATGAAGTCGGCCGCGACTGCTTTCGTCAATCCGATGACGGCGGCTTTCGTCGTACCATAAGCGTAGCGGTTGGGCAGACCTTTGATAGAGGAGACCCCAGACGACATATTGATGATAGAACCACCACCTTTTTTCAGCATTGCCGGCAGGAATGCCTTGATGGTGCGGTGCATGGATTTGACGTTGAGGTCGAAGGAAAAATCCCAGTCCTTCTCCGAGCATTCGAGCGCTGTGCCCTGGTGCACGTAGCCCGCGACATTGACGAGAATATCGGGCGCGCCGAACTCCTTGACGATGGCCTTTGCAAATGCATCGACATTTTTTGTGGAAAGCACATCGAGCTTGGCGGACTTGGCCGTTTTCAGACCTTTGAGTTTATCAGCGGTAACATCAGTCGCGATGACCTTGGCCCCTTCGGCAACAAACGCTTCTGCGATAGCCCGGCCGATGCCTTGGCCAGCGGCAGTAACGAGCGCCAATTTCCCTTTCAGTCTGTCACTCACGATTTGCCTTCCTCAATGGTTGTCGCGCGGGACGCTTTTCTGTGCGACACGCTGATATTTGACCGCCGGTTTAAGCACCATTCCTTCGGCTAGTTGGTCCACGATGCCGCGCTGGATGTCCTGCCACGGGGTCTGACTTGCAGGATAGTGATAGCCGCCATTCTTGAGCAAAGCGGTCTTGCGCCGTGATAGCTCCGCTTTTGAGATCAGAATATCCGCGGTGCCTTTGCGCAGATCGATGCGCACGCGATCGCCGGTCTTGAGCAACGCGAGTCCGCCGTTTGCCGCCGCCTCGGGCGATGCGTTGAGAATCGAAGGTGAGCCCGACGTGCCGGACTGCCGACCATCGCCGATGCAGGGAAGGGACGTAATGCCCCTTTTAATGAGCGCCGCTGGCGGCTGCATGTTCACGACTTCGGCCGATCCGGGATAGCCGACAGGGCCTGCGCCGCGCATAAACAGCAATGTGTTCTCATCGATCTTCAGCGATGGATCGTCGATGCGATGGTGATAATCCTCTGGACCTTCGAACACGACAGCGCGGCCCTCGAACGCGTTCTTGTCTTTGGGATTCGAGAGATAACGCTCGCGGAATTCATCCGAGATAACACTGGTTTTCATGATCGCCGAATCAAACAGGTTTCCTTTGAGGACTTTGAAGCCCGCGTGTTCTTTCATTGGCGCATTGTAAGGCTTGATGACGTCGGAATCGCTGCTGCGTGCGCCACGGACATTTTGACCCGTCGTTCTGCCGTTGACCGTCAGCGCGTCGCCATGGATGCGTTTGGCCTTCATGAGCTCATTCATGACTGCGGGAAGTCCACCCGCGCGGTAGTATTCCTCACCCAGGTATTTTCCGGCAGGCTGCATGTTCACCAGCAACGGAACGTCGTAGCCGATCTTTTCCCAATCCTCGACCGAAAGCTTTACACCGACATGGCGCGCAATGGCATTGATGTGGATTGGTGCGTTGGTCGAGCCACCGATGGCGGAGTTGGCGACAATGGCGTTCTCAAATGCCTTACGCGTAAGAATATCGGACGGCTTCAGATCTTCCTCGACAATTTCCACTGCGCGCACGCCGGTCTCGTAGGCGATCTGTCCGCGTTCGCGATAAGGCGCAGGGATCGCCGCACATCCGGGCAACGACATGCCAAGCGCTTCGGCCAGCGCATTCATGGTCGATGCGGTTCCCATGGTGTTGCAATGGCCGATCGACGGAGCCGAAGCAGCCGCGATCTCTATGAATTCGCGGCTGTCGATTCGGCCGGCAGCGAGATCCTCTCGCGCTTTCCAGACCACCGTTCCCGATCCGGCGCGTTCGCCTTTCCACCAGCCGTTCAACATCGGCCCGCCAGACAGGACGATTGCTGGGGTGTTCACGGTTGCCGCCGCCATCAGGCAGGCAGGCGTAGTTTTGTCGCAGCCCGTCATCAGCACCACACCATCCAGCGGATAGCCGTAGAGAACTTCCACGAGTGACAAATAGGCGAGGTTGCGATCAACCGCGGCCGTGGGCCGTTTTCCTGTTTCCTGAATCGGGTGGCAGGGGAACTCGAATGCTATTCCGCCGGCCGCCCGAATTCCCTCGCGCACGCGCTTGGCGAGTTCAAGGTGGTGGCGATTGCATGGGGACAGGTCCGAGCCAGTCTGCGCAATACCGATGATTGGTTTACCGGAACGCAACTCCGCCGACGTAAGCCCGAAATTCAGGTAGCGCTCCAGATAGAGCGCCGTCATTCCGGGGTTTTCAGGATTGTCGAACCACAGCTGTGACCGCAACCGACGAGACGATTTATGCGCTTTCGCCATGACCTGTCCAACATTGCACTTCAGATGTCCTAGATGATCGCAATGTATCGCAGACCGCAAGAACGCAAACCGACGGCCATATCTAATGGGGCCACGTCAGGTCCGCTATAGCAGGGAAGGAGTAGCGCTCAGCATCCGTCGGGTGTGCGCACGCCGGCCCAGTTATCACGCACCTGCTGGTAGGGCACGTTGGCATCATAGACTGGCACCCGCAGGCGACGGGGTACGCTGTCGTTGCCGTTCGGTATGACCAGCGCTGGGTGATCCTGGACGATCGTACGATAGCCATCCTCGACGCCGAGGATTTACGCAACTACCGGCCGCTGTTTGCGCTCGACCAGCACGGTACCCAGACGATCGCCACCGCGTCGATCGATCTGATCACAAATCGATAATCTGGCCCTCTCTGGCAACGATAGTTCCGGCGCGTACGTCGGCTGCTTCGGCTGCCAGTTTGTCCATGAAGTCGTCATCGTGCGACGGGTCATGATGAAACAGACACAGGTGTTTGACCTCAGCTTCGTTTGCTAGTCGAACACCGCGCATCCATGTCGAGTGGCCCCAGCCCGCCTTGGACACGATTTCACTTTCAGTAAACATTGAATCATAGAGTGCAAGGTCGGCGTGGCGAGCAAGCTCAACCATCTCGGAATCTCGTTTGCCTGGGAATCCTTCGGTGTCACAGAGAAGGGCGAAGGCGCGGCCGTCATATTCGAGACGATAGCCATTGGTGCCGTCAGGATGGTCGAGCAATGCGGTCCGCAACGTAATGTCATCATGAGGTCGAAGGACGTCGCCAGATTTGAAATCCTGAAATTCGATCTTCGCCTTGAAAATATCCATTGGCACAGGAAACCACGGCGAGCTCATAAGTGAGCGCATGACCCTTTCAATGCTGTTCGACGGCTTTAGATTTCCTGCCCAGACTCGCACACGGTAGTCTTTGCGAAAGAAGGGCGTGAAGAACGGCAGGCCGGAAACGTGGTCGAGATGGCAGTGCGTGATGAAGATATCTACATCACGAATGCTCGGGTCCTTTAAAAGCTCGATGCCGAGCGAGCGCAGTCCCGTTCCAGCATCGAAAATGAGCACATGGTTGCCGCAGCGAACTTCGATGCACGGAGTGTTGCCACCATACCGGATTGTCGATGGACCAGGGCACGGGATGCTTCCTCGGACGCCCCAGAACCGAACCCGCATGGAGGCTTTCAACATTCCGCGTTGCCTGAAAATTTATCTAACAGGTTTTATTTGGAATAGTCGGCAATGTCGAGCAGGCCAATCCAGTACAGGAAAAACTTTCCAATCGGCGTTGCCTCGGCGCAATGGACCACTGGCCAGGAGCGGTAAAGAAAGAATGCCTGTCTTTGTATCTCGTGATGAGTTTTGCTGAAACCGACGTCGGCACTGCGTCAAGCGACAACAACTGATCCGGAGGACCGAAGCGCTTAGCTTGTTAGGAAACGTAAGGACCGGTCTTATGTCCGAACACGCACTAACAGGGCCTGATCGGCGGCAGCGACGCCAGTGATCCAGCCTCCATGCGCAGTCGAGAAATCATGTGGAGAACATGCTTCACCGGCAAAGAACAGTCGGTCATCAACCGGGGCGGCTAATCTCCTGCGGCAATCGGCCATGCCAGGGCGTGCGTATGAATACGAGCCGCGCGAATACGGATCGGAGCCCCAGCGGTGGATTCGTATGGGCTTAACCCGTTCCCTAAAAGTGCTGCCAAGCAGGCCCGTCAGCTCGGAAAGCGAGAAGTCGAAGAACGCGTGCTCGCCTCCTGCTTCAAGTCCTCTCGCCAACCGTCCTCCGAAGTACACCTCGATTTGTGGGCGGCCAAAAGGTCGAAAATGATAAGTCGCGGTCGCGGTTCGGTCGGTTGCACCGAACATGCGGCTGTCTTTTTCAAACTCTTCCGGATCGGCCAGAGATAAAAAAAGCTTGTCAGCAAGACCGAGCGGTAATCCCTGCGCGGCTTCCGTCTTTTCCGACAGGCCCGGAGAGAACAATCCCTCGTTCTCGGCGAGAACACTACTGGGCAGCGTGACGATCACTTGATCGGCTGCAAAGATCCCTTGCGAAGTCTCGAGTCTAATACGCTTCTCATGATGATTGATCCGGTTCACCGGCAAACCAAGGACAGCCGGCAAGCCTTCAGCACAGGCAGCAATCGTCGTGCCGTATCCCTCAACGACACGCCAGTTCACTCCCGTATCGTCGTAGTTGTCGTAGTCTCGTGCCGAAACCTCATCAAGTTCGGCGCCGCTGATATAGGTGCCGACAGCGTTGATGAGATTGTTCCAACGGTTGCCGCGCTCCAGCAGGGTCGCGGCTGCAACGTCCGGCTCTCTGGCCGCCCGCTCGCTGACCCGCGCAGAAAATTGTTCCTGCGCTTCGAGGAAATCGCGTTGTTGTCCTTCGAGAAACCCGACCGTTGACCGTCGTCGCCACGGTGGCGGTGTCTTGTCAACTGTCCGGTTCTGTTCTTGAGCGACCACCGCCCAAGGATTCCGATCGGCAGAGTGGAGCCAACCGCAGCCGAGATCGAGCGCAGATCCCGATGGCCCGCCAACAGTCCATGCACGACCACCAAGCCTGGGGCGAGCCTCGATGATCAGACATTTCACGCCCGCCGTGTGAAGTCGCCGGGCTGCGGCAACGCCAGCCGCCCCGCCACCAACGACCACTATTTCGTAATCACCATTTGCCATTTCTGAATCTGCGTTTGATTTCAGGCATGCATATAAGATTAAAGCGCCGCACGCTTAATCGGAGCGGAGCCTAGACAATAAGCGTGACGCCCGAGGCGATTAGCAACACGGCGATTGCTTGACGAAATCGCCTGTCATCGAGCTTGCCGTAGAGCTTCCAACCAATCCATGTTCCAAGAAAAAGTGGCGGCAATGTCACGATCAACAATCTGAGGTCGGCGCGATCGAATGCAACCCACAATATGCCAGCAAGCGTCACTGCCTGCATGACGATCACATAAGGTTGGTACACAGCACGCGCCATCTCCTTTGGCCAGCCCCGAAGCTGCGTCCAGATTGTAGGCAATACGCCGGAATAGCCGCCGAGCCCGCCGAGAATTCCACCAAGGAAGCCGATCGAAACGTCAGCGGGCCGCCCGCCGCCGGTGATGGTCCTGAGTTTTGGGGCAAGCAGCGCATAGATCCCGAACACGATCAGAAAAACGGCCAACAAAATCTTGAGCATCACAGCGTCGGTATACGCCAGGAAATGTACGCCAATCGGGACGCCAACCAGGCCTCCTACAACGAAAGGCCAAACGCGCGCCGGCTCGACGTGCTGACGTTGCTGCCAGATCGTCGTGAGGTGCAATAGCAATCCGCACCCGGCAATCAGCATTCCGGATTGCAGGGGATCGATGCGATGCAGCCAGATCGCCGACGCCACGAGACCGAATGCAAATCCAGTTCCGCCCGCAGCGATGCCGCCGAGAAGCGTGCCGAGCCAGATAAAGCCGATCGTTTCGTAACTGAGTCCGGCCAGCATTCAATCAGAGCCGAAAAAAGTGCTGCCGATCATCGCTGCATGCCCCAAAGATTGACAGTGCGCGCTTCTATAAAGCGGAAGAATACGGACTCAATGACAAGACCGATAAGGATCACGGCGAGAAGCCCGGAGAAAACCGTCGCCGTGTCGAGGTCGTTTCTGGCTTCAAAGATGTACCAACCGATTCCTCCGGAACGCGCGGAAACACCGAACACAAGTTCCGCAGCAACGAGTGTGCGCCAGGCGAAGGCCCACCCGATCTTGAGACCGGCAAGGATCGACGGGAAAGCCGCTGGAATCAGAACGAGCCCAACATAGCGCGCCCCCTTGAGCCCGACATTGCGGCCACTCATGCGCAGTGTCTCCGGTACGCCGCGAAATCCGATCAGTGTGTTGAGCGCCACCGCCCATAGCACCGAATGGATGATGACAAACACGAGTGACGGCGTCCCGAGCCCAAACCAGATCAATGCCAAAGGCAATAGCGCAATGGCCGGCAATGGATTGAACATGGCGGTCAGCGTCGAGAGAACGCGGGTGCCGGCAGTGCTCGCAACTGCGATGGTGGTAAGTACGGTGGCTAACGCAAGGCCCAAGGCATAACCGATCGCAAGTGTTCGCAAGGACGTCATGGTGCGATCGATAAGGACGCCATTAGCGATGTCCTTCGAAAATGTTCTGATTGTTTCAGTGAAGGTCGGAAACAGCAGGCCGTTGTTGAGCCAACGCGCATAAAGCTCCCAGATGACGATAAGAGTCACGAGGATTGTCAATCGCTGCACCGCCTCGTTGTTGACGAGGCGCTCGGTGATCGTGAGTGGCCGCTCGACATCGCCGATCGCGTTGGCGTCGGGCAACTCGACCTCGAATTCAGGCCGACGAACTTGCGTGGGCTTCTGTGGTGGCTGTGCGTTCACGCCCGAACTTCCTGTTGCGCGTGCAGTTGATGCGTCTCGCCGAAAAGCAGCGTATGTATGCGTTTCGTGAGGATTCCGAATTCGGGTCTGCCGACGCTGTTGTGATCCAGACCCTCGGCATCGAGCTCAGCGCGGACGCGTCCTGGGTGTGGCGACAGAACTAGAATTCGCGAACCGATGATGATCGCCTCCTCGATCGAGTGCGTTACGAAGAGCACCGTGAATCCGAGCTGGTCCCACAATGACAGCAATTCCTGCTGCATTGTCCTTCGGGTGAGCGCGTCGAGTGCAGCGAATGGTTCGTCCATCAGCAAAATATCCGGTTCCATCGCCATCGCGCGCGCGATCGCGACCCGCATCTTCATGCCGCCCGACAACATGTGCGGATAGATGTCGCGGAACTTGGTAAGCCCCACCTTTTCGATCACCGCATTGGCGCGCGCCGACGCTTCGCGTCCAGCAAATCTCTTCGTCACCTTCATCGGAAACAGAACATTCTGATAGACAGTCTTCCAGGGCATCAATTGCTCGAATTCCTGAAAAACCATCATGCGATCCGGCCCTGGAGACTCGATCGTCCTGCCGTTTATGCGGATCGAGCCCTCTACCGGCGGCATGAATCCTCCGACAGCTTTGAGCACTGTCGTCTTGCCGCAGCCGGAAGGGCCGAGAATGACGTAACGGTCGCCTTGCTGAACGGAGAAATCGACGCGGTAGGTCGCAGTCACCAGATGACGCGGCGTCTTGTATTGGAGTGTTACTCCTTTCACCTCAAGCAGCGCGGGTGTCATCGGTTGGTGCCTTGCATCCGTTCTCAGCTGCCGGGTAAGTCGTGGATATCGCTGACAAACATATCCTTCCAGCTTGTCGCCTTGGCCGGCACCATCCCGACCCGCGCCATGTAATCCGCCACGACCATTACCTTCTGCGGAGTCATGGTCCAGGTATTGTCCTTGTCACGAATAATCTTCTCGGCTTCTGCTGGAGTGAGCTTGGACTTGTAGGCCTTTACCCACAGGGCGGCAGAGCCGGCCGGATCATCATTGACCTCTTTGATGGCGGTACGCAGCGCGGCAAGAAAGGCCTGCACAACCTTCGGCTCGCCGTCGTAGAGTTTTGCCGTCGCCCACACGACATTGAATGTGTGGGGGCCACCGAACACGTCGTAGCTGTTGAGGACCCGATGGACTCGTTTGTCCTCTAACTCCTGATACATAAACGGTGCCGAGGTGAAGTGCGCCGTAATTTCTGATTTGCCGCTCATCATCTGGGCCAGTCCGTCGGGATGGCTCAATGAAACGGTCCACGGGTCGAGCTTGTGCTGTTGGCCTGCACCGAATGCTTTTTCAGCTGCCATCTGCAATATGACGGCTTGCATGGACACCCGAACCGCAGGGAGCGCGATGCGATCCTTGTCGGTGAAGTCCTTAAGGGTCTTTACGCCAGGATTGATGCTGTTGAGCCATAGCGGCATCGAGTTAAGTGCGGTGATCCCTTTGACCTTGAGATTGTCTTTTGTTCGCGCCCAGATCGTGACCAGCGGGCCCACTCCTCCGGAGGCGAAATCCAGATTTCCGGAAATCAATGCTTCATTCATGGGCGGGCCGCCGGTGAAACGCACCCATTCGGCCTTGAGATCCAACCCACGTTTCTTGCCTTCGGCTTCAAGCAAGTTTTTTTCCGCCATGATGGTCATTGGCAAATAGGAAATGCCATACTGCGTGGCGATGCGGACGGTGCGCGTTTCGGCTTTGGCGCTACCAGCGAACAAAAGTGCTGCAGCGAAGAGGAGCGGCATCCACTGCCACTCGTGCCGGCGATTCAGGCTCATGATCATCCTCCCAACTCGCTTGTTCTTTGTTCTGTTTGACCCATCATCCCCCACGCCACGATAGCGTGGCAAGCAGCTATTCGGTCAAGGAGTCGCGCGATGCCGGATCCCGTCCCACTTATACAAACGGCACTTTTCGAACGTTTTGGTGAGCGGCTGGACATCGGCGATGAACTTGCCGGCTTGGATGAAATTGCCCGGATTTCCGCGCATCGTGTGCATCGCCGCTATCTGGCGCGCGATATCGAGCCTCGCCTGCTGCGATTGCTGTGCGCTTGCGCGCTGTCAGCGCCGTCGAAGAGCGATCTTCAGCAGGCGGACATTCTCATTATTTGTGAAAAACAGAGAATAGCTACTGTCGCAGCCCTGCTCACGGAAATGCCGTGGGTGCGAGAGGCGCCGGTCTTTCTGGTTTTCCTCGCCAATGGCCGTCGGCTGCCGAAAATTTCGGAAATGCGCGGCAAGCCCTTTCCAAATGACCACCTTGATCTGCTGTTCAATGCCACGGTCGACGCCGCCATCGTCATGACGACGTTTTTGCGTGCAGCAGAAGCCGTCGGTCTTGGCTGCTGTCCCATCAGCGTCATCCGCGATCATGCCACGACCGTCAGCGAGATGCTGGCGTTACCCGAAAAAGTCATTCCAGTTGCCGGTATGTGCCTTGGCTGGCCCGCGGAGGAGAGCGGCATCACGTCTCGCTTGTCATTGGATACGACGATCCACGAAGAGCGCTTCAAGGAGGGCGACTTGAGTGCGAAAATCGACGCATATGACCGGCGGCGTGCGGCCAGGCGCCCATTTCGCAATCAAAGAGAAATTGAGCGCTTCGGCCGCAGCGAATTTTACGGCTGGTCGGAAGACAAGGCACGGCAATATGCCGTTCCCTTGCGCGCCGATTTTGGTGCTTTCGTACGAGCGAAGGGCTTCCGTCTGGATTGATTAGGCGGTGCTATTTTTTGCGAATGCGGAAAGTCAGAACACCGTCTGCTTCCGATTTTTCTTCAAGCGCATCACCGGTCTGACGCAGAAGATTCGGAATATCAATGCTGGTCAGAGGATCGGTACACTCCGCTATGACCAGGTCGCCTGGAGTCAGCGCGGACAATTTCTTACGAACCCGCAACGCCGGTAACGGGCATTTCAAGCCACGCAAATTCATCACCGTTTCGCTCATTTGCACTTCGCTTATGCCGTGAGGGGCAGCATGGACAATTTCCGGTCTGTGGCCGGAATGTACGCTTCCTCGATCCCCAATTCTTTGCGCACGATATTGGTCCCGCGTGTAAGTGCGACCATTTTGTAGAATGCATGCATTCTACTCATCGACTGACGGCCAAAGCCGCAATCGCTGGTCAGGATCAGCCGTTCCGGTTCAATATGTTTCAGCGCTTCGCGGACAAGCTCAGCGATTTCCTCGGGGCGCTCGACCTGGAGAGTACGATGGCTGATGACGCCGAGCGCAATCTTCTTGTCTTTTGAAATCATTTTGCCGACGTGCTCCAGATCCATTCCATGATTGAACGCGCCTTCCACCGTGAGGACGTCTACGTCGAGTTGGTCCAGATAAGGCAACGCCGCCTTGTACGACTGATCTTTACTGGCCACACGCTGCGCCGCGGGACTGCCCCAACATGTGTGACACCAGACCTCGCATTTATTGCGCAACCCCTTCACCTCGACGTTGAAAGCCTCGACCCACTTATCCGGCTTGATCGGTTGATTGGGATCGGCAATGACCTGGTGGATCGCTGGCTCCTCGATCTGTACGAGCGGTGCGCCGGCATCGGCAAGCGCGTGATACTCTTTATTGAGAGCGGCCGACAGATCCATCAGCAGGTCGTATCGGTCTTTATAGTGCTCGTTGGTGAGCATGAGTGCCAGAATCTGCGCCGAGATAGAGCCAATCTTTACCGGCCTATCTGTCATAGGGGCGATAGCCTTGTAGGCACGATCGAGCTGAAGACTCGTTTCGCCGATCTTGCCGGTCACCGGCGGAGTCATGCGTGTTTCGATGACTTCCCACATCAGATCGCCGGGGCCCTTGTCGGCCATAAAGCCGGCGGGCGGAACTTCCACGCGTGGTGCGCCGATGCCGGAGACCCTTTCAGTCACGTAACTGACCCACCCGCGGCCGGCGATATCGTCATCGAGTCGTGTATCGCCATCCACGAATATGTCGATGCCCGCACGATGTTGGGCGGCGACATGGCATGCGAGGCAATCGAAATGCTGTTCGCGATAAGCGAGGCGGGAAAAACCCTGCGACAGGGGAAGACCGCGAAGGTTTTCGGTGTACCAGTTGGGACGAGGCAGCGCGCCGGTGGTGGTGGTTAAAAGAGCCTTGCCTTTTGTGGTTGTAAACACGCTTACTTCCCCCGATTTCACCAATAGAAACCTGCGCTGCAGCCTGCTGCGCTGTTGAGCTAAACTGAAGGCTCTGGGTTCAACAAGGTCAAGCGTGCAATGGTGGTGTCGGAGGCAATACAGACTATTTCGAAGTTGACGCCGCTCGCCGATGTTTTGTTGACGGTCGGTGCCGAGGTGAAGCCGGTCACCCCGCGGACCATCGAAATATTCGCGGCGAGGGGGCGCGCGCTTGCAGCTGATGCGCTGGCTCCATCTCGTCCCGCCTCTGCGCTGGCGTTGCAGGACGGCTGGGCACTTAGCTCGGACGAAACCCTGGGCGCAGGAGGCTACGCACCATCACCACTTGTGCGCACACCGTCGCGCATCGAAGCTGGTCAGGCGCTTCCGGCCGGAACGGATAGCGTTGCACCAATTGATGCTGTCAAGATCACGAATGGGCGCGCCGAAGCGTTTCTTGCCATCAATCCAGGCGATGGGGTCCTGGCACCCGGGACCGACACCGATTCGGCTATCCCGCTGCGTCGAGCCGGCGAACGACTACGTACCATGGATCTTGCCGCATTTTCTGCCGCGGGGATTGCGCGCGTTACTGTGCGCGAGCCGCGCATCCGTGTCCTGCCCGTTCGCGGCGGCGGAATCATAAGTGCGGCGGCGCGCCTCGTGGTGGCTGACATAGAGCGACTTGGGGGAGCGGCGCGATTGGACGACAGCGGCCGGGGTCTCGCTGGCGCCATGGCGGCTCAGAGCGCCGATGCGATCGTCGCGATCGGCGGGACAGGAAGTGGTCGCAACGACAGCAGCGTGCAGACGCTTGCCCGTGAAGGACGATTGACGGTGCACGGCGTGGCACTTACCCCAGGGGAGACGGCTGCATTTGGTTTTGTCGGCAGGCGGCCCGTACTGTTGTTGCCGGGTCGTCTCGATGCAGCGCTCAGTGTCTGGCTCATCGTAGGGCGGCGTATGTTGGACAGACTCGCGGCGGTCAAGAACGGTGAGAACGAGCCAAGAGAAGCGTTGATTCTCGCACGCAAGGTCAGTTCAACGGTGGGCCTGGTGGAAGTCGTCCCGGTGCGGCGCAACGGTACGGAGGCGGAGCCGATGGCAATCAAATATCTGTCGCTGTCAAATCTGACCCGCTCTGCCGGCTGGATATTGGTGCCGGCCGATAGCGAAGGATATTCCGCCGGAACATCCGTTCAGGTAAAGCCTTGGCCATGAGTGCCGGAAAATGAGTGAAACCAGAAAACCGAGGCCGAGCGAAGAAAGTGATCTAATTACGCGTGTGCGTGCTGCCGCACGACAGGAACAATTTCTCGAAGTTGTCTCGGCAGGTGAAGCGTGTATCCGGTTTGAGCAGCACCTTGACCTTGCGCCGCTGCCGGCGGAAACAGTTTCCTTGGCTGACGCGCGCACACGCGTGCTCGCCCACGATATCGTCGCTGCGGTCGATGCGCCCCCGTTTGACCGCGCGAATGTTGACGGCTTTGCCCTGCGCGCGCCTGACACTGTCGGCGCAAGCGACGGAAATCCGAAAATCTTTACGCTGAACAAGGAAGTCATCGCGTGCGGTTACGTGCCAATGGTGACCGTTGATCCCGGCACCTGCACCACGATTGCAACAGGCGGGGTTATACCGCGTGGTGCCGACGCTGTCGTGATGATTGAACAAACCGAACTGATCGAGAGCGATCCTTTACGTATCGAGCTGCGTCGAGCAGCTTCACCTGGACAGTTCATTTCCTACGCCGGTTCCGATATTGCACGCGGCGAAACATTGTTGCGTCGCGGCGCGCGCATCGGATCCCGCGAGATCGGCATGCTGGCCGCATCGGGCCTTGCTCGCATCGAGGTGGTCCGGCGACCGAAGGTCGCGGTGCTTTCTACCGGCGACGAATTGGTTGAACCCGGCAGTTCGCTCAAGCCAGCGGGTGTCTATGATAGCAACAGTGCGATCATTGTGGCTGCTGTCAGTGAAGCCGGAGGGGAACCTGTCACATTCGGGGCATTGCCGGATGACGCTGCCATTCTGGCAAAAACCGTGCGCGAAGCACTCGCTGTCAGCGACATGGTGGTTCTCTCCGGCGGCACATCGAAAGGTGCGGGCGATCTCTCACACCGTGTTGTATCGCGCCTTGGCAGGCCCGGAATTCTTGTGCATGGCGTGGCCCTCAAACCAGGAAAACCGCTGTGCCTCGCGGTTGTGGACGACAAACCAATTGTCGTCCTGCCCGGATTTCCGACCTCGGCGATCTTCACATTTCATGCTTTCGTTGCTCCAGTGATCCGTGCGCGCGCCGGCTTGGCACCAGAGGCTACTCAAACGATCAGTGCGCGCGTCCCGGTACGGGTCGCTTCCGAATTGGGACGCAAGGAGTTCGTCCTGGTTTCGCTGGTCAAAGGTGATCAGGGGATGATCGCCTTTCCCACCGGCAAGGGCTCGGGGGCGGTCACTAGCTTCTCGCAGGCCGACGGCTTTCTTGAAATCGACGCGCTCGCGTCATCGCTCGATGCCGGCAGTGATGCTCAAGTAACTTTGATCGGCAATGCTATACGGGCACCCGATCTTGTGATCATGGGCAGTCACGACGTGGCGCTGGATGTTGTGGTTGGGGCGCTTGCCGATCACGGCCTGACGGCGCGCATCCTCGCGGTTGGCAGCCTAGGTGGTGTGGCCGCGGCCAATCGCGGTGAATGCGACATAGCCCCCGTCCATCTCATCGATCCAGCGAGCGGACAATATAACAAGCATCTTGCGACCGAGGGCCTCGTCCTCGTCCCGGGCTGGCGGCGGATGCAGGGCCTTGTGTTCCGGCCCGGTGATGCTCGCTTTGAGGGTCGCAGCGCGAACGAAGCGCTGAAGATTATTCTGGCAGATAAGTCGGCCCTGATGATCAACCGCAACGCTGGCGCCGGCACACGCGTGCTGATTGACAAATTACTTGGCGGTGCGCGCCCAGCCGGCTACGCCAATCAGCCGAAATCTCACAACGCCGTCGCGACGGCAATTGCTCAGGGTCGCGCCGACTGGGGACTTGCCATCGAACCGGTGGCGAAATTGTACGGTCTCGGATTTCTGCCGGTTTCGCCGGAACACTACGATTTTCTTATCGTTGATAATCGGCGTGAGCGCAAAGGTGTGCAGGTATTTCTCGCCGCGTTGCATGATGATCGCGTGCGCGCACGGATCAGCGCACTCGGTATGGAGCCTGATGGCGGCTGACGCCACGAGGTAATTTGAATGCCGATGTTCCAATCGATCAAACGGCTTAGCCCAATCCTGCTGTTGCTGTTCGCGCTTCCCGCGCAGGCGCAGCTGCGCGGACATGGTGGACCGGTGCGCGCGCTCGCGATCGCTCCGGATGGAATGCAGGCAGTGTCGGGCAGTTTCGACACGTCTGCCATCCGTTGGTCGCTGAATCACAATACCGCTCAGCAGGTATTGCGTTTTCACGACGGCGCCGTGAATGCGGTCGCCTATCTGAATGACGGACGCATTGTCACTGCCGGTGCGGACGCTCGCATCGCGATCTGGACCCCGGGACAGCAGCAGCCCGACCGAATTCTCAGTGGCCACTCCGCGCCAATCGCGAGGGTCGCGGTATCGCCCGACAATACAATACTCGCGTCGGCATCGTGGGATCGCACGGTTCGCCTGTGGCCGCTGAATGGTGGTGAGCCCCGGGTGCTTGAAGGCAATGCTCAAAATGCCAATGGCGTTGCCTTTTCACCCGACGGAAAGAACGTCGTAAGCGCGGGCTATGACGCAACGGTACGCATCTGGCCACTAGCAGGGAGCAATGAGATCGTCCGCAATTTGCCGACTCCGCTCAACGACGTCGTGGTCGCGCCCGACGGGGAAATTGTTGCAGCCGGGGCGAACGGCAAAGTTTACTTCATGTCGGCAGACGGCGAGGTCCTTTCCGAAGTCGAAGCATCACCGACGCCCGTCATCGCTGTCGCAATCTCGCCGGACGGCAGCCTCGTTGCGGCAGCTGGTATTCGCGGCTCGGTGGCGGTGATCGAGCGCAAGACTCGCAAGCTTGCGCATACGCTGGTTGGCCCAGGCTTGCCGGTATGGTCGGTAGCTTTCTTTCGCGATAACCGTACATTATTGACTGGCGGAACCGACAGGATGATCCGCCGTTGGGATGCCTCAAGTGGAGAGCCAATTGGCGCGGTCGCGGTCGGCGCGCCTGAAGATCCCTTAGCTGCTTATGCCGGCGAGCATGGTGCCGAAGTCTTCCGTTCCTGCGTAGCCTGTCACACGCTTTCTCCCGATGAGGGAAACAAGGCCGGTCCGACGCTCCACGGCATTTTCGGCCGCCGTATTGCAACGCTTCCGGGCTACAATTTCTCGCCTGCACTGAAAAAATTGGACATCGTGTGGACGCCGGAAACAGTGTCAAAATTGTTCGAGGTCGGACCTGAGCACTACACGCCCGGCACCAAAATGCCGGAGCAAACGATCGAATCAGCGGAGGATCGCAAGGCTCTGGTGGAATTTCTTGCCAAAACGACGAACAGCAAAAGATAACTAGCTTTCGCCCTTCTGCTCCCGCTCACGCAGGTAATCTTCGGTCGTCCGCACCGGCGGGCGCTGAGGCGCGCCAAACGGATCAAATTGCTCTTCGGCCATGACAGCGACACGGCAGTCCTCGCACATGCGGATGACGTCGAGTCGTTTTTTCGAGTCCTTGTACATCCAATGCTTGCCTTCGAGCTTTGCGATGACGCGCTCGACCGAGCTCTTCACGCCGAAAGGCTTGCCGCAACGAATGCACTCGGCAGGCTCTTCCTGTTTGACGACGCGCCCAAGGGCTGTGGCGGCACGAAAGTCGATTTGCGGCTTCAGACTTATCACTTTTTCGGGACACGTCGCCTTGCACAAACCGCACTGTACGCAGGCGTCTTCGGCAAATCGCAGCATTGGCCGCTCGGGGTCATCGGACAACGCACCGGTCGGGCACGCCGACACGCAGGACAGGCACAGTGTGCAACCTTCCACGCGAACCTCGATTGTGCCGAATGGCGCACCTTCTGGAAGTGCCACGATGTCGATCGGTGTTGGGGCGGCCGCGTGTAGCTCGCGCAGAGAGAGCCGCATCAATTCGCGTTTGCCCCCCGTCGGCAAAAAGGTCGCAGGCTTTGCCGTACCTTCCAACGGGCCAATCCCACGCAAGGCATCACCAAGCGCATCAGGATCGTCCGTCTCGATCGCTTCGACACGTATGCCGTCGAAGCCGAGCCTGGCCAAAATCGGTTGCGCCAGTGCGATGGTTTTATTCAAACCGGCAATGTCGTGCCTTGCCTTCGCCCGAACGAGGAAGCGTATGGCTGACGCGCCATAGGCATGGGCCGCCGCGACCGATTCAAGGCCGATCTGCGTAACCTCGTTAACCTCCACCGGCAGCACATTCGCCGGTAGACCAGGCCCATGCCGGGCCAATGCGTCGATCAATCCCTGGCCATGTTCGGCATCGTGGAACATCACGACAGGATGTTTGCCACCAGCGTTGCGATAGGTGCCGAGCAACACACGCAGCTTGCGCAACAATGCATCGGATGGTGGCAAGGCATAACTGGCGGCGCCCGTCGGACAGGCCGCGGCACATTGACCGCAACCGGCGCAGATATGAGCGTCGATGGCGACGTGGTCACCGGCAGGGGCGATTGCACCGGTCGGACAAAGATCGAGACAGCGGCGGCAGCCAACAATTCTGGAACGCGAATGTGCACACAGATCTTCGCTGAAGGTTACATAGCGCGGCTTGTCGAACGTGCCGGTGAGGTCGCGTGCCTTCAATACGACACGCAAAATCGCTGCAGGATCGCCCGGGTCGGCACGCAGATAGCCATCGCGAAGATCGCCAGCCGAAAAAAGCGATGGACCGCCCGACAGATCCATAAAAATATCGCAGCGGGATATTGCGCCATTGCGGCCATGCCCGAACTCGAGGCCTGCGCGTGAGGAAGGACTGGGTGTTGCGTAATCGTCGACAGTGATCTCAAAAGCGCCGAGATAACCTTTGGCGGCGCGGATCGTGCCCCTCACGACTGGAAATTCGGTTACGCGTGGTGGCGCGAGGTTGGCGTCTGGTCTGATCAGAACGGTGACGTCGAGTTGGTCTTTAAGCAGGTTCGCCGCTTCGATAACTTGCTCGTCCCGGCCGTAAAGCAGTGTGATCCCCTCGCTGGTCAGTGGGACAAAGGGAATATCCGGCGTCGGCTCGGTTCCTGCGGCAATTAACGCCGCCATTTTCGGTCCGGCTTTGGCGGCGTCGTCCGACCATCCGGCTGTCTCGCGTATGTTTACGAACGAGAGCGGCGCGCTGCCTTCGGTCTCGTCGGCGACCTCGCCGAAGAGCGGCGCTTCCTGGGTACAGGCAACGGCAAGGGTTTCCGCACCGGCGGCTGCCTTGCGGAATCGTTCAAGTTCGGCGCGGCAGAATTGTCGTCCTTCGATCACCTCCGCGTCGCGACAGGCACGGCGTACCGCTTCACCATCAAGCGGCATGGTGTCCTCGCACGAACAGATCAGGATGCTGCGCGGCCGTTCGGCCATCGGTTCATTAACCTTTTTGTTTGTCCCGCAATTTCGCGGCAAATGGCCACAATCGATGGCTTTCGCACCGGCCCCCCAGTACCACGGGACTGGTCTGGGGACCTTCACCGCTATAGTTATATGTATTCAAACAAGAAAGGTAGAGCGCGGAACATGCCGCTGGAGACGGCCCGATCGCGAACGGCTTCTGCATCCGAACTGACGTTGCCCCCGCCATTCTCGGCAGTGCGCTTGCGTGAGGTCGGCGACGCGTTCACTCATGCCGTCTCGATAGCCGCGGAACGCGGCGCCGGCACGCTGGTTTATGTCGGCCGCTTCGATCTGGCCGAATTTGCCGTGGTGGTGGAACCGGACGAGCCCTTGGTGCAAGCGCGCCGTGTTTTCTATGCCGGGATGGCTGCTCTTGCGGACGCGCTCGTTGCCCTTGCGCAGCCAAACACCTCCGTCACGATCGAGTGGCCGGATTCGCTTTTGGTCAACCGGGGCCTTGTGGGCGGAGGGCGCCTGGCTTGGCCGCGCAAAGCTTCCGAGGATCAGGTGCCACCCTGGCTGGTTTTCGGCGGCATGATACGCACGGTGTCCATGACCGGGAACGAGCCGGGATTGAATCCATTCGTTACAGCACTTGAGGAAGAAGGCTTCACCGACACCATGTCGACCCAACTTCTAGAAAGCTTCGCGCGAAATTTCATGCGCACATTCGACTCGTGGCGGGAAAGTGGGTTCGGCGCCGTCGCAAGAAGCTATCTGGAACGGATGCCCCCAGAACAGGGTATTCGGCGCGACATCGATGAGGATGGGAACCTGTTAATCCGCCGCATGGGGAAGGTGGAAGTGTCGAAGCAAAAACTCCTGTCGCGCCTGGGCGAACCAGCTTGGTTCGATGCCGCAACCAGAGGACCGCGCAGTTGAAGCTTCTTCGCACGATAAGGCTTGATGCCTCCGACACATT
This sequence comes from Pseudolabrys sp., assembly GCA_051986235.1. Classification (GTDB taxonomy): domain Bacteria; phylum Pseudomonadota; class Alphaproteobacteria; order Rhizobiales; family Xanthobacteraceae; genus Pseudolabrys. Next base: position 22,133 of record JBPYDR010000008.1, read on the forward strand.
CGTGTTCGAGACGGCAGCTGAGCCGGGCGAGTGGGCTGTGTCCGGTGCTTTTGTGTTCTGGAATCGTGATGCGGCGTCGCTCCAGGGTAAGATTCGTACTGCGTTTCGCAGTGGTTTCCTTGGCGTGCCGAGCCTCGGATGGTCGACGCTGGTACAGATCGTCGAAGCTAGCGAAGAAGATCGGCGCGCTGTCATCGAGTCGTTGGCGAGACAACTTATGACACATTTCGGTGCCCCTACCGTCGATGATGCGACTGCGGCGGCGGAGGAGGAGATCACTTTTACAGAGTCACTTTGCGATCAGCCGCTGGACACACTGATCGCCGTTCATCGGTCGTTTGAAGAAGGCGCAGTGAGGGAATCGTTTCGTACCCTGCGTCCGCGCAACGGGCCAAAACCCTTACGTGCTTTCTCCTTTCTAGAGGTCGACGGCGCGGACGAGCAACCTGGTGAAGCTGTCGATTTGATTTCGATGGCTGTACGCGAACGCAAATGAACGATTTCTGGATTTCCAGCGGTCATCATCTTCTCGATCGTGGTCGAGAGGGCGGACTACACCTGACCGATGAGTTCTTGAAACTTTATCTTGCGCGTCCGGAGTTGCTGCCGCCGCCGGATACGTGTGCGGCCGAGAAGACCTTGCATGCGCGCCTGCTTGCCAACCCACGTCTGCCTGTCTCAGCTTCGGACATTGCGTCGATCGCTGACCCCGATGCGCGTGAAAACTGGCGGCTTCTGATCGATTTTCGCGATCACTTGCTGCGGCATGAAACGCTCGAAGCTGCATTCAGTGCACTGGTCCGAAACGGCGTTGGCAACGTCCCTCCATTGTTCGTGAATCAACTGATGCACGTCATTCTGCGCAATGCGCTTGATGACGTGCAGGATCCGCGTGTGCTGCGTGCCGGGGAGCTGTTTTTCCGCACCCAGCGTGTCACGTTGCATGAAGGTTCGTTGCTTGCAGCCGACGAAGAAACAGTGGGCGGCAGCAATCCCGGGCCGGTAACGCCGCTGGTTTCAATGCTTGGCATTCCAGCCGAGGCCAATATCGACGTTATCAATGGCGACAATGCCGGTAGCTATTGGGACCGCAGCGACCGGTTCGATATGGCGCTCGATCTGACCGCCGGGCGCGAAGGGCTCGACGCGCTGGCAAAAGCAATGGAACGCTGGATCGCGCATGTGATCGGCGTTGACGTAAACATCGAGCCTTTGCAGGAACTGCGCGACGTCGATCTCACTTGGTATGTCGGGCTCGATACCGACGCGACCGCGATCGGCGACATGCTTTGGCATGGTCAGGACATCGACGACGCCACTCTGGCGCGTGTAGTCGGTTTGTTTCGGCTGAACTTCCGTGACCCTCTGCTCATGCTTGATAAAGTTAGGGGCGAGCCCGTGTACCTGATCCTGGCGATGACGCCCGACAAGACCATTCGCATGAAACCGCAGAACCTGCTGACCGGGCTACCGGTGCAGGGTCTGGAGGCAGCCAGTTGAGCGCGACCCCGCTTGCAACCATTCCCATCGGGGTTCTGGTCGAGCGCAGCAAGAGCGCTAGCCAGTGGGCTGACTTCCACTGGCGTCCGATCGGCGTTCTGACCGGCGTTCCGGACGCGTCGCCATGGACCAAGCTCTCCGATGACGGAGAGCGTGCAACTTTTTATGTTGGCGCGGCAGATGTGGAACTGTTTCGGACAGAAACGGCGAACTATCTCGACAACCTGAATACGGAAGTGCCCCTGCTGTGGATCGTCCTGCGCCCCGTCGAACGTGATCCACCTTATGAATTGGCGTTAGTCACGGCGGATCCGGCCGAGGGCGAGGCAATGACCGAAGCCGGAGGTAATGTTGTTGAAACTGTGGCGATGCCGAAATCGATGCAGGAATCGATTGCGGCTTTTGTAGCCGAGCACCATGTTGAACAGGAGTTCGTCAAGCGCAAGCGTGACCGCGTCAATCCCGAGGCATTGGCGCGCCGAGGGCCGCTGGCGGGCGGAGGTCGCAAGTGAACGACGAAGAAAATTTCATCAGCCGATGGTCGCGGCGCAAGCGCGAGGCCGCTGACGAAACTGCACACCCGAAGAAAACCGATCCAACGCAAAGCATCAATCCGTTGGACGAGCAGCCCGGACAGGGTTCGCAAATATCGGCAGGACGAGCGGCAAAGGAATTTGATGTCAGCAGCCTTCCGCCGATCGAATCGATCGGTGCCGGCACGGACGTCACAGCGTTTATGCAGCCTGGTGTACCGAGTGCCCTGCGACATGCGGCCCTTCGCCGCGTCTGGGCGGCCGATCCGGCGATCCGCGACTTCGTGGGCTTGAACGAGAACTATTGGAACGATGTTGCAGGAGCGGCAGCGGCGCCAGGTTTTGGTGATCTGGCTCCGGGCATTGATGTGAAGCGCATGGTGTCGGAGTTGTTTGGCGACTCCGCGCCTGAGAAGGCCGAAAGCGGGTCTGACCCGACTTCTGTCACTCCGGCAGTCCTTTCTGAGGAGGTAGTGGGCCAGACCGGCGCGGAGAAATTGTCTCCTGAACAACAGGTCGGGAGCACTTCGGCAAAATCAACAGAGGTTGCTGCGGTGCACAATGAGGCCCCTCAAGACCGCGTAGAGCGGAGTGCAACTCGAAGGCACGGCGGCGCACTGCCGGAATGAAGCTCGCGCAGGATTGTTCCTTAGTTATAGCCTTAAGCTATTGACCCGCCTTCCAGTGGGCCATTACGCTTTCATTGTCATAATTCGAAACAAGAAACTTCAATGAGAGACCCCGGTTTATCCGAAGCAATCCGCGTCGCTGGTGGTGTAAGCGAGCTTGCCCGTCAAATAGGTATCTCGCAGCCCTCCGTTTCCAACTGGATTCGTGTTCCGGCGGAGCGTGTGATTTCCGTTGAAACTGCAACCGGCGTTGATCGAGCGGTCCTTCGGCCGGATCTGTATGGCGCAAAAGCCGGCGATATCGACGACGTCGACGTCGCCAGGGCCGGCGAATATGCACTCCTAGCCACCCTGCTGACGCGGGCGCCCGATGCGGCGCTTCTGTCCAAACTTGCCGCCCTGCGCAGCGATGCTTCGCCGCTCGGCCTCGCACATGCCGCTCTCGCCGAAGCCGCCGAACGCACCACGGCCGAAAAAGTCGAGCGCGAGTATTTCAACCTGTTTATCGGGCTCGGCCGGGGCGAACTCATGCCATATGGATCGTATTACCTTACGGGCTTCCTGCTCGAACGTCCGCTGGCGCGTCTGCGCGAAGATCTCGCACGCATCGGGATCGCGCGCGCTGAAGGCATAGCTGAACCAGAAGATCACGCCGGCATTCTATGTGAGATCATGTCCGGCCTGGTGAGCCGCCGACTGCCGGCGCCGCCCGACTCAGACCGCTTGATCTTCGAGAAACACATGGCGCCATGGATCGGCCGCCTCTTCAGCGATCTGGAAAGCGCAGCGGCCGCGGATTTCTACAGACGGTTGGGAACACTCGGCCGGGTCTTTATCGAGATTGAAACGGAAGCTTTCGACATGTCGACCTGAGGCAGACGAAGGCGCCATAGAAGAAATCAAGGAGGAAACGGCGATGAAAGAACAGGACAAAAAATCAAAAGTGGGCCGTCGCGACTTCCTGCGCGCGATGGGCGCGGGCGCGGGTCTTGCCGTGACCACGGCTGCTCCACTCGCCACCGCGGCCGCTGCATCGGAGTCCGATGCAGACAAGAAAAAGGCCCGTTACCAGGCGAATTCCACCGACGTACAGACCTTCTACAAGGTCAACCGATATCCAAGCTGAGGAGGCCGAGCCGTGTTGATCAAAAGAACAGAGCGCCAGACACGTCGCAGTAATCTCGCGGCGACGGTCGGCCGTCAATCGGCCACTGGTCTCGATCGTCGTAGCTTCTTGCGCCGTTCCGGTCTGGTCGCCGGCGGCCTCGCAACAATAGGTGCGCTTCCGCTCGCGAGCGTGCAGAAAGCGGAGGCTGCGGGCCCCAATGTCGCCGGCGCGACTATCCGGAAGAACATCTGCACACATTGTTCGGTCGGCTGCACCGTGCTCGCCGAAGTGTCTAACGGAGTATGGATCGGTCAGGAGCCGGGTTGGGACAGCCCGATAAATCGCGGCTCGCACTGCGCCAAGGGTGCCGCGACCCGCGAACTCGTGCATGGCGATCGCCGGCTGCGTTACCCCATGAAGCTGGTGGACGGCCAATGGCAGCGCATCTCATGGGATACCGCCATAAACGAGATCGGCGACAAGATGAACGAAATCCGGAAAAAATCCGGCGCCGAATCGGTTTACTGGCTGGGATCGGCCAAGTTCACGGACGAGGGTGCGTACCTCAATCGCAAATTCGCGGCATACTGGGGAACCAACAACTCGGATCACCAGGCGCGTATCTGCCACTCGACCACCGTCGCGGGCGTAGCCAATACCTGGGGCTACGGCGCGATGACCAACAGCTACACCGACATTCGCAATTCAAAGACACTGTTGTTCCTCGGCGGCAATCCCGCCGAAGCGCATCCGGTGTCGCTGCAGCATCTTCTCGAAGGCAAAGAGCTCAACCGCGCCAATTTCATCGTTTGCGATCCGCGAATGACACGAACCGGTGCGCACGCGACCGAATATGTGCGGATACGCCCGGGCACGGACATTCCGGTGCTGTGGGGAATGCTCTGGCATATCTTCAAGAACGGCTGGGAAGACAAACAATTCATCGAGCAGCGTGTCTACGGCATGGACGACATCCGCAAGGAAGTCGAAAAGTACACGCCGGAGGAAGTCGAGCGCATCAGCGGTGTGCCGGGTGAGCAGCTCAAGCGCGTCGCCGAAAAATTCGCGAAAGAAAGACCGTCCTGCCTGATCTGGGCGATGGGTCAGACGCAGCATACAGTCGGCACCGCAAACGTTCGTGCGAGCTGCATTCTGCTGCTCGCCACGGGCAACGTCGGCGCTCCGGGTACGGGCGCCAATATTTTCCGCGGTCACACCAACGTTCAGGGCGCGACCGATCTTGGTCTCGATATCGTGACCTTGCCGCTCTACTACGGCCTCGCCGAGCCGGCATGGCGGCATTGGAGCCGTGTGTGGGAAGAAGACTTCGAGTGGCTGAAAAGCCGCTTCGACACGCCGGCGTTGATGAATACGCCGGGCATTCCCTCGACGCGCTGGCATGACGCAACGCTGTTGCCGAAAGACCAGGTTGCCCAGACCGACAACATCAAGTGCATGTTCGTGATGGGCCACGGTGGCAACACCGTCACGCGTATGCCCGAAGCAGCCCGAGCGATCGCGAGCCTGGATCTGCTGGTTGTTGCCGACCCGCATCCGACCACCTGGGCCGTGCTCGCTGAACGCAAGAACGGCACGTATCTGTTGCCGGCTGCCACCAGCTACGAAACCGATGGATCGCGCGTCGCTTCCAACCGCGCGATGCAATGGGGCGAGCAGATCGTCAAGCCGATCTTCGAGTCAAAAGACGACCTGGAGATCATGTATCTCCTCGCCAAGAAACTCGGCTTTGCCGACAGGATGTTCAGGAATATCAAGGTCAACGGCAACCTGCCGTCGGCAGAAGATCTCTTGCGCGAGATCAACCGCGGTGGCTGGTCGACCGGCTACTGCGGCCAGTCGCCGGAGCGCATCAAGTCGCATATGGCTCATCAGGCCGATTTCGACATGCGCACGCAGAAGGCGACGACCGGCCCGAACAAGGGGGATTACTACGGTCTGCCCTGGCCATGCTGGGGCTCTCCGGCGATCCGCCATCCCGGTACGCCGCTCCTCTACAATACGAACCTCTCGATCAAGGAAGGCGGCGGCACCTTCCGCGCGCGCTTCGGTGTCGAGCGCGAGGAGAAATTGCCGGACGGCAGTACCCGTAAGGTCAGTCTGCTCGGCAATGGCTATTATTCAAAAGACTCCGAAATCAAGGACGGCTACCCGGAGTTCACCTATGGCGTGCTCAAGAAGCTCGGATGGGACAAGGATCTCACCGAGGCGGAGCTCGCCGTGATCAACAAGATCAACCCCGCCACGCCCGACGCGGTGTCATGGTCAATCGACCTGTCCGGCGGCATCCAGCGCGTCGCGATCGAGCACGGGTGCATCCCGTACGGGAACGGCAAGGCGAGGGCGAATGCCTTCGGTCTGCCGGATGCGATCCCGGTCCATCGCGAGCCGATCTACACGCCGCGCGTCGAATTGGTACAGAAATATCCGACGCTGCCCGATGCCAAGCAGTTCCGTCTGCCAAACATCGGCTTCACGGTTCAGAAGGCGGCGGTCGAAAAGGGTATCGCCAAGCAATTCCCGCTGATCCTCTCGTCCGGTCGCATTGTCGAATACGAAGGTGGCGGTGAAGAGACTCGGTCGAACAAATGGCTGGCTGAGTTGCAGCAGGACATGTTCATCGAGATCAATCCTGCCGATGCCGCAGATCGCGGCATCAAGGATGGTGGATGGGTCCTGGTCTCGGGGGCCGAGATGCCAAACGGCAGGGTCTGCCGGATGAAGGCCCTCGTAACCGAGCGGGTCGGCAAAGGCGTCACGTGGACACCGTTCCACTTCGCCGGCTGGTTCATGACCGAGGATCAACGCGGCAAATATCCTAAGGGCGCCGATCCAATCGTGCTGGGTGAAAGCGTGAATACGCTCACCACCTACGGCTACGATCCGGTGACCGGAATGCAAGAACCAAAAGCCACCCTCTGCCAGATCAGGGCGGCGTAAGGAGGAAATGTCATGGCTCGAATGAAATTCCTCTGTGACGCCGACCGTTGCATTGAATGCAACGCCTGCGTCACGGCCTGTAAGAACGAACACGAAGTGCCGTGGGGCATCAACCGTCGGCGCGTCGTCACGATCAATGACGGCAAGCCGGGAGAGCGCTCGATCTCCATGGCATGCATGCACTGCACTGACGCACCCTGTGCGGCGGTGTGCCCCGTGAACTGCTTCTACACGACCGCAGACGCTGTGGTGCTGCACTCCAAGGATCTGTGCATTGGCTGCGGCTACTGCTTCTATGCCTGTCCGTTCGGCGCTCCGCAGTATCCAAAAGTCGGCAACTTCGGTTCGCGCGGCAAGATGGACAAGTGCACGTACTGCGCCGGTGGCCCCGAACCCGACTTCAGCAAGGAGGAGTTCGAAAAATACGGCTCCAACCGCCTGGCGGAAGGCAAGCTGCCGCTGTGCGCGGAAATGTGCTCGACCAAATCCTTGCTCGCCGGCGACGGTGATGTCATCGCGCAGATCTACAAGGAGCGGGTGGCAAAGCGCGGTTACGGCTCAGGTGCCTGGGGGTGGCAGACGGCTTATCGCGAGACGATTGCCACCTGATCAATCATGCGGACGGCGCGCCGACGAGTTCGTGCGCCGTCGGGCCGGCAACAAGAAACGTGGAGTAATAGGAGAGGATGGGCATGACGAAGCCTTTTGAAAAAATCCGCTTCATTGTTGGCGCCCTGGCACTGGCGGTTTTTATTGCCGTGGCAGCGCCGGCGTCCGCACAGCAGGGTGGCGCTCCGGTCAATCCGACCGCTTTGTCGGTGAAGGAGCAGCAGCTGCTTCAGGAATTGAACAGAATTCAGGGGCGCGGCACCATTCCTGACGTAAAGTCGTACGTACTCGAACAGCCCGCCGGACGTGAGTGGCGCCATTTCCACGAAGTCACCCTGCGTTGGATCAGCGCCATCGCCGTGCTCGGCATGCTTGCGCTAATCGTGATTTTTTATCTCGTGCGCGGCATGGTGATGATTAAGAGTGGCCGTTCCGGTCGCAGGATCGAACGCTTCAATGGTTTCGAGCGCTTCGTTCATTGGATGACGGCAAGCTGCTTCATCCTTCTGGCGCTCTCGGGCCTCAACATCACATTTGGCAAACCGCTGCTTTTGCCGCTCATCGGTCCCGAGGCATTCACGACCTGGTCCGAATTGGCGAAGTACGCGCACAACTATCTGAGCTTTCCGTTCACCATTGGGGTCGTACTGATCTTCCTGATGTGGATCGGCGGCAATATTCCCAACAGCGTTGACGCTGAATGGATCAAGCGTGGCGGCGGTATCGTCGGAGACGATCATCCGCCGGCCTATCGGTTCAACGCCGGCCAAAAGATGATCTACTGGATCGTCGTGCTTGGTGGCGGGACCTCTGCGGCGACCGGTTATCTGCTGCTATTCCCGTTCTATGCGACCGGGATCGAGGGCATGCAGATCGCCCAGGTTGTCCATGCGGTGGTTGCGATGTTGTTCATCGCGGCGATGCTTGGGCACATCTACATCGGCACCATCGGCATGGAAGGCGCCTTCGAGGCGATGGGCGAGGGCAGCGTCGACATCAACTGGGCCAAAGAACACCACCGGCTGTGGCTGGAAGAGGAACTCAGGCGAACGCCGAAAGGCGCGCGGGCTCAGCCGGCCGAATAAGCCGAAGCCATTCACCTTACGCATAACGCCCGGCTTCAAAGCCGGGCGTTTTGCTATAAGGGGCCATGCGCATTATTGGTCTCGCAGGCTGGAGCGGTTCGGGCAAAACCACGCTGATCACGAAACTGATCCCGCGGCTTATCGCGCGTGGGGTCAAGGTCTCGACGCTCAAGCACGCCCATCATGGATTCGATCTGGATCAGCCGGGTAAGGATTCGTTCTTTCACCGCGCCGCCGGTGCAACAGAGGTCATCATTTCCTCAGCAAAACGCTGGGCCATTCTGCACGAGTTGCGCGAGGAGCCCGAGTGGGATTTGCGCACCCTGGTCGCGAAGATGTCGCCCGTCGATCTGGTCTTGGTCGAGGGATTCAAGCGCGATGCCTTTCCTAAGCTTGAAATTCATCGGGCGGCGAACGGCAAATCGCTGATCCATCCCGAAGACCCGCATGTCGTGGCAATCGCCTCGGATGTAGCGCTGCCGCAGGCAAAGGTGCCCGTCATCGATCTCAACGACATTGAGGCGGTCGCTGATCTGCTGCTTGAACGCGCCGTGCCGGTCGAAGCAGCGCGAGCGACGGCCGCCGCAAGGAGCCGGTGATGGCTCAGCTTACGGACGACTGTTTCGCATTCTCGGGCCAGTTGCTGCGGCTCGACGACATGGAACGGCTGATCCGTGAGCGGATTTTGCCCGTCGCTGAAACCGAACACGTGCCGTTGCACGGCGCGCGCGGTCGCGTTGTCGCGCAGGATGTCAAAGCGCCCGTGGACCTTCCACCGTTCGACAATTCCGCCGTCGATGGCTACGCGGTGCGGCACGCCGATCTACAGCCCGACAAGGAAACGATGCTCGCGGTGTCGGGACGGCTGACCGCGGGTGCTCGTGCAAATCTCGCGATCAAACCCGAAACGGCCATCCGTATTTTCACCGGCGCAGCCATGCCCAAGGGAGCGGACACGGTTTTCATGCAGGAGGATGTCACCGTCAAAGGCGACTGGGTGACGGTGCCGAAAGGATTGACGCTTGGGGCGAACCGCCGTCTCGCCGGCGAGGATGTGCTCGCCGGAGCCATCGTGCTGCCGTCGGGCACAGTGCTTGAAGCGCAGCACATCGCGCTCGCAGCGGCGCTTGGACTCACTGAATTGCTGGTACGGCGCCGGCTTACGGTTGCAATTTTTTCGACCGGCGACGAAGTCGTCGAACCCGGGTCGGTCCGCGCTGGTGCGGCGATCTACGACTCCAATCGCTTCCTGCTCTCGGAACTTCTTGAACGCCTCGGCGCAATTGTCACGGACCTCGGAATTCTTGCCGACGATCCGGAAAAACTGTCACCCAAGCTGACCGAAGCGGCGGCCAGCCATGATCTCATTATTACGTCCGGGGGAGTATCGACCGGGGAGGCCGATTACGTACGCGATGCGGTCGAGCGCATCGGCAAGCTCGTATTCTGGCGTGTCGCTATCAAGCCCGGCCGGCCGGTGGCGCTTGGGGTGATCCCAACGCAATCAGGACAAGGCGCCGCGTTCGTCGGCTTGCCCGGCAATCCGGTCGCGGTTTTCGTTACATTCGTACGGGTCGTGAAGCCATTGTTGCGGCGGCTGTCCGGCGCCCGACCGGATAAACTTGTGCCGCTGCCGGTGCGCGCGGCATTCGCATACAAGAAAAAGAAAGATCGCCGCGAATACGTTCGTGTAGCGCTTAAACGGGCGTCGGATGGTGAGATCGAAGCGCTCAAGCACCCGCAGGATGGCGCCGGCATTCTCACGTCGCTGACGGAAACCGACGGACTGCTGGAATTTCCTGAGGATGTGACGACAATTGAACCGGGTGCCCGCGTTGGCTTCCTCTCCTACGCAGCTCTGATTTGCTAACGGTGGCTCTTAGGCGCCGAGGCGCACGCCGCTCGTCGTGTAAGCTTTGTCGACAGGTTCCTGGATGCTGTTGAGCACCACACCGCCGATGACGGCGATAACAATCGCGGCAATGCAAGCCATGATGAAGCTCTTCATTTAAATGTCTCCTCGTCCAGATCGATAGCTTTCAACTCAGCAAATATGAACCCACCATCCGGGCGGTCAAGAAGCAAAATCTAGGTATGCTGCAACGCGATGCGCTCAGCGTAGGCGGCATCTTCCGGAGTGTTGACATTGAAGAAGGGATCGATCGGTTGGTCCGGCCAGTCGGCGATCGCGACACCATGCCGCGCGGTCCACGTCTCGATCTTGCGCAGGTCTTCATCGACCAGCGCCTTGCGCAGATCCTCGCGCAGCGCCAGCGGCCAAAGACCCACCACCGGGTGACGCCATTTCCCCGAGCGCGCGCACGCCAGCGGCACGCCCGCTCCCATCTTGCGTCGCGATTCGTGCAGACGTTCAACCAAATCATCCGGCAGGAACGGACAATCACCCGGGACGCTGAGGATCCATTCAACGCCGCTCTTCTGCTTCGCCAACCAGTCGAGCCCGGCGAGAATTCCGGCAAGCGGGCCCGCGAAATCCGGCACGGTGTCAGGCACCACCGTCAGTCCGGTGTCGGCAAACCGCTTCGGATCGCCATTGGCATTGATGATGATGCCGGTGCATTGCGCCGACAGCGTTGCCAGCACACGGTCGAGGATCGACACGCCACCGATTTCGATGCGGGCCTTGTCGCCGCCGCCCATGCGGCGGGCCAGGCCGCCCGCCAGCACCAGACCGAGGGTGGGCGGACGGTTAGTCATCGTGGACCGCAGCCTTGCGCCGATGTTTGGCGCTTTCCTCTTCCACATAGGCGAGGTCCTGATCGAACACGATTCGGTCTTCGCCGGCGAGTGCAACGAAGCGCTTGCCGCGCGCGCGTCCGATCAAGGTGAGGTTGACCTTACGGGCGAGCTCTACGCCCCATGCGGTAAAGCCCGATCGTGAAATCAAAATCGGGATGCCCATGCGGACGGTCTTGATCACCATTTCCGATGTCAGCCGCCCGGTCGTGTAAAAAATCTTGTCGTAAGCGGACACACGTTCCCGGAACATCCAGCCGGCAATCTTATCGACCGCATTGTGACGGCCGACGTCTTCCATGTAGACCAGCGGTTGGTCCTCTCGTGCCAGGACGCATCCATGGATGGCACCGGCCTCGAGATAAAGTGACGGCGTGGTGTTGATCTTGTTGGTCAGCGCGTAGAGCCAGGACGTGCGCAATTCGGCCTTGGGCAGCGTCACGTTTTCGAGCGCTTCCATCAGGTCGCCGAACACGGTGCCCTGGGCGCATCCCGATGTTTGAACCTTCCTTTTCAGCTTCTTTTCATAATCGGTCTTGCGCTTCGTGCGCACCACCACGACCGAGAGCTCTTCGTCATAGTCGACGCCGGTGACAACGTCGTCGGGGAGCAACATATGCTGGTTGAGCAAGTAGCCGATCGCCAGGTATTCCGGATAATCGCCAATGGTCATGGCCGTGACGATTTCCTGGCTGTTGAGGAAAATCGTCATGGCTCGCTCGACGGTTACTGACGTCTCAATCCGCGCGCCCGTCTGATCGAGGCCGGTCACGCGTTCGGTCAACCGCGGGTCCTGCGGGTTGGGCCGGATGATGTAGTCGCCTCGGTCTTTGCTCATCGCTCAAATATAGCAGACATTTTGCCACGAAATGAAAACTGCCCAACTAAAGTGGGCAGCGGTGCTCATTTTGTCTATGCCCTTGCGACATCACATTACGAAGATCGTTTCCAAGCTGCGTGTTGTGGACATAGACTAAGGCCAACGACAAAAGCGCCACGGGGAGATGCCGGTCATGCTTCGCGCCACCAAAAATATCATGCTGCCGACCACGATCACCGGCTCGCTGCCGCGGCCGAGCTGGTACACCCAGAATCTTGGTTCGCGCAGCTTTCTTGACGCGATGGTGAACAACCAATTCCGCGAACAGTATGTCGATGCGGTCTCGATCTACCTGCACGAACAGGAGATGGCGGGCCTCGATATCGTCACCGACGGCGACGCGCATTTCGATTCAGATGTCGGCGGCCAGAGCTGGACTAATTACCCGCCGCGGCATATGGGCGGGTTCGATCATCACCCGCAGCCCACACCGGCTGGCAAGGGCGGACTGGGTTTTCCGCCCGGGCACATTCTTCATGACTATCTTGAATCACGCGTCATGCCCGGCATCAGCGGCCCGGTCACGCGAGGCGAGCTGCAATACGCCGCCATGTTCAAGGTCGCGCAGCGCATGACCAAAAAGCCGGTCAAGTTCGGAACGATCGGACCGGAACTCGTAGCGTTCGCCGTGCAGGACAGACACTACAAGTCATTGAAGGACCGCATCCTTGCAATCACCGATGCGCTGAACGAGGAGCTACATGATCTCGCCGATGCGGGTTGCCAGGTCATCCAGTTCGAAGAGCCGCAAATTCATCTGCTGGCGGTGCGCAACATCGTGGACGACGTGATCAATCCTGCGTTCAGCCTCGACATCTTCAATCGCACGGTTAAAGGTCTGCGCGCGAAAACCGAAGTGTGGTGCCACACATGCTGGGGCAATCCCTCGCAGCAACGCATGTTCAAGGACGTACAAAGCTACAAGAACGCATTGGAGATGCTGAACAAGGTAGATGCCGACGTCATCACCTTTGAATCCGCAAGTGCCGGTGGCATGGACCTCGAGGCCTTTGGCAAGATCCTCACCGACAAGAAGATTTGTATCGGCGTCATTGATCATCACTCCCTGCAGGTCGAAAGGCCGGAAGAAATTGCAGACCACATTCGACGCGCACTCAAACACATTCCAGCGGAACGGTTGGTACTCTCGTCCGACTGCGGAATGGGCCGAGAGGGGATGAGCCGCCGGCATGCTTTCTACAAGATCGTGTCAATGGTGCTCGGCACCAACTTGGTGCGCAAGGAACTCGGCCTTCCGCTGGCGGAGTGTCTTGTGGCCGATTCCCGCTATTCGCTGGTTGTGCCCGCCAAATAGGGCTTGCTGCACTTAATCAAAGCTGAACGCGGCCCAAGCAGGCCAGGAGGCTTGTCGATGCGTGTTCGTCTTGTTGCGATGACTCTTGCGGTTGCGGGCGTTTGTCTCTTTGCCGGGTCGCAACTGCCGGCGCCTACTGAGTCGCAGCAGCAGGCCGAGGCCATCGATTTCGACGCCTTGCGCGCACAAGCCCAAGCCGCATTGACCGCGCCGCAGCAGTCACGCGAAGCGCGCGTAGCATCGGTCGCATCCACCGCGTTCTGACGCTTCTTCAACCGGGCAGGAAAGCCACCGAGCCACTGGTGTGGTCGGTCAGCCGCTCGACAGACGTCTGGTAAAGCGCTTCCAATTGTTCTCGATTTAAAACCGCTGCGGCCGGTCCATCGGCGATCCGTGTTCCGTCACGCAGCAGGAAAGCGCGGTCCGCCACACGCAGCGCGTGATTCGGATCGTGGGTGGTGAACAACACGCCGTGTCCGGATTTTGCCAGTGCGCGAATCTCGTTCATCACCTTTCCCTGGTTACCGAAGTCGAGGCTGGCGGTCGGCTCATCGAGCGCCACGAATTGTGGCTCCTGCGCGAGCGCGCGGGCCAACAACACCAGCTGCCGTTCTCCGCCGGAAATCATGGTGTAGGGACGATCGGCGATAGCCGCGATCCCGAAACGATCGAGCATGGCTCGTGCTACTGCGCGGTCGCGCGTGCTCGGCCGGCTGAACAAGGTGCCGTGCGCGGTCCGGCCCATCAACACCACGGTTTCCACCGTAAAGGCAAAGGTCCCAATATGCACCTGCGGCACGTAGGCAATGACGCGCGCCCGGTCGCGGATCGAGTAGTTTCCAAGCGGCTTGTCACCAAGTCGCACTTCGCCGGACTTTGGCTTGAGAAGCCCCAGCAGGGTCTTGAGCAAGGTGGTCTTGCCGCCGCCATTTGGCCCGAGCAGCGCCAGCACTTCACCGGTCGCGAGCGCGATATCGAGCCCGCGTCCGATCGTGCGATCAGGGTAGCCGATGGCGAGATCGTGGCCTTCGATATTCACGACCAGGTCCTCTGCATGCTGGCGAGGAGCCAGATGAAGAACGGCGTTCCGACCACCGCCGTCAGAATGCCGAGGGGAATCTCCACCTGCGCCGCGGTGCGGGCGAGAGTGTCGATGACCAGCAGATAGCCCCCTCCCAGGATTGCGGCAGTCGGCAGCAATCGCGCGAAATCAGGGCCGACCAGGGATCGTGCGAGATGCGGCACCACCAGCCCCACCCATCCGATGATTCCGGCTGTGGCCACACTGGCTGACGTGGTCAGCGTTGCGGCCGCCACGATCGCAATTCGGAGCGGGCCAGTTGCGATGCCGAGCGAACGGGCTTCCTCTTCGGGCAGAGACATGACGTTCATCCGCCACCGAAGCGCAACGAGCACGGCAGTGCCGACCGCAACCGGGCCGAACAGGGGCAGGAGGTCGGACACGTTCGCCGCGGACAGGCTGCCGAGTAGCCAGAAGGTCATGGCAGGCAACTGGTTGTACGGATCGGCAAGATATTTCACCAAGCCGACACCGGCGCCAAGGAGCGCGCCGACTACTACGCCAGTCAATACCAGGACCAGGATCGGATCGCGCGAGCGCACGGCCGATCCGATCACGTACACCGCGGCCACGGCGAGGAGGCCGCCAAGAAACGCAAAAGCCTGAATCGCAAGCACACCGAGTGAAAGAAAAATGCCGATCACGGCACCGAGGGCTGCGCCCGACGACGCGCCCAGAATGTCAGGCGACACGAGCGGATTGCGGAAAAGGCCCTGGAACGCGGTGCCGGCGACCGCGAGTGCCGCACCGACAAGCGCTGCGGCAAGTACGCGCGGCCCCCGGACCTGCAGGATCACGCCTTCGACGGCGCTCGGGACATCGGGACGATGACCGCTGAGTTTGGCGAGCAGGACATTGCCAAGTTCGACGAGCGATACCGGATAACGCCCGATTGTGAAGGCCAGCAGCAATCCCGCGATCAGGACGGCGGTTGCGATCGCGAGGCCCGGCAGAGCGGAACGAGTCAACTAATCTCTCCCGGCCAGCACATGGTCGATCTGCGCGTCGCTCGGAGTGTGATGATAGAACATCGCATAAAAGTCCCGGGTTTGCGCGCGGATATCCTCCGGAAATTTGTCTGGGTACAAGATTTTTGCCAGCCACCTCAAGCCGATAAGCCGATTCACCGAGGGTGGAAAATCCACCCATCCGAAAGGCATTTTAGGCGACAGGTGCACGCGTCCGTCGCGGACCGCCTTGACCGATGTCCACGCCGGATCCCTGCGAACGCTTGCAGCGAAATCCTGATCGATGGTGATGATGACATCCGGATTCCAGAGAAGGACTTGCTCGATCGAGACATTGGCAAGGCCGCCCTGATTTCCGCCCGCAACGTTTTCGGCCAGCATTTCGATAGTCTCGACATTGATCGAGCCGCCAAGCCCGGTGACGAGTCCGCGCGGCCCGCGCGCGTAGTAGACGCGAGGCCGAAACGAAGGGGCGATGGATGCGACACGGCCAATCGTGTTCTTGATTGCATCCTCCGCGTAACGGGCGAGCTTTTCCGCATCGGCTTGTCGGCCTGTCAGCTCTCCAAGCTTTCGGTAGGTTTCGGCAACGGCATCAAAGCGCCCATCAAGAAGCGCATAGGGAATATTGGTTTGTTGTTGCACCCTTTCGGCAAGCGACACGAACGTCGCACTCGTTGAGCCGACGTCGAGGATGAGATCCGGCTTGAGCGCGATAACGCTCTCGAGGTTTGCGGTGTTGCCGCGTCCGGTGATACGTCCGACTTCTGCCCGGGTGCACACCTCAGCCAGCATGTAAGCGCACTCCTCCGGCCGGTTGGCGCGCGGCCAGCCCAGGAGCAGGTCCGGCGCAAGGGTGTAAAGAAGAATCGCTGCGGGTGGCCCAGCGGGAAAGACACGGTCAACTTTCGCCGGCACCGATAAGGCACGACCGGTCGCATCGCTCACCGTCGCCGCGCCAGCGACACGCGGTGCAAGTACAGCGGCCGTGACCGCCAGAAACTTCCTGCGGTTGATTCCTATGCTAGTTCGACGTCCCGCCACGGCACCAGGCCGATCAATGCACGCCAATCATGACGCTGGTGGCCTTGATGATTGCGTAGGCTGTCTCGCCTTTTTCGAGCTTCGATTCGTCTGCTGACTCATTGGTGATTGAGGCGGTGAGGGTCTGTCCGCCGATGTCGATGCGTACGTGGGCGGTGGTCGCGCTTTTCTTGACGTCGACGATCTTGCCTTTGAGTTGATTGCGTGCACTGAGTTTCATGATCTGCCTCCACTGTTGATTAGTGTCCTGGTGTAAAGCCGTGCTTTTCCAGAATCGTCTGGCCGTCCGACGATAGGATGAAATCTGCGAAGCGATGCGCCGCAGACGGCGCTTCATCTATCACGGTCAAGCCGTAGTCTGCTCCCACGGCCAGACTATCTGGCAAGTCGACGATTGCTGCCGGTTGACTTTTCGTAGGCCTTGCTCACGTCGGTCAACGCGGCCTTCAGGCTGCCGGCGGCATAGGGTCGAACGATCTCAGCTCCTGCAGGTCCGGTCATCGCAAGAATCGCTAATATCATCGCACTCGCACGCGTCACGCGCTCGAGTCACTGGCGTGCGGGTAGGACGTCATTGGCGCTCGGGCATTCCTGCCCCGAAATATCCTGCATTACAGCTTATGTTGCGCAGCGATCCCCAGAGGGGTCAATCTTTGAAAACAGGACACAATTATGCTTATCAGAGGGGCCTGATCCGTCAATGCGGCGGGTTGTCGACCGTCCGACGGTGGCTATAGTGCCCGCAATCTTAAGGTCGCCAGTTTTTCGATGACACTTGTAAGAAAGGTGGTTTGAAGCGCGAAAGCGCGCGGAGCGGTTTAGTCCAGAGATAGGAAGAATGTGGCCTGCAATCAGGCCCCGATCCGGAGGGGTGGCCGAGTGGCTGAAGGCGCACGCTTGGAAAGCGTGTTTACGGGAAACCGTAACGTGGGTTCGAATCCCACTCCCTCCGCCAA
>JBPYDR010000009.1:0-3340 GCA_051986235.1 Pseudolabrys sp.
GCGCCCATAACCCGCGAGGAAATCGTCAGCGATGCGCTCTGCTGCGAGCGGAAGCTTCCGCCGACAACATTGTATGAAATTCGCGACGCGCTTGTATCGCAGGGCTCGGTCTACGCGCGCGGTCACCGCTACAGTGCAGCGCACCTACCTCAACGCCTTCGGGATCAAGTACGCCGTGCTCATCTGTCCGCACCGCAATGAGGCAGAGTTCGAAGCCAAGCTCGATGAACTCGACGGCCTGCTTGAGCTTTGCGGCTGCAAAGCGGCTAAGGACTGGCCTGAGTGGCAGATGTGAGGTAGTACCTCCATGAACGTGTTTCGATCCTTAGCACCGCAGTTCCGGGTCAAGGCGGCATTGATCACGTGAATTGCCAACCCCGCTCCAATTGGATCAAGAGGTTTTTACGATCGGAGTTTTGCCTACCACGAAGAAACGACAGCGAAGTTAATTCACGTTTGGCAGGAGAACGACGTTATCGAGTTTTATTATCGCAATGCGATGGTCTTACCGGATGCTCGATTGCCAAGCCGATCGTCGTCGATCGTTCTGACGGTCCTGACACAAAATCCATGCTTTCGGCGATCATTCAATTTTAGCGGGCGCTGAAATGGAAACCGTTCTCGTCACTGGAGGTGCCGGTTTTATCGGCAGTCACACATGCAAAACACTCGCCGCGCAGGGCTTTCTACCAGTCGCATTTGACGACTTTTCAAGAGGCCATGCCGATTTCGTGCGCTGGGGTCCGCTCGTTAGGGGCAATATTCTAGACCGCGTCGCGCTCGACGCGGCCTTCAAGCAACATAGCCCCGTCGCCGTCATCCATTTTGCCGCTCTGGCCTATGTCGGAGAATCGATGTCGCAGCCGCTCGCCTATTACCGGGTCAACGTCGCGGGCCTTGTCAGCGTTCTTGAGGCAATGCTGCGCCACGGCACACGTACCATCGTGTTCTCGAGTTCGTGCGCAACATATGGCATTCCCGATCGTCTACCTATTGCGGAGAATGCGCCACAGCGTCCCATCAATCCCTACGGACGCTCCAAGCTCGCCTGCGAGAAGATCCTCGAAGATGTCCGCACCGCGGAGCAGTTGCAGGTGGCCATGTTGCGCTATTTCAACGCCGCTGGCGCGGATCCGGACGGGGAGTTGGTCGAGCGCCACGACCCAGAGACTCATCTTATCCCGCTTGCCATCGACGCGGCGACCGGTCGTGGGGCCGCCCTACATATCTTCGGAACCGACTATCCAACGGCCGACGGAACGTGCGAACGCGACTTCATCCACGTCAGCGACCTTGCCTCCGCGCACGTTGCGGCGCTTCGCCATCTCAAGGCGAGCAACCGTTCGCTCACACTTAATCTCGGCACGGGAAAGGCGACCTCCATCCGCCATGCAATCAGCGCGGTCGAACGCGTGACCGGCCATACGGTTCCAGTAGTGCATGCGGAGCGCCGCCCCGGAGATCCTCCGGTCCTTGTCGCCGATGCCTCTCTCGCGCATGACCTCATCGGATTTGAGCCGCGACTCTCGGACATCGACACGATTGTAGCAACCGCGTGGCAAGCGCGCATGAGGGCGGCTTCGCAGCAGCAAGGCCGATTTCGTGTGGATGACGAGTAATTAGGAGATCGAAGTGACATCCAAACGAACAAAACTATTTTCTCATCATTAGGCGCAACGTGACAACTTCTAACGTCGCACGAGAGTTCTTCGGCGGCGTTGTCTCTTTCACGGAAAAGGATCACGTCATCAGGGCTGCATTCAAAGTCAAATTTGCGCTTGACACTCGGGCAGCCGGACTGAGTCCGGAGAGATCAGCGTTGAACGGCGGAGGCTGGCGGGAGGGTCTCCCGGGGCTGCTGACACTCCCGCCATCGCTGCCGCGTTGCGCCAGCCGGGGCGCCTGAGCGCCTTCAACCGTCCGGACGAGATGCGTGAGGTCATACCCCCGGTCCTAACTCGAGCCCGCATCGCCTCATCGCCTCATCGCGTCGCCGCATCGGTGCCCAATTGCAAACCCCGAACGACGCGTGAGCGACGCGGCCACACCCAGTGCGGAATTTTAAACCAAAAAGAGCAAAACGGTACGACGGCATGCGGCAAAGGTGATCATCAAACGGCAGCGTGTCCGGTGCGGTCGAGAATTGATAGGGTCGCCGGGAAACGGGCCTCCAGCGACAAAATGCATCTCCTCCCGTCGCCATCTCGCCATTCCGCAGAGGCCTGTTGGACTGCGCATGGACATTGCGACGGTCTCTAGGGCAAGGGCAGCGGAATGGGTTTCGGCGGTGCAATCACCTTGCTCGGTTCGGGTAACGTCAAATTTTCCTTCACAAGAGCCGGATTTTGCTCAACGCAAGTGAAGCTTGAGGTATCGTTGGTATTGCCGCCGGAATATTTTATCACCTTAGGGTAGGCGCAAAGCGGCCGCATTATACCACTGTTGTAACGTGCGACGGGCTTCGGATGAACGTTTCGTTCGACCCAGTCCGTCAAAAGTTTGAACCAGTTAACATTAGCTTCTGGTGCACCGTGCGACGCTCCTGGCACGGGATAGAATCGGAAGAAGTCTTGCATGTTTTTCTCCCCTCCCATAACCGCTAAAACCTGATCATAATAGCTGTAGCTGCCGCCCGGTGGGATCAGATCATCATACAGTCCATGATACATGATGATCTTGCCACCGTGTTTCTTGAAGGGTCCGAGGTTTGAAACGTAAGTTCCTATAATGTTATGGTACTCTTCCTCGGAAATCTGAAAATCTTGCAGATACTGTGCAAAGCTGAGCTTTCTAAAATCAAATGCTGTATTCTGATAGAGCCAATAAGTGAAGTATTGATTCGAGAATGCTGGGAACGCGCTGACCCTCTTGATGCCGGGACGAACCATGGCTTGCGTGACAGGCGGCCCCTTCAAAGACGCGAGCGAAGCTCCCCGCGGTATACCGAACCAAAGTCGCCTGAATCGATTATGGGGTCCCTCCCACGTCTGATTGACGGCCGAGGCTTCGGTCGCAGTTAGGCAGTTCGGCGGATCGCTGGGGCTACCTTTACAAACGAAGGCTTTGGCGTTGTAATGGCAAAGACGTTCATCATTGATGATGCCATCTTCCACGCCATCGAGGCCATCGCATGCAGCGATTGCCGCCGCGGTCACTGCTTTTAGTTTGGCGTCTGAAATTTGTGCTTTGTTTATAATATTAGCAGATAACGCCGGGTAGAGCATAGCAGGAAGCAATCGGTCGAAATACATTGCAGGCGCGCCGACGACGATACCGTCAAAGTCCTGAGGGAACATTTGCGCCATCAATATGCCAACGCGCCCGCCGGCAGAGACGCCGT
>JBPYDR010000010.1:0-61028 GCA_051986235.1 Pseudolabrys sp.
CGCCTATGGCGATGCGGAGACCAAGCGCAAGGCATTAGAGAGCGGCGCTGATGCGCTTTTCACCAAGCCGATCGATTTTGGGATGCTGCGCAGCGAAATCGACACGCGGGTCGAGCGCGCCGCCTGACGCTCACAATCCTACTAACGAATGTCCGCTTTTGCGGTCGCTACTGGGGGCAAAGCGGACATGCCTTGTTGCGCTGCAAATGTCCGCTTCTGACCCAAAGCGGAAATTGACCCGGCATGCAACCACTGAATATTTTTACGGTGGGGGCTCAACAAATGCATGAACCCGCGATGGCGTTGGACAGACGTATTCTCAATGAAGAACTTGGGCCGAAGCGACTTGAGCTGTTGCGCGATTTGGTTCCCAAGGCGGTCTTGGTTGGCTTGCTCGTCAACCCGACCAATCCCAATGCTAAAACCTTATCGAGAGCCATACAGGCTGCCGTAGGAGCTTTCGGACTGCGACTCCACACGATAGCCGTGAGCAGAAAAGAGGAGCTTGCGAACGTATTTGAAACTTTAGTTCAGATGACACGGCGATGGACTCGTGGTCGGGAATGATCCGCTATTCAATAGCTTGGGCAAAGAGCTTGGTGCTTTGTCCGTTCGTCATAGGATGCCGGCAATTTTCCAATATCGGGAATTTGTTGAAGCTGGGGGTCTGTTGAGTTACGGCGCTAGTCTCTCAGATTCCTATCGACAGGCTGGGATTTACGCGGGCCGGATACTCAACGGCGAGAAAGCATCTGATTTGCCGATCCAGCAGTCCACCAAAGTTGAGATGATCATCAACCTTAAAACAGCTAAGGCTCTCAACCTCACAGTTCCGCTGCCTCTGCTCGGGCGCGCCAACGAACTAATCGAATGAATGGCGCTATGTCCGCGCTTGTGGTCCACAGCGTTGGCCCTATGCAGCGCTATCACTGTGCTGTGAGCGAGGTATCCAAGTGTAGTTTGGATATGCTCTTGGCCTTGCAATCCCTTTTCAGCACCTTTGGTAACTTCGATAATTGGCCATAGTAGCGACACCAGCCAGTTCGATAACGCGGCGAGGCAGTTGACGTCTTCGTACGCGCAAAATTGCGGTCTGCGCTGGTCGGACTTGCCCAGGTCGCGACCCATGATCTGTGTTCAGTGCCATGCACCCAATCAGCTTGGCGCACTATTCTGCAGCCAGTGCGGGTCACAGCTTTCACTGAACGATGGCGACTCCACAGGCGCACCAACTTTGCATGGCGAGCGGAGGCAAATCACCGCATTGTTTTGCGATGTCGTCGACTCGACAAAGTTGGCAGTAACGCTCGACCCTGAAGAATATCAAGACATCATTAAAACATTTGTACACTGCTGCAGCGACGTTGTAGCTGCTCACGAAGGCTATGTCAGCGAAATCCGTGGTGATGGCACGCTGGTCATATTCGGATATTCAGTATCGCGGGGCGATGAATCGGAACGCGCCATACGAGCGGCACTTGAAGTCATCGACGCCATTGATCGCCTTTCTCTCCCCAACAATTTACGGCTGCAGGCGCGCATTGGAATTGCCACCGGAGTAGCGGCCATCGATGCGCGACCTGGAGAGTTAGCAATAGCGAGCGACGCGCTCAATCTCGCTGCCCGGCTTCAAAGCTTGGCCGAACCCAACACGGTGGTCATTTCATCTCTGGCGAAGCGTCTTGCTGGAGGCTTTTTCGACCTCATCGACCTGGGCTTGCATAATCTCAAAGGATTTCCCAATCCGGTACCGGCTTGGCGGGTAAATGGCATCAAGCCCATCGCCAGCCGGTTCGATGCGCTACGCCCGGAACTAACGGCATTTGTCGGCAGAAATATCGAATTGAAGCAACTTGAGGTGATGTGGGAGAAGGCCAAGCGGGGAGATGCCCAGATTGTCGAAGTTTCCGGAGAGGCCGGCATCGGTAAGTCGCGGCTGATCAATCATGCGCAGCACTCGCTGTGCGAACGGCAACAAGTTGCCAAGTTTTCCTGTTCGCCCTATCACGCCTCTACTGCGCTTTACCCCGTAATTGAGCAACTCGTGCGGATATTGAAATTCCGGCCCGAGCAATCGACGCACCAGCGTTTGGTCGCGCTGCGAAAATGGCTCGCGCAGGCTGGCGACGATTTCGAACCACATTTTTGTTGGATTGCCAAGCTGCTGTCCTTGCCTGTCGACCTTCCAACGATCACTTCCCTGGAAATGCGGCAGCGGACGCTCGAAGCGCTGCTGTGGTGGTTTACGGCCGTTGCAAAAAAGCAACCACTTTTTATTGTCGTGGAGGACGCCCAATGGATCGACCCGACTTCGCTGCAGCTTGCGCAAATGATACTCAATCAAACTAGCTCGATGTCGACGCTGTTGATCATAAGCTTTCGCCCGCCTTATTCGTTTCCACGGATCGACAACATGCCGCGTCTGTCGATCACACTTGATCGCCTCAATCGCGCGGACGCCAAGGCTATGGTCACGGACGTCGTCCGTGAGGCGAACTTATCTCCAGCTCTAATAGAGCAGGTCATCGAAAAAGCAGACGGCATTCCGCTCTTTCTTGAAGAACTGACCAAGATGGTGCTCGGCGTGGACGTGGACAGCGGGTATTTTACGCGCGTCCATGGACTGACTTCGCGCTCGCAACTGCCTTCGACGCTGCACGATTCGCTGACCGCGCGCCTCGACCAACTCGCACCGGCAAAGCGCGTGGCGCAGATTGCCGCCGTCATGGGTCGCGAATTTCCCTATGACATCTTGGCCGAGACATCTGGTCTAACGCCTGAGGCGCTCAAGCGCTCTCTCAGCCAGTTGGTCGAAGCGGGACTAGTTTACGACGTCGGCGCTGGGACACAGAGACGGTTCATGTTCAAGCACGCGCTTGTTAGGGACGCGGCCTATGAAAGCCTACTGATACGCGATCGGCACGAATTGCACTTCGCAATCGCGTTGGCGCTCGAACGGAAAAACGCAAGAGCCGAACTTCTGGCACATCATTACACCGAAGCTGGATCAACGAGCGAAGCATTGAAATATTGGGGCATTGCCTCGCGCCGCGCGTTACAGATGTCCTCAAATGCCGAATCGCTTTCGCATGCCCAGCGCGGCATACAGCTTGTATTTACACTTCCAGACATTCCCGACCGAAAACGCCAAGAATTGGAACTCCGCATCTTGGCTGGCTGGGCGTATTGGACACTGAAAGGCCTTCCTTCGCAGGAAGTCGAGCAAACATTCCTTCGGGCACAGGAATTGGCAATCGCGATCGGCGACGACGCGATGTTGAATTATGCTCTGCGCGGACTGTTTGTTTGCCATTATGCGCGGGGAGAATTGCGCACCGCTTACAAGCTGGCGGAGCAAGAAATCGCTCTCGCTCAGAAGCGAAACGATACTGGCGACCTGATGCTGGGTCGGTGGGCGCTTGGATCGACATCATTCTGGATTGGAGAATTCGAGATCGCGCGGCGTGAATTGCAGGCGGCCATTGACCTTTATGATCCAGCGCTGGTGCAAGCAAAGATTTTCACCTCGCAGGTTGACCCGGTCGTCAACAGTAATGCCCATCTCTCTTGGACGCTTTGGGTTCTTGGATTTCCGGATCAGGCGGCCGAACGGATCCAGCAGGCAATGAACGACGCTCGCCGTAGCGGTAACGCTCTTTCGCTTTCATTAGCACTGTTTTGGAACTGTGTTGTCAAAATCTGTCGCGGCGAACTCGCGGACGCGCGTGTGGCTCTACAAGAGTTGTTTGCGGTCACCGCACGCCACCGAGTCGCATTCTTCGCCATCTGCGCCATCGTGCTTGACGGAGCCATCACGGCCACGAACGGTGAGGCAAAAGCAGGGATTATACGCATCCAGCAAGCAATCAACGAATTTCGCACGATGCGCGGAGGAGCTGGCCAGCCTTGGATCATGTCGCTGATCGCCGATGCTCACTGCCGGAGTGGCTTACCCAAAGACGCACAAGCCGCGGTCGCCATGGGGCTCGCGATGATTGAAAAGGAGGGCGAGCGCCATTGGCAGGCGGAGCTTTATCGGATTGGCGGAGAGGCGATATTGGCATCGACCGACGCTGACATCGGAAAGGCCGAAGTTGCGTTCCGGCAGGCGATCGATATTGCGCAGCGGCAAAAAGCGCTGTCATTGGAATTGCGCGCCACGATGTCATTGGCCCGTCTACTCTTGAAGCGTGGTGAACCGGCGCGCGCTCGCGATAGTTTAGGAGCGATCTACTCTCGTTTCACGGAAGGCTTTGCGACCGCCGATCTTGTCGCTGCAAAATCGATGCTCGGCAAATGTGACTGCACTTCCAGCAGAATTACGCAAAATATTTGTCATTAGTAGTCGTTTTAGGCAAAGCGTACATCCTAGACAGCAAGAGGTACAATCTGCATCGTTGCTAAGGGTATGAGGGGAAAAGACACTGGAGCTTCTCGCCCAAGCAAAGAAGAATGCTGAGACGCGAGCCAAGTTTGAGAGCTTGGCCGCTTCTTTCTTGCGGTTTGCCGTAAATGCAGAACGCAACGAAGGGCTAGTGATCGATTTCTATTTTCCCCCTTAACACAAAACGAAAACTTTAGAAGGTTTCCCGGCACTCTTTGCGCTCGAAGCGCACGGCCGCAACTGCCACCGGAGTGATAATGCTCACCCGTCACTCCGGTGGCATGTTTCTCATCACGCAAACCCGGCTGAATGTCCGCTATTGGCCCTTAGCGGACATGAGCTAGTGCACTGCACGTGGCCGCTTTCGGGGGCAAAGCGGACATGCCTTGCTGCACTGCATGAGTCCGCTTCTGACCTAAAGCGGAATTAACCCGCTATCGGCCTTCGACGGCATAGGTATGGAAGGTCGCGTATTTGTCTCCGATTTTCTTCGCGGCTTTGAAGTCAGGAGAATCATAGGCTTGCACTGCCGCATCGAGAGTATCGAATACGTTGATGACGACGCGCGTTTTTGGCGCTGCTCCTTCGATTGCGACCGTTTTCCCGCCGAGCACGAGCGCGCGGTAGCCAGGCGCCTCTGCAAGTGCTTTGCGTGCCAACGGGCTAAATTCTTTCGCGAAGCCCTCCGGGTCAATGACGTTGATCTCGCCAACGACATAGGCTTGCGGCTTGCCCTGTGCATGAAGGGCCTCGACCAAGCCGGCGCCTAAGGCAATGCCTGTGACTATCGAAAACACAATGACCCGTGTTGTCCTCATATTTACCTCCGTTGGCGATACAAAAACTCTGTGGGCGGCTTTGTGACCTACCGGTCGGCTCGCCATTAATGGTCAGAGCGAACGTGGACGCTTGCACCGCACCTATCCACTTCTGACCTAAAGCACACCTGCGGGCTTAAAGGTGGCACGGGCGGCCTTTTGATAGATTTCTCGCGCAAGCAGCTCTGGCGAATTATTTAATCTGTCCCGCCGCGCGCCTCTTGATGGGGGACACATTGCCATAGGCTGGCTTCCCGATTTTCATCGGCACTGACATTTTCTGTCTTGGGCGCGAGCGATAACGGGTCGCGAAACTCGAGCAGCGATCGGCCCCCCTCTATATGGATGTCAGGTCGTATCAAAGATACGAAGAGAAAAACTGCTACAACGAACGCGATGTCGATGACGATTGCTGCTTGCACGATTACCTCCGGCCTAACATCCGGTACAACTAGTTCACTTCTGGGATTTGGTGCTCGCGAGCTATGCGGCCAACTTACGTGCCGACAAAGTACGGCACTTGGCCCAGGCTCTAGTTGTTTTACAAATCAAGTTGCCGCCAAGAATCGTCTAATAGGTGAGCGCGTTTTGCAATCTCGCGGCGAGCTTGACGGCGTCGCGTCTCCCTGAGTGCTCCCATGAAGCGAACGAAAAAACCCTTCCGCGGTTCGGCGGCCAGCACTGGTTCATCAACATAGGCGGCAAACTTCCGAGCAACCCCATCAGTAGCAGCAACCATCCGGTTTTTCCTTTTCCTGTTTCCAGCAGCGACGCAATTGACTGTGACGGTCCTTACAAAGCGAGAAAGCTTGGAAAAACGCAGGCGACAGGACATCTGCCGCACGCGTGGAGGAAAGCTGGCGCGAATTAGCCATTTGGCCCGCGGCAAGCTTGAAGAAAATCGTGACTTTTCCTTTAGACGGGTCACTTTTCGTTGAAGGGCGGCGTCCCCTAGCGCCGCTACACCGAACTGGCACTAGAAAAATCTTTGGTGTTGAGGCTTCGGGGCCGACGAATGTCCGCTTTCGGGAGGTAAAGCGGACATGACTCTTCGCTTTGGCACGTCCCGCACGCCGCGCTACTCTGGCAGCCCGGCGGCACGCAACGCGTCACCGAGGACTTCCGCAAGCGCCGGAGCACAATTCACGCCCGCAAACTGGCGGCTATAGCGAAAGCCTGGCTGAAGCTCCAGCACTCGGGTGGCGGCTGCTCTCGCTTCGTCTAACCGGCCAAGTTTGGCCAGGGCGGCGGCCAATTGCACGTAAGTGATGCTGTGAGCCGGATTTGCTTGAACGGATTTGTAGGCCGCACGACAGGCTTCCTCGTAGCGGCCGCGCAACAAATGACTCATCGCTCGCGCGTCAAACGCGGCCCACAACCAAGAATCAAACGGGCTTAGTCGCATACCCCGCTCGCTCCATTCGATCGCGCGCTCGGCTTCGCCGCCCCATCCGAGAATCACGCTGCCGAGAATGTAGGTCAGCGCCGATGACGGGCTGATGCCGAGGGCGGCTTCCAACGTCGTGAATGCAGCCGCGCGATCGTGCTCATCCATGCCGATGGAAAACCCGGCCCATGTCAGAGCGAGCGCATCGTCTTGTCCATAGGCAATGGCCGACCGGGCGTGCCGGATTGAAGCAGCACGGTTGATCTCCTGCAGGCCGGCGCGAAGGAACAAGCAATGGTGGCACATCGCGGCATTACCATGCGCAAGCGCATACGTCGGCTCGAGCACAATCGAGCGGTCGAGAAGTGCCAGCGCCTTCGTCACTTGCGCCGGCATACCTGAATCGACATCAGGTTGCGCCCGCAAGACGAGATCGTAGGCATCGAGACTGTCAGGTCGTTTCCGCCGAACACGTTCGATTTCTGCTTTACGCACGCTCGGGGCGATCGCGCCAACAGCCGACAGCGCGATGTCATCCTGAAGGGCGAAAATGTCGTTGGACCTGCGGTCGTAGCGCTCGGCCCACACGTTCGCTCCGGTCGAAGCGTCGATCAATTGAACGATCACGCGCACGTCGTCGCCGGCCTTCCGCACGCTGCCTTCGAGGACATACCGCACACCAAGCTCGCGGCTGATCTGCTTCACGTCCACGGCGCGGCCCTTGTAGGTGAAGGTCGAGTTTCGTGCGATAACGAAAAGCCACTTTATGCGTGCCAGACCGTTAATGATGTCGTCCACCATCCCATCGGCGAAGTACTGCTGCTCCGGGTCCCCGCTGAGGTTTGAGAACGGCAGAACGGCGATGGAAGGTTTTTCGGGCAGTGCTGGTGCTGACGCGGCACGCGCGACAGCCGACACATTAGGAACGTTGGTGCTAACGGCCGGCCCGACATACCGATACCCGCGCCGCGGCAGCGTTTCGATCCAGCGTTCGACATCCGCTGCCTCCGCTAGCACCCGGCGCAAGGCTGCGATCTGAACCGTCAGATTGTTATCGGCAACCGCAAGTCCGCCCCAGCCGGCCTCGACCAGCGCGTCTTTGGACACAGGTGTACCGGCATTTTCGAGCAACCGGTGCAGCAGGGCGACGGCGCGTTGCCCAAGCATGGTCGGCTCGCTCCCGCGGTACAGAATGCCCGCCGCCGGGTCGAGGCGGAACTCGCCGAATTGATACAGCTGCCCTCCGGCTGTCATTAGACTTTTTTAGCAGATTTTTGGGAACGGATTCACGACTTCCCGGCACGGACGGCCGATGTTGCGCAGGCGCTTGCAGCAATCAGAAATTGATCAACGGAGGATCACATGAGCCCCGACGCCGTCATTCGCATGCCCGACGAAAAGAAGGGGGTCAGCCTCCGTGGTCACCCCATGGTCTTCCTCATCACCGGCGACAATACCAGGCACACGAGCATGTTCGACTGGACGATTCCGGCGGGGTTCGCCACCGGACGTCATGTTCACCGGGTGCAGGAGGAGACGTTTTACGTGCTCGAGGGCGAGTGCGAGTGGCATGTCGGTGAGAGGACAGTCCACGCAACGCCGGGAACCTATCTGTTCATCCCGCCGGGAGTACCGCACAACATTTCGAATGTCAGTGAGAAGCTGGCTCGCGTGCTGATGACCGTCTCTCCGCCCGGTCACGAGCATTATTTCGAAGAGCTCGCCAGACTTGCAGCGCAAGGTGCGCCGGACCCCAAGGCGCTTGCTGACCTTCGAGATCGGTACGACACGGATCAGCTCTCGACTTTGACAACGCGCCCATAGGTGTCCATCCCAGTTGCGATGTCCGCTTATGGCTCATAGGTCCCCCTAACCTGCAGATGAGCCTAGCAACTCCCATGCGTGCTCAGAAGGGGGCGGCCGTCGGAGATCCCGTAGTGTCCGCTTTGGGCCAATAGCGGACATCACGCTCCCTAATTCGCCACGTCGACGGCCACGAGCAGCGACGATCAGGAATCCAAGCCACTAATAGGGCAATGAGCGTAGATCGCTTCTGCTATCATTAAACTATGACGATGCAAATTCCCGGACCCCGAGGGCGTGGGCCGTGGCAAAGCGCGCTACGCGTGCTCCTCGTTGCCGTCATTATCTTTTGGATTTGCTTTGTTCTGCTGAGCTCTACCGCTGGCTTGTTGGTTGATTGGCTTTGGTTTTCCGCAATCGGCTATCTTAGCATTTTCCGCACGATCATCGTGGCTGAAGCCGAAATATTCATCGCCGTCTTCATCACGACCGCGATAATTCTTTTGGTGAATGGATCGCTTGCGTTCCGCTTCGCCCAGTCTGAGTGGACGCAGCACCCCACCGAGTTTGAGTCTAGACCCACGGGCGTTTCGACCTTGCCCGAGGTTTTGGAATTCACGCGCTATAAACTGCCGTGGCCTGGCGTAATCATCTTTGGTGCCTGTGTCCTCGCCGCGCTTGTTGCCTGGGGAGAGGTCGACAAATGGCGCGTCTTCCTCCAGTTCCTCTATCAGGCGCCCTATGGAGCGAGCGACCCACTCTACAACAAGGATATCAGCTTTTACCTGTTTGCATTGCCCGCTTATATCGCCATCAAGAATTGGATGCTTCTCACACTCTTTTTGAGCGCGGTTTTTGCTGGAGCGATTTATTGGGTGCACGGCGGCATCGTGTATACAGTTCAGCGCTGGTCGATGTCGCCGACAGCAATCGCACACGGCTCTGTGCTGCTCGGCCTATTATTTGCAGTGAAGGCGTGGTCCTACGGTCTCGACCGCTATCTGCTGCTCTATGGCGACAACGGGGTGGTGGTCGGCGCGAGCTACACCGACATCTATGTGGTGCTGCCCGTTCTCTGGCTGCTGGTTGGGCTTTCGATCGTTGCAACATTCGCCACGTGGGTGAATGTCAGGGCACGTACCTACCGAATTCCGATAGCAGCGGCAGTGCTCGTTTTCGGTGGCTCCTTCATGCTGTCGGCCGTAATTCCAGGATTATTCAAGCGCGTATTCGTCAAACCGAATGAACTGGAACTGGAGAGGCCCTACATCCAACGCAACATCGCGCTGACCCAGCAGGCCTACAATCTCCATCAGATCACGGCGAAGCCTTTCCCGGCCGAGCAGGACCTCACGCTCAAAACAATCGAGGCCAACAAAGCAACCATCGACAACATACGGCTGTGGGATTGGCACCCGCTGATGGATGCCTACATGCAACTGCAAGAAATCCGCACTTATTATAAATTCCATGACGTAGACATCGACCGCTATTGGCTCGACGGTGCGTACCAAAGCGTGATGCTCTCGGCCCGCGAGCTTAAATCTTCATTGCTGCCGCCAAACGCACAAACATGGGTAAACACCCGTGTACTTTTCACTCACGGCAACGGTGTGGTGATGGCCCCAGTTACCCGTAAGACGGCGGATGGACTACCAGTGTTTTATCTGCGCGATATTCCGCCGGTTTCGACTGGTGGTCCTGAGATTCGCGAGCCGCGCATCTATTACGGGGAAGAAACCAATAGTTACGTCATCGTCAGAGGAAGCACGCCCGAGTTCGACTATCCGAAGGGCAAAGACAATATCTACGCGGCTTATGACGGCACGGGCGGTGTTCCTATCGGTGGGATCGTTCGGAAAAACCTCTTTGCTTGGCACTTCGGTGACATAAACCTGCTGCTTTCGAGCTACATCACTGACGATAGTCGCATCATGATCCGCCGTGACATCCAGGAACGGGTGCGCACGATTACCCCATTCCTCCGCCTCGACCACGATCCTTATCTGGTGATTAGCGGAGGCAAGCTGTACTGGATACAGGACGCCTATACGACGAGCGACTATTTTCCTTACGCACAGCCGGTGCAAAAGCTCGGTCTGAACTACATTCGCAATTCGGTGAAGATCGTCATTGATGCCTACAACGGGACTGTCGACTTTTATCTCATCGACGCCGCTGACCCGATTGCCAGGACGTACCAGCGAATTTTCCCAAGCCTGTTCAAGCCATTCGCAGCTATGCCGCCGGACTTGCAGACGCACATCCGCTATCCCGAGGACCTCTTCCGAATTCAGGCGCAGATCTATCAAGCCTACCATATGGAGGCGGCTGACGTTTTTTATAACCGCGAGGATCTTTGGCAATCCCCACGTGAGCCCGCCGACGGCGGTACGACCCTGATGGCCCCTTATTACATTGTAATGCGGCTGCCGGGGGAGGCGCAGGCTGAGTTCTTCCTCATGCTGCCGATGGTGCCGAGCCGCCGCGACAACATGATCGCATGGCTAGCTGCACGCTGCGATCCACCCGACTACGGCAAGTTGATTGTCTATGAGTTTCCAAAAGATAAGCTCGTCTACGGTCCGTTCCAGATTGAAGCGCTGATCAATCAGAATACCGAAATCTCCCAACAACTCACGTTGTGGAACCAAATGGGTTCGCGGGTGATCCGCGGGAACTTGCTTGTGATTCCAATCGAAAACTCGATTCTTTATGTATCGCCACTTTATTTGCGGGCGGCGGAGGGGCAATTGCCGGAACTCAAGCGTGTGATAGCAGCCTATGGCGATCGTGTAGTCATGAGGGAGACGCTTGCCGAGGCATTATCGGCGCTCTTCGAGAGCGGCGCCGCCCCAAGTGCCTCAATGCGCAAGCCGCTGTCGGCCCCTTCAGCTGAACAGGCGCGCGAGGCCCTTGATCATTTCAATCAAGCAGTCGAACGATTGAAATCCGGCGACTGGGCGGGCTTCGGCGCACAACTCGACGCAATGCGCGGGCTTTTGGAGAACTTGAGTCGGCAATCGATTGGTCATTAGCACGCTCAATGACGTCAGCGTGCTATCTCCAGCAAGGATGTCTGCAGCTCACCAAAAGCGGACATTCGTTACTGCTAGCGCTATGTCCGCTTGGGTCAGAAGCAGAAATGTGTGGCGCACAGCAGCTGAGATTCCTCAAGCTTGGCAACCTTTGAAGGTTCTCGTCTTGATGGTGCTTTCATCGAGTGCACCTTTCCTACATACAAACCGAGATAGCGGCTCTCGCGATGTGAGCGATGCGCCGCGATGAGTTTTGTCCGCTTTACCCCCCAAAGCTATCGCGAGAGACATCGCTGCGAGCAACGATTTGTTAAGGAGTTGCATTCAGCCTAGCCACCGTGCGCGTGTGTTAGGAGTTTTCGCAAATGTCTATGAGGGACGAGTACCGTACGAGAGCTGCGGAATTTCAAGCCAGAGCGCTCTATGCTTCCGATGAGACGGCGCGGTATCACTTCAACACTATGGCAGATCATTATTTGCAACTGGCTGAAATAGAGAGGCAGCTAGACTGTCTCCGCGATGTTACCCAAGAGACGCAATTTAAGCACGCGTCCTAAGCTGTCAGAGCGGGCATGGACACCTTCCCCGCGCTGGCGAACATCAGGCAGAGAAATATCGTTCTGTGTGAGCCAGTTCATGCAGCGCTTGCCCGACTGAGCGCAGGATTTGGTGTCGGGGACTCTGCATTGGAGTCGGTCATGCGACAAGCACTCTATGTGGCCATAGTTCTTGCTGGCGTCCTGAGTGTCGCGATTGCTGCTCCGGCGACGAAAGCCGCCTTCCATAATCACGTGATGGTTGACGGTCTTTATGTCGCGCTGCCAACAGAAATGCATAACTTTCCGGTGGAGTTAGTAGCAGAGCCCTAATTCCATTGGCGGACGTAAAGGACTATGATGCTCGTTCTGGGAGGTGAGTACCTTGAAGTTGGTCGCGGAGTACATGCGCGACGTCATCCTGTTCGAGCAGACGGCGAGCCGAAGACTGATGCGGAGCGGAAGGAAGCTTTGGAAAAGCAGGCTAAGGCTTAGCTGTCTGGTCACGCGCTTAGGGCGGACCGCCTCATTATTGCCCCTGTTCTTGGGTTGCTCTTGCGTCAGTCGATCTTTCCGGACGATTGAGGGGAACCATGACTATAGTCGTCAACATCATGCTGCTGGCCCTGTCGCTCTGTAACGCTGGGGCGGGCGTGTATTTGGCCTATCAGGGCTGGATATTACCCTAAAAGGCACGGCAGCTAACCACGCCCGCGCAAACGCAGTTCCACCCACAGCAACAAAATGTTCTTGTCAAGGCGCCGTACATACGGCGCAAACAAGCGCGCTGTCTCAAAGGGCATCCACTAATCAATTGACACTCGGGGCGCCGCGTCTAATGTTACATTATAACATATTGGTCAGACATCGATGCGTTGGATTCGTATGAATCGGCGATTGGGTGGGTGTCTGGCGCTCTTCGCGCTTGGATTACAACTCGTCCTATCGTTCGGTCATGTCCACGCCGAAAACCTCCGACTTGCCGCTTCGAAAGCCACCGCATCTCATGCACAGTCCGCAAATGGCGGCGACACGCAACCGCCACAACATCGAGACGATGCGAACGATGTGTGCGGCGTCTGCATAGCGCTGAGCCTCAGCGCAACCTCATTGTTGCCGGTCGTTGCGTCACTCAGCCTCCCCGTCGCTTATGAGTGGGAATGGCCTGCCGACGTTCAATCGGCGCGAGTCGTTTTCGCTCTTAAATCCTATTACCAAGCCCGCGCTCCACCCCGCGCCTGACGTCGGTGATCTACCCGCAATGTGGCTTGTCCTCTTGAGGATGCGCCACATCCCGATGTCCCGTGAGGTGTGGAGGATTCTTCAGTCATGCCATCGCGATTTATACGCGGGCTGCTGCTCGCCAGCTCGAGCCTTATCCCATTCGTCGTCAGCGAGGCGCAAGCGCAGACCGTGTTGCCGGAAATCGTCGTAGAAAGCCAGCGCTCGGCGCCACCGCGCCAGCGACCCACTACTCCCACGACTGTTACTGCCCCGTCGCCCCAAACCGATAGCAACGCTACTCTCGCTGCCCAGAACACTAAATTCGATATTGCGCGCGACAGTCTTTCACCGCGTTTCGGTGCCAGCACCTTCGACATGAACCGAGCGTTTATCGAAACCTTACCAGGCGGGATCAATACCCCACTCAACTCCGTATTGCTGCAGACTCCCGGTGTTTCGCAAGATAGCACCGTTAATGGCGACATCCACGTACGCAATGAACATGCCAACGTGCAGTACCGCATCAATGGCATCACACTCCCCGATGGTATTTCTGGCTTCGGCCGTGTTCTTGGCACCAATTTTGTCGGCAGTCTCGCGTTGATTACCGGTGCGCTGCCTGCGCAATTTGGCCTGCGCACCGCCGGCATCATCGACATCCAGACCCCGAGCGGTAATTCGCTGCAACAGGGCGGCAGCGTCGGCATCTACGGCGGCAGCTTCGGGTGGGTAAGTCCGAGCTTTGAATACGGCGGGCGCACGGGCAACACCGAGTACTTTGTCACGGGCCAAGGCCTCACCAACAATCTCGGCATCCAAAATCCGACCGACAGCCACAACGCGATCCACGACCGGACCTACCAGGGCAATTTCTTCAGCTACACGTCGACCATACTCGACGCTCAGACGCGCCTCGCAACGATCTTCGGGAACTTCACCGGCCACTTTCAAATTCCGAACAATCCGGGGCAAACGCCACAGTTCACAGCATTTGGGGTCAGCGATTTCAATTCGGCCAATCTCAACGAGAACCAAGCGGAACAAAACACCTTTGGTGTGGTCGCATTGCAGAAATCGGTCGGCGGCTTGGATCTGCAGTTAGCGGCTTTTTCTCGTTACAGCACGCTTCATTTCATTCCCGACACGATCGGCGATCTGGTTTTCAATGGCATTGCGTCCGACGTCTACCGCCGCAGCTTCGCCAACGGCCTGCAGGGCGACGGCGCCTACAAGCTCAACGACGCGCATACTCTACGGGCGGGCTTTACGATCACCGGCGAAAGCACGCTGAATAGCAATGACTCGACCGTGCTCCCGCTCGACTCAGACGGCACCCCCGTCGATGCGCCGTTTGCCGTGAATGACAACCTTTCGAAGCTCGGATGGATTGCCGGCCTCTACGTCCAGGACGAGTGGCGGATAAACGACAAGCTCACGCTGAATGTCGGTCTCCGTTTCGATCAGATGTGGCAATTCATCAACGCCAACCAGCTTAGTCCGCGCTTCAATGTGGTGTATAAGCCGCTCGACGGAACGACACTGCACGCTGGCTATGCGCGCTACTTCACGCCGCCGCCACAGGCGATCGCCGCGCCTGCCAACATCGCTCCGTTCGCCAATACTACGGCACAACCGGAAACCTTCCAGCAGAGCCCGGTCTTGCCGGAACGTTCGCACTACTTCGACGTCGGAATAGTGCAAAGGATCACGCCTAACCTTCAGGTTGGTATCGACGCCTACTACAAAATCGCGAAGGACCTGCTGGATGACGGGCAATTCGGCGCGGCGTTAATCCTGAATGGTTTCAACTACGAAACCGGCAAAAACACCGGTGTCGAGTTGACCGCCTCCTACAAGGACGGCAACTTTAGCGCCTATGGCAATCTCGCTTGGGCGCGTCAGCAGGCGAAAAACATAGTATCAAACCAATATCTGTTCGGGCTCGACGAACTTGCCTACATCGCCAACAACTTCATCTATACCGACCATGCTCAGACGTGGACCGCCTCAGCCGGCGCATCCTATCTTTGGCAGGGCACTAGGTTCAGCGCAGACATGGTCTACGGCAGCGGTCTGCGCAGCGGATTCGCCAACACCGAACACGTTGCGCCCTACGCCACCGTCAATCTCGGGCTTTCGCGCGAGTTCAAGGTGTCGCCCGATCTAAAGCCGGTCACCGCGCGATTCACTGTCGTGAACGTCTTCGACACCATCTACGAGATCAGGAACGGATCGGGAATTGGGGTGTTCGCTCCACAATTCGGTATGCGCCGCGGCTTTTTCGTCGGGCTCTCACAGAAATTGTAACTACGGAGAACGACGTTTTTCGCCGTTGCCATCGGCAAAAATCCGAAGACATTTCACACGCTCATCGTTGGATAAAGCGGACGACAAGATTTCGCACCCCTTTTGCTCCTGGGGCTGTAGTCCTAGCTAAGAGCGAGGAGAAGTCGCGATGCCGGGTCTCGAAACCTCCCTCTACAGCGTGTCATTGCTAAATGATGACAAAACTCCGATGGACTTCGTGGTCCACGTCCTGGAAGTCTTCTTCGACATGGATCATGACACGGCCAAACAGAGAATGCTTCTCATCCATCACCAAGGAACCGCGGAGTGCGGTTGCTATCCTTACGAACTGGCGAAGAAAAAGGTTGCCGAGGTAGTCGCGTTTGCCCGTAAACATAAACATCCACTCCAGTGCACCTTCGAAAATGCACTTCGGGTGCCTGAGGCCTAGTTCGCTCGGTCTCGATTTTTCAGGGTTCGTGTTCGCGTTGGGTCATTAGCGGACATTTTCTTATGTCCGCTTTTCTCAAACGATGTCCGCGTTGCCCTGAAAGCGGGCATGTGCGCAGAGTAAATTGTAATAACCGACCGGACATTCGCGGTCGGTTGCTAATTGCGATTGCCTAGCTTGTCAAAAATTGTGCTGGAACCGGATTGGTTTCACTTGCTCGGTCCCATGCCTGCGCAGCAATGCGCCAGCTCCCCTGATCTTTCACAAGCAATAACATTTCGACGGTGCGGTTTTCGGTCGTACCATTTTCTTTCATTGCACAAACCGCAATCGCAACTGCGATGTTGCCAAATACAGTAACATTGGTGCCCAACACGGCTTCGTCGAGCGATTGCAACTCCTTGCCAGCGATGCCCTTCATTCGTGTGAGAAATGCGGAAACGCTTTGAGGATGAACTGGCCGCGCTGCCGGATAAAGTACAGCGTCATCCAAGAAGTCATTGCTAAAAGCTTGCCAGTTGCCGGTGCCTCCATTTGGCCAGCTCAACGAAGTGAATTGACGCTTGATGAGAGCTTTAATTTCGAGAATGTCGTCCATCGCGCCCCCTTTGCCGCCTTCAGACAAACAGGAATAGATTACACGTACTTAAGGAGAATGTTATGGACACGATTACTTACAAGACAGCGTTGATCGTCGGGGCCGGCGTCGGGCTGAGCGCCGCTTTAACGAGGCTTTTCGTAAGCAAAGGCATCCGGGTCGCGTTAGCAGCTCGTCAGACTGACAAGCTTGCCGCGCTTTGCAAAGAAACGGGTGCCGCAGCTTATTCCTGTGATGCGACCGATCCGAATGACGTAACGAGGCTATTTACCGAAGTGGAGCGGGACTGCGGCGTGCCGGACGTTGTTGTTTACAATGCGAGCGCGCGCGTGCGTGGCGCGTTTGTGGACCTGATCCCCGCTGATGTTGCAAGAGCCATGGCTGTTAGCGCCTTCGGGGGTTTTCTTGTTGCACAACAGGCGTCCCGCCGCATGCTTCCTAATAAACACGGCGCCATTCTTTTCACCGGTGCATCGGCGAGTGTGAAGGGCTATCCCCAGTCGGCAGCTTTTGCGATGGGAAAATTCGCGTTGCGCGGTCTTGCTCAGAGCATGGCCCGCGAATTGTCGCCGCATGGCATCCATGTCGCGCATTTCGTGATTGACGGGGGCATTCGGAGCGCCGTGCGGACCGAGCCGCCGGACAAGCCAGACTCATTGCTTGATCCGGGCGCGATCGCCGCGAACTACTGGAGCGTGTTGAGTCAGCCTCGCAGCGCATGGACGTCGGAAATGGAAATGCGACCTTGGTTGGAAAAATTCTAGTGCAACGAGGCGGACGCTACCAAGAACGTTTGGTTACGGCGCACAACGCGCAAAGCGTCCGCATGGTACGCTCGTTCGTGAGAAACGACGCTTAGTATGCGAAATCGCCGGACGATAGGGAGGAGCAATGGTTGACCGAGCGTCGGTTGCGGTCGTTGGGGTGGGGCACACGCGCTATGGCAACATGCCAGAATACGATGCTTACGACCTCGGCGTGCTGGCTCTGAAACAGGCGATCGCAGACGCAGGTCTCAAGTTCACGCATATCGATGGACTGATCGTCAACCGCATTCTCGACTATCAACGCTTCTGCGAGATCGCCGGCCTTGACCCCGCCTATGTCAATACCACGCCGGGCCAAGGGCGCTTTTCAGGCATCTGCATCGAGACGGCTGCAGCCCTGATCCGCAGCGGGGCCGCCAAGACGGTTGCCCTTGTCTATGGGAACAATGGCCGGTCGTCGGGTGACCGTTACGGCGGTGTCGGAGACACCTATGGCAGCGGCGGTGGTGGACTGTGGTTCCCCTATGGAATGACGTCGCCGGGGGCGTTTCACGCGCTGATGGCCCGCCGGCATATGGCCCTCTACGGCACGAAAAATGAACATCTCGGCATCGTCGCCAAGACGTTCCGAGACCACGCGGCGCTCAATCCGGCTGCGGTCATGCGTACCCCGTATACCCTGGCCGACTATCAAAACTCGCGCTACATCTGCGAACCTCTCCATCTTTTCGACTACTGCCTCATAAATGATGGCGGCGTCGCACTTGTTTTGACGTCCGCTGCTCGGGCGCGCGATCTTGCTCAGCGGCCCGTGTATCTGCGTGGCTATGGCATGGCGACCGCCCTTAGCAATTCAACATTTCCGCCCGACGATTTCTGGCGCGCGCCGACAAGAGAGGCGGCAGCAAACAGTTTCCGCATGGCAGGTTTGGCGCACGACGATATCTCGACGCTGATGATCTACGATAACTTCACTCCCACAGTGCTCTTCTCTCTAGAGGGCTTTGGCTACTGCGAAGTCGGAGAGAGTGGTGCCTTTGTCGCGGAGGGTCACCTTGCGATCGGTGGGCGCTATCCAACCAATACCTCGGGCGGCCATTTGTCCGAATCCTACATGCAGGGATGGGCGCTCAACGTTGAGGCCGTGCAACAGGTGCGCGGGACGTGCGGCGCGCGCCAGGTGGAGGATTGTCATTTCGCCCACTACATGGCGGCAGCCCCGGTCGTGACCTCGATTATCTATGGGAGAGAGCAGTCGTGACGACCAGGCCGCTTCCCTCCATCGAGGG
Source organism: Pseudolabrys sp. (assembly GCA_051986235.1). GTDB lineage: Bacteria > Pseudomonadota > Alphaproteobacteria > Rhizobiales > Xanthobacteraceae > Pseudolabrys. The sequence goes on from JBPYDR010000010.1 coordinate 18,582, forward strand.
ACCCGATAAACCGTTTTGGCTGGGGCTCAAGCAGCGCGAGGTACGGGTTCAACGGTGCGGCGATTGCGCGACGTACAGATTTCCCGCAGCAAGGCTTTGTGCACACTGTCGGTCTGAGAATTGCGAATGGGTTGCTGTCGACCCAACCGGCGTTGTCGAAACGTGGTGCGTATTCCATCGACAATATTTCGAAGGGCTTATCGTGCCATATACGGTCATTCAGGTGCGGCTAAGGTGCGGGATCAGATTGTTTTCTAATCCGGTAGGGATCGAGGCCGATGCACTGCGCATCGACATGCCGGTCGAGGGCGTTTTTGAGGATGTCACTCCAGAGGTTACGCTTCTGAAATTTCAGCCGACAAAAGGTGGTTTCCAATGAAGGCTATGGTCGTTCATCAGCCTGGCGGCACCGAGGTTCTGAGTCTTGAGCGCGTTCCCGATCCAACAGCAGGTCAGAAGGATGTCATCATCAAAGTGGACGCGTGCGGCGTTTGCTTCCATGACATCGTGACGCGCAACGGCACTTTGAAATTTGGCGTGCAAATGCCGTGCATCCTGGGTCATGAAATCTCCGGCACGGTCGTCGACGTCGGGCGCGATGTGCGCGCCTTCCGAAAAGGCGACCGCGTTGCAACCGTCCAGCGCTTTCATATCTGCGGCACCTGTCGCTATTGTCGGACTGGGCGTGAGACTCTGTGCCCTGAGCGCAAGTTCACGGGCGATTTAGGCATGGTCGGCGGCTACGCTGAGTACGTCGCTATTGAGGACGATAATGTTGCACTCGTGCCCGAAGGCGTTCCGCTGCAGGACGCGGCCATCGTTGCCTGCGCGATCGGTACAGTCCTCAACGCCATCCGAGAAATCGGCAAATTGCAACCAGGAGAAACGGCGCTTGTAACGGGTGCGGGCGGAGGCCTGGGCATGCACGCCATTCAGTTGGCTCGATTAGTGGGCGCATTGGTCATCGCCCAGACTACTTCCCCTGAAAAGGCGGATCAGATTCGAGCGCTCGGCGCGGACACGGTCATCGTCCACAAGCGTGGAGAGGATTTCTCAGGCGCGGTCAAAAAGGCGAGTGGAGGAGCCGGAGTCGATGTTGCGATCGACAACGTTGGCAGCCAGCTGTTCGAGCCGATTCGCCGGAGCATGGGAATCAGCGGTCGTTGGATCATGATCGGACAATTGACCGGTGAGTTTGTGCCGTTCAATCCGGCCCAGCTCTTTCTTAAGAACGTCTCGATGCTGAGTGCAACGAGCACGACTCGCAAGCAGCTCGAGGATTGCCTCGCTTTGGTGGCGCGGGGAGTAATTAAGCCAATCGTTTCGTTGGCGCTCCCGCTGGAACAAGCGGCGCGAGCGCACGAGCTTGTAGAAACCGGTAAGTCCGCAGGCCGGATTGTACTGCGCCCCAACGGATGAACGATGAACCTTGACGCAGCGATAGTTGGTATTGGCCACAGCAACTTTGCACGGGGATTGCCTGACAGCCAGCTAAGACTCGCTGCTACCGCATTCAAGAACGCGTTGGCGGATGCCGGTATCGAGCGTCGCGACGTCGACGGGCTTTCCATTCATCTCGGGTGGCCGATCGGGGTCGACTATGACCGCGTTGCCGAGGGATTCGGACTTGAGGTTCGCTATGTGAACCAGGCTTGGCTGCATGGCCGCTTCGTCACCAGTGCCCTGCAGCATGCGGCGCTTGCGGTTTGCGCTGGGCTCGCCGATATCGTCGCTTGCGTGACAGCAATTAGTTTCACGCGCGAGCGCGGCTTTCTCGGCGGGCCGGGCGACGTCGAAGGCAATCGTGAGGAGGGCGGCACTCACGGCGAAGCGCCGCCCTATGGCCTCACGGCTCCGGCAGGGGGCGCGGCGCTTGCGATGCAGCGGTATATGCATGTCTTTAAGGCAACGAGCGAGCAGCTTGCGGCGGTGCCAATGACCCTTCGTCAGCACGCGATCCTCAATCCTCGCGCGATCATGCAAACGCCGCTAACGCTGGAGGCGCACCAGAATGCGCGCATGGTCGTTGATCCGCTCCGGCTCTTTGATTGCTGTCTCATCAGCGACGGAGCGGTGGTGGTGTTGGTCGCGCGCGCCGACCGCGCGAGGAATATGCGGCAGAAGCCGATACGTATTGCGGGGATGCAGGGGGTTCGTTCGGGCCGTGACGAATTCATCTTCGCGCCGCGTGGGCTTGGGATCAATCAACAGTCGGGAAGGGTATCCGCGTCCAGGAGCATCGATCAGGAAGTGTTCGCCAAAACTGGACTAGAGCGCGGCGACGTTCAGGGTTTTTACACCTACGACGCTTTCTCGCCTCTCGTTTTATTTGCGCTCGAGCGGTTCGGCTACTGCGGCGGCGGGGAGGCAGCAAGCTGGGTGCAAGGAGGCCGTATCGCGCTCGGCGGCGAGCTGCCGGTCAATACCTCAGGCGGATTGCTTTCCGAGGCACATGTCGGGGGTTGGAACTCGATCTGCGAAATGGTGCGACAGCTGCGAGGCACAGCGGGACCCAGCCAGATTGCGGATGCTGCGGTCCTTCAGTGGGGCACGGCTTGGGGAGATTCGGTAATTCTTACCGCGGGAGTGGAGCGCTGATGACCAGTCCTCATCGACCACGTCCACGCATCGGTCCGGACAATGCGCCGTTTTGGGAAGGGTGTCGCCGCCACAGCCTCGTGCTTCCCACTTGCACGGAATGTGGTAAGGCTCATCTGCCGCCAGGACCCGTGTGTCCTCACTGCTTTTCGGATCGCATTACCTGGAAGCAGGCGAGCGGGAAGGGCCGCATTAGCACTTGGACCGTCGTCCACAAGGCGTGGTTTCCGGCCTTCAGCGACGATATTCCATACAATGTCGTACAGGTCGAACTCGACGAAGGCCCTCGGCTAACCTCGAGTCTGGTCGATCTCTCCGGCCGTACGCCCGAGATCGGTCAGCGGGTCGAGGTAGTGTTCGACGATGTCGATGACACACTCACATTGCACCGCTTTCACGTTCTCACTTAGCTAACCCGCGAAGAACGGTTCGGGCAGCCCCCTTACGCCGACATCGACGGCAAGAAGACCGCCGGCAGACCTCTCGGTTGCGAGTTTCTCTGGGGGAAGCCGAAATCGCGCTGTCGTCACGTAGAGGGTTGCGAGGTCGGGGCCGCCAAAAGTGCAGGCGCTTGGACGGGTTACCGGCAAGGGCACGACGCGATCGATTCGCCCGTTAGGGTCATAGCGCACCAGACATCCGCCATCAAAAACGGCGTTCCATACAAATCCCTCGCTGTCGACCGAAGAACCGTCTGGTACGCCCGGAATGTTGCCCATCGTGGCAAATTCCTGTCGTCGGCCAATCGTGCCGTTCTCAACGTCGAATTCGTAAGCGAAGATAGTTCGCAGGTGGCTGTCGGCGAAGTACATGCGCCGATCATCCGGGCTCCAGCAAATGCTGTTGGGCACCCAAATTCCCTCGGCGACCACATCAAGTTGCCGTTGCCCAAACCGGTAGAGCCGACCGCTTGCACGAGTCATCATCTTGTTCATGGAGCCGACCCAAAAGCGACCGCGACGATCGCAACGACCATCGTTGAGAATGTTCTCGGTATTGCCCCCTTCGGGATCAATGATCTTCTCGACATCACCGTTGCTAGGATCGAAAAGCGATAGGCCATTGCGCCCAGCGATCAACAGGCCACCTTCAGCACGCAACGCGAACGAGCCGAGCTTCTCCGATGGTGTCCACGTCTTGACTTTGCGATCGCGGATGTCGAGGCGGTGAATTGCTGGTTTGAACAGGTCGATCCAATAGAGCGCGTTTTCGGTTGGGTGCCAGAGCGGTACCTCACCGAGGACATCATCGGTCTGCGCTGCGCATTCGATAGAGACCATCGCGCCCTCGCTCAGCCGCGGCCGACGAAGAATTCGTTCAATCGGTTTTTCTGCAGTTTTCCGGTGACAGTCAGCGGAAGGTCGGTCTCGTTTACGAACTTCATGAGGCGGGGAATTTTATACGCGGCAAGATCGCGCCGGCAATGCGCGAGGAGGTCTGATTCCTCGACCGTTTCGTCCTGCCGGCGAACGATCACCGCCGCGATCACCTCGTCGCGCTGCGGATCGGGCACCCCCACGACATAGGCGAGCTTCACCGCCGGATGGGTCATGAGAATCTCTTCAATTTCGATGGGGGCGACGTTGATCCCGCCGGTCTTGATCATCTCTTTCGTGCGGCCGCGGAAATGCAGGCGGCCGTCGGCATCGAGATAGCCGAGGTCGCCGGTCATGAAATACCCGCCGGCATCGGAGGCTTCGCGGGTCTTAACCTCGTCCTTGAAATATCCGATGGTGACGTAGCCCTTCACGCGAATTTCGCCGACCTCGCCGTAAGGGACGGATTTGCCGGTATCACCGTCGACGATGCGAATATCAACGCCGGGAAGCGGGCGGCCAACGCTATTGCATCGTATCGCCATCGGCTCGGCTGCATCCGTGACGCAGCAATTTCCGTAGGTCTCCGTGAGGCCGTAGATGTTGCAGATTTCGCGCGCGCCGAGGCCGATGACACGCATGATTTGTTCCGGCGAGCCTATCGTGCCGCCGGAGCGCAGGCAGGTGAGATCATAATTGTGGCGGTCGGGGTGATCGAAAAGCGCCTGCGCCATGTTGGGCGTCCCGTAAAACAGAGTGCAACGCTCCGCGCTTATTAGACGCAATGCTTCTTTCGGCTCGAAATGTTCCTGCAGGACCACACAGCCGCCATGGGTCAGCAGATTGAACAGAGCATTCTCGCAGCCGAGCCCCCAGAACAGCGATACCGCGAGCCAGAGACGATCTCGTTCCGTAACGTGCATTCGCTCGCCAATCTGCCACATGTTTTCAATGAGCGCGAAATGTTGCAGCTGCACGCCTTTAGGGGTCGAGGTCGAGCCCGACGTGTATAGAAGGTAAGCTACGTCCTGTGGATCGATCGCTCTGGTCGCGGCCGCCAGAACCGCTTCCGATTTTGGACGTCCTCGTTCGCCGACCTCTTTGAACGAAATACTGTCGCGATAGCTACGTGCGCCGACGTGCACGATACCGCGCAACACGGGTAGCGTCCGTGGGAGAGGCTCCAGTTCAGCCAGCATCGCGAAATAATCGTATTTTAGAAAACGATCGGTGGCGATCAGTATCGATGTATCCGAATGGTGAAGGATATATCCGAGCTCGCGACTGGTGACCCAGGTGTTCACAGCGACCATGATCGCGCCAAGCGAACAAATTGCGAGATCAGCAATGATCCACTCCGGCCGATTGTCCATTAACACCGCGACCTTGTCATGTGGACTGACACCCAGTGTAAGCAAGCCCTTAGCGAAGGTCCGGACCTCGTCCCGCAACTCCGAATAGGTGAATCGACGATCACCGCCGACCAGTGCCTCTCGGTCAGGAAAGCGATCGGCTATTTCATCAAGCAGATCAGGAACGGTTCGGCTTTTCGGCAGTGGCATGGACGAGAGGCTCTTGTTCGAGACCATAGAAAGCCTGGGCATTGCGACTCAAAATGCGCGACCTCTCCTCCGCCGTGAAGCGGTATCCGGCCGTATGTGCGATCTCGGGCAAATCGCGAAAGAATGCAACCCATTTACTAAGGCTCGAGCGCGCTCCGGTAAACCGTGGACCGGAGACCTGGTCCGACGCGAACAAGATACGCACAATGCCGAGCAGACTGCGCCACGCCGCCAACCGAGCCACAATTTCATGAGGCTCTGTGAGCCGCTCATTCCAATTTGAGACGTCAACTACGCAGTTCGGGTAATCGGCGATCGCTTCGGCGGCCGCTTGCCACCAATGTGGATAGCCGGCGTGGCATAAAACAAGCTTAAGTGAGGGCAATGCCTGGGCGAGCCGTGCTACGTGGATCGGATGCGAAGGATTGGATTCAGTCAGATTGGCGCCATCGAGCTCTGTCCATATTCCTGAACGCGTGTGAATCTGCACGGGGACCCCGAGATCGGCGGCAAGCCGCATCAATGGACTGAGTGCGACATCGGCGACCGTAAACCCAGCAGGCGTGATTTCACCAATGCCAACGAAATTCAGATCGCGCACAGCACGGCTGACAATTGACAGGCAGGTGGAGCGGCGATGATCGACGGCAACATGGGCAAACAAGCGCCCACGATGATGTTCTTGCAGCCTGGCATAGTATTCGATCTGTCGATCAATAGTTGTGGCGGGCTCCATGCCGAAAAGGGGCGCTCCGGCATCGACCATCATGACAAACGCCGCAGTGACGCCGGCCGAGTCCATGTTCTTCACAAAATCGTCGCCGGTTTCATCGACCACACCGTCCAAGAGTTTCGGTACAATCATATCCTCGGTGCGACCAGGTACCTTCCGTGCCCAGCCTTCGGCCGCGTGACGAAAGAAACTGGGTGGCAGAAATTCACGTCCCCAAACATGGCAGTGACTATCAATAACCTTCATTTTTTGGTCTGCCAGACAGTCAACTTCCTGTAAGTCACGTCTACCGCGACTTCCAACCAATAACGAGTATGTCTTGGCGGATACAAGCAATGAAACGATCAACGGGTCTTTATTGCGAGATATGGGCCAGCTACCCGAGACCGGAGCGGTCTAAATACTGTGCGCGTGGGTCATCGATTCAGGGCGGCGCGACTAACAAGCGGCGTGGTTCCAGACGAAGCATCGGTGGCTTTCGCAACCTGGAAGTAATCCGCGTACAGGCCGACGGCTCGATTTTCATGTGATCGCGAAAAATTCAAACATGAGTTTTGATTGGGAAATTTGCACACTCGAATCCAAGCAGCTCTTGTTGACGGGTCGTTCGGCAAGTGTTCGACTATTGGCGTTTTGCGGAGGCGCAACCTGACAACCGTGCTGGCGAACCGGTGAAGGTCCTTGGGTAGCCGTAACAGCTCGTGCATTTTCGGCTTATAAACGAAAACGAAATTAAAGGAGGAAATCATGACAATGAGGGGAACATTGGCGATGCTGCCAGTGCTGTTGGGGGTTGGCGCGGGCATCGGCAATTGCACTTCGGCAGCGGCTCAAACAAAAGAAGTGAAACTCGGATTAATCGCACCGATGTCGGGCCCGTGGGCACGCCAAGGCGACCTTATGCTGAAGGGCGCAAATCTAGCCGTCGAAGACATCAACAAGCAGGGTGGTATCAAATCGCTTGGCGGTGCGACGGTAAAGCTTTTGGTCTTCGACGCCGGCGATAGTGTCGAGAAGGCCAAGAACGCCGCTCAGCGCATGATCGCGCAGGAGCCCGACCTTGTTGGCGCCACCGGCTCATGGCTGTCGAGCTTCACACTGGGTGTCACCGAAGTCACCGAACGGGCCGAGCTTCCTGTTCTGACGTTGTCCTATTCCGATCAGATTACTTCACGTGGTTTCAAATACGTGTTTCAGACTTCGCTGGGCGGCGGCGCGCAGGCCAACCAAGCAGTTCCGGCGCTGGTTAAGCTTGCGGAGAGTGCCACCGGAAAGAAGCCAACTACAATTGGCATCGTGCAGGACAATACGGCCGCATCAGTTAGCTTTGCCAAGCCAATGCGCGAAGGCGGGCTGGCAAAACTCGGCCTCAAGCTCGTGGTGGACGAGACATTCACACCACCATTGTCGGACTGCACCCCCCTGATCCAAAAAGTGCGCTCATCGCGGCCGGAGATCTTGCTGCTGCTGTCGACGGCGATTTCCGACGACAAGATGTGCGTGGAAAAGCTGCATGAGTTTGGCTTAGGGCGTGGCCGCGTGCCGGTTATTTCCAACGGCGCGCATATCGGCGCCCCCGATATGCTCAAGAACGCCAACAAGGAATTGTTGGAAGGTCTGATGACCGTCGTCGGCAACTGGGGAAGCAAAGGTCAAGAAGCGATTATGAAAGAGTTCGTCGCCAAGACAGGCGAGCCTTGGATTACACAGGATTCCTTATCGACGTATGGCGACATGTGGATATTCAAGGAGGCCTTGGAGAAGGCAGCCTCCGTCGATCGCCGCAAGGTCGCCGAGGAGATCCGCAAAATGGACACCCACGAAGGGCCGGCAAAATTCTTCCCCGGCGGTCGCGTGAAATTCGATGAAGCTGGCCGCCGCGTGGATGCGGACCTCGCGATCGTGCAATGGCAGGACGGAGTGCCAGTTACCATTTACCCACCGGCCTCGGCGCTGGCGAAGCCGATCTGGCCGAAGAACTGAAGCTACCGGCAGATTTGGCCCCCGCTCCATTTTCCTCGCGCGCGAAATTGGAGCGGGTGCGTATCTGGCTAGGCTGCCACGTGATCGAGCGCCGCCAACAAATGGGGCCGGAAATCTCGATAGTTCTCGATCATCGGGAAATGCCCCATACCTTTCATGATGGTGAGACGCGACCCTGGAACGGCGGCGGCCACCGCCTCGGTCATCGCTGGCGTGCACGAATAGTCATATTCGCCAGTGAGCAACGCGACTTTGCAGCGGTTGGTGTCGATGCGCTTGACGTCGTCACGTCCGTCCCAATCCACGCTGTAGAAATAGACATCGCCTTGGTAGACCCCTGGCCCTGACTGACTGTAGTACCACCAGTTTTCTCGTCGCGACGCTTCCGGGCTGAACGGTGAGTTGAGGCCATAGGTGTAGCTTGCTGCCAGTTCGCCGCCGTGGATGGCTGGATGGTGAAGCAGTTCGTTATAGCGACCTGGGGCGTAGGCGGCGCTTTCGAGTCCAATGATCCCAGTCAACTCGCCTTGGTACTCGGCAGCGATTTTGAGGGCGATTGCACCACCCATTGAACAACCCAGGACCACCGGCCGTTCGAGCCCGAGCGCGAGCCATACCGCGCGGATCATTTCGAGATATGAAGCCGTTGTTAGCCGGTATTTTTTCAGCCACCATCCGTGCGGTGGCGTTGATCGGCCATGGTAGGGCAGGTCGAATGCGATGACCCGGAAACGCTCGGTAACCGCCGGATCATTCAATAGATGACGGTATTGGCGGCTGTCGGCTCCGGCAGTGTGCAGGCACAGCAACGGCAGTCCCTTGCCCGCTTCCTCAACATATACGCGATGCTCGGCGCCATCGATGCTGACAGTGAAAAACCTCCCAACGATAGGCTCAAATTCAAGCATGCGGCGTTCCGGTCTCGCGCATGATGTTCATCATGCGATGCAGCGCGCGGGCATTCTGCATCGCCGCCAAGGCGTCGCCTTCGAGCACAAACTCTGGTACCCGCATCAGCATGGCGAAGAAGTCATGGAACAAAGGTGGTGGATTGGGAGATAAAAACTTGCGCCAGACATCAATTGGCGCGTGAAATCCGAAAATGGCGCGCACGTCAAACTTCGGCGACGGTGTGATGTCGACAATGTAACCTTTTTCGAGTTTGAGCGCGTAACGGCTATCACCAAAAGCCAGGACGAATGTCGTGGTAAACCAATCTCCGATCACCTTGAGTTCTGGGTCGGCATTGACTCGCTCGCGATAGCGGACGAGCCAGGCAACGCCCGGATAGTCTTTCATGTCTCCTCCCAATTCTTGCCGTCTCTGCGGGTTGTCGGCGCAAGTCGCTTCGCATGGCGGTTTGTCTCTCAAACGGTTAGCTATGCGCCGCCTCCTAAGGGCGGAAGGTATTTCTCCAGCGCTGCGAGTGCATTCATGTGATTGGAGCTGATGAGAGCGGCGGCCAGCTTTGCGTCCCGATTTTCATAGGCCTTCAACAGCCGCGCGTTGTCGTCGAGCGAAGCTTGCATTCGGTCGGGCTGTGAGAGGCTCAGCCGCCGCAGCCGCAAGGTGCGTAACAGGAGTGAATCGAGAATACGTTTGACAGTACGGTTGTTTGCAAGCTGTGTGTTGCGGTCGTAGAAATCGACATTAGCCCAGACAAACGTATTGAGATCCTCGTCACGGAACGCACGCTCCATTTCGGAAAGTGGCGCACGTAGCGTGGCGATATCATCGGTAGACGCATTGCGCGCGACTGCTGTAGCAATCAGATCAAATAGCGCGGCGCGCGCCTGATAAATCTCTCGCACTTCTTCCATCGCGAGCAAGGCAACACGCGGTCGCCGGCGTGGTGGAATCTGCACAAGGCCTTCTTTCTCGAGCAACATCAGGGCTTCGCGGATCGGCGTCCGGCTTGTGCGGAAGCGTCGCGACAGTTCGACTGAATTGAGGTCGTCACCGGGCGATCGTTGGCCCTCAATGATTTCGGCCGCGACCTCGCAAGCGATGTTGGAGACGAGCGAGGGACGATCATGCCGTTCCGCAACAATCGCGCGGGCCACTCCCCGCGCTCGCGCGAACGAGCGTTGATCCTTGATACGCGGCGCAGCGGTTTGATGTTTGACAGGCGTGTCGATGGCCGGTCTCCGATGGGGCTTAGCGTGACCCTAGCAGACTAGGCTTTACGGCCTACAATTGTCGACACTCGTGCGAAGGCCAGTCAGACCAAAAACGGAATCACCTATATTTATAGGGCTTTCCTGCCTTGACGGCATGCCAAATTGCCGGTTGAGTGTCGACATAAGTGGGCTTCAGTGGCCCGCGTGCACGAGTGAGTAAGACAGCACAAAGCAAGGCAGCACCATGTCAGTGGATTCATTTGTCACCGGCAATATGGAGTACATCCGCCGCCCGTTTGTCGCCAACATAAAACCCGGACACCGCGTCCTCATCCTCAGTGATTTTTCACACGACACGCGTGTTTGGCAGGTTGTTCAGAGCATCTGTGCAGAGCTGGGCGCCGAGACCACGGTTGCACTGTTCGAGCGTCGGCCGGCCGACTACTACGACCCGCCGTCGGCCGTCTGCGAAGCGATGATGAAATCGGATTTTAACGTCCTGCTCGCCTCGACGGGCATGCTGCATAGCCACACCAACTTCACAGCGATGGCAGCCGGAATCCCCGCCATATGCATGGACGGAGGCATGCGGTTGGAATGGTTTCAGTCAGGTGCGGTAACCGATGACATGAAGCAAATCGCTGTGCGCAAGCATTATGTAGCCAAGAACGTGTTCGGGCCGAACGCGCGGGAATGCCGCGTCACTTCCGATTTCGGCACCGACTTTGTTTACAGTGTTGCCAATCGCATCACCCAGCCGCCGTTGCCCGGTACCAATTTCGACCCCTACAAGATCATCAATTTTGCGAAGGATGAGAACAGACCAGGCAATAATCTGCTCTACTATTTGTTTCCGACGGGCGAGTTCAACGTCGCGCCCGTCGAAGGAAGTGCCAACGGCAAATTGGTCATTGATCTGACCATGCACCATATTGGTCGGCTAATTACGCCGATTGAACTCACGGTCGAGAGCGGTCGTGTCGTGAAGATCGACGGCGGAGCCGAGGCGCGCATCTTGCGTGACTACCTCGAGAAGTACGGCGACGACAACGCCTACATGTGCCCGGCCGAAGCGTCTGTCGGCGTCAATGCCGAAGCAGTTGTGCGCGGCATCCAGCGCGAAGACAAGAACATTATGGGCACGCTGCATTTTGGCCTCGGCACAAACGTGGATGTTGGTGGTTCCGTCAAATCGAAGATTCACATGGATGGGGTAATTCTGCATCCGACACTCTATGTGGATGGTGTCAAGCGCATCGACCGCGGCAAGATCCTTGTGCCAATTGAAGGCAAGTGAGCCGCGCGCTAGCGGCCATGCGCCGGAGCGATATCGTCCGAAGGAAGTCGTTCACGCGCAGCTTTGTCCTTTCCTGCCGCGCGGAAAGGGTCCGTGAACCAACGATCCAGGGTCGCCTCGAGTAAGTCAGCCATGCCGTTGCGGCGTGCATCGTCACCGCGCTTCCGAGCCATGGCACGGCTCCCTGCTGTCTACGTTGCGGTACGGGCGCAGATCGCAAGCGCGCCAACGGCCTGCGGATATTTGAGCGCAAACACCATTGCCACCCATTCCGCCGAACGAGAAGACAGCGATTGCCGCGGGTGGAAAGTCAATTTCGCGCAGGAGCATATGCAACTCGTCGGCATAGTCCTCGAGCGTGCTCATCGGCACACTCATTCGGCTCTAGCCATGGCCACGCTGGTCGAGCGTGAGCACGGTGAACTCCTGACGCAGGATGCTTGCTACCGGGGAAAGAAACGTCAAATCAAGTCCGACTGGGTGCAGCAGTACCACGCGTGGCCCGATGCCATCGACCTCGTATTTGAGCGAGCCCATGACGCTCTCTTTTCGCGCGTCGTGCCGTCTGTTTCCCAAACCTGTGAGGTTCCGCGATGACGAAGCCTGGATTGCTCTTGTTTATGACCGACATCGATCCCGCCCACGAAAGCGAATTCCACCGCTGGTACGAGGAGGAGCATATTCCGGAACGCATGGCGATTCCGGGATTCCTGACGGCCAGGCGTTTCCAGACACTCGAAGGCAATCCGAAGTATCTGGCGATCTACGATCTCGAGAGCCCCGACGTACTGCGCTCGCCCAACTACCAGCGCATGATTGGCGCTGGTAAAACGCCGTGGACGCGACGCATGGAGCAGCTTTTCGTCAATGGCCGGCGCAACGTCTATGTCGGCATTTCCGAGCGTCGTCGCTGATTTTGCCATCGTTGCCGGCTTCACTCAGGGGAGCAGGATCGAAGCGCCACTGGTGCGGCGGCCCTCAAGATCTTGGTGAGCGCGCGCAACATCAGAGAGAGGATAGCGCTGCTTGATCGGTATTTTGACAGCACCGCTTTTCATCATTGCAAACAAATCCTCGGCGCGCTCCAGCATTTCCTTGCGATCGTGCAGGTAGTCCGCAAGCCCGGCAAACGTGACATAAAGCGAGCCCATCCGGTTTAAGCGCCACAGATCGAACGGCGGAATCACGCCGCCGGCCGAACCGTAGAACACCGCAAGCCCACGCCGGCACAAGCACTTGAGTGAAGTCTCGTAAGTGCCGCCACCCACGCCATCGTAGACGACGGACAGACCTTCGCCATTTGTGATCTCGCGCACGCGCGCGACCACATCCTCTTTGGTGTAGAGGATTGGGTAGTCGCAGCCGTTTTCCTTGGCGAGCGTAGCTTTCTCGGCGGTGCTCAAAGTGCCGATTACCTTGACGCCGAGATGCCGGGCCATCTGGCACATGATGATTCCGACCCCGCCCGCCGCGGCCTGGATCAGGATCGTCTCGCCGCGTTTGACTGGATAGGCGCCGCGCAGGAGGTATTGGGCCGTTAGTCCCTTCAAGGTGACTGCGGCGGCGGTTTGGTCGTCGATCCAATCCGGGAGCCGGATGAGTCGCGTGACCGGCATCACCGTTTCCTGCGCATAGGCGCGTGGCTTTTCCGAAGCATACGCTACGTGATCTCTGGGTCGCACTTCCGTAACGCCTTCGCCGACAGCTACGACGACACCGGCTGCCTCCATGCCGATGACATGGGGCAGGTGGGGCAGCGGATAGCGCCCGGTGCGGAAATGGATATCGGTGAAGTTGAGGCCGATAGCGGTATGACGAACGCGCGCTTCGCCGGGGCCCGGCATTCCGACCTCAATCTGTTCATAGCGTAGCTCTTCCGGCCCGCCGGTCTTGTGCACGCGCACGGCATAAATGGTGCTCATCGATTGCCCGCTAATTGATGAGGCGCGCAACCGGGCGCACGGGCGCACCGTCGGACCCTGCGATATTGAGTCCGAGGAACATGATTTCCGCGCGTTGGCCAGCGAGTTGCTCGAGATTGGTGACGTGCTCAGCGATCAGCACACCTTGGCTGAGAAGGGTGTAATGCACCGGAAACGCAAAATCAGGCGGTCGACGCACTGCGGCAAGATCGGGTGTCGAGAAATCAACCCCAACGATTTTGGCGCCTTGCTTGACAAGCCAGGCAGCCGCCTCACCGGTGAGGCAAGCGTGTTCCATATAGCGAGGTGTATTAATGTGCTTTGCCCGTCCGGTTTCGATGAGCACGATGTCGCCTTCCCGCATGCGCGGAGTGGCGCGCTCGAGATCGGCGGCATCGATCACGCCGTCGTCGGCCACATCAAAATGCCAGGTCACGCCGGCCCCGTGGAGGCGGTCGAGCGGCACCTGATCCATTGTGGGCCCGTCGCTGATGAAATGGCGAGGCGCGTCGAGATGGGTGCCGTGATGAACCACCATATGAACTTCGGTAACGTTCGCGCGGTGCTCAGGGATTTTGGTGATCTGTCTGAAGCGCGGCTGCGGAAAAGAGGGAATGCGCGAAAGCTCCTCCGTGAGCCGATGTGAAAGATCAGTCCATGCGCCGGTGGCGCCCGATATCTTCGGCATCGGAACATCGAGCCAGCCTTTCCAGCCAGGAATCTTGTTGGTCGCGGTTTCACACATGCCTTTTGCCCATCATTTCTGTTTCGGCCGCTCGATCGGCCTCGATTCATTCCCCCCGACAATGACCCCGGCCCAAGCCTCGATCATCTTCACTAGGGTCGTATAGTCGTCGCTACCTCGCCCTTGCGTCATGGCATGAAACCACAGCTGCACGACGTTTGAGCCGACCCACATCGGCACGTTGAGCTCGCGTGCTTCCTCGAGACAGAGAAGCACGTCCTTGTACATGGTCGACAATTTGCCGCCGTAATCGAAACTGCGGGTAAGCACTGAGGCCGGAAACTTGTCCATGGTTGCGCTATTCCGGCCAGTGCTTGCGTTTATGGTATTGGTGAGTACGCGTGCGTCGACCCCTGCCTTGACCGCCATCGCAGAGGCCTCGAAAGCGGCCGCCATGCCTGCCGCCGAGATCATATTGTTGGCGAGCTTTGTAACCTGGCCAAGCCCCGGCGTTTCGCCGATGTAGAACACGTTGCGTGCAATTGCCTCGAACAGCTTCTTCACCCTCGCAAACACGTCAAGCTCACCGGCAACCATCACCGACAGCGTTCCGGCGCGTGCACCGCGCGGCCCCCCACTCACAGGCGCGTCAAGTACGACGACGCCGGATTTCCCGAGCCCGCTCTCGATTTCTTTGATCGTACGCGATCCGATAGTCGACATCTCGACATAGACTCCAAGTTCGCGGCATTCGGCAATACCGCCCGCGCCAAGTGCAACCTCAAGGCTGATCTCCGGTGAGGGCAGACAAGCGAACGCGACCTCGCAGCCGCTTGCCGCCTCGTGCAAGGACGAACTCGCGACTGCGCCACGCGCGACCAGCGGAGCGGTTGCCGCCGGATTGGGATCGTAGATGCAAAGCTCGTGACCGGCGCCGATCAGTCGTTCCGCGATTGGCGCGCCCATCGCACCGCAACCGATGAAGGCAAGCCGTGCGGACATGCTTATTCCTCCCAAACTTTGCCAGTAGTCGAAGCGGTTTGCCCGCCGTCAATGACCAATTCGATGGCGTTGACGAAGCGCGATTCATCCGAAGCCAGGTAAAGTACCCCGTAGGCGACGTCCCATGCCGAGCCAAGCGTTCCGGTTGGCACCGCCATCTCGCGTGCTTTTATTTTTTCGTCGTAGTCCTGAGGATTGCTGCGTTTCAGACGGTCCGTGATGCGCGGCGTTGCGATATAGCCGGGCATCACGCAGTTGCAACGAATGCCCTTGGCCGCGTACTGCACGCCGATGTTTTGCGAAAGCTGCTTCACCGCGCCTTTGGAGGCCGAGTAGGCGACATTGGCGTAGGTGAAGCGGATGCCCGCCGTCGAAGAGTTGTTGATGATGGATCCGCTACCCTGCGTGAGCATCTGCGGGATCACCGCGCGACACGTCAGATACATACTTTTGACGTTGACCCGCATCAGGCGGTCCCAATCTTCCTCCTTTACCTCAAGTGGGCCGCCGATAACTTGAAGGCCGACATTGTTGAACAGCACATCGATGCGACCATAGGTCTCGATGCAACTAGCGACCATGGCGTCGACCTCAGCCGCATTCGAGACATCGCACCTGTAAGGAGTGCATTCTCCGCCCTCTTCGAAGATGATGCCGCAACTCTCCTTGGCGGCGTCAAAGTTTTGGTCGACAGCAAATACCTTCGCACCTTCGCGTGCGAAGAGGACGGCCGTGGCCTTGCCATTGCTCCAGCCTTCCGCGATTGAGCCCGCGCCGGCGACGATCGCGACTTTACCTTCCAATCTTCTCACGGCCGTATCTTACTTTACTGGGAACGCGATCGTGCCGGCATCAGAGCGATGCCGGCACGGGAGACCTAGCTCTTCGGCCATTTCGCTTTGGCAAGCGCTCGGTCGGTTGGATACACCGATACCGGCACGCCGTTCTGCCATTGCACGATCACGAGCGGAGCGCCAACCCGCCGGCCGTTCTCGTCGAACTTCACAACCCCCGGGAAGGCATCGGCCGCAGGGCCGCTCTTGAGCTCCATCTTGTGGATCTGTTCGTTGACCGCGACCTTGTCGGCCTTGCCCGCCCGCTCAAGCGCTTCCTTGAGAATCCAGGTGTGACCATAGCCGGCAAGTCCGTCCTGAGTGATCCACGGCTCACTAGTCTGCTTCTTGTAAAGGTCGCTGATGCGTTCCTGGCCCTTGAGCCCCCAGTTGGCAACGATAAACATCACGCCTTCCAAGAGATCGGGCGGCACGTTCTTCACGACCTCAGGCGCGCCCATATGCGCACCGTTGCCGATCACGGGGATTGCGCCCTTCGCCAGATGAAACTCATTCAACTTCTCGAGCCCGAGTTTGAGGTCGGAGATGGTGGAGGACACGAACAGCAGAAATTCCGGTCGAGTGGATCGCACCTTCTGGATCAGTGGCGTCGCATCCGACAGCGGCGGTGTGTAGGTCTCATCCAACACGACTTTCATTCCGAGCTTCTCGAGCCCGCCTTCGCGCATGGGCTTGAGGAAACTCACCGGCGACGCGGTATTGTCGCCGATGATCCCGGCAGTCTTTGGCGGTTTGCCTGTCGCGGCCTTACCGAGTTCAACAATCGTCGGTACCGCTTCCGTCGATTGCACGCCCGCTGGTGGCGAACTCTGAAACACAAATTTGAAACCACGGCTTGTGATTGTGTCCGCATATGAGAGGGTGAGCCACGGCACCTGTGCCCGTTCGGTTACCTCGGTGACCGCCAGCGTGAACGTGCTTAGCCACGCGCCCATGCCCCCGACGAGATCGGGCTCCTGTGCGATCAGGCGTTGCGCGGCATTTTTTGCCTTTTCGGCGGAGTCGCCGGCATCTGCCGAGATCAATTCAAGCTTGGCGCCGCCAAGCGCCTTGATTCCGCCCGCAGCGTTGATTTCATTGACGGCTGTTTCCGCGCCCATCTTCACGAGCTGGCCCTGACGTGCCCAGGCGCCTGAGAGGGGCACAATTACCGCGATCTTGACTGGGTTGGGCTGTTGCGCCGTCACTTTGGTTGAGATCGTCGTGAATCCAGTGAGCGCCACAACGGCCGCCGCCAATGCAGCGATGGGTCCCCACAGCAACCGAGACATCGACCTTCCTCTCATGGCGCCTCCTCCATTATCACGGCCACTTGGCCTTGGCGGGCATTCGCGCTCGCGTTTGACGATGATTTTCTACATTCCGAGATATGCGTGCTTCACGCGGGTATTGGAAATCAGGGTGTCGTGCGATCCTTCGAGGACCATCCGCCCAGTTTCCAGGACGTAGCCGCGATCGCAGAGCTCGAGGGCTTCCGCTACACGCTGCTCGACCAAGAGGATGGTTACGCCATGATGGCGGTGGATGAACTCGATGCGATCAAAAATGGCGTCAACGATGGTCGGTGCAAGTCCCATGGAGGGTTCATCGAGCATCAGCAGATCGGGCGCAGAGGCGAGGCCTCGCCCGATCGCGAGCATCTGTTGCTCGCCGCCCGAGAGCGTGCCCGCGAGTTGATCGCGCCGCTCGGCGAGGATCGGGAAAAGTTCAACTATTGTCTTCAGCAACTCGGCGCGGCGCGATCGGCTTTTGCGCGTGCAGGAACCCATCTCGAGGTTCTCCATGACAGTCATTGAGGCGAAAACCTGGCGGCCTTCCGGCACGTGCGCAATTCCGAGCTGCGCCCGCTCGTTGGGTGGCACCTTTAGCAAGTCTTGTCCTTTGTACGTGATTTCGCCTGCAATTGGCGTGACGACTCCAGAGATGGTCTTGAACAGCGTGGTCTTGCCGGCACCATTCGGTCCGACCACCGCCACGAACTGACCTTCCTCAACGTCAAGCGAAACATCGCTCAACGCGTTGAGACCACCATAAGCGACGTCAAGCGACCGAATCTTCAGCACGTTCCATCCACTTTCTGCCGAGATAGGCCTCGATTACGGTGCGGTCCTTAACCACGTCAGCGGGCGCGCCGTCTGCTATCAGTTTGCCGTGATCGAGCACGCTGAAACGGTCGACCAGTTTCACCATCGCATGCATTGTGTGCTCAATAATCGCGATGGTCACGCCGTCGCGGTTTATCTGCCGGATGATGCCCAGCACGTCTTCAAGCGCATCATGCCCAAGCCCCGCCAGCGTTTCATCGAGCAGAAGCAGGTGAGGGCGGGGCGCCAGTGCGCGGGCAAGCTCCATGAGCCGCAGCTGCTTTGTGGTGAGCCCGCCGGCAATCGCGTACGCCTGCCCGTCGGCCAGTCCGACACGATCGAGCGCGGTCATGGCAAGTCGCTCGGCTTCAGCATTGTTGGTCGATCCAACGAAGGCGCCGATGACGACATTCTCCAGCACGGTCATTCTCGGAAACGCTCGCACGACCTGGAACGTGCGGCCAATGCCGCGCCGGCAGACGTCATGCGGCTTGAGGCCCGTAAGATTTGTGCTGGCAAAGGTTATGCTGCCGCTGTCGGCGGCGAGAAAGCCGTTGATCACGTTGAATAGGGTCGTCTTGCCGGCGCCATTCGGTCCAATAATGCCATGGACCGTCCCGGCTTTTATGTCGAGCGTGACATCATCAACGGCCCGAAGACCCCCAAACGTGCGGCGAACGGCTTGAAGGTGCAGTAAGGGGTTCTCGGCGGGGGCTGCGGACGCTCGGGGTTCAACCGTCGATACTACGCTTGCGACATTCGTCGCTGCGGGCGCCCCCAAGCCGGGTCTTTCGATAGGGGCGGCCGGGCGGGCCACCCATTCGCGGATACGCCAGTAGATGCCCTCCGGTGCCAGCAAAATGATCACAATAATGGCGATGCCGTACACGACGCCCTGAATGCCGGGAATGATGCTGCCAAGTTCGGCGTTCAGTGTTTCTGCAAGCGGTACTAGGACAGCCGCGCCGATGACGGGGCCCCAGAACACACCGACGCCTCCGAACAAAGCCATGATCAACGCCTGCGCGGACACAAGGGCGCCGAACATCGTCTGCGGCGTTACGACCAGCAGCACGATTGCGTACAGCCCGCCGGCGGCCGCACCGATCGCCGCGCTCAGCATCATCGCCAGCATTTTCCATCGCAGCGGATTGATGCCCGCGGCGGAAGCTGCCGCTTCGTTCTGTTTGATCGCCAGCAACGAGCGACCGAAACGCGAGCGCTCCACGTGCATCGAGATGATCATGCAGATCACCAGCAGAACGAGCGCCAGCACCATGTACGTTCGCTGATCGTTGAACTGAGCGTATAGGATGGGGGCCTCGCGCTTCATCGGCAGCGAGACTTCCTGGTAACCCATCCACTCGAACACGTAGAGCATCGCGAGTGGGTAGGCGAGCATCGAAAGTGCGAAATAATGGCCACGCAGGCGAAATGTCGGCAACCCGATAATGATGCCCGCAATCACCCCGACGATGACGCCGAGGGGAATACCGATCCAGGGGGTGATACCGAAAGTGACGAACGCAATCGTCATCGTGTAGCCACCAAGACCGAAAAAGGCTGCGTGGCCGAATGAGATCATGCCGCTGTAGCCGCTCAGCATGTTCCACGAGATGCCGACGGTTGCCCAGATCAACACCAGCGTCATCATCAGTTGGTAGTAGGAGTTGCGCACGAACCAGCCGATCAGGAGATAAACAGCGGCGAACCCGAAGATCGCGAAATATTGCTTGGCTCTGTCCGATCGCTCCACTACGCCCGCTCCCAGACTCGGCCAAACATGCCCTGGGGCCGGAAAAAGATGATCAACAGGAAGATGACAAATATCGCGGTGTTCTGGAGTTGGTAGGGCAGGAACAAGGTAGATACCTGCTGCACGAGGCCAATGGTCAGGCCGCCCCAGAACGCTCCAAGAATCGAACCCATGCCGCCGAGCACAACCCCGGCGTACATCACGATCACGAAATCGAAACCGATGTAGGGCTGAAAAGACTGGGTGCTCGCCAGTAGCCCACCTGCAACCGCCGTTATTCCAACGCCTAACCCAAAGGCGAATCGGTGCGAGCGGTCGACGTCGATACCAACATAGGCCGCCGCGATGGGATTGTCGGCGGCGGCGCGCAACATTTTTCCGAGATCAGATTTCGTGAGAAAGATATAGAGGCCTACGGCAAACAGGATTGCGAGAACGAAGGCCACAGTCCGCGCTTGGTTGAAGAAAATCAGGCCGACTTCCCAAGATTCTCGCGACATCGGAGTCTGCACCGACAAGGGCGTCGAGCCGAACAGGATCAAGCCACCATTCGCGAGCACCAGCGCAACACCGAGTGTCATGATGATCTGGGTGTAGTGGCCTTCGGCTTCCGCTGAGATAACGCGTGCACCGGTGACGCGCGCCAGCAGATAGCGGTGCAGCAGCCAGCCGATGACAAATACGACCGGCCCTGCGAGGGCTGCTCCGATCACAGGTCCAGCATACGGCCCAAGGAAGGCGAGCATGCCGAAACCCGTCACTAGATAGTAAGTGACGTACATTCCAAGCATCATGAAATCGCCTTGCGCGAAGTTCACGAC
Organism: Pseudolabrys sp.; assembly: GCA_051986235.1. Classification (GTDB taxonomy): domain Bacteria; phylum Pseudomonadota; class Alphaproteobacteria; order Rhizobiales; family Xanthobacteraceae; genus Pseudolabrys. Next base: position 39,315 of record JBPYDR010000010.1, read on the forward strand.
GCGCATCACACCGAATATGATGCCAAGGCCAACGCACATCAGCCCATATGTGCCGCCGACGAGCAGACCAGCTGTGACGGCCTGGAAGAAATCAACTGCAAACCACTTCAGTTCTTCCATGACGCTCTTCGATCCCATGAGGTGGTGTGCTGGCCCCCGCCAGAGCGGAGGGTGACGCGATTGAAGCGGGGCGGCAAAATGCCGACACTCGTCGGCTTGATCGCAGTCGACCCTAAGGGCGACCGTTGGAAAAGCGAGCCGCCCGTAATCTGATCTGCACTCAGCAGTGTCGACTGAATAGCCAAAGAAATCGCAGAGTTTTTAGAGCGAAAACGCGTGAAAGGGACACACCAAAGGGGATTGACGAGGCCCACTCGACTATTCCTCCCACGGTCTGGCGCTCCACCGCACCAAGCCGCCGTCGGTCGACCAATTCTTATTGTGTCGACACTTTCAATCAGGTTACGTTTGCGAACTTCGGGTCGTCAAGCGTCCCTGCAGTCGCGGAGCCGCAGCTCCGGACCCGCTAAATAGGAAAATGCCATGAAAACACTGACCGTCGCTCTCGGCGAATTCGTTGCGAACACCCGCCCTGACGCGATCCCCGAGCGCTGTCTATTCGGGGCGCGTATCGGCATGCTCGACTGTGTTGGAACGATGATCGCAGGCGCGCGCGAGGAAGCGCCGCAACTCGTCGCGGGGATCGCGCCCACTTCCATGGCCAACGATGGCGCGCCTGAAATTCCCTCAGGTCGCAATCTCAGTTCCGCCGATGCGGCGCTGGTCAACGGCACGTCTGCTCACGTTCTCGACTACGACGATGTCGGCATGGATGGCCATCCGAGCGCGGTTTTGACTTCGGCTATCTTGGCCGAAGGCTGGCCGCTCGGGGCGAGTGGTCTTGATGCACTCACCGCGTACGTCGCCGGCTATGAAGTCTGGGCTCTGATGCAGGAACTAGAGCCGGGCCGGATGCATGAGCGCGGCTTTCATCCCACCGCGATCTGGGGCACTCCCGCCTGCGCCGCCGCGTGCGCGCGACTCAATCGGCTGGATGCCCATCAAACCACTCACGCAATCGCGATCGCGGCGTCACTGGCCGCCGGCGTCAGTGCCAATTTCGGCACCATGACCAAGTCTTTGCACGTTGGGCGTACTGCCCAGGCAGGCATACTGGCGGCCCGCCTTGCTAAAGTCGGGTTTACTGGTTCGCCGGATGCGCTCGAGCACAGAACGGGATTCATGCGGGCGCATTCACCCTCAGGCGAGCCGCAATTGTCACCTGCCGACTGGCAGCTTGGTAGAAAGTGGCGGATGGCCGAGCTCGGCATCAACATTAAGCGCTATCCAATGTGCTACGGCACTCATCGCTCGATCGACGCTATGCTTGACCTCGTTGAGGAGCATAACCTGTTGCCAGACTCGGTCGCTGAGATCAACGTGCGCATCGGTGACACGCAAGCAGTGATGTTGCGCAATCACGAGCCGAAGACCGCGCTTGAAGCAAAATTCAGCATGGAATTTGCAATGGCGGCGGCGCTGATCGCAAGACGCGTCAGTCTCAAGGAATTGGAAGATGCATTCGTGCGGCGCGAAGACATCACTGCCTCTATGAAAAAGGTGCGGATGACGACAACATCCGAGCGGTTGCCCGACGTGCCGTTCGGTCCCGATGATCGCGTAAATGTCGTGCTGCACAACGGGAAAAGCCTGGTCCACGAGCCGGTGACGCACGCGAAAGGAAGCTGGCAGAAACCGCTGACCGACGCTGAACTGCGCCAGAAGTTTCTCGATTGTGCGAGCATTGGACTGTCTAAAAAGCAAGCTGTGTCACTTTTTGACTCGCTGTCTTCACTTGAACGGCTTTCCAGCCTGCGTGAGCTTCCGGTTGTCTCGATCCATGGATTGAGCGATCCGCGAAGCCCGGTTACTCACATGAGACAAATTCGTCGATTGGGACAAGGTTGAAGGTTTCGTGACCGCGTACTACCCGACAAGCCGTCAATCTACGTTCTTGCATTTCAGAACATGAGCGGCGATGCGCCAAAGTTCGTTGCCGGGCTATGTGTGCTGTGGCGCGTAATCGCACAGTGCGGTCGTAACAGGGGAGATTGTGGTTTCCCCGACGGGTCGATCAGGATCCTGGCTTTTTGTCGCCGAGGGACTTGCGACCTGAGCATACGATGATGTGTTCGCAAGTGCGTGGGACAAAAACGCGCCGCTCCCACTGATTAGCCAGAACGTCTTGTGTGATCGGGGCCATCATTCACGGGTCAACACTCCTTCACGCAGCCCGTTGACAATATCAGGCGTTGGGATGCGGCGGTATGGCCCGCTTTTAAAGAACCGACGCGCGCGCAAATGGCCGGCTTGTGTAGCCTGAATTGATATTGGCCATACGTACAAAGTGGCGAACATTGAAACGAAGATGCCCGGCTCGCCGGAGAACCGGGCCAAGTCTCGGGAGGAACGTCAAAGTCGAACACTGCGAGCTGTGAATCGCAAGAAGCTTTCGTGGGTAATCCACCGAGAAAGAAAGAATGAAACTGAAAATTCGGCTGTCATACCCCGGCAACACGTTGGCTCAAAGCCGAGCATTGAATCTCACCTTAATGCGAACTTTATTCATCCGCGCGGGAGCAGCCCGATACGATGCATTGTCCTTAGCCTCGGGGAGGCAATGAGACGGCGTGATTTCGTGATAAGCAGTGCCGAGCTGAAAATCAGTCATGAATGTCGGCGTCGCAAGTTTCAGCCGAAAATAAAATTGGCCCGTAACATTGGAAACGTTACGGGCCATCAAGGACTCGATTCATGAAGAAAAGCCATTCTGCCCAAATCCGGATCGCTTTTCCACCTTTGTGTTGACGCAAGCGGTGCGTGAATAGGGACCGGTGGCGAATGATCGCTGAAAACTTCTAAGGCCTATTGTTCGCTCAACGAATTCTCGCGCAGAATCCCCGAGCGAGCGCGTGGCTTATTTCACGAAGCTTGAATCTTAGGTCGACGGTGTCGTCGCGCCGAGCCTGCAGGCCTCGAACATTCGGTCGCTGTGTGCCGGATTTAACGCGGCCCTATCGGAAGCAGCCAACTGGCGAAGCTCGATACGCTGACGAGAGGAAACTCCTAGCAGGTCGGCGATACGCCAGATGATATTGCTCTCAAATTCGTCCATACGTTCATCAGCGTAAATGACTTGCCACATCATCTTAATGATTCGTTGGCGGCCTTCATTGTCGAGAACACTATTGAGGCAGCGGGTGAAATGATAAAGGTCAACCGCACTCCGGTCGGCTGCCGCAGCGTCACTGATCAGTAAGGCCGTACCAGGATCGTCGAGTCCGAAGCACGATTTCAGAACAGCGTGCAGTTTTTCTCGCCTCGCTTCCGACATTTCACTGCTGACGGTAGCTACTCGAGTAAGGAGTGCCGCGGTTGCGAGCCGGCAATTCTTGTCGTCAGAATTTTGCTCCGCACCCACGACGAGATTGGCGATGAAATACTTGAGCGATCCAAACATCGACACTGACTAACTCCGCCCTAATGCTTGCGGGCCAAAGGAAAAACAACGCCTTTAGCCTTATCTCAGCACGCGTGAAAATGGCATCGCCGACTTCCTCCGCAAGACCGATTACGGAACTTTAATCTCCTGGACATAAGCCGTTCAGATGAAGGCGAATAGAGATCGGCGACAAAAGGAATTGCGACTTAGAGACTCTCATGTCGCGCAAAGACGAACTGCTTAAGCTCGCGCAACTATTCCGTTCGCAGGCCCGGCTGACCCTAGACCGTCCAGCAAAGCAGGCCTTGCGGAAGCTTGGCGATCACTACCAAAACGAGGCGAAAAAGCAGCAAGAGCAGGCTTCGGCGGATTGCGCCTGTCTGACTAAACCAGAATGAGTGGCGCGACGTCCCCTTGCGATAACTTCCTTGTAAGCAGCAAAGCGGCCTGAATGTCCGCTATCGGGGGCAGAGCGGACACCTGATACGAGTTTTGAGATCAGATGGCGACCCGGCGGACCGGTTAGGGCCGCCTGCGGAGAACTTTATCAATCATCGGAATCTTGAAAGTATTATCGTCAATCTTGTTAACGGCAGTGTCGTCGCTCAAGCGAAACGAAGTCGGTCCAAATTTGATCCATTTGAGGGACGGCTTTTCGGTCCCTTCCTGATATTCAAAGACTGTGTATTCCTCTCCCTGATCGTCAACAACTTTAAATTCGTTTACCAGGTGAGTTTTCCTGTTTTCCATGGTCCACCTCAGGTTGGCGAATTCTTCAGGCTGCGACTTCGTCGCCTTGTGGATCTTGGGAATCCGCCAACGGTGATCGGCTCGTGCTGCCAGAGAACAGGGCGGTTACGTGCACAGTATCGCCGTCACGCGAGGTTGTTATAGTGCCTTGTGCGCGAGCCGCCAGCCGCAGCATGCTAGTGTTGCGCGGCAGGATCTCGAAGACAAACCCGCGCACGTTGCGCCGCATTGCGTACTCCTGAAGGCATGCTTGCAGGGCGGTTCCAAGGCCCGTCCCCTGAAACTCGGGCGCAACCATGAAGGCGACCTCAGCGAGATTGGTCGTGGGACTCAAAAAGTAGCAGGCGCTGCCGATGATCTCCTCGTTCTCGCGTGGCCCGGTGACGGCTAGGAACGCCACGTCAGTCTCGTGGTTTACGTTGCAAAGCGTTTGCAATTCCCGGTAGGAAAGCGAGCGCACGCGCCGGAAGAACCGTGTGTAGATGTCGTCCTCCGATAGGCGGTGGAACAATCCCTGCAATGCCCCTGCGTCGGCGGCGCGAGCCGGACGTATCATAACGTGGGAGCCGTTCTTCAGCGTGACGATGCGTTCCTCGTTTACCGAATAGGCGGCTTGGGAGGAGAAATATTGGTCAGCCCGAACATAGCCCAATTTTTTGGCCGCTCTAAGCAGCTCTTCACGCCAACGTGGATGCGCGATCTCGATTAATGCCAGTGCTCGCTCGCGAATCGATTTGCCGAAGAGGTACGCGATGCCGTACTCCGTAATCACATAGTGCACGTCCGACCTCGCGATCCCTACTCCATCGCCAGCCTCCAACATGGGTTTAATTCTCGAAGTGCCGTCGTCGGTGGTGGACGAAAGACAGACAATGGGCTTGCCATCTTGCGACCGCGCCGCCCCGCGAAGGAACCCGACCTGTGTTGATACCCCGCCGTAGAATTCGCCTTCAAATTGGTCGACACAGACCTGGCCCGTCAGGTCGATTGCGAAGGCCTGGGTGATCGAGACCATGCGCGATTGGTCGGAGACCTCCCGCGGATGACACACTTGATCAATCGGCAGGAATTCAAAACCTGGATTGTCGTCTATGAAATCATAAAGCCGACGGGTCCCAAGGCAGTAGCTGGCGACGATACGGTCGCGATGACGCGACTTGCGGCGACCAGTCACCACGCCCGTCTCGACCAAGTCCATAACTCCATCGGTGATGACATCGCTGTGGATACCGAGATCGCGCCGATCCTTCAGATAACGCAGCGCCTCATTTGGGACGCGACCCAGCCCGATCTGCAGGGTAGAGCCGTCGTCGATGATCGACGCGATATAGCGGGCGATGTGCTCCGCAATCTCGCCAATCTTCGGATGAAGATATTCGGCGACGGGTGTGTCGACCTTCACTAGCGCGTCAAAACGGTCGAGATGAACAAAGCTGTCGCCGTGCGTGCGTGGCATCGCTGGATTGACTTCCGCGATAACCATGCGTGCGACGCTGAGGATCGCGGGGGCGAGGTCAACTGACACCCCGAGGCTGACAAAGCCACGAGCATCAGGCTGGGAAACCTGGAGCAACGCCACGTCGATCGGCAGCCGCCCGCTCGTCAACAGACGCGGCACCTCCTCAAGCGAGATGGGCACGTAATCGAGCTGGCCGCTAGCAGCCAAACCGCGCATTTCGCTGCCGACGAAATAGGTCCGATGGCCATAGTGAGTGCGGGAGGCGCCTTCAACCTGCGGCAGCGCTGAAGTCGTAAGAAAACTGACGAACTCGATGTCCGCTGGCCCCGGCTCCATTGTCTCCAGCGCGGCAAGCAGACTGTGGGGGGCCGCGCACCCCGTGCCGATATAGATGCGGCTACCCGCACGTATCGCCGACACCGCCCGCTCAGCCGAAACGAGCTTGGGGGCAATATCAAAAGGTTTTGCGATCCACATGACTCTGGTCGCACGGCCCTACAGGACTAGCATTATACAGTACGCATTTTTAGGCCACCTGTCCGCTGCCTTCAATCGTATGATCGAGCAATTACGTCTCAAAGAGCGCATTAGGCAAACCTTTGGGAGGTATATCGATCCGCGAGTTTCAGAAGGATTGATTGACCAGCCGGTGACAGCGACTGAAGGCCAACGCCAGATCATGACGGTGATGTTTTGCGATATGGAGGGATTTACGACCCTCAGCGAAGCATGACACCGCAGGGATTAGTCAAAGTGATGAACCGTTACCTATCGACGATGTCAGAGCCCATCCGCGATCTTCTTCTCCTTGGCCTCCGCCTTGCATGCAGCAGTCGCCTCTTTTAGGGCGAGGGCCTCAACGCTGGGGGTCTTTGCGGCCTCCGCAGGGGTAGGCATGAATACGGTACTATCAACGACGGTCGCCATGGTGGCCGTACATAAAACCGTGGCCAAATGATTCATGATGACACTCCCTCGCAATCGCGCTTTTTTTTGGTGCTTTTGGCGGTTAGTTGATCCAGATTCGAGCCGCTATACCGCACGGCGCAATTGGACTTGGGTCCAACTCGATCTTGCAATCTCGGCATCAAATAATTTGTTTCCGTTGAAACGAAGGAGGCGAATATGCCTTCACTCATTCCTGACGCCGCCGCCTTCGAGAGGAGGCTCGCGGGGTTGCCGATCGTAAAGCATCCAGCCAGCCAAGTTGTACTAGCCGCCGGTTCAAAGACCGGTAGACTGTTTTTCCTCAAAAGGGGCGCCGTCGAGGTCATCAAAGATGGAGAGAAGATCGCCAGCGTATCGGTGCCCGGTTCCGTATTCGGCGAACAGGCGGTGCTGTTAGATCAGCCCCATACCGCGGACGTGAGGACCTTAGAGGAGTGTGAGTTTTACGTCGCCGACGCGCAGGCGATGCTTGCTGGCGATCCAACAGTCGCCCTCTACGTCGCCGGAATTCTCGCGCGACGGCTAGATGCCGCGAACCGATCACTTATCGAGGTCAAGCACCAACTGCAAGCCGGCGCGTCTCTCAGCGTGATTGGCAAGACCGTCGAGAAGTTGGAAGAACAGCTGGCCTACAGCGGTGATGCTAGCCTCGTATACGCCGGTTATCCGTTCGATCCATTTCAGCCGGACAAGTCGGTACACTGAAGCTTCTCTGTCATTGCGCTCGATGTACCTGGTCGCTTTCCTCGCCCGGCGACCAGGGCGCCGTTTTTGTCGGCGACATTCATCGCTCAATGTGGCGGCGGACAAGGGCCCGCAACTGCGATTCGGGTACGCCCGGAAAGGCAGCGGCGAGCACCACGACGGCTCGGAGCGCACTGGCTTCACGATCGACTGCCGCGTTCGCCCGATCGCTGTCGCTCCAGACCAGCGCTAGCCGTTGCGCTGCATATGTCTGCTTTTGACCCAAAGCGGACAGCGCCCTTTGCACCGCACATGTCCTCTAATGACCCAAAGCGGACGCGCGTTTGGCGCAAACGGAAGTGGTCGCAACCAGACGAGAGGGCCGCGCTCTAGGGGACAAAGCGCGGCCCGCCATTTCGGCGCTCGTCTTTAAGAAGCGCGAGCCAATCGGGCGGGGCTTCGTCAGGCACACAAGCGCAAACGGGAGAACCCCCAGCCCCGCTCGAAACTGATCTAACTCCTCGCCAAGAAAGCTTCCTATGGCCATCGAGCAACAGTGGAAAAAATAGCGGGAAGTTCCGCCTGTCTCTCAGACAGCACAGTTACCGCCTGATGCGGCGCCATGACTTGTCATCGGCCTGCTAACCGACCAATATAACTTTCGGGGGTTTTCAGCATGCGTAAAAATATCAAGGTGGCCGTTGCCGGGGTCGGCAATTGCGCCAGTTCGCTGGTACAAGGCGTAGAATACTATAGGGATCGTTCGGGCTCTTCGGTCGACGGCATCATGCGCCAGTCAATCGGCGGGTATCTTTGCAGCGACGTGGAGTTCGTCGCGGCATTCGATGTCGACCGGCGAAAGGTCGGTCGACCGCTAGAAGAAGCAATCTTCGCGAAACCTAACTGCACTCGCATTTTTCAAAGCGCGCTGACGGTTTCAAACGTGATTGTCCAAGCAGGCCCAGTCCTCGACGGGGTCGCGGCGCACATGAGCGACTATCCGGATGACAATGCCTTCCGAGTCGTTGATCTTGAACCGACAGACGTTGCCGCTGCGCTGCAATCGTCGGGCGCCGAGGTGCTCGTGTGTTATCTCCCAGTCGGCTCGGAACGCGCGGTCAAGTATTATGCGCAGGCCTGCCTTGAAGCGGGTGTTGCCATGGTCAATTGCGTTCCCGTGTTCCTCGCTTCTGATGAGGTTTGGGGTACAAAATTCCGGGATGCCGGGCTGCCGATCATTGGGGATGACATCAAAAGCCAGGTCGGTGCAACTATCGTGCATCGCGCGTTGGCGCGGCTTTTTGCTGACCGCGGCGTCGGTCTCGATCGCACCTACCAGCTCAACACCGGCGGCAATACCGATTTCCTTAACATGCTCGAGAGAAGTCGGCTTAAATCCAAGAAGGTTTCCAAGACGGAGTCCGTGCAATCGCAACTGGATGAACGACTCGATGCCCGCGATATCCATATCGGCCCGTCGGACTATGTGCCGTGGCAGCAGGATAACAAAGTCTGCTTCATCCGGATGGAAGGGCGCGGCTTTGGAAACGCGCCGATCGAATTGGAGCTTCGGCTGTCCGTGCAGGATTCGCCGAACAGCGCTGGCGTTGTCATCGATGCGATTCGTTGCGCGAAGCTGGCGCTCGACCGCGGCGAGGCGGGTCCGTTGACGGCACCTTCGGCTTATTACATGAAAAGTCCGCCACGACAGCTGCGCGATAGCGTTGCGCTTGAGGCTTGCGACGCTTTTATCGAGGGCCGTCGCTTCGAACTTCCTGGAGACGAAGCGAGTTCAAGGATCATATCCAGCTCGCGACGTTCGTAGGTCCGCCCTTTATGCGAAGTCGTGCTGTGATTCCAGCATGGCGTCGTGACCGGCTCAGCGCACAGGCGCATAGTGATGATCGGGCCGATTGAAACGCTGCTGTTCGACTTCGGTGGCACTCTCGACGCTGATGGCGTGGCCTGGAAGGAGCGCTTTCACGCGCTTTATCGCGCTGACGGGCTGGATGTAACAAATGATGCGTTCGCGCTCGCTTACTATGCTGCGGATGACCCACTTGTTGGAAGCTTGCCGCCCACGACTGATCTCGCAGGAACAGTCCAGGCATTGACCGTCAACCTTGAAAGAGAACTTTCCCGCTGTCGTGCTGAGAAGACATCGGAGAGCGGCAGCGACCGTGGCCAGCGGATTGCATCGGGCTTCATATTAGACTCCGAAGCCGCCTTTGAGCGTAATCGCCCCGTCCTGAAGACACTAAGCGAGCGCTTTCGGCTCGGCATTGTGTCGAACTTTTACGGCAACCTCGAAGCGGTCTGTGAAGGTGCCGGTCTGTGCAATTTTTTCAAGGTGATGGTGGATAGTTGTTGTGTGGGCGTTGAAAAGCCTGATCCCGCAATCTTTCGTGAGGCCCTCGAAAGACTTGGTGCGACGCCGGAGAAAACGGTAATCATCGGCGATTCATTGCGTCGCGACCGGGAAGGGGCCCGCCGCATGGGCATGCGCTTTATCTGGATCGCCCCGCAAGATGTCCAAGCTGCGCAAAGCGAACAGCATGCGCAGCCCGCCGTGACCGACCTGCGGGCACTTGCGAAAGTCCTGCAATGATCCGACCATTCCCAATGCAGGGCGGTATTATTGCCGCAGGTGAGGGAACTCGCCTGAGGGCAGACGGATTTCGCGTTAGCAAACCGATGGTGAGGGTAGCAGGACGGCCGCTAATTGAACACACCCTTGAGCGCTTCCGTGCGGCCAGCATTCGTAAATTATCGATCGTCATCAACGAAGCGAGCGATGATTGCCGCCAATGGCTTGAGCAACATACCGGCGATTTCGACCTCGACATGGTTATTCGGAGCACCCCGTCTTCGTACGCTACGTTCCGGCTTGTCGCAGATCGGCTAGCCGGTGCGCCGGCAGTTGTCACGACGGTCGACTCGATCATGCCAATTGACGATTTCCGATTGTTTGTGCGCTCGGCTTCTGCTTTTCCGGCGGACACGATGGTGCTCGGCGTGACCGAACACGTCGACGACGAAAATCCGCTGTGGGTCACTTTGGACCAGTCGGACGGGCGCATCCGGCAAATCGGAGGACGCGTGGGTACTCACGTGACCGCAGGCCTCTATCGGCTGCCAGAGCAACGGCTTGCCGATCCGGAGACCGCTTTTGCGAGGCTTCGCGACTATCTCGGCTCGCTGGTCGTCGACAATCAGCCTGTTTACGGGGTTATTCTGCCTTGCGTATTCGACATCGACCGCGCCCGTGACATCACGGCCGCCGAAGCAGCCGGGATAGGCTGTCAGCGTGAGACGTCCGAACGATGAGTGGGTCGGCTAAGACATGCCGGGGCATCTACCGAGAGCTCGATCACTCGCCGGGCCGCGTCGACGACGATCGCGCCATCATGAGATCCGTCGCCGATGCCTTGGAGCTGCGGGGCTTCACCGTTGAACTGGTTGACGCTTGTGTTGCGTTCGACACGCGTTGCGCCAACATGTTTGTTATGTGCGAGTGCAAGGAAGTTCTTGATCGCCTTGCGGACGCACAGAGTGCTGGCTCGGTGGTCGTGAATTCACCGGGCGCGATCCGCAACACTTACCGTCACCGGATGGTCGAGCTTTTTGCACAGCATCATGTCCCCGCGCCGGTCAGCCAGGTCGTCGCTAGCAATGCGTGCGGATCCCGGCCAGCGGCGGGCGTCTGGGTCAAGCGCTATGATTTCCACGCAACGCAACCTTCCGACGTCATTTATGTTGCGTCGGATGCGGGATGGCATGAGGCGCTCGACCGATTCGCGCGGCGTGGCATTCCATTCGTAGTTGCCCAGGATCACGTCGCGGGGGATCTCGTAAAATTCTACGGGGTGAGAAGCGACACAGCGTCAAGGGCTGCCAATTGGTTCGAGTGGTTTTATCATCGTGACAAGGGAATGCTCGGGCATTTTTTCGAGGTCTCGGATCTGCGGGAGGTGGCGTTTGCTGCTGCGGCCGCTCTTGGCCTGGAGATTTTTGGTGGCGACGCAGTCATCCAGGAAAATGGCAAGGCAATGATTATCGACATCAATGCTTGGCCGAGCTATGCCCGCTACCGCGACCACGCGGCCCAGGCGATAGCGGGTCATTTGGCGGAGCGTTTCGAACGCCGCGTACGTCTCGTATCGCGTGAAGGAGTCGAGTCATGAAAGGTACGGCGTCCCGGAATATACCGTCCGCGGAAAAAGACGGCGTCGAACGGCGCACCGTGCCTGGTCCAAGATCGAAAGCGCTGTTCGACCGCGAGGCCGAGGCGATGGCACCAGGCCTGCAATCGATCGCCCTCTATTCGCAGATTGCCGTCGATCGCGCGCAAGGCTGCACAATTTATGACGTCGACGGGAACGAATATCTCGATTTCATCGCGGGCATCGCAGTCGGCAGTGTCGGTCACTGTCACCCGCACTACGTGAAGCGCATCAGCGAACAACTGACGCGATCCACCTTCGGAAGCTTCACGACCGAAGCTCGCACACGCTTCCTTGCCCTTGTGAGTGATCTGCTGCCACAAGGCATCACGCACATTCAGCTCTTTTCCGGTGGCGCCGAGGCCGTTGAGGCGGCCTTTCGGCTTGCCAAATCCGCAACGAAGAAATTCGAGTTCGTCGGTTTCTGGGGTGGTTATCACGGCAAAACTGCCGGCGTGATGGGTTTATTGGGCGGCGGCTACCGCAACCATCAGGGCCCTTTTCCGCCGGGAATGCACCTCTCGCCCTACGCAAACTGCTATCGCTGTCCTTGGAAGCTTGAGCATCCTTCCTGTGGTCTCGCTTGCGCCGATCATCTGCGCAACGTCATCAAGAACGAGACTCAGGACGAAGTTGCCGCACTCATTATGGAGCCGATGCAGGGAACTGCCGGCAACGTCATCCCGCCGGATGATTTCGTTAAGGCCGTACGGGACATCGCTGACGAATTTGGCGCGCTCCTGATTGTCGATGAAATCCTGACCGGATTCGGGCGTACCGGAACAATGTGGGCGTCCGAGCAATTCGGCCTCAAGCCCGATGTCATGACGATCGGCAAGGGGATGGGCGGTGGTTTCCCACTCAGCGGTGTCGCGTCGTCATACGAGCTCATGTCTGCCAAGCCATTCGGCGAGCCAAGCGGTAGTTCGTCCAGCTACGGCGGAAATCCGCTCGCTGCTGCTGCCGGCCTTGGCGCAGTGGAGGCCATTATCAATGAAAAGCTGGTCGAAAATTCCGCCCGTGTCGGCAAGATAATGCTCGATGCCCTTAAGAGACTGCAGGAGAAGTATCGGTTCATCGGCGACGTGCGTGGGCGCGGCCTTATGATCGGTGTCGAGTTGGTGGCCAATCGCAAGACCAAGGTACCTTTGGACAAGACCATTACGCGCGCGCTTTTCCATGCGGCACTCGAGCGCGGCCTGGTCACAATGTCGTATTCGCACGTTATTCGCATCAATCCGCCGCTGGTAATCACCGAAGACGAAGCGCTGCGCGGCGTCGACATCCTCGACCAGTCATTCGGTGCGATCGCAAGACAAATCGGGTTGGACTGAGGTTGCGGTGTTACGCGGTGGCTTTATTGGATTCGGAAACGTTGCCGCGAAAGGCCACTTGCCAGGGTGGCAATCCGTTGAAGGCGTCCAGATCGTCGCGGCGACTGACACGGTTGCGAACCAGGGCATGGCTTTTCTGAAGGCATGTCCGGGAGGTCGATGGCACGAAAGCGTAGAAGATCTGTTGTCCGACAAGGCGCTCGATTTCGTTGATATCTGCACGCCGCCGAGTAGCCATGCGGCGCTCATTAAACGCGCGCTGGATTCAGGCCTCCACGTGTTGTGCGAAAAGCCTCTCGTGACGCGGTTAGAGGATGCGCAAGCGGTAACGGCCGCGGCGGCGGCGAGCGACCGCACCGTTCATGTCGTCCACAATTGGCTCAAAGCGCCGATCTGCGAGCGTATTTCGACGCTTGTCGGCCAAGGCGCGCTCGGCACCGTGCGAACTGTTCGCTGGCAGACCTTGCGCAGAGAGCCTGCGGTCACCGTCACGTCCGACGGGACTAACTGGCGCGCCGATCCGATAGTGGCCGGCGGCGGAATATTGTTCGATCACGGCTGGCACGCGCTTTATTGCGTAGTCCATTGGCTCGGCCTTCCTCGCGGGCTCCGCGCCCTACTCGAAAAGCGTCGCTTTCGTGAGTGGCCGATTGAAGACACAGCGACGGTCACGCTCGACTGGGAAGCCGGCAGCGCCGAGATCTATCTCACATGGTCAGCGGACGAACGCGCCAATTGCATCACGGTTGTGGGCGACCATGGGATTGTCGAAGCCGTCGACGACGTCGTGGTTCTCAACTCGAGCAACGGCGAACGCCGTTGGTCTTGCCCCCCGGCGTTGTCGCAGGGCTCGCATCATCGCGACTGGTTCATCGGCGTAGCGAATGACTTTCAGCGTGCGGTCGTTGGCCAAGGAAGGAGCAACTTGGACGAAGCTGCATTGTGTGCGCGGTTGATCGATCTTGCCCAGAGGTCGAGTGCCGACGGAGGCGTCCGATTGCCTCTCATGGGCTAGCGGCCGACTTTAATCGATTGGACGCGTTCACGCAGGGCAAGGAATACCAGGAGTATAAAGAATATCGGCGCGCCGACCGCAGCCAAAACGAGAAACCAGTTCGATTTCCCGAACAAGGCGAGCATGACCACGAGGTAGATGAAATCGCGGCGCGAAGCGGCATCAAGCATTCGGGCGAGACTCTGACCCGGCGCAGTCACAACTGAGGTAAAAAGCGGGCCTTCGTCCCTTTTCGGCCGCATCACCCGCCAATAGACCAACCCGGCTGACCCTAGGTTGCCTAGGGCCGCCGCAACGCCAAGCAATAATGGCCACAGTGCCCCAACGGAGAGGGTCCAGCCGATGGCCATGCACCCGAAGACCGCGATGTGAACGACATTGTCGCCCCAGTAGTCGATGATCCCGCCAAATCGCGTTTCCTGAAACTTGAGCCTGGCTAACTCACCGTCGCAGCCGTCCAAGATTGAATGTGCTAGGAATAGAAGCGCTCCAACGGTCTGGCCGACCCATTGCGAGCACAGAAAAAAGAGCGCGCCGGACAGTCCGATGCCAACAGAGAGCAAAGTGATTTGGTTTGGCGTAATCGCGGTGGACGCAAGACGGCGGGCAATTCGCAGAGAAATCGGTCGTTCGACGTGCCGCGCCATGAACCCGTCGGTATCCTTGACGAGTCGGCGCAGCAAGCGCCACTCCGCGTCATCGACATCAACTGGTGTCGCGACGACCAGTGGATCGATCGCCGCGGGAAGTGCGACCGGCGCTCCGAAGGATTGCGTCAGCCGTTGCTGCACCGAAGTCAGGTCATAGGCGCCCTTATCCGCCTCCAGCACCGCAATGGCATCTTTAACCGCCGGGGCCGCAAGCACGATCATCTTGTGCGGTATGGCCGCCCAAATTGCGGGCGTAGGGGAGATGTCGATAAGTTTTTCGAGCCAGTCGGGCTCGGCGAGAATAGCCCCATGCACAATGATCAATGGACCCGGTTGCAAGGCAAAACCATCGCCAAGGCGGCGCCAGTCGGCAATGGCCGGAATGCCCTGTGGCGCGGCGTGATCCCGCGCCTGAAAATAGACTCGGCTGTAGCCGGCCCGGCGGGCGGCTAAAGCTGTGCGACGCGCGAGCCCGAGCCCGAGAACTGTCGGTTCGCCGCCATCCCCAAACGTTGGCTTCAGAGTAGATGCGCTGGGATCCGGCAAAAGAACAATGATCGGTGCGCTCTGACTGGGGCTGTGTGAATTTCGGTCCATCGAATCTGCGATTTTCCTCGGCTAAACAGCGGCGTTGATACCACAAATGGCGCGTCTATTCTTGCCGCGTTCGGTGCCGAGCAGACAGGAGTCCGACCATTACTGTTTCATTCATCATCGCGGGTCTTTGTGGCCTGGCGCTTGTCATCGGTTTGATTGCGTACAGCGGTGCCGGTGAAGTGGCCAATGCCATGCTGGTCATCGGCTGGTGGCTCATCCCGATAGCTGCCTACCATATCGTACCGATGCTCTTCTCCGCTCTTTCGTGGCGCGAGTTGTTGCCATCCGCTAACCGGCCGGGCGTTGTCAGCGTCACCTGGATCCGCTGGATTCGCGAATCAATCAACTCGTTGTTGCCGGTCGCCAACATCGGGGGCGACATAGCGAGCGCGCGCCTGATTCATTTGCGTGGCGTGCCCGGCTCGCAAGCGGCAGCCAGTATGGTTGTTGACACAACGGTTGGTGTCGTCACGCAACTGGCTTTTATCATCGCCGGCGCTACGCTGCTTCTGCTGCGGCCTACCGGACACGCGGTGTTCGAGGTATTAGCTGGAGTACTGGCTGGCGTCGGCACGCTTGGCGTGGCGGTTGCGGCATTTGTCCTGCTGCAGCACAAGGACATGTTCGCGCGTTTCGTCACACTCGCGCGTAGCATCTTACCCGAGAAATGGATTTATCACTTCGCCGAAAATTCATCGGCGATCGACGATGCGGTCGTTATGACCTACCGCAGCGGTTCGGCCTTCTGGCGTGCGAACCTATTTCGCCTCATTGGGTGGGTTGGCGGCGCCGGCGAAGTCTGGCTTGTGACGTGGTGTCTCGGCCAGCCTCTCGGTGCGGCTGATGCATTTATCCTTGAAAGCCTGTCGTCTGGCGTACGCGCTGCGGCGTTCATGGTGCCCGCGGCAATTGGCGTTCAGGAGGGTGGGCTTGTCCTGTTCGGCACCTTGTTCGGGCTGCCGGCCGAGATCGGGCTAGCTATCTCGTTGTCGAAGCGAGTGCGCGAGTTGCTTCTGGGCTTACCTGGGCTGTTTTTTTGGTACTGGCTCGAGGCGCATTATTTGCTACGTCGGAACGACGGGTAGGGGCGGTTGCCGATGCGGTTTTCGGCGAGACCACTTGCGCAACTTCATCGGGCGCGGTCGCGGGAGAGTCGATGGCGTCCGGCAAGCCAAGCGCTTCACGCAGTTCCGCGCGCCGTGTCTGGTAGTAGCTCGAACGCAAGAACGTGTAGAAATCGATTGACGCATCCTCGGCCATCTTCAGCTGACCGAGTTTGTCTACCGTATCAAGGCTTGCACTGGTGATCGCGATGCCCAGTTGCGTTCCGAAGAGGAGACCGACTGGATCGCCGAAGCGATCGACGAAATCACCGACCGCATCGCGCGTCGTCGCAGGACCCCAGTAAGGCCGCACCATGTAAGGTCCTTCGGCAACACCCCAGACAAACATTGTCTGCCCAAAATCGCCGGTTTGCTGCGGGATTCCTTGACGGCTCGCGAGATCAACCAGACCACCGAGGCCAAACGTCGTGTTCATGGCGAACCGCGCAGCCGTCTTGCTTGCAGCTCCGAGGCGGCCCTGCAACAAATTGTTCACGAAGATTCGCGGCTCTTTCAAGTTTGAATTGAAATCGTGCAGACGATCATGCACTGGGCGCGGGACGACCGTTTGCACAGTCTTTGCGACCGGGCGCAATACTTCCTGATTCATTGCCAGCATCTGGCGATTGGCGTGTTCATTAGGATCCTGAAGGGGTAACGACGCGTCCCTTGGGGCAGAGGCGCAACCAGCCACAACGACAGGCAACGCGAGTACTATCGCCCATCTGCCCCAGATTTGACCGCAACGCATCTCCTTTCCCGCCCCTTTTTTCAATTCCCCTGCAGCCCGAGTTTATTGGATTCGATGACAGACACGGCATAACGCCGGACGTCATGCGCCAACCAGATCCAGTTCGACAAAACTAGCAGAGCCGACCATTTAGGGTGTTACTTTTATGTCACAGGAATAGGTTTTAGGCAGTTTGTTTACTGCTATTCCCGTTGGTCTGAGTCGCCAAAAGCGCGGGCTGAAAGAGCACTGCTGCCGCCAGCGTTGTGACTAGACACAGCGCCATCAACTTGCCCATGCTGGAGGTACCCGGGTGATGTGAAAACCAAAGGCTGCCAAATGCGGTTGCAGTCGTACAAGCACTGTAGATGACGGCCCGCGTCAGACTTGATTGCAGAAAGTTCCGCTCACCGGAACGCCAGGACATGATGTAATAAATCTTGAAAGCTACGCCCACGCCGAGAAGGAGCGGCAGCGCGATGATGTTGGCGAAGTTCAGCTGCAGCCCTATCAGCACGCAGATCTCAAGTGTGACAATGATTGCGACGAGCAGAGGCACCAGCGTCAGCGCGACGTGACTCCAGCGCCGTAATGTAATGAACAGGATGAGTGCGATAGACGCCACGGACCAGATCGCGGCCTGAATGAACGCTTTGACGATTGTCGCTGCCGCCTCGATGATAAAGACTGGCTTTCCGGCCGCATCGGGCGCAATGTCGCGCACAGCCGCGACAAAACGTTCTAAGGTTTCGTTGTCGTTGCCGTCACCGCTCGGCGCGACTTCTAGTCGGTTCAGTCCCTCAGTTGAGACCCAGCGTCCGGTCAACGATTGGGGAAGCGTCTCGATCGTAACGTGCTCGGCTGTGAGCAGGCTTCTCACTTGACGCAGTGTCGTCACCAGCGGAAGCACAAGAGCGCGTTCAGCTTCTTCTCGTTTAGCTTGGGGTTGCGTTGCCAGTGCGGCCAGGAAGTCGGCGAGGCGTCGGGTTTGAACTGCGGCCGGACTATTGTCGGAATCAGCCGCCGCACTGCGCAGGTCATGGGCCGTCGTTTCGATCGCAGCCAAAGTGTCAGCCGGCGTGGGTTTCGGTTCGATCTGGTCGGGGTCGAGCGTGTTGCGTAGGAAAAAGCTCGCGTCGTCAATAATGGCGAGCTTCTCGTCCTGGTCCTTTGGTACGAAGCTCTGAAGCGTTAGGACGTGCGCGACCTCCGGCAATTGTCGCAATCGCTCGGCAAGCGCGGAAGCGCGCATGGCATTTCCTTCAAGAATATCAAGCGTGTTCGGACTCGTGTCAGGGTCGGCCATAAGATCGAGCAGGGTCGCCACCGACTCGCTCTCTCGGGACCGCAGATCGAGTGGGTTGAAGTCGAATCGTAGACCTGCGAGTAAAGGCAGGCCAAGGATTGTCACTGCGAGCGTCGTGCCGACCACCCACTTGCGCTGTGTTTCTAGGAACCGGTCGACGGGCGCAAGCGCGGCGTAGCCGATCGGTTCGCGTTCGCCTGGAGGCTTGAACACGGCGAGCAGCGCCGGCAGCAGAGTTACGGTCGTTGCGAACGCGACGATCATCCCCGTTCCGGCGATCAATCCCAGTTCGGACAGGCCGACATAGGCCGTCGGCAGGAACGAATAGAAGCCCGCGGCAATTGATGCTGCCGCCAGCATAAGAGGCCTCGCCAATCCTTTCGCTGTTCCGAGCAGGGCGCTTTCGAGCTCGTGTGATTCAAATCGGTCAGCACGGTAACGCACGC
Organism: Pseudolabrys sp.; assembly: GCA_051986235.1. Classification (GTDB taxonomy): domain Bacteria; phylum Pseudomonadota; class Alphaproteobacteria; order Rhizobiales; family Xanthobacteraceae; genus Pseudolabrys. Next base: position 58,062 of record JBPYDR010000010.1, read on the forward strand.
TGAACTGGATGCCGAAATCGACGCCCAACCCGACAAAAAGGACCGCGAACGCGACGGAAATCAGGTTGAGGGTTCCTACCATTAAGAGTCCGACAGCGGCTGTTAGGATGAGACCTGCCAAGAGGTTCACAAATACGGCTAGAATGATCCGGGCCTTCCTCAGCGCGAGCCACAGCACAAGAAGGACAAGCAAAAGAGTGATGACGCCATTCAATGTGGCGCCGTCGGCAATTGTTGAGAATTCCTCGTCGGCCAGGGCCACGGATCCTGTCAGGCGTACCTTCACGCCCCGCTCGGGCGTCAGGCCGAGGCGCGATACTGACGCGCGTATCGTTGCAGTCGCCTTGCGCCCCGGCTGAAGATCATTGAAGTCCAGGATGGGCTGGATATTGATGAACCGGCGAAGGTCCGAAGGCTCGGGCGTACGGCCTGTTATCAACTTGCGCCAGGAGAATGCCGGATGCTTTCCGCTCAACAGCGTTTCGAAGGCGTCGGCGATTTCCGTGAGTGCCGGTCTCAGATCCTCGAGCTTTGTCCTCCCAAGCCGTAATCCCTCGACCGACTGCGACAGCGTGCGAAGAACGCCTCGTAAGGTTGGATCGGCCGAAAGAGTCCCGAGGAATGGTTGGGCGCCGATGAGGTCATTTGCATTGCGGCGCACTTCATTTAGAGACTGAAAAAGAATGCCGTTCCGAGCAAAAAACTCGCCGCCATCAGGACGGATAACGGTTCGGATCACGTCCGTGTGGTGTGAAAGATCGTCTGTAAGTGTGTTTGCCGCTTCCTCGGCAGCCTCAGGAGTCGAGGCGTCAATGACAGCAACGATCTGATCTATTCTCCAGGGAAAGGCGCGATCGAGTGCACGCTCTTGTTGGCGCCATGGCAATGAACTTGATAGGAGCTGGTTGCTGTCAGTCGTGATGGCGAAGTGGCTCGCGAAATAGACAGTGGACAGGATCGCAATGAATAGGAATGCAAGAATCACAAACCATGCGTGCCGGGTCGAGAAGCGCACGGCCTGCGTGGTCCCTCTGATTGCTAGTTGATTGGGGGTCCTGGTCATCGAACTTGCGAAAAAAGCACATTCATTTCAGGCTGTCGCCTACGTCTTGACTGGGTCCCAATCCAATTCCAATAACATTGTCAGAACCAGGGTTGATAACCCCAGGCTCGAAAGGACCACGGTGCACAGCCAGCAGGAGCCGATGTGGAAATCACAATGAGAGAGTCCAACCACGCTTTACGTCACGCAATTGCGGTTGCCATAGCTGTCGGCATCTTGATCGTTCCAATCCGAGGGCATGCGCAATCGGCGGCCGTCACGCATATCCAAAGCTATTATCAGCAGTTAATGCCGACGATCCAGCAAGCGGGCCGCTTGAGCGTTCGCGAGCGCGACAAGCGCTTCACGCCAGCAATCACCTCCGCTTTCGATCTTCCGACAATGACCCGGCTGGCGGTGGGGCCCGCCTGGCAATCGTTTTCGCCTGGCCAACAGGGCGCTGTGCGCGAGGCATTCGCCAAGTTCATCATCGCCGACTATGCAAGTCAGGTTAAGGACTATTCCGGCGAAAGCTTCGTCGTTGACCCGAAATCGGTGCCTGAGCCGCGCGGCGGGGGCGAAATCGTGAAGACAAAGCTGTTGCAGCCGGGCGGTCGCACTGTGACTATCAACTATCTGGTCCGGGGCGGGAAGGTGATTGACGTCTACCTTAACGGCACCATCAGCGATCTGGCGACGCGTCGCGACGAATTTGCCTCGATTATCGCTTCGGGTGGTGCCGAAGGCTTGATCAAGAGATTGAATGATCGAACGCAGAAGCTGCTTGCGGGCTAAGCCTCAATGGATTGATGCTGGTTCGCCGGAGGGTCGGGCGAGGCTCGAACCCCAGGCATAGCGAAACCCGCGACGGATGAGCGCTTACGAAAAAGTTCTGATCACTGGAGCAAGCGGGTTCGTCGGCTCCGCTGTTGCGCACAAACTCGTCGAGGCCGGATATTCCGTCCGCGCGCTCGTCCGTGAGAGAGACGCGTACTCCACGCTCGCTGACCTAGACATCGAGCTCCTCAAAGGCGATGTGCGCGACCGTGGAGCGGTCAACCGTGCGGTGACAGGCGTGCGTTACGTTTTTCATGTGGCCGCTGACTACCGTCTGTGGGCCGCGAATCCAAAAGATATTTTTGCCACCAACGTTGATGGCACTCGCAACGTCATGGAGGCGGCCTTGGGTGGGGGCGTCGAGCGGATCGTTCATACCAGCAGTGTTGCCACCATTGCCCTGCGCCACGGCGGCATCGCAGACGAATCCGCTTCCCTGCCCGAAAGTGAAGCAATCGGCGCGTACAAGCAAAGCAAGATCGCGGCCGAACGCCTAGTCGACTCGATGGTGACTGAGCGCGGTCTGCCAGCAGTTATCGTCAACCCCTCGACGCCGATCGGACCTCGCGATGCAAGACCAACGCCGACCGGCCGCATCATCGTGGAGGCGGCCAAGGGTCGGATTCCAGTCTTCGTCGATACGGGCCTCAACCTTGTCCATGTAGATGACGTGGCGAGTGGTCATCTCGCGGCGTTGCGTTCCGGAAAAATCGGCGCGCGCTATATCCTTGGCGGTGAAAACGTTTTGTTTTCGCAAATGCTGAAAGACATCGCCGGTATCGTGGGCCGCCAGGCGCCGTGGATGAGGCTTCCTTGGCGTGCTTTAGTTCCAGTGGCGCTTGTCGCCGAAGGGGTAGCGGCAATCACGGGACGTGAGCCATTCGCCACTTTAGATGGGCTCTACATGGCGAGAGATCGCATGTTCTTTACTTCCACTAAAGCCGAGCGGGAGTTATGCTACCGTTTCCGCCCCTATATTCAAGGAATCGAAGATGCGGTGCACTGGTTTCGTGCAGCGGGACATCTGAATTTCTCCTAGCTTTAGAGTTGCTCTAAGGGCGGGATGCGCCCACACATTTTTGCTACTT
>JBPYDR010000011.1:0-5169 GCA_051986235.1 Pseudolabrys sp.
TGCCGTCGCGACGCGAAGGTCTTCCGCTGTCGTTGTTGGAAGCAGCCGCGTGTCAACGTGCGTTGATTGCGTCGGATGTTCCCGGATGTCGTGAAATCGTCGTCCACGAACAAACAGGTCTACTTACCCCAGTTGACGATCCGGCGGCCTTGGCAGAGGCAATGGCGAGACTCGCAAGTGCACCAGATTTACGTGCACGATATGCTAAAGCTGCGAAACGCATACTCGCAGAGAACTTTTCTGCCGACATTATCGGTCGGCAAATCGTCGACCTCTATCGACAGCTTCTCAAAAAGGCATGATCTCGACCTTTGGGTACCCGACCTTCGCGTCCGGATCAGGCTCCAACAGGTAAAACGGTCGCTGGCGGTGCTCTCCATTTTTGAGAAAAAACCAAGCGTTTGCTTTGCACACGATGGCCTGGGAGCGGCAGCGACCCCTTGGGGGCAGGGAAGCAATCGAAAGGAAATATTAAGTGACTAGCCTCGCGCGAGGTCCCGCATCGAGGCGTAGGCGGCGCCCTTTGGCGCGCTGCGTTCGACAGCTTCCAGCAACTGCTCCATGCGCCTCATGGACTTCGGTACGTCGCAACCGAGGTTATGAGGGTGAATCCAGAGGTGCAGAATTCTGCCCGGCTTCAGCCGCGCGGCTTCGTGCTTGATTTTGGCGAGATGCGCCTTCCACGCCACGTCCGGCAAGGCAATGCGCAGGAACTGGGTCGAGCGGGTGCCGCCGTCGACAAAAAAATCGGTACGCGCACCAAGTGGCGTCAGCGCATCGACGACGCGCAACAAGCGTAACAACGGATGATTGCTGTGGCGCGTCTCCCGCAAATACCAGGCCCTTTCGTTGGTCCGCCAAGCTGTGATGCCATGGCTACGATAGTGATCGAGAAAGCCGATCTGATTTCGCGGAAACACGAGGCTGGTGATTGCGACACCATAACGCTCGCGGAACAACGCCGTCGCTGCGGCATGATCCGCTTCGGCGTCACGCCGCATCACACCGACCTCGCCCAGAAAAATATGCGAGAAGGTGTGCGTGCCCAAATCCTGTCCCTCGCTTGCCGCAATGAGACCGACGAGATCCGGCGCAAAATGCAAGACACCGTCCGGGTCGAGATCCGCGTATCGCGGATCGATGGCCAAGCGCGGGTCGAGATAGCGCGGCGGCGCCGGGGCACGCCGGAAATACTCATCCCAATTGTTGCAGGCGAGTGCTCCGACCGTCGCCCAGGTGGAGCGCACCCCGCGCTCGCCGAACAACTTGAGCAGTTGCGGAACGGCCTCGCGCGCACCTTCCAGATTCTTGCGATAGGCATCGCGGTCGAGGCCGAGGCGGTCGTGCATACCCCAGCGCAGCTCGAAATCGAGCGACCAGACGATCTTTGACGTTACGCTCATCGGGTTGCGACGGTGACCAGGTGTCCGGCAAACGGCGTGGTCGCGCGGATATCGCAGATCGCGTCGTCAATCGGCTCGAGGAACGGCGCAATACGCGCGGCAAGCGACGTGCTGACCTTGTAGAACACTCGCATCGGACCGAACAGCACGCCACGATGCAGGGCGCCTGAAAATCCGGCGGCCGTGATTTCTTCATCGACTTCGCTAGGCGTGACGAACTCGCAATGCGGCAGCGTCACGCCGACGCGCCCGCCGTGGATCAGCTTGCGCAATTTGTAGGAAAAGAAAAAACCGTCAAGCGCATAGCGATTGACCATCGTCAGGAACAGCCGGCCGCCGGGTTTGAGCACGCGCGCGGCTTCCTGCAACGCCAGCCGCGAGTCGCCCCGGTGCAGGTAGCGCAAAACTTCGATGCAGATGACGAGATCGAAGGAGGCATCGGGAAACGGCAGCCGCGTGGCGAGGCCGTCCAGGATCGTCGCGCTTGGGTTCTTCTCGATTGCGATCTGGCGCATGGCTTCCGCGGGCTCGACGCCCGTGGCTCGAAATCCGAGCTCATTGATGCGGTGCACATACTCGCCGGTGCCGCAGCCAACATCAAGGACATGAGCACCCGCCAGGAGGGACTTCAGCACCTGATCGAGCAATACATCGACCTTATGGCGCCCGTATGCGAAGGCGTTGGAGAACCGGCTCTGAGCCATCTCGCCATACCAGCGCACAAAGCGTCCCACTTCGGCATGGTGATGATCGACTGCGGTCGTCCGGACAGCTTCCTGCTCGGTATTGCCACTATTTGCCAAAGCCCCTCTCTCCTGCGTCCGGTCCTGCGGTGCGCACTTTCTGCCTTAAGTGCATGACTAAGGTCTTATCACCAGATTTTCTAAGAAGCGATTCCGGGCCGCAATAGGCACCCATCGCTCGTGAAATTTGCTTAAGTACCGCGCCACGCCAGATGCGGTCGTGAGTGCGGGCAGCGTTGTATTGCGACTCCGGAGGTAGAAAGTTCCTGTTGCGTCGTAACGAGCCCGCTCGGGATAAAAGCCGAGTTGATATCCAACCTCGCGAGCGGCAATTTCAAGCGCGCCGTAATTGAACAGATGCAAATAATCGTTCCATCGATCATCGTCGTACAGCCAATCGGGAAAACCTTTGTTTGGCATTGCACGGTTGCGAGTTGGAGAACGAGTTGAAATGAACTTGCCATCAATGGGACCTCATGTGAATACGGCTGCACAATGAAACATGTGCTCGTCACTGGCGCATCGGGCTTCATTGGCCGGGCGGTGGTCGAAGCTTTGGCCACCGACGGCCATAAGGTGCGTGCCGCGGTGCGAGCTCCGCCCGTGCCAAACCTTCCTCGCGGCGTTGAAATCGTGCAGCACGAGGACCTCCTCGGCCCTATTAATTGGTCGCCACTCGCCCACCACATCGATACGGTGATCCATCTCGCGGGCGTCGCGCATGTCGGCCGAGGTGCGAATGCCGAAATCCACGATCGCGTCAATCGGCAGGCGACTGCGGACCTCGCATTGGTCGCAGCGCACGCAGGTGTCAAGCGTTTCATCTTTGTCTCATCGGTTCGAGCACAGAGCGGACCCGCCGCAGACCATGTACTGACTGAGCGCGACCCGCCCATGCCGACTGATGCCTATGGTCATTCAAAGTTAGCTGCAGAATTGAACGTACGCGCCGCTGGAACACCGTTTGTAATCTTGCGTCCGGTTCCACTTTACGGGCCGGGCGCAAAGGGCAACGTTGCAGCACTTTTAAGACTGAGCAAATTGCCTTTGCCGCTCCCGGTAAAGAACTTCACCAATCGACGCTCGCTACTCGGCATTGACAATTTTGTTTCTGCGTTGCGTTTCGTAATTTCATCACCCGCCGCAATTGGCGAAACTTATCTGATGGCCGATCCCGGAGCCGCTCTCACCGTTTATGACATGGTCAGCACAGTGCGACAGACGCTGCATTTGCCGCACCTTCTTATGCCAGGTGCGCCGCGTCTGGTCGAAAAGGTGTTGCGTATGACCGGACGGAACGACATCTGGCAGCGCCTCGGCTGCGACTTGCAGGTCGATCCCGGCAAGCTTATCCGCGCCGGTTGGCAGCCGTTGCATGATACGCGTGCTGGACTTACCGCTTTGTTTGGCGCTCCGCTCTAGACGGATTCTTTTGTCTCTATCAATTGCCGCTCGAAGCGTTGTTTGTCCATGGTTCCGAGAAGATTTCGGAGGTGCTTTCGTGCCGGATGTTCCACGAGATAGAAAAGCAGAGAAGCAGCGCCGATTACCACGCCAACGCTGAAGAGGAACATCAACACTTCAACCGATTCCGATTTTAGGAGGCGCTCGTCACTAACGCGTTCCGCAGCATGCCGTAAGACCAACAAAACTGGAAAATGCACCAAGTAAATCGAGTAGGAGATCTCACCGAGCCACACCGCTGGCCGACAACCAAAAACGCTTGCAACGTAAACTCCGGGTCCGGAAACACCCGTAATCAGCACAGCCAGAAAAGCAATCAACACAAAATCGTTGACGGATAAAGCTGCGGCAGCGCAGAGACCCAGTATTCCGCCCAGCGCCAGCCAGTCCGACAGCTGGGGCGAAAGACCTTTTTCGTCGATTCGCGTTGCGCGATAGAGCAGCACTCCGCAAGCGAACTCTGATGCAACGCGAAGTAACGCTGGCGTCCCCAACCATGCGCCAATAATGGCCCAGCCCTTTAAACCAAACACCAGGGCTGTGATCGCAAGTATGGCAAAAGCAAGCGGCGCAGCCATGTGGCGTGGCAAAGCAAGAGTCGCAGCGGAAATTGCAGGAAACAGTAGATAGGCAAACCATTCGGCGCTGATCGACCATGACGGCGCGTTCCATCCGGCGACTTGAGTGGTGCCCCAGGCGTGCAGCATTAAGAAGTGCCACGGCAAATCGCTGAAATCCCATTCTCGCTGAGCGTTAAAGCTGACGCCTGCTAGACGCCCTACAACTATCAAGACTACGAGCGCCAACAGAACTGTCGCGTGTGCCGGAAACAGGCGGACAAAACGGTGCCAAAGAAAAACTCGTAGTATCTTTGCGCTCGGCGCCACAAATTGATCTATGTATACGTGCGCGATGATGAAGCCGGAGAGGACAAAAAATAGGTCGACACCAAGGTAACCATGGTGCACAAGAAAGTTGTTTGAAAGAAATTGTGGGAAATTTTGATCGGCATGAAGCGCGAGTACGAGCAGTGCGGCGAATGCGCGTACTCCAGTCAGGGCTGGCAGCTGCTTTCTTTCCGGACGCTGCAGTGATTGCCCCGCCATAGAATTCCTCTGAAAGAAAGTCTGTCCCTAGCAGCGTTTTTTCGCGTTGCCGCGTTTGTTGCGCGAGCAGCCAGCGCGACCGATTGGCCTGCTCAATCAGTCCCACCGAATGAGGACGGCCCAAAAGAAAGCCCACTTCTTTGGCACCGACGATGACCCACAGCATGAATATCGGAAATGGTACGAATAAGGCTGTATACCATTCCCTGTTATGGTCTAAACCTTTTTGTCCAGTGTAGCCGTTATGTGCGGAGGCTTTGAAAATGGGGGCGATGCGTCTATTGCTGGCGCTTTCGGTTGTTTATGGGCATGCCGGCTTAATTTCTGCGATCGGCTTTCCGTTGGTACCTGGCGACACCGCGGTGGAGGTTTTTTACGGCATTTCTGGGTTCTATATGGCGCTGGTCCTCAATGAGTACTATCGACCGGAGAATTCTACCTACCGACTATTCA
>JBPYDR010000012.1:0-4983 GCA_051986235.1 Pseudolabrys sp.
CTGACGGCCGCCTCAATTTTCGCCATGTCGGCGCGATCGGCCTCGACGTTCTCGAACAAGTGGCCGTAGCGATCGAACGTCATGGTGACAGAGGCGTGTCCCATAACGGTCTGCACCCGCTTCGGCGACCAGCCGAGATAGCGTGCCGGAGCATGTGGAAATTGTAGCGCGCGTTGCCGGCCTCGTCGGTGAAACCGCATTTGAGCTGCAGCGGTACCCAGCACCGGGCATGAATATTGGTCATGGTCTCGACGTTGCCGAGCGTGTTCGGGAAAACGAGATCGAGTTCGCCCTTGGGGCATTCGGTCTGCCATTGCTTGAGAGTGTTGACCACGATCGGGGCGAGAGGAATGTCGCGCTTGCCGGCCTTGGATTTTGGCGCACCGATTTTGCGCCACGCATCCGCTCGCTGACGGACATGGATTTGACCGGCGTCGAGATCGACATCGCTCCAGCGCATACCGCGTAGCTCGCTGAGACGCATTCCTGTGAATATCGCTGTGACAATGAACGGCCGCCATCGGCCGGCAGAGTTTTCGATCAATGCCTTCAGTTCGGCCATCGCTGGGAAGTCGACACCGACTCGCAGAGGGCCGCCGGCGGTCTCGCGCTTATCCACCTTGATGCGAACACCGCGCGCGACGTTCTGGGCGACCAGGCCCCTGCCCTGGGCGAAGCTGAGCATTGTCTTGAGGTTGGTGAGTACCTTGCGCCGCATTGCGATTGACCGTTTGTGATCGCGCAGCTTGCTCTCAAAGTCATACACCATGGGGGTTGTCAGGTCGGCCAAGCGCAGACGACCAATAAACGGCATCACATGGTGCGTGAGATGCTGGCGCCGCTGGCGAATGGTTCCAAACTCAAGATTGTTCGCTTCGCAATCCGCCATCCAAAGCCGCCACGCTTCCTCGACCGTTTTGCTTACGCTCGCGGCGGTGTGGATACCCTGTTGGACTTCGTGAAGCGCATTTACTTTCCACGCTTCGGCCGCCTTCTTGGTGGGGAATGTTTTTAGATGACGTTTGCCGTGCTGGTCGCGGTAATCAACGATCCAGGCTACTTTATCTGTTCCAAATTTCCGCTTGCGGATGCTTGCCATTGCTTTACCCCCTATCGAGCCTTGCGGCGTGATTCATTGTGGAATTTCCATCGGCATTCGTCGCTGCAAAAACGTGAGTCGCTGCGTTTTTTATCTTTTCCACGACCGGCGCCCCCACTGAGGAATGGGGTTTTACAATTTTTGCAGACGCCGAAGTTCGTTCCGGTCGCGTGCATGCGCGCGGCATAGAGCACGAGCGCCTCGTTTAGGTCCTTGGGTCGAAGTGCAAGTACCGGTTTGTTGTCCCTGCCGGGGATCAGATAAATCCCAATGTCGCCTTTGTATTGCGCTTCCGGTGCGGGCCATGTGTATTCCTCGTCGTCCACAAATGCCTTGTCTTCAAAAATCAATCGCAGCTGATACGCCACGGCATACCATAAGGACACGTCATCCCAACGAACCTCGTCAGGGAGACCGTGCTTCCTTAGTGTCTCAGCGTGCTTTGCGTCGCCCTCCTCGTCGATCTCCTCGCCCGACGACATTATTAGGCCGATGGCGCGCGCCACTGTCAGGGCGACTTTGTGAAATGGAGTTTGTTTGCATTCGACCAAGGCTCTGACTGCACGCTCCATCGCTTCTGGTTTGGGCCGATGATACCTAGCCTTCCCGCTCGGAATTATGCGGCCGAAAAATAGCGGCCATTCCGCCTCCGAGAGTTTTGGAAATTGGTCCTCGGGAACGCCCATGCCACTCAGCGGATGGTCGGAGTGGGATTTGACATACCTCCTGACTTCTTCGGCGGTTGCGGGCCGAAAGTCGTATTTCGCGATTGGGCACTCAAAGTCGATTTCAAAGTGGCTCATGGGCTTACACGGATAGACACGTGTACACGTATACCATTGTAACTCCGTGTAAGCAAGCGCTAATAAAGAATCATCGACAGGAGATTAGCGCAATGACTGAAAACGACATCGCGGACGACTTGCTCGACGGCATGAAGGCCATCTGCCGGTTCCTCAATATCAAAGAGCGCCAGGGCTATGAGCTGGCGGAAACCGGAAGGCTGCCCCTTTTCAAGCTTGGCGACCGGAAATGGCAGGCGCGCAAGTCAACGCTGCGCCGGCACATTGAGAGCCTTGAGTCTAAGGGGGCGGCGTGATGGGAGGGGTCGAACGCAATCTCCGTCGCCTAGCCGGCGTCGTCACGATCACGAAAACCGCGCGCGGTCATTTTCGCCTACATCTCGCAAACGGTCGCTTTGTCATCGCGTCACGATCGCGCGACTGGCGGGCGCTTCACAATATGCTTGCACAAGTCAGGCGCGAATTAACAAAAACCCCAGCACCGCTGGCAGGCGGCGCCGGGGAGTCAAATGAAGCTCAGTACAATGCAACAAATAGTCGAAGCCAATTCCGATTGCAAGCCTGACCAGCGCCTCGCGTTCCTAGCGCGAGCATCGGCACGGCTCACCCTGGTCGAAGCCGGCGAGATGGAGGTCGAGGACGCCTTTAGTGGCCTTGTCGATCAATGCTCCTGCGACCGCGAAATGATCGACCGCTGGGATCGTGATTATCCGCATCAGCCGCCGACAAAGACCGCGAAGGTGAAAGAGGCCGCGTCGAGCACCTGTGACGCATTGTTGTGGGAGCTACGCGAATACGGACTGCGGAGGCTCAAGCATTCGCCGACACTGCATCGGCTGTCTCAGCTTTCAAACAAACAATTTGTCGATTTGATTGCGGCACTCACGCGGCTGCAAGCAAATTATCCGACTTGTTCAAATCAATTACTTGAGAAATTGCGAGGAAAGAAATGGAAATGAGTGATCAGGAGCTTGATCGCATTCTGGCGAAGCAGGAGCTCGAGCGCGACCGGCGCGAAGCGACTGCGCGCATTGCCGATCGCTACATCGGTCGAGACGGTAGCGAGCCAACCGACGTCGAGCGCAAAGCCAAAGCTGCCGGCCTCACCGTCATCGATGGTGACAAGGCAGAGTCGAAATCCGGCGCGGTCGTGCTGGACAAAATCTACTCATTCATTGGTCGCTTCGTTGCTTATCCCAGTGATCACGCGCGCGTCGCTCATACTTTATGGATAATTCACACGCATCTCATGGATCGCTGGGATTCAACGCCGCGCCTGTTCTTCTCGTCGGCGGAGCCGGCGTCGGGAAAGAGCCGCGCGCTTGAGGTCACTGAGCTTCTGGTGCCGAATCCGATGACGGCCGTCAACGTCACGCCGGCCTACCTGTTTCGCAAGGTCGGCGCTGAAGAGGGTGCGACCATTCTGTTTGATGAAATCGACACGGTCTTTGGACCTAAAGCAAAAGAGAACGAGGAAATCCGCGGACTGTTGAACGCCGGGCACCGTAAAGGTGCGGTCGCCGGACGTTGTGTCGCGCGCGGCCAGACTGTGATGACTGAGGAGATTCCCGCCTACGCCGCCGTGGCGATGGCTGGCCTTGGCTGGTTGCCGGACACCATTATGACGCGCTCGGTCCTAATCCGCATGCGCCGGCGCAATCAGGGCGAGTGCGTCGAGCCGTTTCGCCGGCGCGTTCACCAGCCGGACGGCGACCGGGTCCGCCAACTCATCGAGCATTGGACAGAGTTGTTGCCGGCGGAGATCACTTGGCCGGAGCTGCCATCCGAGATCCAAGACCGCGATGCCGACGTGTGGGAGGCGTTGATCGTAGTGGCCGACTTGGCCGGCGGCACGTGGCCGGCGCGGGCGCGCGCCGCCGCGGTGGCGCTGGTGGCGGAGGCCAAGGACACTGAGCCGAGCTTGGGGGTCCGCCTATTAACTGATCTGCGGACTGTCTTCGGCTCCGCCGATGAACTGCCGTCGAGGGTGATCTTGAATGCACTGCATGCGATCGAAGAGGCTCCGTGGACAAACCTGAAGGGCAAGCCGCTCGATGAGCGCGGCCTAGCGCACCGGCTGCGGCAGTACGGAATCAAGTCGAAGACCATCCGGGTTGGGGCGGGCACGACTGCAACACCGAAGGGCTACACCCGAGCCGACTTCTACGACGCCTGGGCGCGCTACCTCCCCGGGGCGTCCCCTGCCACAAGCGCCACAAGCGCCACAAGCGCCACAAGCTTGGAAAACCAAGCACTTTTTGTGGCGGATGTGGCGGATGCTGTTGCGGATAAGCACGAAGAAAAATCAAGCAAATCCAATCTTGTGGCGGATGTGGCGGATGTGGCGGACCTAGCAGGGGGCGGGGAAACCAGATGTGCTCAGTGCGGCAAGGCCGGCAACCTCAAAGAGGTCTGGTACGGCGAGCTGAACGCCCAAGTGCACGCCCACTGCCAAGATGCCTGGGCCGCGACTCAGGATCTGAGCATTCCGTCATACCTCGATCGCCGTGGTGAGCTGTCGTCGTGACCCGCAGGAGGCTGGACCAACAAGGACCGACGGTCGGCACCACTGCCGAGCGGATCATGTCTGATCCGGCTTTCACCCGCGGCGTTGCCGACTATCGCGCCGGACGCCCACCCAACTATGACGCATTCAACTTCACTCAGGGCACCAAGGACGACCCAGCGTCGCTGATCAACGCACACTGGAACTATGAGCGAGGTCGGCACTGGGCAGCGATCGCGCCTAATGATCTGCCGCTGAAGATTGGCGGACGCCTCAACCCAGAAGCCGTACAGCTATTTCGGAGTGACGATTTTCGCGTCTGAGGACAAAACGACAGGAGCAATTCCATGAACAGCCCCGAATACCGATCAATGACCTGGGCGGAATTCGATAGCGTCGTCTATGCGCTTCAGGACATGGCACCAAACACTCGCAGGGAAGCGGTCGTAGCGTCCTGTGACGAGAAAGATCTACGCGCCATAGCTGAGCTCGCGGCTTACATGCTGGGGCCCGAGATAGTGGAGATCATCCAGAAGGTGCTGCGGGAGCGGGATGGAGCGCGCGCCGACCATCCA
>JBPYDR010000013.1:0-4467 GCA_051986235.1 Pseudolabrys sp.
GCCTTTCACCAACGCCGCAACGTTTGCATTTGATGGCGGCGGTTCGCCGGGAGCGTATAGGTCGGTGACGATCCCGAGCTTCGCGTCGGGTACGTAGACGATCATCATGTCTTCGGCGTGAGGATTCGCGACTTGGTATGCGTCCACTTCGCGGCCGCCGTCTTTTAGGCTCCATTTGCTGTCCACTTCGATGACCTTCGGCGTGAACGCCTGCTTCGGTGCGTCGGGATTCAGCGCTTCGGGTCTGGCGAGTGCCTTGCGGAAATAGTCGCCGTCGCCTTTGGCGACCACGATGGTCGCGCCCTCGGCGCCATAGGTGCGCATCCCGCCGACGTGATCGACGTGGTGATGCGTGAGAATCAGGTAGCGGATGGGCTTGCCCGGATACCGTTTCTTGGCCAAGCCGATGGACTGAATGGACTGGCCATCGTCGTTTGGCGCCTCGACGGCAATGAGATAAGAGTTGGTGGCGATGAAGAGCGTGTTGTGCGTTCCGGCCTGCGTCTGGCTGACGTTTGTGGCGACGTCAACCAGCCGGAGGGAATCGAGATCATCGGTGTACTTCTTATCCGAATCGTAATAGAAGCCGGTGAACTGGCGCCGGATGATCCATTGGTATGGAGTCGCGTTGGCGGGCGCGGGCTTGGCCGCTGCAGTCAGCATTGCTTGCGGAATCTCAAAGCTCTTCGGCGACAGAGTGGGATTGAGCGTTACGTTCGAGAGTTTCAGGTCGGCAACCTTCATCCCATTCAAGGTGTAGTGCGCTGCAAAGGCGATTTTCACGCCGGAAATTTCGCGCCACTCGGAATATTCCGCGTCGTACGCGGAGTCGCCTTCGAGCGCGTCCCAGTCCATAGTGCGGACGCGGGCCGGGAGTTTCGTCACCGCATCGAATAATACCGTGAACGTGCCGTAATCGTCGCGATATTGCACGGCCGAGTAGGTCTTGCCGTCGATGGTCTGATCGGCAAGCGCGCTGAGGCGATCGGGATGGCGTTTCATCTCCATCACGATGAATGGCCTCTCGATTTCGCGCAGAGTAGCCGTGAGGCGCCGTCCGGACATAGTGTGCTCGGGTTGCGCGCCTTTTAAGGTGCGCTTCGGCAGGCGGCCATTGGTCGCGTCATTGCCAATCACATAGCCCGCGGTTGGGGTGACGATTTCGGTAAAGGTGCGCTTTGTACCATCGTCTGCCTTTGGGCGCACCCACTCGGTGCGCGTGAATCCGCGCTGCAGATCGCGGCTCTGCGTTAGTTCTGAGACGCCAGTGTCGGGTTTCGCCGGATCGGAGACGGAGAATGATTCGCCGGGATCGAATTGCTGCAATTGCGCTTTTAGCGTAATTGTTTTCAGTTTGTCTCCGCCCATGGCGGCGTTAACGGCGTTTACGAGATCCTGCGGCGAAGTCGCGGCGATAGCGCGAGGGGAAGGACGGAGTATGTACACACTGGTCGCCGCGACGCAGCACAAAAAGATGGCCGGGGCGTTTCGACTATATTTAGACATTGGTCCTCCTTTAGTTTTTAGCGCGCGGCGCTTGAGGTTTGGGTTTGCGGATGAAGGATGAGCTTCTGCACGCGCCAATTCGATGTTTCTGCCGCATACACTTCGGTTTCCGAAGGGCACGCAAGCGCGTGCGCGCCGGAGAATTGGCCAAGGTTGCGTCCCGAGCGGCCGATAACCCCAAGCACCCTGCCCTCGAGCGAAACCTTAAAGATGCGGCCGGGGAACGTGCTTTCTCCGACGAAGAGCACCTGATTGGGTCCCGGCGTAATGCAGATCGAATTGGGCTGTCCAATTGCTGCGGCCAGGCGCTCGCCCGTTGGCGTTGGGCCGTTGACGGCGCGGCTTTTCGGATCAGGCGGCACATCAATGGTGAACATGCGCAGGAACTTGCCCTCGGTGTCGAACACCTGAATGCGCCGATTGGTGCGGTCGCCGACGTAAAGATTATCGTTGCGGTCGGCCACAATCGCGTGCGGCAGGTGAAACTGCCCCGGCCCAGTGCCAGGCTCGCCCCACGACTTCACCCAGTCGCCATTTTTGTCGTATTTGGCGACGCGAGAGTTGACGTAGCCGTCGGTGATGTAGATGTTGCCTTCGGAGTCCCAGGTGACGTCGGTAGGCTGGCGAAATAGTCCGTCGATCGGAGGAAGAGGCGGGTTGACATGCTCCCAGGGCTTGGCCCCTTCGTCGGCAGCTTCTTTGCGGCGCCCGAAGACCCAAACTACACGGCCGGCCTGGTTGAATTTCACGATCATGTCGGAGCCTTTGTCGATCGCCCAGATGTTGTCGTTTTTGTCGATACGCACGCTGTGCGCTTCGGACCAGGCGTAGAGGCCTTTGCCAATTTCACGGAGGAACTCGCCTTTGGCGTTGAACTCCAGCAGTTGCGCTGCGGCTGCGCCGTAGGCCGGACCCGTGGCGCTATTGGAGCGCGTAAAGACGTAGACATTACCCTTGGAATCGACGGCAACGCCCGGCACCTCGCCGAAATTCATGCCCGGTGGAAGCTTGGGAAAATCGGCCACGGAATCGAAGGGAATCTCGGGGACGTTCTGTTGCGCCAGGCAAGGTGCGACGAAAAACAGAAGCGATGCGAACAGCAGTTTTTTCATGACTCCTCCTGCCGGTCAGTCCTTCGGTGAGGAGTGTTGTATCACTGCTTATCTATCCTGGCACGCGCAAAACAGACAGGCGCAGGCGCGCGGTAATTCCGGGCGGCGGCGGCGATGTCCGTTTTATAATAGGTGGCCTATGAGGGTTCTTTTATTTAGCGGAAAAGGGGGAGTCGGCAAGACCAGTCTGGCTGCCGCGACTGGTGTGCGGCTGGCCGAACTTGGCTATCGCACGCTGGTCATGAGCATTGACCCGGCGCATAGCCTGGCCGACTCCTTTGATTTGGAAATGGAGCTGTTCCACGCGCAAACTTCAGATCCCCTGCAGATTGCCGACCGGCTTTGGATTTTTGAGCTGAATATCCAGAAAGAGATCAGGCGCCACTGGCAGGAGATTTCGTCCTATGTGATTTCCGTGCTGCGCACCACTGGGATCAGCGGTGTGGAGGCCGAGGAGCTGGCTATTCTTCCGGGAATGGAAGAGCTGAGCGCCATGATGTACATCAACCAGTACAGGCGCGAACAGCGCTATGACGTGATTGTGCTGGATGCCGCGCCTACGGCAGAGTCGCTGCGGTTCGTGAGCATGCCCACGACGCTCGACTGGTATATGAAGCACATTTTTCCGTTTCAGCGGAATCTGCTGAAGGCGGTGCGGCCGATCGCCAATCGAGTGGCACCGTTCGAGCTGCCCACCGACAACTACTTTGCCAATATTCAGAACCTATTCGCGAAGCTTGAGGGCGTGGACGAAATCATGGAGGACGGCAACATCACCAGCGTGCGGCTGGTGACCAACCCCGAGAAAATGGTTCTCCGGGAGACGCAACGCGCTTTTGTTTATTTCTCGCTGCATGGATTGACTATCGATTCGGTGATCGTGAATCGCATTCTTCCTGCAGAGATCATGGACGCCTGGTTTAACGAATGGCACAAGTCTCAGGGCGAAGTTCTGCGGGAGATCGAAGAATACTTTGCGCCTGTTCCCGTAAAGCGCGTGCCGCTGTTTGCGCGCGAGGTGCTGGGCAGGCAACGGCTCCAGGAATTGGCGAGAATTCTCTATCCGGGACAGGAAAATCCGGCGGCGGTAACGCGAACGGAAAAGCCCTACACCTTCCAGAAGGAAAATGGTATGTATGAAATTCGGGTTCTTCTGCCATTCGCCACGAAAGGCGAGATCGGGCTCTTTAAGAAGGGTGAGGAACTGGTGGTAGAGATCGGCACGCTTCGCCGGCATATTGGCCTGCCGCGGTCGATGGCCATGCTGACGCCGGGAAGAGCGAAATTAGAGAACAAGGTTTTGACTGTGGAGATGAAGGAGGCAACATGACCGAGCAACAGGCCAGCCAGCCGTCAGGCGAACGCGTGGTGCACGAGCGATGCCTCTGCCGTGAGGTTCTCGACCGACTCGGCTTCCGCCTGGGCGCCTCGCCCGAAGTGCGGCAGCACCTGGTCAACTCGCGGATCGAATTTCTGAAGGCGATCCGTGAAGTGATCAACGACCGCATCGAGGATCTTTCCAGACGAGCGGCGCCCGGTTCGAAAATTCCCGTGGAGTGACGCGCGGTTCGATTCGCCTCAAAAGGCTCCGGCGGGCGATCTCCGTTGAATGTGCCGGGTGTCTGCGGTATGTTCTCACCGGCCGCGAGATCATTTTTACTGCTGTGCGCTACCGGAGGTACGATATGAACCGCCGCGATTTCCTGATTTCCGGACTGGCGTCAGTAGGTCTTCCCTCTCTTGCCTCCCTAGCGCTGCTTTCTGCCGACACCAACCAGCGCACTGGCGATCAGACCAACGTCACGCTGCGTATAGCGCCGGTCTCGCTCGAGATTGGTCCTGGAAAAAC
>JBPYDR010000014.1:0-162097 GCA_051986235.1 Pseudolabrys sp.
TTCTTCGTGGCGGGCAAGCCGAAGGATTTCGTCAAATTTGCCGGGCCTGCACGCGCCAAGATCGGCGAAGAGCTTGGTGTCATCACCAAGGATCGCTTCGAGTTCTGCTGGATCGTCGATTTTCCGATGTATGAGTGGAACGAAGAAGAGAAGAAGATCGACTTCTCCCACAATCCGTTCTCGATGCCGAATTTGCCGGTCGAGGAATTCCTCGCGCTCGATCCGAAGGATAATGACAAGCTGCTGTCGATCAAGGCGGTGCAGTACGACATCGTCTGCAACGGCGTGGAATTGTCATCGGGTGCGATCCGTAACCACCGCCCCGAAGTCATGAAAAAGGCATTCGCGATTGCGGGCTACGACGAAGACGTACTGGAAGAGAAGTTCGGCGGTATGCTGCACGCACTCTCGCTCGGCGCGCCGCCGCACGGCGGCATTGCGCCCGGCATCGACCGCATCGTGATGCTTCTCGCAGGCGAGGAAAATCTGCGCGAGGTGGTGCTGTTCCCGATGAACCAGCGCGCCGAAGACCTGATGATGGGCGCCCCGTCCGAGGTGACGGCAAAGCAGCTCAAGGAGCTGTCCATCCGGCTGGATCTGCCGAAGAAATAATCCGTTCTTTCCGTTATTGCCGGGCCGCCGCGAAGCGGCGAGACCCGTTAATTCCGCTTCCTCGTCATGCCCGGCTTTATCCCGGGCATCCACGACTTCAACGTGGGAAATGAAAGACGTAGATGGCCGGGACAAGCCCGGCCATGACAAGTTACGTGCCTCTACTTGTCAGGCAGGGGGATGAACTCGATTTCGTCCCCTGGCACTTTGCCGAAATGGCCGGCCTTCCAGTCCGCCTTGGCCTGCTCGATGCGCTCCTTGCGGGACGAAACGAAATTCCACCAGATGTGGCGCGGGCCATCCATCGGCGCGCCGCCGAGGATGACGAAATGGGTGTCGGTCGCGGCGGAAATCGTTACGGTGTCGCCCGGCTTGAAGACCAAAAGGCGGCCGGCCTCGAATTTGTCGCCGGAGATATCGAGTACACCGTCGATCACATAGACCGCGCGCTCTTCATGGTCGGTATCGAGCGG
Source organism: Pseudolabrys sp. (assembly GCA_051986235.1). Taxonomy (GTDB): domain Bacteria; phylum Pseudomonadota; class Alphaproteobacteria; order Rhizobiales; family Xanthobacteraceae; genus Pseudolabrys. The sequence continues at coordinate 1,086 of JBPYDR010000014.1, forward strand.
CAGCTTTGAGCCCGACTTGAGACCGACATCCCCAAATATCGTTTCGTGGACGGTCGGCACTGGGGATGATGCGCCATAGAGAGAGCCCACGACCACCCGCACATTTTTCCCGTTGTTCTTCACGACAGGGAATTCGGCGGTCGCGTGATGGGCAAAGCCTGCTTCCATTTCCTCTTTGGCTCCCGGGAGCGCGACCCACATTTGCAATCCATGGATTGGCTCATGGTCGACGCGTCGTTCCGGACGCGTGCGCTCTGAGTGCACGATGCCTCGACCCGCGGTCATCCAGTTCACTTCACCAGGTCGGATCGCCATGGCCGTGCCGAGGCTGTCGCGGTGCATGATTTCGCCATCGAACAGGTAAGTAACGGTGGCAAGCCCGATATGCGGGTGAGGGCGAACATCAAGCCCGTTTCCGGCACGGAATTCCGCCGGGCCAAAATGATCGAAGAATATGAAAGGACCGACCATCCGCGTGCGTGCCGAGGGCAGCGCGCGGCGGACGGCAAAGTCACCGAGGTCGACGGTGCGCGGCACGATCACCTGACTGATCACATCGCACTGATAGGCGTTGCCCGCCTCAGGGTCCTTGCCGGGAAAAAAGCTCATGGTCTTTATCCTTTACATCAACGCATAAGTTGCGTGCCTGTGGTCCAAACAAGCGCAGCGCATTTCCACTCGCGATGCGGCGCGCCTGCTCGAGGGAAATCTGGGCGAGCCAGTTGCGATATTCCTTGAAGATCTTGTCGTAATCGAACCAACGCTCATTGATCCGGGTGTCTGAGCCAAGCAGGAAGTCGTAAGAATAGCTTTCAAATAGGCTCCGCCAGTCGCTTGTCAACTTGCCGTCGCCGCCGGCAACGCCGCCCCGATAGGATAGCTCGCTCCACAACGCATCTTTGTGTTCATTGAGCAACTGTCCAACGCGCGGGCGGTACCGAAAAACCGTTATGCGCCCAGGTGATGCGCGCCTTGGGCCTCCGCAAGCCGATGGGACGCTGGTCCTGCCGGGTGCGTTCATTCCTTTGATGGAATCGAGCGGCTTGATCTACACCTTGACCCGCAACCTGATTGCAAAAGGTTCGTGACAAAGCGGGTCCCTCCATCGGCCGGCGGTTAGACCTGATGATCGCGTTCAATTTCGTCGGCAAACTGTTCAGCGAACCGACGATCGTGAAGGATGTTCGGACTATCTTTGCGAACTCGCCTATCAAGTTTTCCCAGGTCGCATTGGAAGTGACGGAACGCGAGCCGATCGTGAATTTGACCAAACCACGGCAGACAATCGCCGCCTTACAGGGTCTCGGTGTGCGCATCGCAATCGACGATGTCGGTACCGGCCTAGCGGGCTTTCTTACATGCTCAAGCTTGGTGTCGACATCATCAAGATCGACAAGATATTTGTTGATGCCATCGGCGCCGATCGTAACTCGACGACCATCGTCGAAACCCTGGTTGATCTGGCACGCAACAGGCGGATGGATGTGGTGGCCGAAGGGGTCGAGAATTTCGAGCAGGGGATGCATCTACGCACGCTCGGCGTGCGCCTGGCGCCGCCGCTACCGGGGAGCTCGTTCCTGCAGCTCGTCGAAGCCATCGGTCCCTTGCAGGCCGGGGCTGCGGACGCGACCGAGCGTATCAGGGCGTCGGCCTTGAAGCATTGCAGAAACGAAAAGGGGCGGCCTTGCGGCCGCCCAGTTAAAACGCCACGCGGGAGGAACCTCGTAAGGGTCGGCTGTAAACCCGCCGGCCCACGTGACCATATGTCGTGTCATGAGTTCGTCATGGCCACGCTGATTCGTCAATCGGATTTTTCGGAAATATGGCGACAGACCACGAATCAGTTGCACACCTCAGGCCGCTGTCAATTCCTTCTCGATCGCCGCGACAATGGTCGCGTCGGTTGGTTCGACCGCCGAACCGAATGCCGCCTTCAGATAACCGTCCCGGCCGATCAGATATTTATGGAAATTCCAGCGAGGTCCATCGAGAGGACGCTCCGCGACGGCCCATTTGTAGAACGGATGCGCGTCCTTGCCTTTGACCGACGCCTTCTCGGTCATAGGGAACGTGACGTGGTACTGGCCCTGTGCAGTGCTGTGGATGTCGCTTACCCCGCCGGGCTCCTGACCGCCGAAATCGTTGGATGGTACTCCCAGGATGACGAGACCGCGGTCACGGTAGCGCGTCCAAAGCGTCTGCAGGCCTGCGTATTGCGGGGTGTAGCCGCAAAGCGATGCGGTGTTGACTACCAGCAGGGGATGCCCCGCATACGAGGACAACAGGATCTCGTCGCCATCAAGCCCTTTAAACGTGAATGCATAGGCGGTGACGCGGCTCATGGATGTCGCCCGCGCGGCGCGCGGATTGGCCAGCGCAGCAGCTCCGAGTACCAGGATATGTCTGCGATCAATCATGCCCGCAATATAGCGTGCAGGCGTTTTGCTGCCTGCGCAAAATTGCGTGAAAGATGTAGTTTCGGTGACGCTCGTAATTGCGGTTACGCCATCTCAAAGCGAACCGATGTTTCGAATGACGTACCGCAGGCCTCGCACCGCCACAGGTGCCGAACCCGGCACCCGTCCACACACTCAGACCATTCGGGAATGTAGATTCGCTCGCCGCATTGCGCGCACTCAATCACCGGGCGCGAGCGCGCAAAACTTGCGATGTCGCGAGACACTTCCATGGGGACCTCCCGATCCGACGCGGGCCCCGTTCCCATCATCTTTTTTGACATTATTGAACGGGTCTCGCGAGTAAAGCAGTAGCGCTGACATAACGTGTACGCGCCACTCGTGAACTTTTTGCGGCAGAAACGTTGAGATTGGCGCTAAATTTTTCTCAGCGATTTCTCAAACATTTTGCACTGCATCACAGTGTCACAGCGTCGTTCCAAATTTTCCGAGCGTCCAGATTGTTCCGAGATATAGGATGAAAGTCAGCACGCAACAGGCAAAGAGCGTCGGCCAAAATCCGATTCCGTGGCGCAATATTGCCGGCACCAGGGGAAACATCAGCAAAGTCGGCAGGACGTACCAGAATGTCGACTACGTGCGTGTGGATATCCGTTCTGCTTCGCCGGTATCATGCCACAGCTAAAGGGTCCCCCGGAGCGCCAAGTGTCGGCGATCGGCGCGCAACCTCAGAGACGACGGCAATGATGATGCCTGACAACGCCCTTTTACAGCGAGATAGAGCATCGCAGCACCCGTTATGATTTGGAACTGGTTATTCCGCCGACGGTTAGGCTACATGCTCACAGGAGGCACGGCCCTCGCTCTCCCGATGTTGTCGGTCCGCGCAGCAGGTCCGCCGGCGGACAAACCGGAATATGGAACTGGCCAGCCGCAAGGATGGACTGGACCGACGACAACCAGTGCCGGTGGCGCGCCAGCGTCGAGTCCGCAGGGCCAAACACCGCTCGGCATGCAGGCTGCACCTGAGGGATCTTCCAAAACGACCGTCGCACCAAACAAAGAAAATAGCCGGCGGGTATAAGCCACGACACGAAGATCGCGGCTCGATCGGGAACCGCGCCGCGTCTATATTTGGGTGGGCTAGCTTTGACATCGGAGCGCCAACGCGATCGGGGTTCAGCGTGAACCAGAAGACCCTCGAGAAACCGCGCACAAAGGCAAAACCGAAAACGCAGCGACCACCCCTATGGAAGGTGATCCTGCTCAACGACGACTATACGCCGCGCGAATTCGTCGTTCAGGTGCTCAAGGCAGTTTTTCGGATGAACGAAAGCCATGCCTACAAGGTGATGATGACGGCGCATCAGCGGGGCGCCTGCGTGATTGCGGTCTATACGCGCGACGTGGCCGAGACGAAGGCGAAAGAAGCGACAGAAATGGGCCGCATCAAAGGTTATCCGCTCTATTTCACGACCGAAAAAGAAGAATAGGGGTTAAGAGCCTCCTGGTAACCTTCCGGTTTAAGACTAACGCGAGCTTTCCGGCCTGCGGCCGTTTGTCGGCAACCCGCCCGGAGTATTCTACTGTGCTAACAGGAAACGCGGCTTACTCATGCTTCAACGGCGAAACTCTGACACGGCGCGCACGACGTCGCCTTGTGCGACCAGCTCTGCAAGACGAGCTTTCGCCGATCGTCCGTATGATCATTCGCTGCCTTGCCCGTCGCGGCAGGTTTGTCGCAACTCCGGCGCGTCAATGCCGACCGGACGGATTTCTTCACTGCCGGTCCTCAACGAGTCACCGTCGATGATGTGAACACTCAACGCCAAATGGGAGGGGTCGCCTCGCGCCAGAAAGCCTTCGCTGCAATCGCAGCCGCAGGCCCGCCGGACGCAGGCTGTGTCGAGGCGAAATCTCCGGGGGGGACCGCGTACGCGGGCGATCCCAACGCAATTGATGGATGGTGCCCATAACCGAAGGCTAGACGCAGATCGGTTACGGAATGCTTGGCAGGACCCTCAGCCTTTTTACGACCCCTGCAAGGGACTATTCGTTAGATGACGGCGGTCGGACGACGGCCATTGCGGCTGCCGGCTTAAGCGGATCTTTGGCGGCATCTATGCTTGCCGCGGACTCGATGGCTTGTGGCTCATCGGGCAGCGCCGTCGGCGCGGGCGCCGGAATGGCTGCAATCGCCTGCAAGATGGCCTGCCATTGCGCGGCCTGCTTCTTGTTGTTCTGCGCGTAAAGGAACAATCCGCCGAGCACCATCACGATCACCACTAGGATGACCAGCGTATTGATGGTGGCGTCGGGACTCTCACGCCGCCGTCTTGCCTGCGGCTTGCGAGGAGTGCCCCGTTTCTTGGCTGCCGTTCGCTTCTTCGCCATGTCGAGGAGCTCCTTAGATGGTGTGGCCAACGCACGCCACTGCACCTCAGTCTCGCACCAACACGCCCTTTCAATACAAATCGACCCGGTGGCCAAATCGTCCCGGCAGAATATCGGCAAGCGAATCACTCCGGAAAACATTAGCCGATTCGCACGTTTGGTGTGTGAACGCGCTGCCGGCCAACCGGCCGAGGCCCGTTGTCGGGTCCGTGCCGGTGTGGTCTGATCGACTCCGGAATCATGTCGCAGCGTGTCCTGATAACGGCCGGGGCCGTGGGTATCGGTCGAGAGTTTGTGCGCGCCTTCACGGCGAATGGCGCGAAAGTTTTCGTCTGCGACATAGACGACAAGGCGCTCGCCGCCATTGCCAACGAAATTCCCGGCCTGATCGCTCGGCGCTGCGACATGGCGAGCCGCGCCGAGATCGAGCGCATGGTGCCAGACGCGGTCGCGGCCTTGGGCGGACTCGATGTGCTCATCAACAACGCCGGTATCGCCGGCCTGACGTTGCCGATCGCGGAATATCCGCCAGACGACTGGGACAAGGTCGTGGCCGTCAACCTGACTGGCATGTTCGACGTGTCACGGCTGGCAATTCCTCACCTGAAAAAATCGAAAGCGGGTTGCATCATCAACATGTCGTCGATTGCCGGGCGTTATGGATTTGCCAATCGCAGCCCCTACGCCGCAACCAAATGGGGAGTGATCGGGCTGACCAAGACGCTCGCGATGGAACTCGGTGAGTGGGGAATTCGCGCCAACGCAATAGCGCCCGGTGCGGTGGAGGGCGAGCGGATTGTCCGTGTCTTTCAGGGTCGCGCCCAGATCAGCGGCAGGTCGCTGGATGACGTAAAAGCGGATGCGTTAGCGGCGGCGTCGATCAAGGCTATGATCGACCCCAAGGACATCGCGCAGCTTGCAGTGTTCCTAGCCTCCGATGCCGCGAAATCAATATCGGGCCAGGTGATTCCGATCGATAACGATCGGCAAAAGGCCTGACCTGCTCTTCACATCGCGCGATTGCATCCAACTCGATTTAATTCGTCGCGTTTCGGACAAACACATCTTAATTCGTCGGGGCTTACGTTCTGCATATATTGCTGCGCATATCGGCCACGCTGGCTTTTGCGGCCAGCTTCGACATCGGTCCGTGGAGCTTAAGAGGCCTTGATGGAAGAACTCGTCGATCTGCAAACAAACGTGCAACAGCCGAAGTCAGTTGAGCTTGCGTTACCGGAAGATGCGACATCGCTCACATTGCTTCAACGGGTCTATCGCAATCCATCGTTGCCCCTGCTGACTAGGACGCGAGCTGCTACCGCTGCGTTGCCGCATGAACACCCAAAGCTCGCCGTAACTGCGACGGTTAATGCTGCCGATTTTGCCGATCAATTAAAGAAAGCAATTGAGAGAAGCAGAAGGGTTTCGCCAATGATCGAAGCGGATCCAATGACCAACGTTTCAAGGGAGAACGTTTCAAGCGAAGCAAGCAGCACTAAGACGCTTTCGAATGGGAAACCAATGATACTTGATCGCAGATACCGAAGGTGGTGACACACCATGCGCAAAAGACACTACGCCTAGCATGCACGAACCCAACAAGAGGGTGAACACTTCCGTGTCAACTACCAACACCACTACCCGGGAGGAATAGTAGAGAGGAACGTGACCCACGTCGCTTTAACTCGTTAGAGGAAGCAGAACACTTCGCTGAGGACGTGCGCTGTGCCAGTCGTATTTTCACAGAGCTGGATAGGGGTGTTTAGGCCCTGTGACATGTTTTACTGCGGCTTTTGCAATGCAAAAAGCGCGCAACCCGGGCGCTTTTGTCGCAAAGTATAGCGGTGTAGTTACAAAGAAATCACATTGTTGAGACCGGGACGGTAGTAATATCGGGGCCGCTCTCGTCCCCAAGAGAGAGCACGGCCCCGATCTTCTTCCCCGTCCCCAACCCCGAGATCGGGGCCACTTGTTCGCTAGTAGTTCGTCAGTAAGAAACCGGGGGCCTCTCACCAAGGTTCCAGAGGAGCGAGGCCTCCGATCCCTCCCGTCCCCAATCGGATCGACCCTGAGGTCGGGCCCAACATTCTTACCGTAATTCACAGCCCGTAGGTTGGTCGTGGTTACGAATTCTCGTGATTGTTGCAGTGACGTCACACGTGTCGGCTTCACGACATTCGGCAACATGCCAGAGAGCCACGTAGGTTAAAGCCTCGATATCGTTGAATGGCTTACGTTGTAAGATCGACCGATGGTATGCATCGCAGGCAGTCTCATGCCGGGAGGTCGTGATGAAGATCAACGGAGGCTGTCACTGCGGCTAAATCACATATGCGGCGGAGGCTGATCCTGAGAGGGCTCTAATCTGTAACTGTACAGATTGTCAGACCTTATCGGGTTCGGCCTTTCGTACGGTTCTTCCAACCCGGCAAGGTTCTTTCAAGCTCCGGTCAGGCGAATTGAAAATCTACGTCAAGATCGGCGAAAGCGGCACGGCCAGGCCGCAATCATTCTGTCCGAATTGCGGAACACCAATCTATTCCACGACGGTTGGAGAAGACCCTAAGGTTTACTTCCTTCGTCTGGGCACCGTTCATCAACGCGACCAATTCACACCAAAATTGCAAGTGTGGTCTCGTTCGGCACAGCGTTGGATCAACGATATCGGCTCGATACACGCTATCGAAAAGCAGCCCGCTTTCACGCCAAGCGGCGCTATTGGCGGCGACAAATCTTGAATGTCCGCTATTGGGGTAAAGCGGACATGCACAGCATCAATCACCGGCTAAAAAACTAAGCCCATAAAGAGCGCCAATGCCAGCAGCGGCGAATGCCAACCAAATAAGAATGGCGATTGCCTTCTGATAAATTGGGGACTGATTGGGCCGTCTAAAGGTAAGCATGCTAATGTCCCCAGCTGCGCATCTGAGCTGTCCGTGGTCTAGTATAGCCTTCTGGCCAGAGGTCAGACCTGCTGCCAGAGGGGGACCTTGGTCCAACGCCAGTATACGGAAATCAACTCTGCACGGCCCGTAACCTATGCCAAACGTTAGCGCTTTTCGGGAGCCGAAGTAGGTGCACTTCATCGAAAGACTTCTTGGCGTTTCGCCGGATGGTGGCGATGGCTCACTGGAAATTATGGTCCTTGTGCTGCTGGTGATGATCTGTGTCGCCATCGGGATGCACTTGCCCTATTGGCGGAAGAACCAAAAAACGACAAACGGCAAAGACGGTATTAAGACTTCGGAACTACTCGTGCATTTCGCTGTCAGCCCCCTACGCGAATAGGGAGGTTGCACAGAGATGCATTCGTCTGCGTTGTTTGTGAAGACAAAAGCCACGCATTGGACCACGGGCCAACATCAAAGCTTGGGGTGGCTCCGCTAAAGTACTTGTTCTTGAAATTATGGTCCCCTTGGCCCGTAACGTTCTTTCCCCCGTTGCGGGCCTTTTTCTAGGGCCGAAATTCAAATGGGTTTTTTTGAAAGAGTTTTTGGTTTTTCGCCGGATCACAGCGATCGATCATTTGAAGTTCTGTTATTGATAGGGCTGGTGGCAATGATTTCCGTCTTGGCATGGCGGTTCTTTCATCAACTGCGCGATTAGATAAATCCGGTTGCTCGCACCATCAGCGTTGGCGCCACCGCATGTCTGCTTTAGATCCAAAGCGGACATTCGTAAGAGTGAGGTACAGTTCTCTCTCTCTCTCTCTCTCAACTCTTACTGCAGAGAGATTGTCATCCCGCTCAAACTTAGTGAGGCCTCAAAACCCACTTGCCGTCCTTGCAGTCGCAGGACGACCCCATTCGAGTTCTGTAGCGTTGCAGCTTTCGCGCCGCCCGCCACGGCAACCCCGGCCGAAACAGCCGTATAGGTGCCGGCGATGTCAGCCGCAGTCCGAAGATTGGAGGCCGTGCCAGCTAAATCTGCCCCTGCCGCTCCGATAGTACCTGCGCTGATGCCACCAATGCTCAGCCGATATTGCCTGCCCTGGAAGGTCAAAGTGCCGGAGCCACCACCGACGCCGACGATAAATCCGACCTTGGTGATTTTCAGGCGTACTGTGCCGGTCTCTGCGTAAGACTGCGAGGCAGAACCCGCCAACAGGGCCGCTACCACTGTGAATGCTGAGCAGAGCCTTATCACACGCAGAAGATTGAGCATTAACGCCTCCCCGAACGGTTTCGATAGTGACTAAGACTATAGTGCCGAAATTCCGAACCCTTGATCAAGATCGATATCGGTTCATCCGATCTAGCAGGCAAACGCGTGTAGGCTCACTCGCGATGCGCTACCGGATGTACGTCAAGACGAAGACCAAGAGCACGACCGCCGCAAGGCAGAAGAGCACTATTCGACCGACATTAAAGTCGGAACGGCGATTAATTGGCTGGGCCATGAAGTCCTCCCCCGAGGCTCAACTAATCGTATCGTTTGGTTGAGGCAATGCCATGTCAGCTTTTCGAAATCACTGTGCAAAAATCGAGCAATCAAGTTTCATCGTACCGTTGCAATTTATGAGCTTTTTATTTGTGCCAAAGTCCAAGTTCGCCATTACCATTTTATTATAACGAGTGCATGAGCCGGTAAGTCGCCACTGCGTTGGTCGCTACGTAACAGGACTGGCGAGCCGCATGGCAAATACATCAGCGCCGTCGACAAGGTCGCTGTGGCTATTTTCCAAAATTTTTGAGCGGTCAGTTCGCCACGACCACGCGGCTTTCCAGCGGTGTGCGGTCATAGAGATAGATTACGTCCTCATCGACCAGGCGGATGCAGCCGGCAAGCTTGCCGGGCGCGACCGCCGCGCTCGAACCGTGAATGCGGTAGTCCTTGTCGAGATAAAGCACGCGCGCGCCGAGCGTGTCGCCTGATTGCTTGGGCTCCTCCTTGCGCACGACGTGATACATGCCGGATAGGGTAGTGCATTCGGGTCCGACACCGATATTGTAGCGAAGAGCGGACACGTTCGGTCGCACGACGTAGAGGAACGTCTGGTTTTTATCGACGACGAGCGTTCCGACCGGCTGGTTCGTCCGGTAATAGACGAGCTGGCGCATGCGCACGTAGTTCGATTTGTCCTCGGGCGTCTCGGTCGCGGCAACTGGCGTGCTCCGCTGGGCCGTGGCCATCGTGTGCATATCGGAACGCACAGCGGAAAGATTACGCGGCAGGTATGAGTAAGCCACCACGCCGCCAATGATCAGAAGGGCGGCAACGCCCGAGCCGATGAGAACGCGCCGGCGCTTTCCGGTATCCGCAAGCGGCGGCAGGTCGCCATAGGCGGGAGGTTCCTCGGGCGCGATATGGGCCGGCCCCGGACCTGGTCGCGGCCTCGGACGGGGGGGCGGCGGCGGTGGCGCGGCGGGACGGACAAAATCTCGTTCGACGCGCTGGATCGCGGCATCGAGCGCGGCGCTCTCCGCCTTCACGTCGGTTTGCGTCAGCGTGGGATCATTGATCCGAAGCTGATCAACCAGGGTCTTGCGGGCGCGGTCGTAGAGCGCGCGCCGCTGCTCGGGCGTGTTGGGGTTCAGCGACCCGACCGCGCGGGCAATCAAAGGGTAGTAGTTGGCCATTGGTTCAGTCTGCGTTTATTCTTGGTTTCAACTTAGCACCTGCTTGTGGCGGAAGCACCAGCGGAGGCCACCGATCAGCGGACTGGCGGGGCATACAGTATGCCGCCTTTGCTCCACAGCTGGTTGATCCCGCGCGGAATACCGAGCGCGGAACCGATGCCGACGGTGCGCTCATAGACCTCGCCATAGTTCCCAACGAGCCTAATGACCCGAGCCGCCCAGTCTTTTGTAAGGCCCATCCGCTCGCCGTAATTTCCCTCTGTGCCGACGAGTCGCCTGACATCCGGCTTTTCGGATTTTAACGCCTCGTCGATGTTCTTCGACGTCACACCGAGTTCCTCGGCGTTGACCATGGCGAATTGCACCCATTTGACGATATTGAACCACTGCACATCGTCCTGGCGGACAACGGGACCAAGCGGCTCCTTGGAAATGACGTCCGGCAGAATGAGATGATCGTCGGGCTTCGCGAGAAGCAGCCTAATGGCAAAAAGCTGCGACACGTCTGCGGTCAGGACTGTGCATTGACCGGAATCATAACCTTTGACCGCGTTTTCGGCGGTGGGCGAGGCAATGAGTTCGTAGCGCATGTTGTTGGTGGCGAAATAATCGGCGAGGTTCAGCTCGGTCGTTGTTCCGGTCTGCACGCAGATTTTCGCTCCGTTGAGGTCGAGAGCTGTGTCTTTCTTCAGGTCCCTGCGAACGAGGAAGCCCTGGCCGTCAAAGTAGTTCGTTGCGGTGAAGAGGAGGCCCAGGTCGACTTCGCGCGACATTGTCCAGGTGGTGATGCGCGACAATACGTCGATGCTGCCCGACTGAAGCGCTTCGAACCGACGGTTGGCATCGAGCGGGACATAGCTGACCTTGCTGGCGTCGTTGAAAATCGCCGCCGCGACCGCGCGGCAGAGATCGACGTCAAAGCCGCTCCAGTTGCCGTTGTTGTCACGTGCGGAAAAACCGTAGAGGCCCTCGCTGACGCCGCAGTTGAGCGTGCCGCGGTCTTTGACCGTCTTGAGGACTTGCGCGGTGGCCGGGATGGCGGCAAGGACCAGCAGCGAAACGATGGCGAGTGCAAAAGCTGAAACACGAACCCGAATATTCATTCACTTCCCCCGAAGCTCAGGACAGGGCATCGTACCGGCTCACACCACCTGATTGGAAGGGCTCGCGTCAGCCCATTATCGTGTAGGGTCTCGGTCATGACATGGGAACGACAGCGGTCCGGGTCACGCACATGGCCTGTAGCGACGCATTTTTTGCTTGTTGGGGGAATCCTTTTCGATGGCCTGCTATCGCCCGCGGGCGCACAGGACATTCGCGGGCTTGAAGTCTGCACTGCCGAAAAGCAGATGGAGCGGCGTACGGGATGCCTTCAGTCCAATATCGACTTTCTGCAGCAGGCTCTGGCCAAGCTTGCGCGCGAGACCCAGGAGAAGATCACCGCCGCTAACCGCGATCTTGCTGCGGCGCGCGTCGAGATCGCTACTCTCAAATCGGCCATGACGAAGCTGACCGACGAGCTGTCGCAGCTGAAGGCCAAGCCCGATCCCAATACCAAGAAGTAGCCGCAAGCCGAGCCGTTACCTGGTGCAATCCGATTTCGACATGATTGCTTGCCACACACGCTCGAGTTGATCAGGGTTCTTGTTCTGATTCTTGTATTCCTCGGTCTGCTGGTGCAGCAGAATCTGGATCGGGCGGGATAACCACCAGCTCATTGAAATGGGGCGGGAGACATTTTCAAGTTTTCCGTTCGCGTTCTGCTCAAATCGCGGCCACACACGGACATGCGCGGTGCCGCCGCCACAATCGCGCCCGGCTACACTGTCCATCACGGCCTCGAGCTGACCGACAGCAAGGCGACCGCGCGAGGTCCGTGTATTGGCGACGGCCGCAATGGGAACGGAAATGTCAGCCAGCACGCGATCGTCGGCGACATCGACTTTGGTCAAATCGGGGTCTTCGTCGGGATCGTTCGATATCACCAGCACGAATGGAGCAAGCTTCGGCTCAATGGCGCGAATCGCCTGCGCCAGTTCCATGGCACCGAGCGCGCCGTAATTCTCGAAATAGCCGCCGTCGACAATGCGATCGACAATCTGGTGCTTGCGATTGCGGATTTCGCCCGCTGGAGAAATGATCGGGAAGCGCGCGGAATTATGGGCCGCCGTGCTCAGGCGTATATCGTCAAGTTCGCGCGGCGTGAAGAACGGCAACTGGTTACGCACATAATCCCAGACTGCGAGTCGCTGAATGCGCGCCAGCATGTTCGGCGGGTTGTCGTTCGTCAGCAAATCATGGAAACGCGCGCTTTCCAGAAAAATGGCGCAGGCCCTGATCGGGCTGCTGACGGCAGATTTCAGAGTTGGCGGCGCGTTGGACTTGGTGTCTGCGTCGCTTTTCATGGCACCGGCAACCGGGCACGTGTTCCTGGGCTGATAGTCATTCGAGAGCACGGTGGTGAGGATCCTTCGGCCCGTAGCCGACGACACCCCATTGAGCACCAGAAGAGGAATCCAGTGGCTTTCCCGCGGTCGCACCGTCATGAACGGACAGCGCAGATCGCCCGGGCACTGGTCCGGCCATTTGTCGATATCCGCGCCCACCAGCTGCGAGAAACGTTCTTCCCAGGATCTTTCGAGCGCGGTGGCACGATCTTCCCACCAGCCGAAGCGCACGGTGTCACGAAAGACGAGGCCGATCGAAACGGGGGTGAGGAAGTCGCCCGCTGTCAGAGCCTCCAGGCAATCGCGCCAGTTGCCGATTGTTTCGCCATACCAAAGGCTTGGCTGACGCTCGACACAGGGTTGCTCGCCCGATTTTGTGCGCGCGAAGGCCGCGGCCGCGACCGTCGCTCCGACGGAACCACCGGATACTCCGGAGATCGCGAACAAGCGCTTCGTCACCGCGGAAGGATCGAGGCGACGGTCCTTTTCTTTCGCGGTGTCGAGCAGATAACCGATGATACTGGCAGTGAAGAAACCGGCGCGGCTCGCACCGCCTGCGGCCGCAATGATGATTGGTCTTGGACATTTGGCCGGATCTTCTTTGCAACTGTTCGCACTCATCCACAGATCGACAGCGCGATTGAGCGACATGTCCGCATTATCCGGCTGTCGGCCGAGGACCTGCGCGGCGTCAAGGCGACGCACGGAATGATTGTCGCCGAACAGGAACGACAAAATCGCGACTGCAAAGGCAGCGCCCGCGATGACGGGTGCGCGGTAGTGACGGCCGATGCCCGAGAGTAGTGAGAGGAACGGCACCCAGGCTCCGAGAAGGAGAGGGACCGCCAGGCTGCGTGGAAACCAGCGCGCAATCCAGACAGGACTGAATAAAAGGATGCCGGCGCACAGCAGAAACACCACGAACAGCATCAGTGGGCCGAGGTTGTTTGAATTAAGCCTGGGCTCGATCCCGATCCGCCGCAGGAAGCGCGTCACAAATCCGGTTTTCGATTCGAGATCGCGAACGGGTTGAAGCGCACTGAGTGTCTTGCGGCTGAGCATGTACCAGATGAAAATTCCCAGTGTGGCCAGGGTTACCAGCTGAAACCAACGCAGCATTCTGCTGACGTAAGCAACGACATAAGTGTCATCGATCACCGGCAGGTTTTCGATCGAGCGTTCGGCCGAGAGAAGGACCGCGACAAAAGTCAGCGCGCCGAGGAGGCGCGGGAGAAAGATTTCCCAGCACTCGATGAAATCGCTGTTGCGTTCGGCAATGCGCGCACGAAACCGTTCATCGGTATCGAGCAGCAATCGCGCGGTGTAGTGGGTGGTCGACGCCCATATGAAAAAAACCAGCGCGAGGAAGAACACGACGTGCCAGGAATACTCTATCAATTCGACCAAAAGATCCTGGGCCTGCGGTACGAGACAAAGCAGCGCAAAGCCGACGGCGAGGGCACAGACGGGAACGCGAATAACCCAAAGGATGAGGGCGAAATCGACCACATCGCTCCAGGAGCGCGGGATGTAACGGCGTACCGCGGCCCAAATGCCGCGCGTGCAATCAACTATCTCCTTCCAGGACCGTGGGATGTAGGTGTGGCGAAAAGCGTCAGCCATATCCGCCCCCCAAATCCGCGGCACAAGAACGGCGACCAACGTGTGACTCGCCGTCGGGGCCAGCGACTACGAAAACAATCGTATTAAAAAATCGGTCGGCGCGCCACGCGTCAGTGCAGCGGTGCTGCCGCTGCTGTCGGCACGCGCCGTGCGAGCGGCAGGAAGACGAGCGCGGCAAGTGTCAGCATGGCGACCAGAGCCCATGCGTCGTTGATCGCGTCGACGAACGCCACCCTGTCGACCAGCGATGCCAAAAGCGCTTGTTTCTCCGAATCAAGGGGCGCTGTCGTCAGGGCCTCGGGGGGTATGCCAATCTCCTTCGCGCTATCGAGATCGCCGGCCATAAGGCGATTGATGATGCGCTGCGCATATTCGGGTGCGCGCGTGTAGATGACCGTGTCGATCAGCGCAATTCCAATGGCGCCGCCGAGATTGCGCATCAGATTAAAAAGGCCGCTCGCATCATCGATGGCGCCTTTTGCCAGATGCCCGAGAGCAAGCTGGGTAGGCGGAAGAATGCAAAACATGATGGCGGTACCACGGACCAGCTGAGGCCAGAACATTTCGTCAAAATCGGTGGTCTTGGTCTGAATTGTGCTCAGTCCTAGTCCGATGGCGAAAACGAGGAAGCCAGCCGCGGTCAGAAGCCGCTCGTCGACTCGCCGCACCAGAAAAGCCGCAACAGGTGCAGCGATCAGCTGGGCAACGCCGGTCACGAGCATGATCTCGCCGATCTCAAGCGCGTTATGAGCCCTGACATAGGCGAGAAAAACCGGCATCAGGTAGATCGACCCAAAGAGGCCGGTGCCAAGCACGAAACTGAACAGGCAGCCGATCGAAAAATTCCTGTCGCGGAAGGTCCGCAGGTTCACCAGTGGGTTGGGGGATCGCAGCACACGAATGACGAATATCGCCGCGCTGACGACGCAGAGCGCGAGGAGGCCGGCGGCGATCGGCGAAGTCCAGCCGCGCTTGGGCGCTTCCTTGATTCCTATTTCAAGTGCGGCGAGTGCGACCGCGCCTAGCGCGAGTGAAAACACATCGAAATGACGGATCAGATCGAAAGATGTGCGCTCTTTTAGCAATGACAGCGACGCAACCGACGCGGCGACGATCCCCGGCAACACGTTGATCAGGAAAAGCCAATGCCAGGAATAGGTCGAGGTGATCCAGCCTCCCACGACTGGGCCCACGGTAGGAGCGAGGACGGCGAGAACACCGGCAATCGTCGTTGCAAGCGGCTGCAGCCGGATCGGAAAGAGCAGAAAAACCGCGGAGAAGACGACGGGGATCAGGGTGCCGCCGGAAAACCCTTGTACGATACGCCACGAGATCAGCGACGAGAAATTCCCGCTCATAGCGCAGGCGATCGACGCAAATGTGAACACCGAAACGGCGACGACGAATAACCAGCGCATCGTCAGCAGTCGTGTCAGGAATCCCGTGAGCGGGATCGCGATGATTTCCGCGATCAAATACGACGTCTGGATCCAGCTCATCTGGTCCTGAGCGATGTTCAACGCTTCCTGGATGGTCGCCAGCGATGTCGCGACGACCTGCACGTCGAGGATCGCCATGAACATGCCGATGCACATCATGGCGAAACCGATCCAGACCGTTGCTGTGACGGCCGCTGTTGTGTTGTTTTCGGTCGCGGAGATCATTGCTGGTCCAGTGAGGACTCTTGCGGTAGAGCGCTCGATACCAGCCCATTCTCTTCGGCACAAACCGGCCGCGGCGGATATGCAGACGGGAATGGGACTACTGCGCTGTCCGATTTTGGGACAAAGCGACCGCGGCAAAGCGATATTCTACGAAATTCAGCCGATTTGACCGCAATGTCGGCGGTAGCCGGTGATGGCGAAACGCGCTTGTGCCTCATATTTGTCACGCTAAAGCAAGATTATGATAGACCCATGAGGGGCAGGGCCCGATGGAATTACTGGGCGAAAGTCTTTTCATCAGTCTATTGGTCGGGCTCATCGTGGCCTGGTCGCTGCATAAGATTGTCCGGCTCACAGGTTTCGGTCCGATCACCACCATTGTGGCCGGTATGCTTGGAGCGGTGATCGGCATTTGGCTGACGCCCGGAGCGCGCGACATCATCCCGGCAGTTGTCGACCTGCGGCTTCCCAAATTGCCGACTTTCAAACTGCCGCTGGCCGCGGCGCCGCCGACCGAAGTGCCGGAGAGCGATCTGCTGAGCTGGGCACCGGCGCCGTTCGAGGTGGCCATGCAGCCGATGGCGCAACTGCAGCCAATGATGAAGCCGATCGTCTACCGTTCGCGCGAGGAAATCTGCGCTTCGCTGGCAGATGCGATCCGCAGCAACGATCTGCCGCCGCACTTCTTCATTCGCCTGCTGTATCAGGAAAGCAGTTTCAGACCTTATGTGATCAGCTCGGCGGGTGCCTTGGGCATCGCGCAATTCATGCCGGAAACCGCCAACGAACGGGGCCTCGACAATCCGTTTGATCCTGCCCAGGCGATCCCCGCGTCCGCGCGTTTGTTGCGCGACCTGTCGCGAAAGTTCGGCAATCTCGGTCTTGCTGCCGCCGCTTACAACGCGGGCCCGAAGCGCATCCAAGACTGGCTTGCCAACAAGGGTCCGCTGCCGCAGGAGACCCAGGATTACGTGCGAAACATCACCAGCTGGCCTGCCGCGACGTGGACCGGCGCCCAGCGGGCTGGCAGTCCGGCGGTGAGATTGCCGCAGCAGGCGCCGTGTCAGGAACTGGCCGGGCTTCTCGCATGGAATGGCCCTGACGCGATTCCAATGCCGGCCCCCAACCCGCTTGTCCTGGAGGCGCGCCAGGTGAAATTGGCAAAATTGGCGCACCGGGTGGCGCGCGGGAAAAAGCCGCGCACGGACGGCGAAGCAGGCGAGCAAGGGCAGGACGGAAAGACGAACGGAAAGACCGACGCAAAGGCGGACGCTAAAGCGGACGCCAAAACGGCCCCGAATTCGGATGCCAAGCCTGACACAAACGCAGTGGGCAAGACCGACGGAAAATCGAGCAAGTCGAACGCCGTCGTCAGAAATTAGCGCACATCAGGATTTGAAGCGCAGCCGGTTCGTTATTCCGCCTAGCGAGGTCTCATAGACGTGCCCGCCTGCGCGGATTACATCGTCGCGGCGCTTGCGTCGCGGCAATTCGCGCTTGAGGATCTCGACGTCGCGAAGGATCGACTCTTTGGTGTCCGAGGGAAAGCCAAGAATATAGCCGGCATAGGTGATGGCGCCGTGCTCGCGCTTTCTAGATCATTTCCCGGTATTCGGTGATCGTGTTCTGACGTTTCTTGGCTGCGATCTGTTCTCGAGACCGATGAAGACGTGGCGAACGCCTGCCTGCGCCGCCTTCTCGATGAAATTCGGAATCTTGTGACTGAGCGCGCCTTTACGGATCGTGCGAATGATCCGGTCGGGCCGTACACGGCGGTTGGTTTCATCATAGGTCCGAAGTCGGATATCGACATCCGGCCCCAGAATCTTGCGCCGTCGCGCGTCCTCAGCGAGCGCGTTGAGGCAGGCGAGGGTATTCGAGGGAATGGCGGAGCGGATCCACTGGATCGGATAGCCGTCGTCGTCGTAGTGGGACGGCTTGATCATCACGAAGCGGAACACATTCGACGGGGTGCTGCGCATCGTACCCCACAACCGTGGCGCGTCGCTTCAAGTTAGCACAGCCGATAGGGCTGCACAGTGAGTGACTCTGGCAATTTGTTCTCAGGCCGCCTGCCTTTCGAGCGCAAATCCGTAGAGAATCTGATCATCGTGCAGAGGGCTCACGGCGGCTGCCTCGTGTGCAAACTCAGCCTTGGCGAAATCCAGCAGTTCTTCGTCGAGAGCAAAATGAATGATGGTGTCGGGTTGCATGGCACCGTTTGACCATTTCGACCAACCGTCCGTGTAGGCCTTGACCTCGGCCGGCGTGGCGTCCTGACCGGCATATTTGCGAGCGAGTGAGGCGAGATCGAACTGACCCGTCTTGCCGAAACCGTAGCGGTTGGACAGCAGAAAATACCATGCCGCGATGCCTTGCTCGGGTGTCTGATAGATCGCGGTAATGTTTCCGGCTGCATCAGCGGACGTCTGACCGACAAAGCCGGGCCGCGAGCGCTGCCAGGTGGATACGTTGAGCGCGCCAGGATTGTTGGTGCGAATGGCGCGGGCGATGTCGGTATCATCGGGCGTCGCGCTGAACCAGCCATCCTTGACCAGTGTTCCAAAGCGGACTTTCCGCCCTTTGTTGTAGACCGATGTCGCCAACCCGTCGGCAGGAACCGCCTGCTGTCGCACCGCCTTGGATCGCGTTCTTTTGGCCATGGGGATTTCGCAGAACCCGGTTCCTGGCGCTTTATAGCAGTCGCTGCGTAATGGCAGCGGTAGAACACTGCTCCTGTTTCGGATGGGCGTCAGGCTTGCCACGGCACAGGCGGCGCGTTGATGATGGTTGGCGTTGAATCGTTTTTGCTTGAGGCATACTGTGACGCGCACACTCGTGACCGGCGCATCGGGTTTTGTTGGCCGCGCCCTGGTCACCGAACTCGCCAATGTTGGACATCCGGTGCGCGCGGCGATGCGCCAGCCGGCTGATGTTTTCCCTCGGTCGGTCGAGGTGATTGCCGTCTCGGATCTGACGCGTCCGGTCGAATGGCGCACGCTGCTCAGAGATGTCGGGACGGTAGTTCATCTGGCGGGCATCGCGCATGCCGGGCCCGACATTGCCGAACAGGCGTACGATCGCGTTAACCGCCTGGCGACCGCCGAATTGGCGAACGCCGCAAAGGCAAGCGGCATTGGCCATCTCGTTTTCATGTCATCGATACGCGCGCAAAGCGGCGCGGTCTCGGCAACCGTTCTGCGGGAAACCGATGTACCGCGCCCGACCGATGCCTACGGACGCTCCAAGCTGGCTGCGGAGCAGGCGGTGCGGGCGGCCGGTGTGCCCTTCACCATCCTGCGGCCGGTGCTGATCTATGGTGAGGGCGTCAAAGGCAATTTCGCGCGGTTGATGGAGCTTGTGCGCCAGCCCTGGCCACTGCCGCTTGGTCTCTGCCGCAATCGCCGCTCGCTGCTGGCGCGACGAAACCTGATCGATGCCATTCATCTCGCGCTGGCATCGCCCGGGGCAAAAGGCGAGACCTATGTCGTGGCCGATCCATCACCGCTGACACTTGCCGAGATTGTCGCGGCCTTGCGCGCAGGCGAAGGGCGAAGCGCAGGTCTGTTGCCGGTCCCGCCGCCGTTCATCTCGCTTGGCGCGGCCGCGCTCGGACGCACGGACGAATGGCAGCGCCTCGGCGGGACGATGATGGTCGACCCGGCGAAGCTTCTGAACGCGGGATGGAAGCCTACGCTCGACACGCGCGCGGGCCTTGCGGCTTTGGCCCGCGCCAACGCGTCTTCGACTACGAACTGAATTTGCTGCGCAGCCCAGTCGTTACCAACTGCAATGACGGTGGCCGTGGCGCCACCAGCAGTGACGATGGTGGTGATGGTAACGATGGTGATGCCGATGGTAGTAATAATGTGCTGTCACACGAGCATCGTTCGCATTTGCGTTGCCGATCGGTGCAATTGGAGCCGCGACGGTGCCAAATGTCGCCGCAAGAGCCAAACCGGCGGCACAAAGTGCCGCCATCACGTACGACCGCATGTTCTCCTCCCAGATAACTGCGAATGTGCGCTAGCTGAGAACTTGCAGCGGCTGTTTTGGTTCCGGTCGTAGAGCTGCGTTCAATCGGCCAGCGCCGTCAGCACGGCGGCATAATGACACGAAGCGGCGGCAAGGACGAAACCGTGCCAGATCGCATTCTGAAAGCGCAGACTTCTCCAAACGTGAAAGATCACGCCGACCGAGTAGAGGGCGCCGCCGACCGCGATGAGCCAGAGCGTGCCTGGTGTGAGCGCGGCGACGATCGGCCGGACTGCGAAAAGGCAGCTCCACCCCATTGCGAGGTAAAGTCCGATTGATGTGCGGTCGAACCGGCCGGGCCAGAAGACCTTAATGGTGATGCCGGCGAGTGCGGCGAGCCAGATGGTTGCCAAAAGGGCGCCAGGAGCGGTGCCGTGCATCGGCAGGATGAACGCGGTGTAGGTCGCTGCGATCAACAGATAGATCGCCGAGTGATCGAGACGGCGCAGCCACCATTTGATCGGCGAGATCGGCCACAAATTGTAGGCGGCGGAGAAGCCGAACATCGCCAGGAAACCGGCGATGTAAATGATGACCGCGACGACCTCGGTGACATCGTCGTCGTGCGCAACCACGACCACGAGCAGCGCGGCAGCCGCGATCGCCATTGTCACGCCAAGGATATGCACGACCGCATCGGCGACGGTCTCCCCGCGGTCATAGTCCCATGAGAATTGGATAGTCATACCTCCAGCTTCGTTGTGCATTGCGGCAAGGAAAGGGCCAGCGGTACCGTACTATCGGAACGAAAATCCCGGGACTAGAATTATTCGAAGGCAACGGGCTCTTTGCGGATATGCGGGCCATGAAGCTTCAACCAGTCGTGCGGATTGCGGCGATGTCGGCGCTTTTGTGCCTGGGCACGGTCTTCGGCGCGCAAAAAGCGACCGCCCAGGTGATTGATTTCGGCCAGATCGACTCGTTCGAGACCCTGGGCACGGGGACACAACGCGGCGGATCGCCGCCGAAGACGATCGTCGACGATGGTGAGTGGCACACGGTGGTCTTCACGATTCTGGATTCCAACGCCGAAGCCAAGATCTACTGGCGCTCGCCGGAAGGTCCGCAGACGATGATCATCCACGGGCGAAGCGTGAAAGCCTTTCAGACTGCCGGAGAGTTCAGGATTGAGGCGCTCGGGGACGCAAACCGCAGCTTCAAATATGGCTACGTGCAGTTTCGATTGAAGAACAAGGGCGGCGTTTAAGGGCGGCTTCACTTTTTCTTTTTAGCCGCGGCCTTCGGCTTTGCCGCGGGCGGCGGTGTGTTCTCCGCCGCCTCACGGTCGGCCGCTTCCTTTGCGAGCCGCAAAGCCCTCAACCGTTCGGTCTTGGCGCGTTCAGCCAGAGCGGCGGCCTTGTATTCCGCCGTGGCCGTAGCACCCTCACGGGCCTGGACCTCTTTCTTGTGGAACGCGGCCTGCGCGCGTTCCATGTCTTTGGTGCTTTTGTTCACGAACAGCCCGTTGTGCTCCCGCAGGTGTCGCACTTCATGCAGGTGCCGTTACGCACCAGCGTGAAGTTGCCGCACTCGCCGCAGGCTTCGCCCTCGTAACCCTTGGCGCGCGCTTCAGCACGTTTTTCGGAAGCCGCCGCTTTCGCGTGCGCGCGGGCATCCTGGGTGTCGACGCGATGCTCGAGTTGTTCGGCGGGTGAAAGCTTTGCTTCCGGTTCGGTCTTCAGAGCCGTGGTCCCGGCGACCTCGGCACGCGCGCCCCCGACCGAGGCGAGGGCCGTGATGTTGCCGCCCGGGGAGGCTGTCGTTCCTCGTACGACCGACAGGCGATCGGTGCGCGAACGCGTCAGGCCCTTCGACACATAGTTCGTCGCGGGTGTCGGCTTGCCTTCCTCGACGCCCTTGCCGAGCGCGTCGAAACCGCCGGCTTCGCTCGGGTCGACGTGGGCGAGATCGAAACGCTCCAGGTAGGAGACAGCGAGCTCGCGGAACACGTAGTCGAGGATCGAAGTCGCGTATTTGATCGAATCGTTGCCCTGCACCGGACCTTGCGGCTCGAAGCGGGTGAACGTGAACGCGTCGACATATTCCTCCAGCGGCACGCCGTATTGCAGGCCGAGCGAAACCGCGATGGCGAAATTGTTGATGATCGAGCGGAGCGCCGCGCCTTCCTTGTGCATGTCGATGAAGATCTCGCCCAGCCGGCCATCGTCATATTCGCCGGTGCGCAGATAGACCTTGTGGCCGCCGACCACCGCTTTCTGGGTGTAGCCCTTGCGGCGGTCGGGCATACGCTCACGCTCGCGCAGGACCGTGACGCGCTCGACGATCTTCTCGACGATCTTCTCGGCGAGCCCGGTGGCGCGCGCCGCCGCCGGACGCTCGAGGAAGGCCTCGACGACATCGTCCTCGTCATCCTCATCAGCGATCAGCTGCGCGTTGAGCGGTTGGCTGAGCTTCGAGCCGTCGCGATAGAGCGCGTTGGCTTTCAGCGCCAGCTTCCAGGAGAGCAGATAGGCTTCCTTGCAATCCTCGACCGTCGCGTCATTCGGCATATTGATGGTCTTGGAGATCGCGCCGGAAATGAACGGCTGAGCCGCCGCCATCATGCGGATGTGGCTCTCGACCGATAGATAGCGCTTGCCGGTGCGGCCGCAGGGATTGGCGCAATCGAAGACCGCATAGTGCTCGGCCTTCAGGTGCGGCGCTCCTTCCACCGTCATCGCGCCGCAGACGTGGACGTTTGCAGCCTCGATCTCGCGCTTGCCGAAGCCCAGGGCAGCGAGCAGATCGAAGGTGGGTGAAACGAGGTCTTCGGCCGAGATCCCAAGCGCGTCGCGGCAGAAGTCTTCGCCCAGCGTCCACTTGTTGAAGGCGAACTTGATGTCGAACGCTGTCGGCAGCGCCTTTTCGATCTTGGCGATAGCCTCGTCGGTGAAGCCTTTGGCCTTCAGCGTTGTGTGGTTGATGGCCGGCGCCTGCGCCAGCGTGCCGTGGCCGACGGCGTAGGCCTCGATCTCGGCGATCTCGGCTTCGCTGTAGCCCAGCGTGCGCAAGGCCTCGGGCACAGCGCGGTTGATGATCTTGAAGTAGCCGCCGCCAGCCAGCTTCTTGAATTTCACCAGCGCGAAATCGGGCTCGATGCCGGTGGTGTCGCAATCCATCACCAGTCCGATGGTGCCGGTGGGGGCGATTACGGTCGACTGCGCATTCCGGTAGCCGTGCTTCTCGCCGAGCGACAAGGCGCGGTCCCATGCGGCCTTCGCGTGCGTAATCAGCGCCTGATCAGGGCAGGAGGCATGGTCGAGCGGCACGGGTGGTGTCGCCACCTTCTCGTAGCCGGTGCGCTCGCCATAAGCCGCGCGGCGATGGTTGCGCATCACCCGCAGCATGTGCTCGCGGTTCTTTTTGTATCCCGGGAATGGGCCAAGCTTTTCGGCCATTTCGGCCGAGGTCGCATAGCTGATGCCGGTCATGATCGCGGTCAGCGCGCCGCCGATGGCGCGGCCGGCATCCGAGTCATAAGGAATGCCCGAGGTCATCAGCAGGCCGCCGATGTTCGCATAGCCAAGGCCGAGCGTACGGAATTCGTAGGAGAGTTCGGCGATCTGCTTCGAGGGGAATTGCGCCATCAGGACCGAGACTTCCAGCACAATGGTCCAGAGCCGCACGGCATGCTCGTAGCTCTCGACCTGGAATTGGCCGGTCTTCTCGTCGCGGAAGGTGAGCAGGTTCAACGACGCCAGATTGCAGGCGGTGTCGTCGAGGAACATGTATTCCGAGCACGGATTGCTGGCGCGGATTTCGCCCGAGGCGGGGCAAGTGTGCCAGTCATTGACCGTCGTGTGATATTGCAGGCCCGGATCGGCAGAGGCCCATGCGGCGTAGCCGATCTTCTCCCACAGCGCGCGGGCATCGAGCGTCTTCGCGACCTTGCCGTTCTTGCGATGGGTGAGGTCCCACTTGCCGTCGGCTTCGACCGCTTTGAGGAAGCCGTCGGTGACGCGCACCGAATTGTTCGAATTCTGGCCGGCGACCGTGAGATACGCCTCGCTGTCCCAGTCCGTGTCGTAACTCGGGAAATTGATGTCCTTGTAGCCCTGCTTGGCGAACTGGATCACGCGCTTGATGTAGTTGTCGGGAACCATCGCCTTGCGCGCGAGCTTGATCTCGCGCTTGAGCGCGGGATTTTTCTCCGGCGAGAAGCAGTCGTCACCCGAGCCCTCGCAGTTCACGCAGGCCTTCAGGATCGCCTTGAGGTGCTTCTGATTGATCTTGGAGCCGGTGACAAGCGCCGCCACCTTCTGCTCTTCCATCACCTTCCAGTCGATGTAGGTCTCGATATCGGGGTGATCGACGTCAACGATCACCATCTTGGCGGCGCGGCGTGTGGTGCCGCCCGACTTGATCGCGCCCGCTGCTCGGTCGCCGATCTTGAGGAACGACATCAGCCCCGACGAGCGGCCGCCGCCGGAAAGCTTTTCGCCTTCGCCCCGCAGCGCGGAGAAATTGGTGCCGGTGCCGGAGCCGTATTTGAAGAGGCGCGCTTCGCGCACCCACAGGTCCATGATCCCGCCTTCGTTGACGAGATCGTCGCTGATCGACTGGATGAAGCAGGCGTGCGGCTGCGGATGCTCGTATGCTGACTTGGACTTGGTCAGTTTGCCGGTGAAGGGGTCGACGTAATAGTGGCCCTGGCTCGGGCCGTCGATGCCGTAGGCCCAGTGCAGGCCGGTGTTGAACCATTGCGGCGAATTCGGCGCGCACATCTGCGTTGCCAGCATGTAGCGCAGTTCGTCGAAGAAGGCCTGCGCATCCTGTTCGGACTTGAAGTGGCCGCCTCTCCAGCCCCAATAGGTCCACGTGCCGGCCAGGCGATCGAAAACCTGTTTCGAGGACTGCTCGCCGATGTAGCGATCTTTCTCGGGCAGCGTCGCCAGCGCATCAGTGTCGGCGACCGAGCGCCACAGGAACGAGGGAACGGAATTCTCCTCGACCCTCTTTAGGCGAGCGGGGACGCCGGCCTTGCGGAAATACTTTTGCGCCAAAACATCGGACGCGACCTGCGACCAGAACTCCGGAACCTCGACATTGTCGAGCTTGAAAACCACCGAGCCGTCCGGGTTACGGATCTCGCTGGTGGTGAGCCGGAACTCGATCCCCGCATAGGCCGACTGTCCATCCTTGGTATAGCGACGCTCAATTCGCATGTGTCTCTAGCCCCAAATTGCAGGACGGTTGAAAACCGCCCTTTTGCTTCTGACGGACCTGTCCCGATCCGCCGTCGATGCTCGTACTCGTTCGACCTACCACCGCTCTCATCTAAGCCCCGTGCTCTGATCCGGCACCGGTTCGTTCCGGGGCTGTCGCCCCAGGCACAGAAAGTCCCTTTCCCAAACGCCATTGTTCTGGCGCGGGTTGAGCTCATCGACTGAAAAGCCGTTCTGAGGGTCCGGAGGAAACCTGAAACTCAACGCCACCGAACACACCAAAGCTAAGTGGACTCGCCGTACGCGTCAACTACACATAGTCGTCAAATCTGAATCAAACACTAAATCTTGTGTCCAACGGTAAACTTTGGGGACAACGGACCGGCAAGAACACAGCCAGTATTGGCCCAGACCGGATCGGCGGAAAGCATTTTTCTTTTTGCCCGGGAGGTAGGTTTTTATGCCTTCGGCCTTGATAGAAAAGTGACGCAAAAATGGGACTTCCGTGCTGACCCCGTTTGCGACGGTGCTCGGGCACGGCCGGGGAAAGAGCGGGGAAAAAACCCGCCTTTGTGTGCGCGGAGTCGCTGATTCTCGAAACCATGTCAGGGCCTTACGGCGCTGGTGTCACGCGGACGAATGATTGCGCGGGTAACCCACGCCGGAGGGGGTCGCCATACCGCGGGGAAGCCAAGTAAAAAGGCGGACCCGCAAGGAGCCCGCCTTTTTTCCCGGCACTGTCATTCGAATTACAGCATTGGCGAGCCAATTTCTGGACGACTCGCAGCCAAGGCTGATCAATTCCTGGGCAGGATATCCATTGGCTGCGCCCGAACGCAACAGTCCGTGCGGAGGATGACTAGGCCGGACGAATGCGCTTGCGCGCTTCCTCCGCCACAGAGGAAACCTCGTCCCCACTCGTGCCTGAGCCCTTGAGACTGATCTGGCGCGAATGCGGCAGGGCTTCCGGGTGTTCTTTCTGCAGAAACGCGATCAGCTTTTCACGCACCTCGCAGCGCAAGTCGAAAGTCTGTGACGCCGAGCGCGCCCTCATAAGACAGCGCAACTCCATCGAGCCTTCCTTGAAGTCGGTGACCTGCAGCACGGCGGTCCTTCCGTCCCACTTGTCGGATTGCTTGAGGATTTCGTTGAATTTCGCGCGGATGACTTCGACCGGCGCGGCATAGTCCACATAAAGCATGACATTGCCGATCAAGGCCGACGTCTCGCGCGTCCAGTTCTGGAATGGCTTTTCGATGAAATAGGTCAGCGGCACAATCATCCGCCGCAGATCCCACAGCTTCACGACCACGTAGGTCGATGTGATTTCCTCGACCGTACCGTACTCATTCTCGACAATGACGCCGTCGTAAAGGCGGATCGGTTGGGTCATCGCGAGCTGCACGCCCGCCATGAGGTTGCTCAGCACGGGCCGCGCGGCGAGGCCGGCAATGATGCCGGCAATGCCGGCAGAGGCGAACAGGCTCAATCCATATTGGCGCACCGCCGGGAATGTCATCAGCGCAGCGCCAAGTGTGAGTAGCACAAGCACGACATCGAGCGAGCGCGACAGCACCTGCACCTGCGTGTTGTGTTTGCGTGCGAGCAGATTGTCGTCGCTGTCGAGACTGAATCGTCGCAGATAAAGCGCGGCCGCGATGTGTAACGCGATGATGGCGGCCCAGCCGGTCAACCCGATCACTGCAACGCCCATCAGCCGCGCAAGCATCTCGGCGAACTCAGGCTTCATCGGCGCGACGGGAATGGCTACGATCATCGCCATGATCAGAAGCGCGAGCCGGGTCAATCCACTCGTCTGATTGAAGGCCGAATAGAGGTAAGGATAGCGTCCAGAGAGCGCGCGGCGCGCCAGCTTGCTCACCCAGCGATGCAAGGCGAGAGCGACAAGCATAGCGATACCGAGGATCATGAACGCGACCAGCGGATCGGGCAGCCAGTCGAGCAGATTCTTGATCTTGGTCAGCGCGGCTCTGAGTTCATCCATGGGCTTTCATATCATCCACAACCCGGCGGCGAATACCGCATTTCTTGTTCGGTTTGCGGCCTTCCCCTCGCTGGACAATGCGGCGGTGAGGTGGCAAAAGGCCCCGCGTTCCAATCGTTTTCAAGCGCGGCGGCACATGAATAATTTCCTGCTCAAGCTGTTCACCTGGTGGAATTCGCAGACATTCGGGACCCAGTTCTGGACCTGGATGTATGGCGAGGCGGTCGGCGAGGACGAGTTCGGCAATCGCTATTATCGCACGCGCGGCGGACAGATCGACAAGACGCTCGGTTTCGAGCGTCGTTGGGTGATCTACAACGGCTACACGGAAGCCTCGATGGTGCCTCCATCCTGGCACGGTTGGCTACATCATACGGTCGACACGCCGCCCACCCAGGAAAACTACAAGCCCCGTTCATGGCAAAAGCCGCACCGGCCGAACATGACGGGTACGCCAGGCGCTCTGCGGCCACCGGGCTCGACACTTGCCGCCGGCCGCCGGCCCAAAGCGACGGGCGATTACAAGGCCTGGAATCCGGGCAATCAGTAAATCTTGGCGGTAAAGAATGCGCCGTGGCGACGGGTTCAATTGATCGCCCTTCCAACGCCGTATTCCCCGTGTTAACCGGACATCGCCACCGGTGTGAAGGAACGCGCCGGCCAGGCGAAAAATCCGGGATTTGATGGCGCCTCGCATCTGTTCAATCACCATACTGGCGGTGGTCGCTCTGGCGGCACCGCCCGCCATAGAGCCTGCGCTGGCCCAATCTGGCGAGAACCCAATCGCCGACTTCTTCGGATCGATCTTCGGTAATCCGCCGCCACGCCCGCCCGCCGATGTGCGCGGTCCGCCATCATCCCGGCAACAGCCGCCTCCGTATTACCCGAGCGGGCGGAGCGATGCGCCGCCGTCGCAGCCGCTGCCCTCGCCAATGAACTTGCCGCCGTCGAACCGTCCTGGGGCGGCTGGCGTACAGACACAAGACCTGCCGCCGCCGACCGGCGGAATGGTGGCACCGGCGCCGCCGCCGGGCGAGGCGCCGCGAGGCACCGCCGTTGCGCCGGGTCAGGCGCCATCTGCGCTGCCGCCGGGCCCCGATTCGCCGCGCAATGCTCCGCAGCCGGCGAATACGGCACCGCAGCCGAGCGATGCGGTGGTCGTTGAACCGCCCGCGCAGCGCATCATCAATCCGACGACAGTGTTCGCCGGTCTAGACAAGATCACTGGCCGTATCATTTCGTTCGACGTTGCGATCAACGAGACGGTGCAATTCGGTGCGTTGCAGGTGACGCCGCGCGTGTGCTACTCGCGGCCACCGACCGAGACGCCGAATACGGATGCCTTCGTCGAAGTCGACGAGGTGACGCTGCAGGGCGAGATCAAACGCATTTTCACCGGCTGGATGTTCGCCGCGAGCCCGGGCCTGCATGCAGTCGAACATCCGATCTACGATGTGTGGATTACCGCCTGCAAGGGCGGGCAGGCCCCGACTGTCGCGGATGCGCCCGAGGCGAACCCGGGGGCGCGGCAACCGCAGCAGCAACAACAACAACCGCAGCAGCAGCAAACGCAGCAACGGCGGCCGCCGCCACCACCCACGGCGCAACGCACGCCGCCACCACCACCACCGCCACCACCCACGGCGCAACGCACACCGCCTCCGCAGCAGCAACAGCCGCCGAGCCTCTTTCCATTCCCGTTCTTGCGGTGATGACGTCCTAGCCTTCGACGCGAATGGCATTCAGCACGGTCTCGCCGCTGAGCGCCCGATCGAGCGGCATCGTGGCGAAATCGGCTTCACCCGTGAGCGCTTCCTCAAGCAGTCGGTGATAGCGCCGCTTCGGAACTTCGACGGCGCCGAATGTTCTCAGGTGATCCGTCACATATTGCGTGTCGAGCAAGCGGTAGCCGCCTGCTCTTAGGCGCGCGACAAGATGCACGAGCGCGATCTTCGAGGCGTCGCGCGCGCGATGAAACATGCTCTCGCCGAAAAACGCGCGGCCCAGCGACACGCCATACAGACCTCCGATCAATTCGTTGCCATCATAGACTTCGATCGTGTGGCAATGGCCGCGCTCGAACAGGGAGCGATAGATGCGTCGAATGCGCGTATTGATCCAGGTGCGGGCACGGTCCTGTTTCGGCTCGGCGCATCCTTCGATCACGGCGTCGAAATCGCGATCGACATGGACCGTCCAGTTCGTCGAGCGCACCGTTCGCGCAAGCCGCGCGGGAACATGAAATCCTTCGAGCGGAATGATGCCGCGCATATCCGGTTCGATCCAATAGAGAGCCGGATCGTCCGCGCTTTCCGCCATCGGGAAGATGCCGCAGGCATAAGCCTTGAGCAGCACATCCGGCGTGATCTCGATGAAGGCGTTTTCGCGGTTTGCCATGGCCACTATCCCGGCAACGGAAGACGCGATCCTAGGGCGTCGTCAGCGCTCGTTACAAGAGCAGCTCGCGCTAGCTCTCCATGCCGCCGCGCGCCAGGAACTGTTCCAGCCAGTGAATGTGATAGTTGCCGTCAATGATGTCAGTTTCACGAACGAGTGCGCGAAAAAGCGGCAACGTTGTTTCGATACCGTCCACGACCACTTCGTCGAGCGCGCGCTTCAACCGCATCAGGCATTCGGTACGCGTCTTGCCGTGCACGATCAGCTTGCCGACGAGTGAGTCGTAATAAGGCGGGATGGTGTAGCCCTGATAGACGGCGGAATCGATGCGCACGCCGAGGCCGCCAGGCGGATGATAGTGAAGGATCTTGCCGGGCGAGGGGCGGAAGGAAATCGGGTTCTCGGCGTTGATGCGGCACTCGATGGCGTGCCCGTGGAACTTCACGTCGCTTTGTTTGATGGCAAGCGGGCTGCCCGCGGCAACGCGGATTTGCTCGAAAATCAGATCGATGTCGGTGATCATCTCGGTCACTGGGTGCTCGACCTGAATGCGCGTGTTCATCTCGATGAAATAGAATTCGCCATCTTCGTAGAGAAACTCGACGGTGCCGACCCCGAGATAGCCGATCTCGCGCATGGCTTTCGCAACCGTATCGCCGATCACATCGCGCGAATTCGCGTTGAGCGCGGGAGAGGGGCCTTCCTCCCAGACCTTTTGGTGACGGCGCTGCAGGGAGCAATCGCGCTCGCCCAGGTGAATCGCCTCGCCTTTGCCGTCACCAAGGACCTGGATTTCGATGTGACGCGGTCGCTCGAGATATTTTTCAATGTAGACGGCGTCGTCACCGAAGGCGGCCTTGGCTTCGGTGCGTGCCGTCGACAAAGCGAGGGAAAGCTCGCCTGCATTGCGTGCGACCTTCATGCCGCGGCCGCCACCACCGGCTGCGGCCTTGATCAGAACCGGGTACCCGATATCGCCGGCGATTTTCGCCGCTTCCTGGTCAGAGCCGATGCCGCCTTCTGAACCGGGGACGACCGGAATACCGAGTTTTGTCGCCGTGCGCTTGGCTTCGATCTTGTCGCCCATCAGGCGAATGTGTTCGGGCTTCGGACCGATAAATTGCACGCCGTGGTCGGCCAGTATTTCGGCAAAGCGCGCGTTCTCCGACAGAAAGCCGTAGCCCGGATGCACCGCGTCGGCGCCGGTGATCTCGCAAGCCGACAGGACGGACGGAACGTTGAGATAGCTGTCCTTGGCCGCGGGCGGCCCGATGCACACGCTCTCATCGGCAAAGCGCACGTGCATGGCGTCCGCGTCGGCCGTCGAATGCACGGCCACGGTCGGTATGCCGAGTTCCTTGCAGGCGCGCAACACCCGGAGAGCGATCTCACCGCGGTTGGCGATCAAAATCTTGTCGAACATTCTTTCCGCTCACCGAGTGGGCCTGACGAAGGAGAAAGCGTGCTTTCTCACTCGATAATCACCAAAGCTTCGCCGAATTCCACCGGCTGACCGTCCTCGAACAGAACTTGAATCACGGTGCCGGCGCGCGGGGCGGGAATCTGGTTCATCGTTTTCATCGCTTCCACGATCAGCAGCGTATCACCGGCTTTGACCTTGCTGCCGATATCGATGAAAGGCTTTGCGCCCGGCTCGGGGGCGGCGTAGGCGGTTCCGACCATCGGCGAGATCACCACGCCAGGATGTTTGGAGGGGTCAATCGGCTTGACGGCCGCCTCGGCGCCCGGTTGCGGCGCGACTTCGACCCGCACTGCGGCGGAAGGGGCGGCGGCCACCGTTGTCCCGCGCGCCACGCGGATGCGCTTGCCGTCCTGCTCGATCTCGATTTCGGTCAGCCCGGTCTCATCGAGCAGCGCGGTGAGCTCGTGGATCAGATCCCGATCGATGATGGACTTTGGCGACTTTGACATCATGCGTCCACTGGCGCTTAGCCCTTTTGCTTGGCGCCAAGCAGTCCGGCAAGCCCGGTTATCGCAAGCGCATAGCCGTCGATGCCGAATCCGGCGATCACCGCCTTGGCCGCTTTCGAAATATACGAATCGTGCCGAAAGCTTTCGCGCGTGTGGATGTTGGTGATGTGCACCTCGATCGCGGGCATCTTCACCGCGAGAAGCGCATCCATGATGGCGATCGATGTCGTGGTATAGCCGGCCGGATTTATGACAATGGCTCCGGCGTCCTTCGCGTGCGCTTCCTGGATCCAGTCGATCAGTTCGCCTTCCCGGTTCGATTGCCGGAACACGACATCGAGACCGAAACGCTTGGCGGTTTCGGCGCACAGCTTTTCCACGTCCGCAAGCGTCGCACGTCCGTATTTTTCCGGCTCGCGGGTGCCGAGCAGGTTCATATTGGGCCCGTTGATAACGTAGATTGTGGATTTTGCCATGAATCCCCGTCCGCGCTCGTTCGATGCGCGTGAAACCAGCGCGATTTATAGGTGGCCCGGAGGATAAGGGGAAGCCCGGATGCTCAGATTGAACCTTTGCAGCTTCCCGGCGCCTGGGTTTCGGCTGCCGCCCAATCGATCACCGCCTTGAGTGCCGTTAACCTTCTGCGGCCGGCGGCCGTGGCTTTTCTGAAGGTCGCGATCTGGCGGTCCGCGCTCGTGCCTTGGGCTGCGATGACGTGGAGATGTCTGATCTCGTTCACGCAGTCGAGGGCATCGGCGTCCTCGGCGATGAAATCGATCACCTGATCGAGCCATTGCACGAGCGTGAGCGGCGAGCGCGAGAACGGTTCTACAAAAGTTGCGCCGATACCATAACGTTGGGCGTGCCACTTGTTCTCTTGTGTGATTGCTCGACCGACGCGGTCAAAGCCCGCATTCAGCGCGCGGTCACGATCAAGCGCACGAACAAGGCAGCGAAACAGCGCGGCGACCGCGACGCCGTCGTCCAGACGCGTGCAACTGTCGGCGACGCGCAACTCGATGGTTGGATTGTCGAGTGAAGGCCGGATCGTCCACCAGATGTAGCTTTCGTCCGGAATGATTTTGGCCCATTTGAGTGCCGCGACGAACTCGCGATAGTCGTCGTTGGTGCGAAACAACTCCGGCAGTCCCGTGCGAGGAAGTTCATCGTAGGCGGCCAGCCGGTAGCCGACGAGACCGGTCAGGTGGCCTTGCCAGAATGGCGACGACGTCGAGAGCGCAAGCAGGAGCGGAAGATAAGCCGTCAACCGCATGATCAAATTGATGCGCGTATCGACATCCGGCACCGCAACATGGACATGCATCCCGCACAGCATGTTGCGGTAGCCGATCATCTGCAGGTCATCCATGATCGCGCCATACCGCGCCTTGCGCGTCATCACCTGATCGGGCCAATAAGCGAGAGGAAAAGTGCCCATGGCGGCGAGGCCGAGTCCGTACTCCGCTGCAAGCTTTGCCAGCGCGCCGCGATAGTGCGCGAGATGGGTGCGCGCCTCGTGCGGGCTGTTGCAAGGAGGCGTGGCGACCTCGATCTGGGATTGCAACATTTCTGTCATAACGTGGTCGCCCAGTTGCTTCTGGGCGCGCAACAGAAACCTCTTGTTGGCGCGGCGCACCGAATGGCGCGTCTTCGCGTCGAACAGAAAGTATTCTTCTTCCATCCCGAATGAGTACATGCGCGCGACAACCGCCCCGTCGGAACTTTGTTCCGTATCGTCTGACGCAAAAAAACGCCGCCGCAGGTATGCCGCGGCGGCCGATAACCAATGAGACTACGGACCGACGATGTCCGTCAGCAGGTCGGCTTGCCGCAGCGTGAGGTATTGACCTTTTCTTTCAGCGCCTCGAGGCCCACAGCGCCGACGACGACATTGTCACCGATCACGTAGCTTGGCGTGCCGTTGAGAGCGAGGGCTTCGGCGACCTTGAAGTTTTCCTGAAGGGTGGCCTTCACCTCGGGGCTCGCGAGATCCTTCTCCAGGCGAGTCATGTCGAGGCCGATGTCCTTGGCCACCGCAAGTGCGCGGGCCTTGTCGGCCTGGCCGCGGCCGCCGAGCAGTTTCTGGTGGAATTCGAGATATTTCTTGCCGGTCTTGTCCTGCATGCGCACCGCAACCGCGACTTGGGCTGCCTCGACCGAGCCCGGCCCAAGAACCGGGAATTCCTTGAGGACGATCTTGAGCTTGGGATCGTCCTTCAACAACGTGAGCATGTCGTCCATCGCGCGTTTACAATAGCCGCAGTTGTAGTCGAAGAACTCAACAAAAGTGACATTGCCGTCCGGATTTCCAAGTACGACCTGACGCGGCGAGCTGAAGATGGTTTGCGCGTTTTGCTTGATCGTCGCCTTGTGCTTTTCCGCGTCCGCTGCGCTCTGACGCTTGTCGAGCTCGGCCATCGCATCCTGAATGACCTCCGGGTGCGCGATCAGGTAGTCGCGCAAGATGCGCTCGACTTCGCTCTTCTGGCCGGCGGTCAATTCCTCGGCCTGCGAAATCTGTGGGATAGCCATCGCAAGAAACGCCGAGCAGACGGCGGCGATAAGGTACGGTCTGAATGTCATTGAAACTTTCCTCATTATTGCATTATTGCATTTTGGCGTTTGCGTTCGATTTGACGTTGACGATGTCGTCGGCACGCACCCACGCCGGCGAACCGATAGGTAGGCGGGTCTTGGCGCGCGAGGCCAACTGGCGGGCAGTCTTGACATCGCCGCGTGCGAATGCGGCTTGGGCCGATGCGAGATCAGCATTGGCGAGATCGCCTTTGCGGCCATAGGCCATCGCAAGCTGCGAGTAGGCATCCGGCGCTTCAGGTTCGCGGGCGATTGCTGAGCGCAGCAGGCCAACCGCTTCTTCGGCGAGCTTCGGGTTGTTGGTGGCGTTAAGGGCCTGCGCGAGCAGGATTTCGATCAACGGATTTTCGTGCGCAAGTTGGGAAGCCTGACGCAAGGGTGCAACCGCCTCAGCCGGCCGGCCTCCCTCGAGCAGCGCCTGACCTTTGAGTTCGTAGAAATACGGATTGTTCGGTTGCGCCTGGATCAGGGCGTCGATCTGCACAATCGCCTGGCGCAGATCAGAGTTGCGATAAGTCGCAATGGCGCGTGCATATCGCGCGGGAAGGCTGTGATCGCCGGCTGGGTAGCGGCGCGCAACGGTGTCAGCGCGCTCCAGGAAGCCCGACAGCTTCGCGCGCATCATGTCGTGACGCAACTGCAATTCGGGCGGATCCTTCTTGTCCCAATACGGACTTGCTTTTGCGAGCGTCTCAAGCGCGGCGACGCGATCGGCGGGCATCGGGTGCGTCTGCATGTAAGGATCGATATAACGCGAATTGAACAACATTTCGTTGCTGAGGCGCTTGAACAGATCGACCATTCCTTTCGGCGACTGACCGGTCGCATTAAGGAATTTGACGCCGGCGTGGTCGGCCTGATCCTCCTGCGTTCGTACGTAAGCGAGCACCGATCGCATGATGGCCGACTGAGGCGCCATGATTGCCGCCGCTCCGACGTCACCGGCAGCTCTCGAACGGGAGGCAGCAACCGCGGCGCCCACTCCAGCGAGCAAAGCGATAATCCCCGCGGTTTGCGCGGAGGCCAGTTGTTCTCTCAGGCGCTGAAGGTGGCCTCCGGCAAGGTGTCCGGTTTCGTGCGCGAAGATGCCGATGATTTCGTTCGGCGTCTTGGCATCGAACAGTGCACCCGCGTTAACGAAAATGTGCCGGCCGTCCATGACGAAGGCGTTGAACGAACGGTCGCTGAGGACCACGACCCGCACGTTCTGCTTGGCCAATCCGGCCGCACGCAAGATCGGTTGTGCATAGTCGCGCAGGAGCTGTTCGATCTCGGCATCGCGAATCAGCGGCAGGCCACGCGTGACGCTGTCCTGGGCGCGCGCGGGCGTAAGCGCAGAGCCGCCGCCTGCGGCCGCCACCGCGATTGCGGTGAGCAACGCGATTGCCCGGGCTGCTGGCGCCATGCGCCGCGTCCTGATAGGTGTGCCGTGCGAGGACATCCCGATTTTCTGCCAGATTGGGCGTGAACCTAGTGACGCCCTTGGGCGCGGTCAACGAGGCCGGCGATCACGACTGGGTCATGGTTGGGCCGTTCGCAAGCAATCTGCGGAATACGGCAACAGCGGGGCAAGACAAGGGGCGCGACGGACCGAAAAACGATGCTTGAGAAGGCAAAACAGCTCCTGAAACCGTCCAAACGCAGCGAGGTACCGCCTTTCATCGTCATGGACGTGATGGCCGCCGCCGCACAGCGCGAGGCTCAAGGGGCCCACATCATTCATATGGAGGTAGGTCAGCCTGCGGCGCCGGCACCGGCGACGGCCATCAAGGCCGCCCAGGCCGCACTTACGCACGGACGCCTCGGCTACACGGAAACGCTCGGCATCCCATCATTGCGCGCACGAATCGCGCGCCACTATCAGGACGCATACGGCCTTTCCCTAGATCCCGCACGTGTGGTGGTAACGACCGGATCATCCGGCGGGTTCATCCTCGCCTTCCTGTCATTGTTTGAGCTAGGGGATCGCGTTGCGCTGGCCAATCCGGGCTATCCGCCGTATCGGCACATCCTCTCGGCGCTTGGTTGCAAGCCGGTGCTGATCGACACCTCGGCGGAAACACGCTGGGCACTATCTCCCAAGGCGCTCATCGCCGCGCACCAGCGAATGCCACTTAAGGGCGTCGTAATAGCTAGCCCCGCCAATCCCACCGGCACGATGATGGATGCCGATGCACTCGCGCGGCTTATTTCGGTGGCAGAGGCCGAGGGCATCCGGGTCATCTCCGATGAGATCTATCATGGGCTCGACTACGCATTCTCTGCAGAGACCGCCGCGAGCATTTCGGACCACGCGATGGTCATCAATTCGTTCTCGAAATGCTTCTGCATGACCGGCTGGCGAATTGGCTGGATGGTGGTGCCGGACAATCTGGTGCGCACAATCGATCGCCTCCAAGGCAATTTGGCGATTTCGGTGCCGACCCTCGCGCAGTTTGCGGGCGAAGCTGCTTTCGACGGACGGGAAGAAATGGAGCGGGTCAAGCACGGTTACGAGCAAAACCGCCAAATCCTGTGCGATGGACTGCCGAAGGCGGGCCTCGACAAATTTTTGCCGGTGGACGGCGCCTTTTATCTCTATGCGGACATCTCGCGATTTTCAGACGATAGTCTCGACTTCGCCAAACGGATGCTGAACGAAGCAGGCGTTGCCGCAACTCCCGGCATTGATTTCGATCCGGTCAATGGACGACATTTTCTGCGATTTTGTTACGCCGGTTCTGCCAACGAAATGCATGACGCCGTGGCGCGGATCTCGAATTGGCTCAAGCGCTAGAGTGCGGACGTTCGTTAAAATTCAACGTCCAGTTCGACGACCTCGTCAGGCTCGGATTTCGCACCATCCACCCATTCGCGCATGGGCGGCATTGCCATAATAGTCGCGCAATAGGCAGCGCAATCGCTGTCGAGCTTCACGTCGTAGCTGAGAAAGCGCGTCACCACCGGCGCGAACATGGCGTCAGCCATGCCAGCCTTGTCGCCGAACAGGAAAGGCCCTTTGTCGATCGAGAGACATTCGCGCCAGATACTCAAAATGCGATTGATGTCGGCTTGCGCACCTGCCCAGACCTTGAAGCCAGGATGATGCGCTTTGAGGTTCATCGGCAGGGCGGATCGCAAATTGGAAAAGCCGGAATGCATCTCGCCGCTAATGGCGCGACAGCGCGCACGGGCAGCAAGAGTTTTGGGGAGCAACCCGGCTTTCGGCAGAACTTCATTCAAATATTCGGCGATCGCCAACGTGTCCCAGATCTTGATGCCGTTGTGCGTAAGGCAGGGGACGAGAAACGATGGCGACAGCAGCAACAATTCGGCGCGCGTCGAAGGATCGTCGCTGGCTACGACTTCTTCCTCGAAATCGAATCCTGCGAGTTTGCACAGCAGCCAGCCGCGCAGCGACCAGGAGCCATAATTCTTACTTGCTATCGTGAGGGTAGCCTTGGCCATAGAGCACGAATGCTCCTTGTTCGTTCAGGCCCGGCACCGTACACCTTAGACGAAAGTGAAGTTCTTTCAATAGTTTCCCGTCGTGCAAAATCAGCGCCGGTTACGGTTGTCCCCAGTTTCCAGCAACTTTCGGGCATGGCGCGAAATTCGTCTCGCAGTGCAGCATAAAATGCTCTACTTTCGACAAGCGGTCCGCCGGGGCCGCCAGGGATTGGATGCTTTACCAGGCCTATCAGGCGCACACCGATATTGTGGGGCCAGTGCGCAAGTTCGCCGGCATTGCGGCAAGGGTGGTGGGGGAACGGCTTAACGGCGCCGCGCGCCCGACCGTTCTGGGCAATTTGACCGCCGCATATGAACTCATCGCGCGGGCGGGCCTCACGCACGAGCGTCCAGCCTACGGAATCCACGTCGTCACGGTCAGTGACCAAGAGGTGGCGGTGACCGAGGAAGCGGTCGATACAACGCCGTTCGGCACTCTTCTGCATTTCAGAAAAGAGTCAGTGGCCCCGCAACCGCGTGTCTTGCTGGTCGCTCCCCTGTCAGGTCATTTCGCAACGCTGTTGCGCACGACTGTGCGAACAATGCTTCCCGAGCACGACGTATTCATCACCGATTGGCACAACGCACGTGACGTTGCTCCAGGGCATGGCCACTTCGGATTTGACGATTATGTCTCTCACCTAATCCGCTTTCTCGAAGCGATTGGACCCGGCGCGCATGTTGTTGCCGTGTGTCAGCCCTGCGTTGCAGCGCTGGTGTCAGTGAGCGTCATGGCGCAAGCCGAAAACCTGGCGCAGCCGCGATCAATGACCTTGATGGCGGGACCGATTGACACGCGCGTCAACCCGACCAAGGTCAACATTCTCGCCAAATCGAAATCCATCGATTGGTTTGAACGAAATTTGATCGCGCGCGTGCCGCATCGATACAGTGGCGGTGGCCGGATGGTGTATCCAGGCTTCGTTCAGCTTGCGGCTTTCATGAGCATGAATATCGAGCGTCACCTGAAGGCGCATCGCGAGCTGTACGAAAACCTCGCGAATGGTGACACGGCAAAGGCGGCCCAAACTAAAGCGTTTTACGACGAATATTTCGCCGTTCTCGATCTGACGGCCGAGTTCTATCTGGAGACCGTCCGGCTCGTTTTTCAGGAACACACTTTGCCCCTAGGTGGGCTAACCTATCAGAATCGAAAGGTGGAGCCGCACGCCATCAGACGCACCACGTTGTTTACCGTCGAAGGTGAAAAGGACGATATATGCGCGGTCGGCCAAACCCTTGCCGCGCACGATCTGTGCGTCTCACTGCGGCCCTATCGCAAGCGCCATCATATGCAGGCAGGCGTGGGACACTACGGCGTATTTTCAGGCAAGAGCTGGCAGCGGCAAATCTACCCGATGGTAAAAAACATTATCCTACAGAGCGACTGAGCTTTCTGGCATATCGCTTGAATGCTCCGGGGATGGCGCGCATGCGGTCCGCGCTCATATTTTCGGAAGGGGTCGCCTGACGCCGGGTCAAATTGGAGGCATCGGGGGAGAGGCATCTTTAATTTGGACCTGACCGTCCCTACATCAGGGCACGTTCAACAAAACCCCGAAAAACCAATGCTAGATTTTGCTTCGTCGTCCGATGTCGGGGACATCGGCGAGACGGTGACTTCCGTCTCCGATACCGAAATCCTCGACGCCTATTCCAATGCCGTCACCACCGTGGCCGACGCCGTCGGCCCGGCCGTGGTGCGCGTGGAGATTCGCAATGACAACGGGCACCCCGGCGGCGTCGGATCCGGCGTAATCATTGCACCGGACGGCCTTGTCCTCACCAATTCGCACGTGGTCGAGGGCGCCAAAGAGGTACGCGTGCAGGACGCGGAGGGCCGCGTCATGGATGCTCGGGCGCTCGGCATCGACCCGGACACTGATCTCGCGCTTCTGCGTGTGGGATCGGCGCGTGATCTGCCGAGTGCCGCATTGGGAGATTCCAAAAAGCTCAAGCGCGGTCAGCTCGTGGTCGCGATCGGCAACCCGCTGGGCTTCGAATCGACCGTGACCGCCGGCGTGATTTCCGCACTCGGGCGCTCTCTGCGCTCGCGCACAGGGCGTCTCATCGAGGACGTGATTCAGACCGACGCTGCCCTCAACCCTGGCAATTCCGGCGGACCGCTGGTGTCATCGCGTGGCGAAGTGATCGGAATCAACACCGCTGTAATCATGGGTGCGCAGGGCATCTGTTTTGCCGTCGCAAGCAACACAGCGCAGTTCGTGCTGAGCGAACTCATCCAGCACGGCCGCGTTCGGCGCTCATATATCGGAGTGTCAGCACAAACAACGGCGGTGCCACGACGTCAAGCGCGCGCCGCCGAAATCGAAAATTCGGCCGGAGCGATGATTACAGGGCTTGAGTCGAACGGGCCGGCGGCTCTGGCGGGGCTGATGAGCCTCGACACCATCGTGCGTGCCGATGGCGTTCCCGTGACCGGGGTGGACGATCTGATCCGGCTACTTAACGGCGATCGGATCGGGCGACCGATTGCCATCGATGTTCTGCGGCGAGGGACTCTCCGCCGGTTCGACGTGACCCCGCTCGAGCGGCCCGCGGTGCGGGCAACCTGATCGGCGCGGTTATTGCGGTTTGGGTGCAGCCTTGGCGTTTTTTCGCGCGGGGGGCTCATAGTTACCGCCCGCCATGCACTTCTTGATGAAGGCGTCGCGCTTTGCGCCCTGCAGCTGCTGGCTCTCGGCGCCGACCTTGCAGGTTTCCATTTTTTCTTCGGATGTAACGGCCGAAGCTGGCGTCGCCGCAAGCGCTAAAGGAAGAAGGGCAACTGCCAAGGCCAAGGTTCGCAGCATAGTGTCGGCTCCTTATTCGTATCGATGCAGGATGGAGAATCGTACTCTTTCTGACAAGTGCGCGCGCTAGCGCAATGCTGCCGCGATGTTGCCGCCATCCACGGTCGTGATGTTGGCGGTGGTCTTTAATTCAAGCGCCTGGTGCAGGAAAGCCTGCGCCACATCCTCGGCCGTGACTTCGCGTTGGAGCAAATTACCGCTCATATATTCTTTTTCGCTGAGCCCGCGCGCTTTTGCGCGTTGGGCGATGAAGTCCTCAGTCAGAATGCCGGACCGGATGCGATCGGCATTGACCGCGTTGGAGCGAATGCCGTCAGGGCCGTAATCGAGTGCGTATTGTCTCACGAGCAGCAGTGTCGCCGCTTTCGGCAAACCGTATGGCCCGAAATCCGGTCCCGGGTTCACTGCCTGCTTGGAAACATTGAACAACAGGCAGCCGCCAATGCCTTGCGTGAGCATGATGCCCACGGCAGCTTGCGCGACCTTCTGGTGGGCGAAAAAATTGAGCTCGAAACTTTCTCGCAACTTTGCTTCATCGACCTCGCCGATCTTGCCTTGCCAGGCCGCGCCGGCATTGGACACCACGATATCGACGCCCCCAAATGCCTCGGCCACGCGATCAAAGGCATCGCGAACGGAATCCGTGTTGGTCACATCGCATGCGATTGCGAGCGCATCTCCGCCTATGGCCTTGGCTTGTTTGGTCGCCGCAGCGACGTCGATATCGAGCAATGCGACCTCCGCGCCAGCTTGTGCGAATGCCCGCGCTGTTGCTGCACCGATGGCGCCGCCAGCCCCGGTGATGACGGCGATCTGACCGGCAAGGGGCAACGGCTTGCGCTGGCCTAGCTTGGCCAGTTCCAGCGGCCAGTACTCGATATCGAAAGTGTCGGCCTCGGAAATCGACGTGAACGCACCGATGGCCTCAGCGCCCGTAATGCCTTCGACCGCAGCCTCCGCGACATCGGCGGCGACGCGCGCTTCCTTGGCGCTGGTACCCAGTCCGAACAGCCCGAGGCCTGGAACCAGCACGACGCGGGGCAGGGGGTCATGTATCGACGCGCCGTTTGCACGCGTCTTGTGGCGCGCGAAATAGGCAGCGTAATCGTCAGTGAAAGTACGCGCGGCTTGCTGCGCGGCGCTTTTGAAGTCTGCGAGTTTGCCGGCTTCCGGCGCAGGCAGAACCAGAGGCCAGGGCTTGGTTCGGATGACGTGGTCAGGGGTAATCAGGCCAGCGCGCGCATAGCGTTTGACATCTTTACCGCTCACATAGTTCAGGATCGTGTCGTTGCTGCGGAAATCGAGGACGAGCCGCTTGTGCGCTCCCTCACTAAACACGTCCCGCAGCGTGCAAACGCCTCGGATGATCGGGGCGACGTCCGACACCGCGGCAATCCGGTCAGGAAGTTTTGCGCCCGGTAATTTCGCATTGCCTTTTTTTCGCAGCCGTTCTTCCGCGAGCGTGACGAATTCGATCATTCGCTCATAGGCCTCACGTGCATCGTCGCCGAATGTGAATATGCCGTGCTTGTCGAGAATGAGCCCTTCGACCGCCGGAGCTTTCTCGAAAACCTCAGCGGCCTTTTTCGCAAGCGCAAAGCCCGGCATGACGTAGGGTACGAAGCCGAGCCGCTGGCCGAAGGTTTCCGCGCACAGCACATCGCTATCAGTCTGGTCGATCAGGCTGAGGACCGCGGTCGCATGTGTGTGGTCAACAAATTTGTGCGGAATAAACGCGTGCAGCAGAGTTTCCACGGACGGATTGGGCGAGTGCGGATCGATGAGCGCCGCGCGTTGTAGCCGCACCATCTCGTCGTCAGGCATCGCTGAGCGCGAGCGGAGCTTGAGTAATGCCGCAAGCCGCACGGCTGGCATTCCAGCAGGTTCAATGCTGGCCATGTCCCAGCCTGACCCTTTGACGCAGAGAACATCGACATCCTCATCGAGGAGGTCTTTGACCCGCGTCTTCACCGAAGTGTTGCCGCCACCGTGCAGGACCAATTTCGGCTCGCGGCCAAGCAGGCGGGTCGAATAGATTCGCAGCGCCAGTTCCTGGCCAATGGCGGCCGTTGCCCAATGATCGAGAGCCGCCTTGGCGTCGCTGTCGGCCCAGGCGGATTTCATCGAGGTCTAGCCCTTGTCGCCCAACAAGCGCTTGCCCCACCAGCCGCGCTTTGGCGCGGCAGCCTCTTCCGCGCCGGTGCTGGAAATCACTGGAGGCGGCGGCGGAGCGGGCGAGGGGGCAGGCGGAGCGTCGGATGCAAACGGCGCCGGCTCGCGGATCGTTGAGCGACGTCGTGGCGGTTCCTGCGCGCTGAACACAGAAGCTTGTGGCTCCAGTGCGGGGGCCGGTGGCTGCTCGACGGGTTGCGAAAAGTTTTGCCCGCCGTCGTAACTCATCGGGCTGTCAAATTCTTCGGCAGCCTGATGCAGTCCCGGCTCAGGCAGGTCTTCGGCCGAACGGAACGGCGCCTCGCCATTGCGCTGCCTGTTGCGCCGGCCGCCGCGGCGACCGCGACGTCGTCGACGCCGTCCCTCACGCGTTTCGCCTTCACCCGGTCCGCCTTCCTGGCGCGGCTGCGATTGACCGGACCCCTCTTCTTCGAGGGCTCCGCCATCGTGGTCTTCACGCGCGACTGTGTGCTCGGGCTCAGTGTCGTGCGTGACGTTCTGTGCGTTCTGCACGTGTTCACGCGGCTCGTCACCGCGGCCGCGGCCTCCGCGACCACGCCGGCGCCGGCGCCGACGACCGCCTTCGCGTTCGCCACCTTCGCGTTCGTCGGATTCGATCCGTTGTTCGGCTCCGGCTGGGAATTCGGATTCCTCGAAATTTCCGTCGACCTCAGCCGTATCGTCTTCCATTTCCTCGACGGGCGCCAACTGCGGGTGCTGGGCGGCGAGGCTGCGTGCGGCTTCGGGGGTGTGCACCTGCTCACCGCGGTCGATCACATAAGACTGCTGGCCGGTGACCGCCGGGTCGGCCGACACCGTAATGGTGATGCGGAATCGCTCCTCAAGCGCACGCAAGTGGGCACGCTTGTGGTTGAGCACGTAGAGCGCGACTTCGGCCCGCGTGCGCACAATGAGATTGTGCGTCGCGCCTTTGATCAACATTTCCTCAATGGCACGCAGCAACTGCAATGCGACCGAGGAGACAGAGCGAACATGGCCGCTGCCGCCGCAAACCGGGCATTTTTCGGTTGAACTTTCGAGAACGGACGTACGGATCCGTTGCCGCGACATTTCCAGGAGGCCGAAATGCGAGATACGACCGACCTGAATGCGGGCGCGATCATGTTTGAGCGCCTCTTTCAACCGCCGTTCTACAGTGCGGTTATTGCGGCCCTCGTCCATGTCGATGAAGTCGATGACAATGAGGC
Source organism: Pseudolabrys sp. (assembly GCA_051986235.1). GTDB lineage: Bacteria > Pseudomonadota > Alphaproteobacteria > Rhizobiales > Xanthobacteraceae > Pseudolabrys. The sequence continues at coordinate 45,021 of JBPYDR010000014.1, forward strand.
CGGCAAGATCGCGCAGACGCAACTGGCGCGCAATTTCTTCCGCCGCTTCACAGTTTGTCTTGAGCGCGGTGTCCTCGATGTGGTGTTCACGCGTGGCGCGTCCCGAGTTGACGTCGATTGCCACGAGGGCTTCAGCCTGGTTGATCACGATGTAGCCGCCGGAGCGGAGCTGGACGACGGGGGAGAACATGGCATCGAGTTGGCTTTCGATGCCGTACCGTGTGAACATCGGTTGACTGTCTTTGTACTGCTTCACGTACTTGGCGTGGCTAGGCATCAGCATGCGCATGAAATCGCGCGCTTCCTTGAAGCCGTCCTCGCCGGACACGACGATCTCTTCGATGTCCTTGCCATAAAGATCGCGGATCGAGCGCTTTGTGAGCGAGCCTTCCTCGTAGACGAGTTTGGGTGCGGTCGAATTGAGCGTGAGATCGCGCACGGTCTCCCAAAGCCGCAACAGATATTCAAAGTCGCGTTTGACTTCGGTCTTGGTGCGGCTCGCGCCGGCCGTTCGCAGGATCACGCCCATGCCTTCAGGCACTTCCAGTTCCTGGGAGATTTCCTTGAGCCGTGAACGGTCTTCGGCCGATGTTATTTTGCGTGAAATGCCGCCACCGCGTGCGGTGTTGGGCATGAGGACCGAATAGCGTCCGGCGAGCGAAAGGTAAGTCGTCAAAGCCGCGCCCTTCGTTCCGCGCTCTTCCTTGACGACCTGCACAAGCATCACCTGTCGACGCTTGATGACTTCCTGAATCTTGTACTGACGCCGAAAGCGCGGAAGTCGTTCCTGCACTTCCTCAAGCGCGTCCGCGCCTCCGACGGATTCAACCGCTTCTTCTTCGACATGCTCCTCGCCGTTACCATTGGCGAGGTCGACGGGCGTTGCTTCGTTTGTCAGCGCGCCTTCGGCAGCAGCGGACGGCTGCTCGCCCTCGGCGATCGTCTCGAACATTGCCGCGCCCGCATCGGGAGGAGGCTCAGACTCTTCGACGCGAGGAATTTCGACGGTCTCTTGAATGTGTTCCTCGGCGATAAACTCGGACGGCGTCGGCGCGGCTTCCGGTAGGCGTGTCGCAGTCTCCTGCGCTTGCTCTGATACCGTCTCGGCAAAACCGAAATCACCGGGCGGGTTTTCGGTGGCCTCGCGTGGGACTTCCTCGCCGGCGAGCGGTTCACTTTGCACGACATCCCGATCACGGCGACGCTCTGAGCCGCGATGCCGGTGCCGTCCGTGCCGGCGGTTTTCTGCGTCAGCTTCGGCGGCGCGTTGGTCGCGCTCTTCCTGCGCGATCAGAGCCTGCCGGTCGGCGACAGGGATCTGGTAGTAGTCCGGATGAATTTCCGAAAACGCCAAGAAGCCGTGGCGGTTGCCGCCGTAGTCGACAAAGGCCGCCTGCAATGACGGCTCAACACGTGTGACTTTGGCTAGATAGATATTACCGCGCAGCTGTTTGCGGTTTGCACTTTCGAAGTCGAATTCCTCGACGCGGTTGCCGCGTAGCACGACGACCCGGGTCTCCTCCGGATGTGTCGCGTCGATCAGCATCTTGTCGGCCATTGTAAAATCTCACTAGGCCACGCACCCGAGCGCGCTCGCGCACCGTAGATGGCGCAAGGCGGTAAAACGGAATGCTGGCCTGATTGGTGTGGAAGGGAAGGGCCGCGTGGGCGAGCCTCATGCCTCCGCGCACCGTCTTTGCGGCGGCGCGTGGGCAATCAACCTCAAAATACCTTTGCTGCGTCAGTGGCAGCATGAAACTTGCGACCCGTAGCGCTGCGGCCGCGCCTGAATGCGCGAACCGAGGTTTTTCATCGCTTACGGCTAGGTCGCGAACGGCACTTTGACCGCGCGCTGATCCGGATGTCCTTCACAAGGGTTTCGGCTCGTTTCGCTTGGCCGTCCGCTGGACCTCCTCGAGGGGGCGGTACAGGACCGAAGTGGCCGGGGCCCGAACGCGGCACAACCGGAACTCTAACCGTCAGCATGTTCTACATACGGCCCCGAGCCATTACTGGCAAGGGAGGGCCTTGCCTTTGGGTCACACCCACGTAAGGGATGGCCCTCCCGCTCAAGTTCCGTTAACCGAAGCGGGCCTTAATGAGTTAAAAAGGGGCCTAATGGGTCCGGATTCGTGAAAGCCCGCGCCACCGCCATAGCCTGCACGCTAGCCTGCACGTTGCTCGGCACACCCGGCATCGCTGCCGAAAGCGGTGCACGAGGAACGGCTTCAGGAGAATCGCCTTCCGCCGCCACCGACATCCGGGTCGGCGGAGACGACAAGCAGACGCGAGTGGTGGTCGATCTCAGCCGCAAGATAGACATCGCCGCTTTCACGCTCGCCGACCCTTATCGCGTGGTGGTCGATCTGCCGCAAACCACTTTCAAGCTTGCCGCCAAAGCGGGGGAGCAGCCGCGCGGTCTGGTGAAGGCTTTTCGTTACGGCCTGATCATGCAAGGCGGCTCCCGGATCGTGCTCGATACAAAGGGACCGGTGCGTCTTGAAAAGGCGTTCGTGCTCGACGCCGCCGAAAGTCAGCCGGCGCGTCTGGTGCTCGATCTCGTCGCGACCGATCGCGCCAGCTTCATACGCAACATTGCGCTGGCGAATCGTCCGGCCCAGGCCACACCTGCTCGGGCGAGCGAAGCGCCGGCGAAGGTCGAGGGTGACGCGCGTCCGCTTGTCGTCATTGATCCCGGACACGGTGGCATCGATAACGGCACGAAAGGGGCCGGCGGAGAGCTCGAAAAGGACATCGTTCTCGCCTTTGCGCTCGCCTTGCGCGAGAAGCTTGAAGCGGGTGGCAAATATCGTGTCGCCATGACTCGCGCGGAAGACGAGTTCATTCCTCTTGGGGAGCGCGTGCGTTTCGCGCGTTCACGCAGCGCGGCGCTTTTCATCTCGATCCATGCCGACGCCCTGCCGAAACGGGAAGGGCAGGCGGAAGGCGCGACCGTCTACACGCTCTCCGAAAACGCATCCGATGCTGAAGCGGCGCGTCTGGCCGAAATGGAAAACAAGGCTGACGTCATCGCTGGTGTCGACCTGACTGCCGAGCCTGATGACGTTGCGAATATTCTGGTCGACCTCGCCCAGCGCGAGACCAAGTCCTTTTCGGTGCAATTTGCGCGAACCGTTGTCGACGAGCTCAAGAGCGCCGCACGGCTGCATAAGCATCCGCTCAAGTCAGCCGGTTTTAAGGTCCTCTTGGCGCCGGATGTCCCTTCGGTGTTGGTGGAACTCGGCTATATGTCGACCAAGGACGACCTCAAGCAGCTGACGTCGGCAAGCTGGCGAACTCGTACCGCGCAGGCACTGGCCCAGGCGGTGGATATTTACTTTACACCGAGGGTGGCAGGGGCCGGGGGACGCAATTGATGGCTAAACGGCCTCAGTTTCAACATAAAACAGGGCGACCACAGGGTTGGCCCGGTGGCGACGGCGGCTTGGTAGGGGTAATATGTCGGCCGGTTCGGGGGCTCCTCGCAACAGCGGATGATGCCTGCAGCCGGATGCGAGACGGGATCAATTGACCATGAAAGTCTTGTTACGCTTCCTGGGCTTTCTGTTCGCAGCGGGCACAATCCTCTTTGTGGTCGGCGTGGCCGCGGCCGCCGGCCTGCTCTGGCACTTTTCCAAGGATCTGCCTGACTATTCCCAACTTCAGGATTATGAGCCCCCGGTGATGACCCGCGTTCACGCGGCGGACGGATCACTGGTGGCCGAATATGCGCGCGAACGGCGCCTCTACATCCCGATCCAGGCGGTGCCCAAGCTGGTGGTCAATGCCTTCCTCGCGGCAGAGGACAAGAACTTCTACGAACATGGCGGTCTCGATTTCACCGGCATTGCCCGCGCCGGCGTCGTCTACCTGCAGAACTACGGATCGAGCCGGCGTCCGCAGGGCGCCTCAACCATTACGCAACAAGTTGCCAAGAACTTCTTGCTGACGAACGAACTTTCGATGGCGCGCAAGGTCAAGGAGGCGCTGCTGGCCCTCAAAATCGAGCGGACTTACAGCAAGGACAAGATCCTCGAGCTTTACTTGAATGAAATCTACCTTGGCCTTGGTGCATATGGCGTTGCTGCGGCGTCGCTCGTCTATTTCGACAAGGCAGTGAATGAACTGACCGTCCCTGAGGCGGCCTATCTCGCGTCGCTCCCGAAAGCGCCGAACAACTATCATCCCTTCCGCCAGCGTGAGCGCGCGATCGAGCGGCGCAATTGGGTGATTGATCGCATGGCCGAATCGGGCTTCGTCAAGACCGCCGACGCCGAGAAAGCCAAACGTCTGCCCCTGGGCGTGACCAGCAAATCCACCAGCGGGCATGTCTTCGCCGCCGAGTATTTCGCGGAGGAAGTGCGTCGCGATCTCTATGAGCGCTACGGTGAGAAGAAGCTCTATGAGGGTGGCCTTTCCGTCCGAACTTCGCTCGACACCAAACTGCAGGTGTTGGCGCGCAAGACCTTCACCGAAGGCCTGGTGCGTTTCGATGAAACGCAAGGCTGGCGCGGCCCTGTCAGCAAGATCGATATTGCCGGCGATTGGGGCGTCAAACTTGGAGGGGTGAAGGCCTTGTCGGACGTGACGCCGTGGCGTCTGGCCGTGGTGCTGGAGGTCAGCGATCAGTCTGCGCGAATCGGATTGCAGCCGGGACGCGAGCCCGGCGGTTATGTGAGCAAGGAACGCGCCGTCGGCATTCTGCCACTGGACGGTGTGAAATGGGCGAAGACCGGCGGCAAGCCAGTTGCAAAGGTGAGTCAGGTCGTCAATCCGGGTGACGTGATCTACGTCGAGCCGGCAAAAACCGACGGTCAATTCGTCTTGCATCAAATTCCGGAAGTCTCCGGCGCCATGGTGGTCGAAGACCCCTGGACCGGCCGCGTGCTTGCGATGGTCGGCGGCTTCTCCTTTGACCAGAGCCAGTTCAACCGCGCCACGCAGGCGCTTCGGCAACCTGGCTCTTCGTTCAAGCCCTTCGTTTATGCCGCGGCGCTGGACAATGGTTACACGCCTTCGACGATCGTTCTCGACGCTCCGGTCGAGATCGAGCAAGGACCTGGCGCCGCTGCCTGGCGACCGGAAAACTACGAAGGCAAATTCTATGGTCCTGCGACCCTGCGTTTCGGCCTCGAACATTCACGCAACGTGATGACCGTGCGTCTCGCGCAAGACATCGGGATGCCGCTCATCGCCGAGTACGCGAAACGCTTCGGGGTCTACGACGATCTGCCGCCTTATCTGTCGTTCTCGCTCGGCGCCGGCGAGACCACGGTGCTGCGAATGACGACTGCCTACGCGATGTTCGATAACGGCGGTCGGCGCGTGAAACCCACTCTGATCGACCGCATTCAGGACCGCTACGGTCACACCGTCTACAAGCATGACGAACGTGAGTGCGTCGGCTGTGCGAGCAAGAAATGGGAAAATCAGGCCGAGCCGTCGTTGGTCGATCGGCGGCAACAGGTTCTCGATCCCATGACCGCCTATCAGATCACGTCGATGATGGAAGGCGTTGTTCAACGAGGGACAGCGACCGTCGTGCGTGAGGTTGGAAAGCCCGTAGCAGGCAAGACCGGTACGACCAACGACGAGAAGGATGCGTGGTTCATCGGCTTTACGCCGGATATTGTCGTTGGAGTCTACCTCGGCTACGACAAGCCGCGTCACCTTGGTCGCGGCGCGACGGGCGGTCATCTCGCAGCGCCGATCGTGAAGGAATTTCTCAAAGTCGCACTTGCCGACAAGCCGGCAGCGCCGTTCCGCGTTCCGCCTGGGATCAAGCTCATTCGCGTGGATTTGAAGAGCGGAACGAGGGCAGGGCCCGGGACCGAGCGAGCAATCCTGGAAGCTTTCAAGCCCGGCACCGCGCCACCTGATGGATACTCGGTGGTCGGCGATGCTCCACCCGACGGACAATACCCACCGCAACAGGGAGGACGTCCCTGGGGCGTTGGGGTCAGTCCGGATGCAGAGCGCGCGGTTCGCTCTGGTACGGGCGGCCTGTACTGACGGCGCGTCGGAAAAGCGTGAGATTGAAAAAGCCCCGGCCTTCAAGACCGGGGCTTCTCTTTATCTCTGCTGCGATCAGGCGGCTTTGACGTTGATGTTACGTTTTGCGAGCGCTGTCAGCTTTGAGTCAGCAGCTTTTTCTTCTTCGAGGTTTTCCTGGAGCACGCTCGCGCAGTCGGGGCGGCCGAGTTGTTTTGCCCACGCGATCAAGGTGCCATAGCGCGTGATTTCGTAATGCTCGACGGCCTGAGCCGCCGCGATAAGGGCTGCGTCCAGCACTTTTTTATCGGGGACTTCGCCGGCGATCTCATCGGCTTCCTCGATGATGCCATCTATTGCAGGACACTCGACGCCTTTTGCCTCGACGCCATGCATTTTGAAGACCTGCTCAAGCCGTTTGACGTGATTTTTGGTCTCGCCGAGATGTGCTTCAAACCCCTGCTTGAGGTCGGGATCCTTTGCTTTTTCGATCATCTCGGGCAGTGCCTGCACGATCTGCTTCTCAGCGTAGTAGATGTCGCGCAGCTGATGAACGAAGAGGTCATCGAGCGTTTTGATGTCTTTGCTGAACAGGCCCATGGGTGTCCTCATTATTGATGTTTCTTGGGGAGTGATGCCCCCGTCTGACCGTCAATTCATCGTCAGGACCATGGTTCCGGAACGTCTCGCGTTTCTAGCGCCCCGCAGGGTTGCGGCGAGACTTCAGGAACGCTAAATGCGGAACAATTCGGAGCAAGGACAAAAGCATGCGAGCGGAAACCCAGAATCTTGTCGAGGAAATCAAGCAGTCGGTGCGGCTGCTGAGGAGGCACCTTTGACGTTGATACCGCTACGCGTCGCCTTGCCGAGCTAAATAAAGAGTCGGAAGACCCCAATCTCTGGAACGATCAGTCGCGGGCGCAGAGCGTCATGCGCGAGCGTGATGCACTCGACGATCAGCTGAAGGCCATTGGCCGCGTCGAGCAGGAGCTCGACGATCAGCTGACGTTGATCGAGCTCGGCGAGACCGAGAAGGACGACAAAACGGTCGCTGAGGCGGAAGCGGCGCTCAGGCGCCTGAAAGTCGAGGTGGCCCGCCGCGAACTCGAAGCGCTGCTGTCGGGAGAGGCAGACGCGAACGATTCCTATCTTGAAGTCCATGCGGGCGCCGGCGGCACCGAGAGTCAGGACTGGGCCAGCATGCTCGTGCGCATGTATGTGCGCTGGGCCGAAGCGCATGGCTACAAGGTCGAGTGGATTGAAGAAACCGAGGGCGAGGGGGCTGGGATCAAATCCGCGACCGTCATCGTCAAAGGCCACAACGCTTATGGATGGCTGAAAAGCGAAAATGGCGTGCACCGTCTGGTGCGCATTTCCCCGTTCGACTCCAATGCCCGGCGGCACACTTCATTCGCCAGCGTGACAATCTACCCGGTCGTCGACGACCGCATAAAAATCGACATCAAGGAAAGCGATGTGCGGACCGACGTCATGCGATCGGGTGGCGCGGGAGGACAACACGTCAACAAAACCGAATCCGCGGTTCGTCTCACGCACATCCCCACCAATATCGTGGTGAAGTGTCAGAACGATCGTTCGCAACATCGCAACCGCGCGATGGCATGGGACATGCTTCGCGCGAAATTATTCGAGATCGAGATCAAGAAGCGCGAAGAAAAGGCGGCGGCCGAGCAGGCGGCGAAAACCGATATCGGCTGGGGACACCAGATTCGGTCTTACGTATTGCAGCCCTATCAGATGGTGAAAGACTTGCGCACCGGCGTGTCCACCTCAAACACCGCCGGCGTGCTCGACGGCGATCTTGACGAATTCATGCAGGCCGCGCTCGCACAAAAGGCCTTCGGTGGCGGGCCGGAAAATGTCGAAGACGTGGAGTAGTTGGCGCTCGGGCGACTAAATATTGCCGAGCCGCAATCCGATCCAGAATGCGACTGGCTCTATCCGGGTCTGATGGTCGGCATACGTGGGCGTGTACCCGTCGTGAGTGCGTTGCAGATGCCTCGACACCGCGGCGGCTGATTGAGCGCGCGGCGAGGGCTGGCGAGCGGGCTGATCAGCGGTCAGGTAGTGCGAAAGCGACGAATGCGACATCGACGCTCCGCGCTGCCTCGACCCTGATGGATGGTGATCCAGCACGTTCTATATCAATTGGGTATAGTTAAGAAACCCGTAATCCCGCTACGGTATGGCTATGATTCATAAGTGATTGCGGGGAATTAGAGCTCGCGGGCAGCTGAAAGGACCTCTTCGGCATGCCCCGGAACCCTTACTTTCGGCCAGATCCGAACGATGCGGCCAGACGCATCAATTAGGAAAGTCTTGCGGATGACGCCCATGAACTTGTGCCCGTACATCGATTTCTCGCCCCAGGCGCCATAAGCTGCGAGCGTCTTTTTGGTTTCGTCGGATCCAAGCGCGATGGTGAGCCTATGTTTGGATTTGAATTTGTCCTGGGAGGACACCGGGTCGGCAGAGACCCCGAGAATTGCGGTATCGGCCTTGGCGAAATCGGCGCGCAGTCGTGAAAACGCAAGGGCCTCCTTGGTGCATCCGGGCGTGTCGGCTTTTGGATAGAAATAGAGGACGAGGTTGCGGCCCTTGAACTCCTTCAGCGAGACTTTGCCGCCACCGTCGCTCGGCAGGGTGAAGGCCGGCGCCTTTGCACCCGCCACGGGCTCCTTGCTCATGTGCCTTCCTTTCGTCGCTTTCCGGCGGTCATGTCGCACATGCCATTTGCGTCAGGGGGGCGCAACGGGTTTCACAGATAGGGGTCGTCGGCCGCGGCGGATCGTCCTCCGTCAATCGGCGAAAACACGCGCACATTGCAGGCAAAGGGCGCGATCTAGGGCATGACAGGCAGCCAGCACGATCACGGACACCGCGCCCATGCCGTCGCCGCGGGCCGCGCACCGAACCGGCGTCGCTTTATCCGTGGCCTCATGCATGGCTTCGCCGGATGGCGCTGGCAGGACCTGCGACGACGGACCCTCATTCTTGTTCGTTCGCGCTTCATGCTGCGGATGCTCCTAGGGTCGGCGCTCTGTTTTGCAGCTCTGATGATCGCGGCGCTTGGCCTGTGGTGGCGTCTATCGAGCGGTCCGATTGAACTCAAACTGGCAACGCCGTGGTTGAAAGCGGCGATTGAAGAAAACTTCGGCGGCAATCACAGCGTGGCTGTCGGAGGTACGCAGCTCGAACGGGACGAGAAGGGGCGCACGTCGCTTCGCCTGCGCGACATCGTGGTGCGCGATGCAGACGGCACCGTGGTCGCAAGCGCTCCAAAGGCCGAGGTCGGGCTTTCGGGCCGAAGTCTCCTGATGGGAAGACTGCGTGCACAGAGTCTCAACCTCGTCGGCGCCGAAATGTCGGTTCGGATCGAAACCGATGGTCGCCTCACTATATTCGCTGGCGCTGACAAACGGCCGATTGCGACGGCGGAACCGACAAAGCCGGCGGTCGTATTATCGGGCCCGGGCGAACAGGGGCCTCCTGCCAACCCTGCGATGCGTGCCGAATTCGAAAGTCTCGCTGCGCTGATGGCGAGGATCGATGCAGTCGGCGAGTCGGGCCTAGATGGTCACGACCTGCGTGAGCTCGGCCTGAAGAATGGGAACCTTGTTGTCGACGATCGGCGCAACGGCAAGCAGTGGAAATTCGACGGCATTAATGTGAGTCTCACCCGACCGCGACAGGGCGGAGTTATTTTCCGACTCGAGTCCGACAATGAGAAGCGGCCTTGGGTGATTAGCGCCGCGATGCGGCCACTCTCCGACGGCGTACGCGCGGTCGGCATCGAAGCGCGAAAGGTTTCAACGCGCGACATCATACTCGCGCTGCGGCTCAATCCGAGTAACTTTGACATCGCTATTCCCTTGTCGGCGAGCGTGCGCGCCGAAGTTTCCCGCGATGGCTCGCCGCTGGCGGTGCAGGGCGAACTGGTCGCCGACGCGGGTACGATCGTTGATCAGACGAACGACAAGCTTACCGTGAACATTGATCACGCGGACTTCCGGTTCGACTGGGATAACCACCGAAACAGCCTGATCGTGCCGTTCCAGGTTCAGTCGGGAGGCAATCAGTTCACGATGCGCGCCACGTTTGAGCCGGCGCCCGACCAGAGCGGCACGTGGCTGCTCAACGTGAACCGTAGTGACTCCGTCGTCGATCCGGTCATTTTCGCACCATCGGCCGACGAGGATGGCCTGTCGATCAATCGTATCGCCGTCCGCGCGCGTATCGATCCGACACGGAAACGCATCGACCTCGACCAAGGCGATTTCAGCCGCGTCGACACGCGCGCCGAGCACAATGTCGGCGTGGCGCTGACCGGTCGCTTCGATTATTCCGGAACGGAACCGCATATAGCCTTCGGCGTCGCATGTACACGCATGCCCGTGTCGGCGATGAAACGGATCTGGCCGATATTTGCCGCCGTCGACGTGCGAGCGTGGGTGCTGGAGCACATCTCCGGTGGAATGGTCGAGCGCGCGGTGATCGCCGGCAATGCTCCCCTGGAAGTATTCAAGCATGACGGACCGCCGATACCGGACGACGGTCTTTCGATCGACATCGAAACAAGTGAGACTACCGTTCGCCCGATCGCCTCCTTGCCGGCGATCCGGGATGCCGATCTGACCCTTCGCATTGTCGGACGTAATGCCGTGGTCAATATCGGCCGCGGCACGGCTGAGGTCGCGACGGGGCGCAAACTGAATGTCGCGGGCGGCGTGTTCGAGGTGCCGGATACCCATCCGAAGCCTGTATCGGCACGCGCAGCGTTCCGCATTGACGGCACCATGCCGGCCACCGCCGCGCTTCTTTCAAGCGAAGGTTTGCGCGACACCGTCGGCATCACGCTCGATCCTGCGTCAACTCGGGGCACGGTGACCGCACAGGTCGGGGTCAATTTGTTGCTGGGCCGAAATGCGCCCGCGGACAATGCGACCTATACGATCAATGCTGACCTGGTGAATTTTGCAGCGGAAAAGATGTTACTGGGCCAGAAAGTCGAGGCCTCTCTGCTCAAGACGACCGCGACACAAGACGGGTTTCAGATCAAAGGCGACGTCAAAATCAACGGCACTCCCGCGACAATCGATGTCCGCAAGCAGAAAGACGAAACCGACCCCGTACTGCACATGCAGGCGACGATCGATGAGGCGGCGCGGCGTCGGCTGGGAATGGACCTTGGCAATGCTGTGACCGGCAATATTCCGGTCAAGGTCGTCGGCCATGTCGGCGACAATGCCACCGACGAAGGCTTGAGCATTGAGGCCGATCTCACGCCGGTCAAGATCGACAATCTTCTGCCAGGGTGGGTGAAAGCGGCCGGTAGGCCCGCACGTGCCAGCTATGTAATGATGAAAACCGGGAAGAGCGTTCGCTTTGACGATTTGAGCATCGACGGTTCGGGCGCGACCGTGCGGGGCTCGATCGAATTTGACAGCAATAATGAAGTCTCGTCAGTGAATTTTCCGGTATTTGCGTTGTCCGAAGGCGACAAAGCCACGTTGAGGGCCGACCGCGCCGGCGATGGCGCGCTTCGTGTCGCGATGCGCGGCGATATTTATGATGGACGCAATTTCGTCAAATCATCGATGACGGGTTCGTCTGACAAGAACAAACCGAAGCAGATCGACCTCGATCTTGATGTCAAGCTCGGCACGGTGGCCGGCTACAACGGCGAGACGTTACGGGGTCTCGATCTGAAGATGTCACGACGCGCGGGCCACATTCGCAGCTTTGCCATGGCGAGCAAGATCGGTCGCGACACGCCGCTTAATGGGGATTTGCGCCTACGATCGCGCGACAATCATCAGGTGATCTTTTTTGAAAGTGACGATGCCGGTGCGTTGTTTCGTTTCACCGATATGTATCCGAGGATGTATGGCGGCCAGATGTGGGTAGCCATGGATCCACCCACGCAGGAGCAGACGCCGCAGGTCGGTACGCTTTTCATCCGGAGTTTTGTTGTGCGCGGCGAGCCGGCGCTCGAAAAAGTGGTGTCAGGCGCGCCGAACGCTGCCGGCACGAGCGGCGTGGATTTCTCGGAGATGCGCTCGGATTTCACGCGTTTCCCCGGAAAGATGTCTGTCCGCGAAGGCATCGTACGCGGACCGCTGGTCGGTGCGACGGTCGAAGGAAACATCGACTACGCGCGCGATGAGGTGCACTTGCGGGGCACCTTCGTTCCGTTCTACGGCCTCAACAACATGTTCGGGCAGATACCGATTGTTGGGCTGTTCCTCGGCGGGGGCAACAAGGAGGGACTGCTCGGCATTACCTACGAAGCGGTCGGCCCGCCAAGTGCGCCGCGCATCACGGTCAACCCGGTCAGCGCGATAGCGCCCGGCCTTTTGCGCAAATTCATTCCTTCGCCTGGGACATTCGATCCGAATTTCCTCACGCCGTCGCGGTGAGAAGGCTATTTCGGCTTGAGCTGGAAATGTCGTTTCTTGCCAATCGACAAGATGTGGACGCCTTCGGGTGTGGCGTTGTCGGTCGTTAGAGTCAATTTCTCGTCAGTCACGACGACGCCGTTCAATTTTATCCCGCCGTTCTTGATCTGACGGCGCGCTTCGCTGGTCGAAGAGACGGCGCCCGTCTGAACAGCGGCAATGAGAACACCTATCGGGTGCTCGACGAGCACAGTTGGCAAAGATTCGGCCGGTGCGCCTTCTTCGAAAATCTTTCGTGCCGTTTCGGCGGCCTGGTCTGCGGCCCGGCGGCCGTGCACGAGGGCGGTCGCCTCGGTGGCAAGAACCTTCTTCGCCTCGTTGATTTCATTGCCCTTGAGCGTGGCAAGACGCGCGATCTCATCGAGCGGCAGGACGGTGAACAGCTTGAGAAAACGGACGACGTCACCATCCTCGGTGTTACGCCAGTATTGCCAATAGTCGTAAGGGCTCACCAGGTCGGCATTGAGCCATATAGCGCCGGCCGTCGTCTTGCCCATCTTTGCACCGGACGAAGTCGTGATCAGCGGCGATGTCAGAGCGAACAACTGTGTGTTCTGCATGCGGCGGCCAAGATCGATGCCATTGACGATGTTTCCCCACTGGTCCGAGCCACCCATCTGCAGGATGCAGTTGTAGCGCTTGTTGAGCTCGACGAAGTCGTAAGCCTGCAGGACCATGTAGTTGAATTCGAGAAACGACAATTCCTGCTGACGATCGAGCCTCAGTTTCACCGAATCGAACGAGAGCATGCGGTTGACCGAGAAATGGCGGCCGACGTCCCGCAGAAAGTCGATGTAGTTGAGCTTGTTCAGCCAATCGGCGTTGTTGCTCATGATGGCGGTGCCGTCGGCGTCTTCGAATTTCAGGAACTTCGAAAAGACCGCGCGGATGCCCTTGAGGTTTTCGCTGATCGCTTCGTCGGTGAGAACGCGACGGGTCTCGTCCTTGCCTGACGGATCGCCGACGCGGGTCGTGCCGCCACCCATAAGCGCAATAGGGCGGTGTCCCGTCTTCTGCAGCCAGTACAGCATCATGATCGGCAGCAGCGAGCCGACGTGCAGTGACGCTGCCGTACAATCAAAGCCGATATAGGCGGTGATCTGTCCAGCCTTGGCGCGAGCGTCCAACGCTTCAGGCTCCGATACCTGATGGACGAAGCCGCGCTCCGCGAGGACGTTCAGGAAGTCGGATTTATAAGCGCTCATTGCTAGGCTCGGGCGGCCTTCTTGGTTCCGTCGCCGGGTGGTGTAACAGGTCCGGTGTCGGATTCAACAATGCACGACCGCGAGGGCCGGAATCCCGCGCCACACACTCTTGCGTCATTTCTTCCGTTTCAGGAAGGCCGCGCAAAAACCTGCATCGAATTCGCGGTAGTTGTTGGTAATCTCTTCGCCCTTGCGAATGGTGCGCCTCGCCACGATGTGCCCGTTCCGCCAATGCGTATTGGCGTTGTCCGAATGGTTCATGTGGTGATCGTGGTCGCTGGTCAGCAGAATCTCGCCGTCGACGCGGTATCCGTAATTCCAGATGTAGTCCCGGGCCGGTTTCGGCAGTTTGGCAAATTGGGTCGGTGAATAGACCCTGTCGAAGCCGCCGACGAAACGCCACACCTTCGTGCCTTTCCGAATAGCCTGGCCAGCAAAAACCCCAAGACCGTGGATGGCACTTCTGTCGAGGTAAGTCTTAACAAGGAGCATGGGTCATTTCGCGGACCGATCGCCGCGTATCGCCAATTCGCCCATGAGCACTGCGTGCCAACGGGCGCTCCGGCCAAACTCACGCTGCCGGCTTGCGTTCTGTCTTCAGCCGCTTGTCGAGATATGCGCTGACCGAAGTAAGCAGCGCTTCGACCTTGCCGTCAAAGAAATGATTGGCGCCTTGCACAACCTTTTGCTCGATCACGATGCCCTTTTGGGTCTTCAGCTTGTCGACCAGCGTCGTGACGTCCTTGTGCGGGACCACAGCGTCCTTGTCGCCGTGAATGATCAGGCCCGACGACGGGCAGGGCGCGAGGAAGGAGAAGTCGTAGAGGTTCGCAGGCGGGCAGATCGAGATGAAGCCTTCGATCTCAGGCCGGCGCATCAGCAACTGCATGCCGATCCAGGCACCAAACGAGAATCCGGCAATCCAGCAGCTTTTCGCCTCAGGATTAATGGTCTGCGCCCAATCGAGGGCTGCTGCCGCATCGGACAATTCGCCCTGGCCATGGTCGAACGAGCCCTGGCTGCGCCCAACGCCGCGGAAGTTGAATCGGAGCGCCGAGAAACCGCGATGCACAAAGGCGTAGTACAGCTGGTAGATGATCTGGTGGTTCATCGTCCCGCCGAACTGCGGGTGCGGGTGCAGGATGATCGCGATCGGTGCATTCTTCTGTCGCGCGGGATGGTACCGCCCCTCGATGCGTCCGGCGGGACCGGTGAAGATAATCTCAGGCATGGTTATCGACCTCGAACCGGGCTTGCCGCGCCGCAAGGCGGCAGCGGGGTGTGTTGTCGCCTGGCTGCATTTATTGAACCGGGCTACTAGTTTAGAATTATTCTAATTATACGAATTCCGCTGTTCCCAGCCTCAACACACGCTATAAGGGCCGGGCGATTTCGGGCTTCTAACACAATCCCCAGGGCAAAAAGCAAGCTTTTTGCGGGGTCTAGGCCGGGAAAACGGTAATCAGGTATCGGTGAGGATCTTGGCCGAGCGAGCGTATTTCGACTGGAATGCCAGCGCCCCCCTCAGGGAGGAGGCGCGTGCCGCCATGAGCGCGGCACTGGCTTTTACAGGCAATGCATCGTCGGTGCACGCTGAGGGCCGGGCCGTCCGTTGTTTGATTGAGGAGGCGCGCGAGCGGGTTGCCCATCTACTTGGCGCGGACGCGAAGAACGTTACGTTCACAAGTGGCGCGACCGAAGCCAACATGCTCGCGCTCACTCCGGCATTGGAAATTGCCCGGCGCAAGGAGCCGCGCGACCGATTGTTCGTCTCCGCAATCGAGCATCCTTCAGTTCGTGCCGGCGGACGATTTCCGCGCGAGAGCATCGAAATGCTTCCGGTTACCCGCAGCGGTGTTGTCGATCTTGCTGCGCTCTCACTCGCGCTGAAGAAAGCTGCGCGGCCTTTGGTTTCGGTGATGTTTGCCAATAACGAAACCGGCGTCGTACAGCCGATCGCTCAAATCGCGGAAATCGTGCACGCGGCGTCCGGCGTGTTCCATGTGGATGCGGTGCAAGGCGCCGGCAAAATCGATTGCGACGTCACGAGCCTTGGCGCCGACCTCGTGAGCATCTCTTCGCACAAGTTGGGTGGTCCTCAGGGCGCGGGCGCACTTGTTCGCCGTGGTGACATCCACATTGCCGAGCCTCTGATGAGAGGCGGCGGGCAGGAA
Organism: Pseudolabrys sp.; assembly: GCA_051986235.1. Lineage (GTDB taxonomy): Bacteria > Pseudomonadota > Alphaproteobacteria > Rhizobiales > Xanthobacteraceae > Pseudolabrys. The sequence continues at coordinate 60,870 of JBPYDR010000014.1, forward strand.
CGCGGCCAGCGGGCGGGAACCGAGAACGTTGCCGCCATCGCCGGATTTGGTGCGGCGGCCGCCGTTGCGAAGCTGACTGACACAAGGCGTATGGCGGCCATGCGTGATCGGTTGGAACAGGGCCTTAGACGCGTCACGCCGCACGTCGAGATTTTCGGTGCCGTCGAAACGCGCCTGCCAAACACGACTTTGTTCGCGGTTCCGGGCGTGAAGGCAGAAACCGCCATAATCGCCTTCGATCTCAAAGGGATAGCCGTCTCATCGGGTTCGGCCTGTTCGTCAGGCAAAGTTCAGCCGTCGGAGGTCCTCGCGGCCATGGGCGTCGACGGTGCTATAGCGCGCGGCGCCATCCGGGCCAGCCTAGGGAACAGCACCACCGAGGCTGACGTCGATCGCTTCGTTCAAACTTGGAATACCGTTGCGGGATCACTACTTAAGGAGAGGAGCGGCCTCGCTGCCTGAATGGGTGGCCACGGCGCAAACCGCATTCATCAACCCATGGGAACCAGCGCCGAACGATAGCGCGAGCACCATAACCGACAAATCCAACCCGCGGTCCTTGCAACCGTGAGCGGAGGGAAAAATGCCGGCCGTACAAGAGACCGTCGAACAGGTCCGTCGTATCGACGTTGACCAATACAAGTATGGGTTCGAGACCAAGATCGAATCCGAAAAGGCCCCAAAGGGCCTGTCGGAAGACACGATCCGATTCATCTCGGGCAAGAAGAACGAACCGGAGTGGATGCTGGCCTGGCGACTGGAAGCCTATCGCCGCTGGCTAACGATGCGCGAGCCGACCTGGGCACGCGTGAACTATCCGAAAATCGATTATCAGGACATCTACTACTACGCGGCGCCGAAGAAGGCGTCGTTGAAATCGCTCGACGAGGTCGACCCCGAGATTCTCCGCACGTACGAAAAGTTGGGAATTCCCCTTCGCGAACAGGAGATCCTGGCTGGCGTGGAGCGCGGCGATGGTACGCGCTCGCGTGTGGCCGTCGACGCGGTGTTTGATTCCGTTTCGGTCGCGACGACATTCAAGGAAGAACTGAAAAAGGCCGGCGTGATCTTCATGCCGATCTCGGAGGCGATCCGCGAGCATCCCGAACTGGTGAAGAAGTATCTCGGGTCGGTCGTGCCGACTTCTGACAACTACTTCGCGACGCTGAATTCGGCAGTGTTCTCCGACGGCTCGTTTGTCTACGTGCCGGAAGGCGTGCGCTGCCCGATGGAGCTGTCCACCTATTTCCGCATCAACGAGAAGAATACCGGTCAATTCGAACGCACCTTGATCATCGCCGATAAGGCCGCCTATGTGAGCTATCTCGAGGGCTGCACCGCGCCGATGCGCGACGAGAACCAGCTCCACGCAGCCGTGGTCGAACTGGTCGCGCTCGACGATGCCGAGATCAAATATTCGACCGTGCAGAACTGGTACCCGGGCGATGCGCAGGGCAAAGGCGGCATCTTCAATTTCGTGACCAAGCGGGGCGACTGCCGTGGCGCGCGTTCGAAGATCTCATGGACGCAAGTAGAAACCGGTTCGGCAATCACCTGGAAATATCCAAGCTGCATCCTGCGCGGCGACAATTCTCGCGGCGAGTTCTACTCAATCGCAATCTCCAACGGTCACCAGCAGGTCGATAGCGGCACCAAGATGCTGCATCTCGGCAAGAACACGGTGAGCCGCATCATTTCCAAGGGTATCGCGGCCGGACAGTCCAACAACACCTATCGCGGTCTTGTTTCGGCGCATCGCAAAGCCAAGGGCGCGCGCAACTTCACCAACTGCGATTCGCTGCTGATCGGCGATAAGTGCGGCGCGCACACGGTGCCTTACATCGAAGCTAAGAATTCTTCTGCAACGTTCGAGCACGAGGCCACCACCTCGAAGATTTCCGAGGACATGCTGTTCTATTGCCGTCAGCGCGGCATGTCGGCAGAGGAGGCGACCGCGCTGGTCGTCAACGGCTTCGTCAAGGACGTCTTGCAGCAGCTGCCAATGGAGTTTGCGGTCGAGGCCCAGAAACTGATTTCGATCTCGCTGGAAGGATCGGTGGGCTAAGCCATGACGCGCTATTGGTTCAGGCCAAAACGATACGGTTACGGTGCGACACCGGTCACGTGGGAAGGCTGGGCCCTGACCGTCGGGATTGTGGCCGTCGTCGCGCTGCCGATCGTGGCCATGAACCTTCTGGCGGACCGTTCGAATGTCGGTGCGTGGCTCGCCTGGGCAGCGTTCATCGTAATCGCCGTGTTCTGGATGATTCGTATCAGCCGGCAGCGGACCGATGGTAAGTGGCGTTGGCGTTGGGGTCAGCGCCCCGATGAAGGCATTTAATTAATCGTGTGAGGATGAAGACGTGTCGTTTCTTGAAGTGAAAAATCTGCATGTCGAGGTCGAGGACAAGAAGATCCTCAACGGCCTGACGTTGTCGGTCGAGAAGGGCCAGGTCGCGGCCATCATGGGCCCGAACGGATCGGGCAAATCGACGCTCGCTTACGTGCTGGCTGGCAAGGACAATTACAAGGTCACCGAAGGTGAGGTGCTGTTGAACGGGGAGAATATCTTCGAGCTGTCGCCCGATGAGCGCGCGGCCAGGGGTGTTTTCCTTGCTTTTCAATATCCGGTGGAAGTGCCCGGTGTTGCCACGATGACCTTCTTGCGCACCGCGCTCAACGCCCAGCGCAAGACGCGAGGCGAAGCGGAAGTTTCCACGCCGGAATTCATGAAGCTCGCGCGCGATGCCGCCAACCATCTCGGCATCAGCCAGGAGATGCTCCGTCGCGCCGTCAATGTCGGATTTTCGGGTGGTGAGAAAAAGCGCAACGAGATTTTGCAGATGGCGGTCCTGCAGCCGAAGCTGGCGGTGCTCGACGAAACCGATTCCGGTCTTGACATCGACGCGCTCAAGATCGTGGCCGATGGCGTCAATCGCCTGCGTTCGCCGGAGCGATCGATGGTCGTAATCACGCATTATCAGCGGCTGCTCAATTATATTGTGCCCGATGTCGTGCATGTTCTGGCCAATGGCCGCGTCATGAAGTCCGGCGGCAAAGAGCTCGCGCTCGAGCTCGAGGCCAAAGGCTACGCCCAGTTCCAGGGTGAGGCGGCCTGATGTCCGCGGATGTGCGCGCCATGAAGACGCCGGCCGAACAGGCACTCAGTTCTGCTTTTGCGGCCACGCGCAGCAAGTTGCCCGGCAAGGGAGCGCTCGTTGCGCTTCGTGACGACGCGTTCCGTCGCTTCGACGCGAGCGGCCTGCCGCATCGTCGCGTCGAGGAATGGAAATACACCGATCTGCGTGCGCTAATGCGTGAGGCCAAGCCGCTTGCAGAGCCCGCCGCCTCGAAGGGCGTCGTGCCGGATCTGCCGGGCGTCGAGGTCACCCGGATCGCCATCGTCAACGGACGGTATGAACCCGGCTGGAGCGACTTCAATTCGTCTGACCCCGGCGTTGTGCTGAGCGAGCTTTTCGCCTTCGTGGGGGAGGAGACAGCGTACGGCCTTGGCAATATCCCCGGCAAAGACGACATCGCTGTTTCGCTTAACACCGCGTTCATGACGGGGGGCGTCGCGCTCCGGATCAAAAAAGGTGCGCGCATCAGCAAGCCGATCCAACTCGCACACATATTTTCAGGTGCGGCGGCGGGGACCTATCCGCGATGCGTAGTGATCGTTGAAAAGGGTGCGCAGCTGACGCTGATCGAAAGTTTCGATGGGCCCTCCGGTGCCGACTACCAGGTCAATTCTGTCTTCGAGCTCGTCATCGGCGAAGGAGCGCGAGTCGATCATATCAAGGTTGGCCGCGACGGTGACGCGGCGCTGCGTGTTTCGACGTTGGGCGTCACCGTGGACGCCAAGGCAAGTTATCGCGATTTCGCTTTTACGACGGGCGGTGCGGTGGTTCGCAACCAAACCTTTGTGCGCTTTATTCAGGAAGGCACTGAAGCGTCGATCAGCGGCGCGACATTGATCAAAGGACGTCAGCACGTCGACAATACCCTTGTGATCGAGCACGCCGCAGGCGGTTGCACCAGTCGCGAACGGTTCAGGTCGGTGCTCGATGGGGAAAGCCACGGCATATTCCAGGGCAAGATCGTTGTCGAGCCGCACGCGCAGAAGACCGACGCCAAAATGGCAAGCCATGCTCTGCTGTTGTCGGACGAGGCAGAAGCAGACAACAAGCCTGAGCTGGAAATCTTTGCCGACGACGTGCAGTGCGGTCACGGCGCCACGGCCGGCGCACTCGATAGTGGCCTCAAATTCTACCTGATGTCACGCGGCATTCCTGAAAAGCAGGCGGAAGCTTTGCTCATCCAGGCCTTTATCGGTGAAGCGATCGAGGAGATCGCCGATGAGAGAATTCGGGAATCGCTGATGCAGACTGCAGTCAACTGGCTGGGCGCGCGAGGGTAACGATGCATCCCGCAGTCACCAACGGTTCCTATGACGTTGGCCGCATCCGCGCCGATTTTCCGGCGCTTGCGCTCAATATTTATGGCAAACCGCTGGTCTATCTCGACAATGCGGCGTCGGCACAGAAGCCAAAGCAAGTTTTAGATCGATTGGAGAAAGCCTACACCGAGCAATATGCCAACGTGCATCGCGGTCTCCATTATCTCGCAAACGAGGCGACCGAGGCCTATGAGGGTGCGCGCGAGACGGTACGCGCATTTTTGAACGCCGGTCGCAAGGAAGAAATCATCTTTACCCGCAATGCCACAGAGGCGATCAACCTTGTCGCGTACACGTTCGGGCGCGAGCGTATCAAGGCCGGTGATGAAATCGTCCTCTCCATCATGGAGCACCATTCCAATATCGTGCCATGGCATTTCCTGCGCGAACGCCAGGGCGCGGTGATCAAATGGGCGCCAATTGACGACGATGGCAGTTTCCTGCTCGACGAATTCGAGAAGCTGCTGACGCCACGCACGCGCATGGTCGCTATTACGCACATGTCAAATGCCCTCGGCACTGTCGTTCCAGTAAAAGATGTCGTGAGGCTTGCGCACGCGCGCGGCATTCCGGTCCTGGTCGACGGGGCGCAGGCGGCGGTCCACATGGATGTCGATGTGCGCGACATAGACTGCGATTTCTATGTCTTTACTGGGCACAAGGTGTATGGACCCACTGGCATCGGCGCGTTGTACGGCAAATATGAACACCTCGCGACAATGCCGCCATTCAATGGCGGCGGCGAAATGATTCATGAGGTGTTCGAGGATCGCGTTACGTATGGCGAGCCGCCCCACAGGTTCGAAGCGGGCACTCCGGCGATCGTGCAGGCGATCGGTCTCGGGACTGCGATCGACTATGTCAATTCCGTCGGCAAGGCTCGTATTCGTGCGCATGAAAGCGGCTTGGTCAAATATGCGCACGAGAGACTTGGCCAGATCAATTCGCTGCGAATCATCGGCAATGCGGCCGATAAGGGTCCGATCGTCTCATTCGAAATGAAAGGCGCCCATCCGCACGATGTTGCGACGATTATCGATCGCGCCGGTGTAGCAGTGCGGGCCGGCACGCACTGCGTGATGCCGCTACTTGCGCGTTATGGTCTGACCGCCACATGTCGCGCGTCATTTGCCATGTACAATACGAGAGAGGAGGTGGAGACGCTCGCCGCCTCGCTCGTCAAGGCGCAGGAATTTTTCGTATGACCGAAGATAGCCCAGCAAACGCACCAGTCACGGAGAAGCCGCCGGAGAATGCCGCTGTGGTTGGCTCTCCGGCGCTGCCACAGGATGAACTCAACAAGCTGACCGACGACATCGTTGCCGCGCTGAAAACCGTCTATGACCCGGAGATCCCAGCCGATATCTACGAACTGGGCCTTATCTACAAAATCGATATCGGCGATGACCGGGGGGTCAAGATCGACATGTCGCTGACATCGCCGAATTGCCCCGCGGCTCAAGACTTGCCGATCATGGTCGAGAATGCGGTGTCGAGTGTACCGGGCGTAAAGGAGACCAAAGTGGCCGTCGTGTGGGACCCGCCCTGGGACCCAAGCCGTATGTCCGACGAGGCGCGACTCGTATTGAATATGTGGTGAGTTGAAGTGGGAGCGGCGAGACGCCAGATACAGGTTAAACGAGGACGACTATGACCATGGCACGACCCCGACCGCAGGTGATGCGGCTTACTGATGCCGCCGCGACGCGCATCAAGGACGTGATGGCGCGGGCAGGGAAACCCGTGGCCGGCGTTCGCGTCGGCGTCAAAAATGGCGGCTGCGCCGGCATGGAATACACGATGGAGTATGCCGAGGCGGTCAACACGACGGACGAAGTGGTCGAGGATAAGGGTGTGAAGATCTTGATCGATCCTAAAGCCATATTGTTCCTGCTTGGGACCGAGATGGACTACAAGACCGACAAGCTGTCGGCGCAGTTCATATTCAACAATCCGAACCAGACCAGTGCATGCGGCTGCGGTGAGTCGGTGCAGCTGACGCCGGCCAAAGACGCAAACTAAGTCGCGCTAGGCGACTTCTGCAATGCTGTCGGTCGAGACCTCGGCGCTCAATCAGCGACTGCCCGGTGTCGGCCACTCCGATTGATATATCATCCGACCGAGATTTCGCCGGTCGAGCGTTTCACCAATTCCTTGGCCATTACCGCCCGGCGAATGTGCTCGGCAACCGTTACGGCCGCCCGGCTGCTGACTACCCCCAGTTGCAAGCCGGTGCTTGCGGAGGACGGCGCTCCAGCGCCTCTCGTTGGGATCGGAGGTAAATTTGGAACCGGCCAGCCGTCAAGGTTGCGTAACAGGCCAGCGCGCATCACGCCTTGATCGGGACGGGTCGAAGCAAGAAGGCCGGGAGATGGCCTGCGTCGCTTTCCTTCGCGGGCTGATAGGACGGTGCCTTTGGAGCAGGCGGATTCTTCTTTGCCTGACGTGCCGGCCCGCGTCCACGATTTCGGCCGCGCGGGGCCTCGGCGTGAGGACGTTGGCCATGCTCCCGAGGCGAGGGGCTTGCGCTCGTCTCGGACGCTGCCGGTTTATCCATCCAGGGAATGGTCTGGCCGATCAGGCGTTCAATGGCGTGGACCGCCTTGTTGTCGATCGGAGCGACGATCGTGATTGCCGTACCGGAACGTCCGGCGCGACCGGTACGACCAATGCGGTGCACGTAATCGTCTGCGTGATGCGGCACGTCGAAATTGAACACATGACTGACTTCAGGAATGTCGAGGCCCCGGGCGGCGACATCAGATGCGATCAACAATTCGGCTTCGCCGCGACGAAATCTGTCGAGTGCCGCCATGCGTGCGGGTTGATCCATATCGCCGTGCAGTGCCACGGCATTGAATTTGTGACGGAGCAGGGAGCGATGGAGGTTGGCAACCTCGCGCTTGCGATTGCAGAAAATGATCGCATTCTTGAAACCGGAAGCAGAGCGGATCAGGCCACGTAGCGTTTCGCGCTTCACGTGCGGTTCGCGACCGGTCGACACCAGCAATTGCGTGATTGTTGCTGCTGTAGTGGCTGGCTTGGCGACCTCGACACGCACAGGATTGTGCAAGAAGGTATCGGCGATCCGCTGAATCTCGGGCGGCATGGTCGCCGTAAAGAACAGCGTCTGCCTCGTGAATGGTACCAGTTTGCCGATCCGCTCGATATCGGGGATGAAGCCCATGTCGAGCATGCGATCCGCTTCGTCGATGATGAGCAACTCACAACCCGACAAAAGCAATCGCCCGCGTTCGAAGTGGTCGAGCAGGCGACCCGGTGTGGCGATCAAAACGTCGACGCCGCGAAGCAACTTTGCGTCCTGATCGTCGAACGAAACGCCACCGATGATCAGCGCCACGTTGAGCTTGTGGTTCTGGCCGTACTTCTCGAAGTGTTCGGCGACCTGCGCTGCGAGTTCACGCGTCGGCTCGAGAATGAGCGTGCGCGGCATGCGCGCGCGAGCGCGACCCTGTTCCAGCATGGTCAGCATCGGCAACACGAAGGCAGCGGTCTTTCCGGTGCCGGTTTGTGCAATACCGAGCACGTCGCGCCGCGCAAGCACGTGCGGAATAGCCTGATCTTGAATTGGGGTGGGAGCTCTGTAGCCAGCCGTTTTGATGGCGGCGAGAACTTTGGCTGATAAGCCGAGATGTGAAAAAGGCATATAACCTCAGAAGCCGCCCAGAGCGCGCTGGACTAACAAAAACCAGTTGCTTTGCGCGGGGATGGCCGAATCTTCTTGTCAGACCGGTTGGACGGAACATAGGGTGCAAAGGGCCAAAGTCAATGCTTTGAACGACGATAAGTGGCATTAATTGTTAGCTTTTTAGCTTTGAAACGCGCGATTGCGGCGTTTTATTACCTGACTCGGCGGGCTGACGCCGTCCGCAACGCCAGTGTGCAATGGTTTCCGGTTAGCGTCCCCTTGCCGCTGCCGGAGCGGAGCTTATAGGGAAGCGCAAAATTATCGCCGGAAGCAAACGATGCGCACGCAAGTCGGAATTGTCGGAGCGGGGCCCGCCGGACTTATGCTGGCAAGGCTGCTGCATCTTCAAGGCATCGAGTCGATCATCATCGAAAACCGCAGCCGCGATTACATCGAGAATCGCATCCGTGCCGGCTTGATCGAGCATTGGGCTGCTGATTTCCTCGTCGACGTCGGCGTCGGCAGCCGCATGCAACGCGAGGGCATGCTGCATTGGGGGATCAATGTCGGCATCAATGGCGATCTGCACCGTATTGACTTCAAAAAACTGGTGGACAAGCGCGTTACGATTTACGGGCAGCAGGAAGTGGTGAAGGATCTCGTGGACCGTCGAATTTCCGACGGCGCGCCTTTGCTCTTTGAGGTCGACGACGTCACAGTTCACGACCTGAAGACGCAAAAACCGAAAATCCGTTTCAAGCATGACGGGCGACGCCAGGAAATCGACTGCGATTTCATAGTGGGTTGCGACGGCTTCCACGGCGTCTGCCGGCCCAGCATTCCGGACGGCGTGCTCAGTGTATTCGAACGAGACTATCCGTTCGGCTGGCTCGGCGTCCTGTCGGAGAGCCCGCCACCCGATCACGAATTGATTTATTCCTACACTGATCGTGGCTTTGCGCTCTACACCATGCGTTCCCCAAGCCTGGCGCGGCTCTATCTTCAATGTGATCACGATGAGGAGATTGAAGCCTGGCCCGACAACCGTATCTGGGACGAATTGCACAGCCGGCTCGGCGGAGCCCGCAAACTCTCCGAAGGCAAGATGCTGCAAAAGGGCATTACGCCGATGCGCAGTTTCGTCGTCGAACCGATGCAGTATGGGCGGCTTTTCCTTGCCGGCGACAGCGCGCACATCGTTCCTCCGACTGGCGCAAAAGGGATGAACCTGGCATTTGCCGATGTGGTGATACTCTCGCGCGCTTTGGACGTTTACTATCAAAACAAAAACAAAGACCTGCTGGAAAACTATTCGACTACGTGCCTGCGACGGGTTTGGTATGCGCAACGATTCTCTTGGTGGATGACACAGAGTATGCATCGTTTCCCGAACGAGTCGGCCTTTGATCGCCGGCGACAACTTTCGGATCTCGACTATCTCACCAGCTCAAGCGCCGCAGCGACCTCGCTCGCCGAACAATATGTCGGCCTTCCCGTAGGCTAATCCTGCAACACCGGCCGAAGCGGCCGACGCAACAGCATAATTGCGACACCGGCCGCGCTGGATATAAACGCCAGCATCAGGAAAAAATTGGCCTTGTCCATGGTTGACCAGAATGTGCCGAGATAGCCCGCCAGAAATCCGCCGACGAAGCTCGTGGCAAGCCAAACTCCCATCATCATCGACAGCAACGTCTTCGGTGCGATCTTGGTTACGAGCGAAAGACTGGTTGGAGAAAGATAAAGTTCGCCGACGGTGATGACGACAAAGTAGAAGAACAGCCACAGCCAGCTCGTTTTGTCACCACCAGCGCTCCAGGCGGCAGCCACCATCACCAGGTAGGCCAGGGCATTGATCAAGCATCCCATCGCGAGCTTTGTGCTGGTGGCGGGCTCGCTTTCCCCTTGCCAACGCCATAGCGCAATGATGAATGGCGTGAACGCAAAAATCATGAAGGGATTGAAAGCCTGAAACCAGGTGACCGGAATTTCGCCGCCAAGAAAATGCCGGTCGGTGAATTGGTCGGCCCAGAGCGTGATTGTGTTTCCCTGCTGCTCGTAGGTCGCCCAGAACAGACTGACGGGTGCAAATAGCAGCAAAAGGGCTGCAATTGACTGCCAGGCCTTTGCGTCGAGTGTGGCGTCAGGCGCCGCGCGTTTTTCGAAAGCGTCGTGCGGCAAGTGCGGTGTAGCGGCAAGGTAAATGATCAGTCCAATCGTCATCCCAATTCCGGCGGCCGCGAAGCCGTAGTGCCAGCCAAGTTCTTCACCAAGCGTGCCGCAGACGAGCGGAGCGAGAAACGCGCCCAGATTGATTCCGACGTAGAAAATCGAAAAAGCGCGGTCTCTGCGCCGGTCACCTGGCGGATAGAGTGAGCCGACCTGAGTGGAAATGTTTGGCTTGAAAGCTCCGTTTCCGAGAATCAGAAAACCGAGAGCCACCAGAAACAAATGTTCGAAAGCCATCATGAAATGCCCGATGGCCATCAGCGTGGCGCCGATGATCACCGTTCGTCGTTGGCCGAGCATGCGGTCAGCCACCAATCCACCGAAGACCGGCGTTAAGTAGACCAGTCCTGTATAGAAGCCGTAGATCTGCGAGGCGAGCGGCTGCGGGGCCAGCGGGCCGAATACGAATTCCAATCCGTGCTTGAAGGATGCAAGGCCGAGGACCTCGGTGGAACTTTGCGGCCTGAACAAATACTTGACCATGTAAAGCACAAGAAGGGCGCGCATTCCGTAGTAGGAAAAGCGCTCCCACATTTCAGTCGTGAACAGATAGGCCAGCGCCCGAGGATGGCCGAATATTTCGTCACGCGCGCCGGACCGGGAGCGGAGAAGGGCGCGTATGGAGGTCATGTCGGTTCCGACGGAATGACTGCTCGGCAAACGATATCACATCACGACAAACATGTTTTCCGGCCACTGAACTCGGTGTACGGTTTTTTGCAAGTCTCACCGGGGAGCATACGCGGGGTTGTGATGAGGGGTCGGAGCGGTTTCGTTTTCGCTGTATCCATGTTGCTAGCGGTTTTGTCCGCTGGTCATTCGCGCGCGCAAACCGATTACCCGAACCGGCCGATCCATTTCATCGTTGGGTTCGCCGCCGGCGGCGGAAATGATCTCTTCGCGAGACTCGTTCTACAGAAATTTCAGGAGAATACCGGTTCAACTGTGGTGATTGAGAACCGCGTCGGTGCGGGTGGACGCATTGCAGGCGAATTCGTCGCGCGTCAGCCGGCTGACGGCTATACGGTCCTGGTCGGCGCAACCGGACAAATGTCGATCGCCACGGCAATTTTCCCGGATCTTGGCTATCATGCGAGCAACAGTTTCATTGCCCTGAACATGATCGCTTCGTTCCCCCTGGTGCTTGTGGTGCCGGCAGATCACCCGGCGAAGGATGTGAAGGAACTCGTTGCCTGGGCGAAATCCAACCCGGACAAGTCGAACTACGGCACATCGTCGCCAGCGTTCACAATTGCAAGCGAGCTGCTCAAGCTCAAAAGCGGAATGCCTGCTGTGGCGATCCCCTATAAGAGCAGCAACGAGTCAAACCTGAGTGTTGTTTCGGGACAAAGCCTGTTCACAATTTCGGACGGGCCGCCGGTCATCCCATTGGTCAAGGCGGGCAAAATCCGGGCGCTCGCGGTTACGGGTTCGGAGCGCTCACCTGAGCTGCCCGATGTGCCAAGCATGGCTGAGGCTGGGTTTCCCGATGTCGATACCCAGCTTTGGAGCGGGTTCTTCTTACCCGTCGGGACGCCGGGCCCCATCGTAGCCAAATTAACGTCGGAGTTGGCCAAGGCGCTGGCCGCCCCGACGGTTCAGGAAGGCCTGCAAAAAATGGCGGTTAAACCGGGTGGGCCCACCGGGGACGACTTCAAGAAACGTATCGAGGCTGACATCAAATCATTCGCAGAAGTCGTGAAGGCCGCTAACCTAACTTTCAAATAGTCGTCTTCTCGTGCGCGCCGCCCGTCGTCGCCGTCCTTAAATCAATTGCCGCGACGCCGACCGCTGATATTGTACGCGATGGTTAGAGTGGAGATACCATGCGTCGGCTTGCAGCGTTTGCGTTGCTCGTTGGAGCTTTCGTCGTTCCGGGTCAGGCGGATGCTGCATCGGCCGACGAGCTGTTCCGGCATTTCAATTTGTTCGGGACCTGGGCTACGGATTGCAAGAATCCGCCAACACCCAGCAATCCATACGTCAGCATCACGACGCCGAGCGCGGGGCTGATCCTCGAGGACCACAATCTCGGTCCCGACTATGCGGTGAACCGCTACAGTGTTCTTTCGGCCGAGCAGGTATCGTCTACGAGCGTAGCGGTTAATGTCATCTTCCAGCCCGGCACTGAGGCTGAAGAACGGCAAAAGCTCGTTTTTGCGGTCCGCGACAAGACCCGCCGCACCATGTTCAATCAAACCGATGGTGGGCCGGTGCGGGTTAAAGATGGAATTGCGGTTGCCCGGGGGAGCAAGACCCCGCTGCTAAAAAAGTGCGACGAAAGTAGCGCCAGCCATTGATACTTTCGTGCCGGGTACTGCCAGCCAGGAACATTGCGCATATCGGGAAGATGATGTGCGATGCCCTTGTGGCAATCGATACACGTCTTCTGACCAGCGAAAAGAAAACGCTGGTGTGCCTCGACAGCCCGTGGACTCTGCCGGGTGGTGTCCATCGATTGCGCGCTATGGCAGTTACGACACTCAAGGGAGTCGTTCGCCTTCACTCGCGAAAACGATAACACTATCTTTTAGCGACCAGGCTCATTTTCTTATTGATCTGAATCAATGGTCGCTGGACATCATACGCGACCAATCGGCAAAGCGGCATTTTGCCACGCGCGCGAGCACTCCCGAGCAACTCATCGCAGCCTGCCGCTAGCGCCCCTGCTCGCGTGAGCCCGCCATCGCACGTGCGGTGTCCGTCCGGAGGCGGTGCTGTTGAGAAACTCTTGAGCTCGATCGCGACGATCAGACGTCGAGCAAGTCCGCGCTCGCGAATTCGGCCTTCTCCTGGATGAACTCGAAGCGCGCCTCGGCTTTCGTACCCATCAGCCGTTCGACGCTGCGCGCAGTCGGTTTCAACTCCTTGTCCACGAGAACCACGCGCAACAGCGTGCGTTTGCCGGGGTCCATGGTGGTTTCCTTGAGTTGCGCCGCCATCATCTCGCCGAGGCCCTTGAAGCGGGACACCTCGACCTTTGCGTTGGCATGAAACTCTTTTTTGAGAAGCACTTCCTTGTGCTTGTCATCGCGCGCGTAGAAGATCTTGCCGCCGTGTGACAGCCGATAAAGGGGCGGGACCGCCAAATAGAGTTTCCCGCCTTCGATCAGTTTCGGCGTCTGACGATAGAAGAAAGTTATAAGGAGTGATGCGATGTGCGCGCCGTCCACGTCCGCGTCGGTCATCACGATGACTTTCTCGTAGCGAAGGTCCTTCTCGTGGTAGTGGACGCCCGTGCCGCAGCCGAGCGCCTGGATGAGGTCGGCAAGCTGGGCGTTTTGGGCCAGCTTTTCCTTGCCGGCGGACGCAACGTTCAGGATCTTCCCGCGCAATGGCAAAACGGCCTGGGTGCGTCGGTCACGCGCCTGTTTGGCCGAACCGCCGGCACTGTCGCCCTCGACTATGAAGATCTCCGACCCTTCAGAGGCCGATGAAGTGCAATCCGCGAGTTTGCCGGGGAGGCGCAGCTTGCGCACTGCGGTCTTGCGGGCAATATCTTTTTCCTGCCGCCGACGAATGCGCTCTTCGGCGCGTTCGACGACGAAATCGAGCAGTTTGTTGGCCTGCAGCGGGTTGCCCGCGAGCCAGTGGTCGAACGGATCCTTTATCGCCTGCTCGACGATGCGTTGGGCTTCGGCTGTGGCTAGACGGTCCTTCGTTTGTCCCTGGAATTCAGGTTCCCGCACGAAAACGGAGAGCATGCAGCCGGCGCCGGCCATGACATCGTCGCTGGTGACCGGAGCGGCGCGCTTTTCCTGTCCGATACGGGCCGCGTGGTCCTTCAGTCCGCGCAGGAGCGCCGTCCGCAAACCGGATTCGTGTGTCCCGCCATCGGGTGTCGGGATTGTGTTGCAGTAAGAGTTGAGGAAGCCGTCCGTATCGGCAGTCCAGGCTACGGCCCATTCGACCGCGCCGTGGCGGCCGGTCTTGCCAGCGGAGCCGGTAAAGATGTCAGGGTGAACGAGCGCCGCGCCCGTGAGATTGGATGCAAGGTAATCTTTCAGCCCTTCGGCGAAATGGAACGTGGCCTTCTCGGGAACGTCCTCGACACCTTTGAGCAGCGCCTTGTCGCAGTGCCAGCGAATTTCGACGCCGCCATAGAGGTAGGCTTTCGACCGCGTCATTTTGAAGACACGTTCGGGCTTGAATCCGGCCTTGGGACCAAAAATATCGGGGTCGGGCTTGAAGCGCACGCGCGTGCCGCGCCGATTGGGCGCACGACCGGCTTTTTCCAACTTGCCTTTTGGCTTGCCGCGCTCGAACGCCATCCGATAGAGCTGCTGCTCGCGCGCGACCTCGACTTCCATTCGCTCGGAAAGCGCGTTGGCGACTGAGACGCCGACGCCGTGCAGGCCGCCGGACGTCTCGTAGACCTTCGAGTCGAATTTGCCGCCCGCATGCAACGTGCACATAATCACTTCAAGCGCGGACTTGCTCTTGAATTTGGGGTGGGGATCAACCGGGATACCGCGGCCATTATCCGTCACACTGACGAAGCCATTTGCTTCCATCTCGACTTCGATCCAGTCGGCGTGGCCGGCCAGCGCCTCGTCCATGGCGTTGTCGATGACTTCAGCGAACAGGTGATGCAGCGCCTTTTCGTCGGTACCGCCGATATACATGCCGGGGCGTCGGCGGACGGGCTCGAGTCCCTCGAGGACCTCGATGTGTTTGGCGGTATAGCCGGCCTCCGCGCTCGATCCGCGCGCGGAAGACTTCGCGCGGGCGGCCCGCGCCGATGCCTTCGGCGCCTTGCGCGCGGACGATTTCCCACTCCGGGGCGCGTCGAAAAGATCTGGCTGCTTTGAGGGTTTTTTCTTGGTCGCTGTCTTGGCCATAGAAGCCTTCAAATAGGGTCACGGCGAATCAGTTGCCAGCCACTATATGCCATGGCTGCACTGCCTTGACGGCACAACCTGCGCTATACCGCTTAAGGGAAGGTTTAAAGAGGCGTTTTTTACGGCGCCAGTTGGCCAAAAGCCCTGTGGAAAGGGGGTCGGCAACCAAAAGGAACTTCGTCAGTTATCTTGCCCATGGAGGCAGGCGTCACTAGAGCCCAGCGGCGCGTCGAGAAGCCAGGCACCTCGCGGGTTGCGCGGGAATCGAGCTTTTCACTGGCCGTCAAAGATCCGCAACCGGTAACTGAGGTTGCCCGATTTTGGCGCACCGCGGCCCAGTCGGCCACGATCGGGATGTTCGTAATTCTTGTCGTCGTGGCGCTCAGCCTGGCGCGGCCATTGCTGTTGCCCGTGGCCTCCGCCTTCGTGGTGACGATGATGCTGGGCCCACTGTCATCGCGGGCCGAGCGGTACCGAATTCCGTCCCTGGTATCTGCCATCGTGCTTTGGCTGCTGGTGATTGGCGTTTGCTACGGTGTGATTGTTCTACTCGGTGCGCCGGCGGTCGATTGGGTTGGTAAGGCCCCGGAAATCGGCCGGAACATTCAGGAAAAGATGCACGTACTTGATCGTCCATTGGCAGCCTTGCAGGAGCTGCGCGATGCGCTCCTGCCATCTGACAAAAAGGGAAGCCTTGGGGTCGATATCATGAGTTTCGTGCAACCTGCGCTTCTTGTGGTGACTCCCGCGATCGGCCAAACCTTTATTTTCTTTGGCACGTTGTTCTTCATGTTGCTGGGCCGGTCGCAACTGCGTCGGGTCCTGGTGGTTTTCTTCGACGAGCGCGACGCGAGACTGCGCACGTTGAAAATCATGAACGACATCGAACACAATTTGACCGGCTATCTCAGCATTGTGACGCTCATCAACCTGGCTATCGGAATTTGCGGCGGAGTGGCGGCGTGGGTTGCGGGCTTGCCCGATCCGATTGCCTGGGGCGTGCTCGCGTTTATTCTCAACTTTATTCCCTACATCGGCGCGCTGATCATGGAAGGGGCGATGTTCATGGTGGGCCTGGTGACATTTTCTACTCTGACCCAAGCGCTCGTTGCACCACTACTGTTTTTGGCACTGGCTACACTCGAGGGGCATTTTGTCACGCCAAGCATTATGGGGCATCGGCTGACCCTGAATCCGTTGACAGTGTTCCTTTCGCTCGTTTTCTGGACCTGGTTATGGGGCCCCGTGGGGGCGTTTTTGGCAGTGCCGCTGTTGATAATGGCGCTGGTTGTGATCGAACATCTCTTTCCGGAGGATGAGCCTGAGTTGCCGACCTAGTGCACTGGCGCAACGACCTTCGCCGGGCTAACCATTGATGGCGCTCGGTCTGATCCTGCCGGGCCAGGCACCTGTGACAGCGCTCGGCCCGATGGACCTCCAAGCGATTGCCCACCACCTCGTCGAGTTCGTCCACAATAATGGAGGTTGGGCGGTCCCCATCGTCTTTGGTCTTGCGTTTGGGGAATCGCTGGCTTTCATCTCTTTGCTCATTCCGGCATGGGGCGCCCTGGTCGCAATCGGTGCGCTGATCGGCCATAGCGGAATCAGCTTCTGGCCAATCTGGGTTTCAGCTTCGCTTGGCGCGGCCTTCGGTGACTGGGTGTCGTATTGGATCGGCCTCAAGCTTGAGTACACCGTCGCGCATATGTGGCCGCTATCGCGCCATCCTGATCTGATCCCGCGAGGCGAAACCTTCATGAAAAAGTGGGGCGTTGTCGGAATTTTCATCGGCCGGTTTTTCGGCCCGCTGCGTGCTTCCGTGCCTTTGATCGCCGGTATTTTTGAAATGCCGTTCTGGCAATTCCAGATTGCCAATTTCGTCTCGGCATTCATCTGGGCAGCGACGTTGCTGACGATCGGCGATGTCATATCGAAGATGATCCTGTGGCTTTGGTGAATAAAAAAAATCCGCCGGGCATTTGGCCCGGCGGATCGCCTTTGAATTTTTAAAAACTTACTTCAGTACGGCGACACCGGCCTGCGAAACGGTATCGTCCTGCGAGCCTGTGCCTCCGCTGACACCGATGGCGCCGATCACTTTGCCGCCTACCACAAGCGGGTTTCCGCCGCGCGATGCAATGACGTCGTCGAGCGTTGGCAGATAAGCGAAGAAGGGGCCCTTGCCGAGCAGGCGCTCGAAAACCACCGTCGGACGCCGATAGCGGGCCGCGGTGCGCGCTTTGTGTTGCGAGATCGTTACTGAAGCAAATTGGCAGTTATCCTGCTTTTCGAAATAGACGAGCTCGCCGGACGGCCCGACGATTGCCACGCATAGTCCATTCCAATTCCGCTTCACGGCTTCCGCGATTGCGCCCGCGGCCGCCTTTTTTGCGGTCTCAATGTTGATTGGCTCGCCGTAGGGCGTCAGAGTCATCGCGTCCGGCACGGCTTCATTCGGATTGTTCGGATCGGCAGGGACTTGCGCGAACGTGGCCGAGCTCATCATCATCGCGGCGCTAAAGACGCCCGCCATCACACTCAAACGATGCATTGGACTTCCTCCCAAATGATTGATTTTCCGGCGGAGACCGGCTGGGTTCTTGCCCCGCTTGACTGTCGCAGGACGATCCCCGGTAGCAGCTTATCCAACTGCTCGGCGTTCGCCTATATGCCGCATCTGGCGGCCTTTTCGTCTGCGGAGGCTAGTTGACGAGGCGGCGGGCGGGCCCTATATGCCCGCTCGATGAAAACGCTTGTTGCAGCAATATATCCACGCCGTCGCCGTGCCACCTCGGCACAGGCGTAGCGTTTGCGTCGCCGTGCCGCCCGAACATCAGGCTGCGGCAAACCTCCCCGATAGAATCTCCGCCGTTGGCCATCTTCCGGTAGTTCTTTAAGACTTCTGGATAAGGATTGATTATGGCTACAAAAGCGAAGATCGGCGTGTTGGGTGCTTCCGGTTATACCGGCGGCGAACTGGTCCGCATCCTTTTGCGTCATCCGCGCGCGGACATCGTCTTGCTCACCGCAGAACGCAGCGCCGGGAAGACGATGCGGGATGTATATCAGCACTTCTCACCGTTTGCCTTGCCGCAACTCGTGGCGATTGATGGCCGCGACTGGGCCGGCCTGGCCTTGGATGTTGCGTTCTGTGCATTGCCGCACGCGACCACGCAGAAGGTGATCAAGGAGCTTCTGGCAAAATCACCGGCGACCAAGGTTGTCGATCTCTCTGCGGATTTTCGCCTGGCAGACACCGTGGCTTACGCGAAATGGTACGGCCACGAACATCACGCGCCCGATCTGCAGAAGGAGGCCGTCTACGGCCTCACCGAGATTCACCGGCGAGAAATCCGCAAGGCACGGCTCGTGGCCAACCCCGGCTGCTACACAAGCTGCGCGCAATTGCCGTTGATCCCGCTGCTCAAGAACAAAGCGATCGAGCTCGACGAGATCGTCATTGACGCCAAGTCGGGGATGACTGGAGCAGGGCGGGCAGCGAAGGAATCCATGCTCTTTTCTGAAGTGTCGGAAGGTTTCCACGCTTACGGCGTCGGCCATCATCGGCACATGGCGGAGCTCGATCAGGAATTTTCGCTCGCGGCGGAGCGGGAGGTGATCGTTTCTTTCACGCCGCACCTGGTTCCGATGAACAGGGGAATTCTCTCGACCATTTACGTAAGGGGGCGTCGCGGACGGACGCCTGAAGATCTTCATGCAATACTTTTAAAGTTCTACGCAAAGGAGCCTTTCGTGCATGTCTTGCCGTTTGGCGAAACCCCGCAGACCCGGCACGTCCGCGGCTCGAATATGACGTTCATCGGCGTTGCCAGGGACCGCATTCCGGGGCGGGCGATCGTGATATCGGCCCTCGATAATCTGGTGAAGGGCGCATCGGGCCAGGCAATTCAGAACATGAACCTGGTCATGGGCTGGCCCGAGACAATGGGGTTGGAGCAAGTCGCCCTGTTTCCATGATTCGACTGATACAATAGAGCGTCTTTGCCGGAGGCCTTGTCGGGATGTTCGAGGTCCAGAACCAGTCGCCGCCGCTCGAGCCCTATAATTTGTTCGCCAGCGACGCTGTGCTCGGTGAGGCCGTGCAGCGCGAAGGTGCAGGCTGGGCAAAAGGCGAGTTGACCGCCTTGGGCGCGACGCTCGGCAAGCCGGAGACCATCCGGCTCGGCTTCGATGCCAACAGATTCCCTCCGCAATTGCGCTCGCTCGATCGTTATGGTCATCGCCTGGACGAGGTCGAATTCCATCCGGCCTGGCACGAACTGCTCACGATCGCTCTCGCCGACGGTCTGCATTCAAGTCCCTGGGCGGACCCAAAGCCCGGGGCTCACGTCGCGCGCGCTGCGGGAACTTACATGCTCGGGCAGATCGAAAGCGGCGTTTATTGCCCGATCGCCATGACTTACGGCTCGGTGCCGACATTGCGTCACGCACCGGCCATAGCGTCCGAATGGTTGCCGCGAATTTTTTCACGGGACTACGACCGTAATTTTCGCCCCGTAAAACAGAAAACCTCGGCGCTCCTCGGCATGGGTATGACCGAGAACCAGGGCGGCTCGGACCTGCGAACCAATACCACGCAAGCAAAACCAGCCGGCGATGGCAGTTTTCGCCTGCACGGTCACAAATGGTTCATGTCGGCGCCGATGTGCGATGCGTTCCTGGTGCTTGCACAATCGCCGAAAGGCTTGAGCTGTTTCCTGATGCCACGCTGGACACCCGATGGTGAGCGCAACGCCATCCAGATCCTGCGTTTGAAAGACAAGCTCGGCAATCGCTCGAATGCTTCAAGCGAGGTGGAATTCCATGGCGCGTATGCGCAGCTCGTTGGGGAGGAGGGACGTGGTATTGCCACCATCATCGAGATGGGCAACTACACCCGGCTTGATTGCTGTATCGGTTCGTCGGGCCTGATGCGACAGGCGGTCGCGCAGGCGGTTCATCACGCCAGATACCGCACGGCGTTTCAGAAAAAGCTCATCGACCAGCCGCTCATGACAAACGTGCTGGCCGACCTCGCCCTTGAATCAGAAGCCGCGGCTGTACTCACGATGCGGCTCGCACGCGCCTACGACGAGGATAGCGAGGCGGCACAGGTTATCCGGCGCGTGGTCACTCCTGCGGCGAAATTTTGGATTTGCAAACGCACGCCGTTTGTGACCTATGAGGCAATGGAAGTGCTCGGCGGCTCTGGCTACATCGAGGAAAGCATCATGCCGCGCCTCTATCGCGAGGCGCCGGTCAACTCGATCTGGGAGGGCTCTGGAAACATCATGTGCCTCGACGTGCTGCGCGCCATCGAGCGCACGCCCGACACGGTCGATGTGCTGCGCCATGAACTGGGCAATGGCAAGGACATGCGGCTCAAGGACGCCACGACCCGGCTGGAGAAACGGCTTGCTGCACAAGACCGCAATGACGAGTCGCGGGCGCGGGCACTTGTGCGCGATCTGATCCTGGTGCTTCAAGCTGCGCTGCTAACGCGGCACGCGCCGTCAGCCGTGTCCGAGGCCTTCTGTGCCTCGCGCCTGAATGCCGAAGATGGCTCGGCATTTGGCATGCTGCCGCACGGAGTTGACTTTCGTGCGATCGCCGACCGGGCGGCCCCTCGAAACTAGAGCTTGCCAAACACCGCAAAGACCAGCGCAACTTGCGCCGCAAATCCGACGGAAAAGGCCAGCGTGCGGAGGATCGGCACGCCCATCGTGTAGACGACGGCATGCACGAGCCGTGCCCAGAAATAGACCGCACAGGCGATGACGGTACCTTGGGTGGAGTAACCCTGGGCATCGAGGATGAGCACCAGCGGAGCGAAGATAATCAGATTTTCAACAGCGTTAGTGTGAGCGAAATAGAGTCGCTGTGCCCATTCCGATTGTGGCTTGTCCTTGCGCGAGGGGTTCGCCATGGCGCCCATCAGGCCACGGACCTTGATGCGGTCGAGAATGTAAGGCACCCACATTAGCCCGGTCAGGATGATCGTCAGCGTCAGCCACAGCAGTTCCTTGGTCATTGCTGTTCCCCGATCTTGATGCTTTCGGGCGGGGAGCATAGTTGATGCCGCGCCCGCTGTCCTGCCCGCTGACGTCAGGTCCAGCTTTTTACTTTGACATAGGAGCCGGGCGCGTCTTCCGTAGGCTTGAGCTTGTCGCCGCCGATCTTGCGCGCGGCAATCGTTTTCTTGGCATCATGCGACCTCAGCCATTGCAGCCAATCCGGCCACCACGAGCCCGGATGCTCGGTCGCTTTTTTGAGCCACTCATCGACATTTGAACCGGTCGGCTTTCCGCCGGTCCAATACTGGTATTTCGGCTTGCTGGGCGGATTAACGACGCCGGCGATGTGGCCGGAACCGGCGAGTACGTATTTGACCGGGCCGCCGAAGAATTGCGATCCGAACAAAACCGATTTTGCCGGCGCAATGTGGTCTTCGCGGGTCGCGAGATTGTAGACCGGCACCTTCACTTTCTTCAGGTCGAGCTTGATTCCGCCGATCTCCATCTCACCTTTTGAAAGCTTGTTGTCGAGATAGCAATTCCGCAAATAGAACGAATGATTTCCGGCCGGCATCCGCGTGGCATCGGAATTCCAGTACAGGATATCGAATGGCATCGGCTTCTTGCCGCGCATGTAGTTGTTGACGACGTAAGGCCATATCAGGTCGTTGGACCGAAGCATGTTGAAGGTGTTGGCCATACGCGAAGCCTCGAGGTAACCCTGTTCCTTCATGTGTGCTTCGAGTTGCTTTATGCGTTCTTCATCGACGAACACCATCAGGTCGCCGGCATAGCTAAAGTCAACCTGCGCCGCGAAAAACGTCGCGGACTTGACGCGGTTCTGTTTTTTCGCGGCAAGATAGGCGAGGGTGATCGACAGCAGCGTGCCGCCAACACAGTAGCCGATGGCGTGAACCTGTTTTTCTCCAGTCACCGTCGCAACCGCATCGAGCGCTGCAATAACGCCCTCGCGCATGTATTCTTCGAAGCTCTTTTTCGCGAGCCGCGCATCGGGATTGACCCAGGACAGGACAAAAACCGTGACGCCCTGACTGACGCACCACTTGATGAAAGATTTTTCCGGAGTCAGGTCGAGGATGTAGAACTTATTGATCCACGGCGGCACGATCAGCAGCGGTGTCTTCAAGACCTGCTTCGTCGTGGCTTCGTACTGGATCAGCTGCATCAACTCGTTTTGAAAAACGATCTTGCCCGGCGTGACCGCGAGGTTGCGGCCGACATCGAACATGGAAGGGTCGGACTGGCGGATTTTCAGCGTGCCTTGCCCGGCCTTGATGTCTTCCGAGAGCATATGCATTCCGCGAACGAGATTTTCGCCATTTGAGGCGAGCGTCTCGCGCAGCAATTCCGGATTGGTGAGGACGAAGTTGGACGGCGAAACCGCATTTGCGATTTGCTTGACATAGAACTCGGCCTTCTTGCGGGTCGTCTCATCGAGTCCGCCAGCATCCTTGACCAGTCGTTCGGCCCATTGCGTGCCGAGCAAATAGGCCTGCTTCAAAAAATCGAAGAACTGATTTTGCGACCACTCGGGATCGGCAAACCGCTTGTCTCGCGGGTCGGGGGCGACGACCGGTTCGGCCTGCTCGCCCGCCATACGCTTCACCGCGCTGGCCCACAGCTCGAGATAGGCGCGACCCAGGCTCGTCTGGACCTCAAGCGCGCGGCGCGGATCCGACAACCAGTATTCCGCCACGCGGCCGACCGATTTGACCACATCGGTGATGTCTTCGGCGCTGTCGCCCTTGATCTTACCTTCCTCGCGCGGCTTCAGATACGCGGCGAGGGCCTTGCCCCCTTCTTCGATCAGGCGGGCAATGTTGTGCGACAAGGCCTCGACATCGACATTGCCGACCGTGGCGGTTTCTGTGGTTGGCTTGTCCATGCTCGTGCCCCTGCAGACAGAAGTGGCCCGGACTGCGTCCTCCTGCAAGCAACGTTTCAGCCCATGGTTTCGCCTAGCTTGCCATGGCGAGACCCCAACCTTGCTGTAGCCATATTAGCCGGATATCAGGATCATGCTATAATTCATTGAGTCTACATGGATTTCCGGTCCGGCCGGCAGGCCTTGGAGAACATGGCGCGTGCATTGGTGAAAGTTGTAGGGATCGCCGGCTTAGCCCTGGTGGCTGGACTCGCGGGGTGTTCGGCCGGGTCCGTGATCGACAAGCTCCCCGCCGATATGGGTCTGCCCGCTGGCGCGCCCGCACGCCCGGCAACGCCATACGAGTATCCGGCGGTCCATGACATGCCGCCCGCCCGCGCGACGGTACCCATGACCGAGGAGGAACAGGTCAAGCTCGAAAAGGAGCTGGCCAATGTTCGCGACCGCCAGGAAGGCCGTACACAAACACCCAAGAAGCCCGCTCCGAAGCCAAAAAAACCGCCAAACGACGGCGAAAGCGGGCAAACCGCTGGCGCCAAACCGAACCCGTGATAAAAGCCAGCCGGGGTAACTGCGGGCTGGATAGGGCAGCCGACCTTAGGGTTTCAGCCGATGGATGAGTTTTACCGCATTCTCCGCTTGCCGCCGTACGTGTTCGAAGAGGTGAACAAGGCGAAGGCGCGAGCCCGCAATGCGGGGGCCGACATTATCGATCTCGGTATGGGCAATCCCGACTTGCCCGCGCCCGCGCACGTGATCGAAAAGCTCAAGGACACTTTGGGCAAGCCGCGCACCGATCGCTATTCGGCGTCGCGCGGCATTCTCGGCCTTCGGAAGGCGCAGGCGGCCTACTACGACCGCCGCTTCGGGGTGAAGCTCAACCCCGAGACGCAAATCGTTACCACGCTCGGTTCAAAGGAAGGCTTTGCGAACGTTGCGCAAGCCATCACCGCACCCGGCGACGTCATTCTCGTCCCGAACCCTAGCTATCCCATCCATGCCTTCGGCTTTCTGATGGCGGGCGGGGCCATTCGTTCCGTTCCGTCTGAACCAACACCGAACTTCTTTCACACTCTAGAGCGCGCGGTCGTGCATTCCATCCCGAAGCCGACTGCCGTGGTCGTGTGCTATCCGGCGAATCCGACCGCGTATGTCGCGACGCTCGACTTCTACAACGACCTGGTCGCTTTCGCCAAAAAGCATGAGATCCTGGTGTTGTCCGATCTCGCTTATGCGGAAGTTTACTTCGACGACAGTCCGCCGCCTTCGCTACTGCAGGTTCCCGGAGCGAACGACGTGGCGGTTGAATTCACCTCCATGTCGAAGACGTTCTCGATGCCGGGTTGGCGCATCGGCTTCGCGGTCGGAAATGAGCGCATCATCGCGGCGCTCGGTCGGGTGAAGTCGTATCTGGACTACGGCGCGTTTACGCCCGTGCAGGTGGCGGCGACGGCGGCGCTTAACGGCCCTGACGGCTGCATTAAGGAGATGCGTGCGACGTACAGGCGTCGGCGAGACGTGCTGGTCGAAAGCTTCGCCCGAGCCGGATGGCACGTGCCAACACCGCGGGCATCGATGTTTGCCTGGGCGCCGATACCCGAGCCGTTCAAAGCGCTCGGCAGTGTGGAATTTTCCAAGCTGCTGGTGGAAAAGGCCGACATCGCTGTCTCGCCGGGCATCGGCTTCGGCGAGTACGGCGAAAGCTTCGTTCGCATCGCTTTGGTGGAGAACGAGCAGCGTATCCGCCAGGCCGCGCGCAATGTCCGCCGTTTTCTCGAACACGCGCCGGAGCAGTTGCATAACGTCGTTCCGCTCGCGACGCGTCGCTGACAGCGGGCAAGCAAGTTTCATGGCGCAAGCCCGAGCGCATGATCCCGAAAAATGGGAACCGGTTTTCGGATAACGTCATGCGCAACCCATCACTCAAAGTCGGTGTCGCCGGATTGGGCACGGTCGGTGCTGCGCTGGTTTCCCAGATCGCGCACCAGCGCGATGCGTTGAGCGCGCGTTGCGGTCGGGCCATCGAAGTTGTCGCAGTCTGCGCGCGCTCGCGCGCCAAAGATCGCGGCGTCGATGTCAGGAAGATGACATGGTTTTCCGACCCGCTCGCCCTTGCGCGCGAGCCGGACATTGACGTGTTCGTGGAACTGATCGGCGGTGCCGGTGATCCGGCCAAAGGAGCTGTCGAGGCGGCGCTCGCGTCCGGAAAGTCGGTTGTAACTGCCAACAAGGCCTTGCTTGCCCGACACGGCGTCAAGCTTGCCGCGATTGCGGAAAGCAAGCACGCCGCGCTGAATTTCGAGGCGTCCGTCGGTGGCGCTATTCCCATCGTCAAAACGCTGCGGGAGGGAATGGCCGGCAATTCCTTCGAGCGGATCTATGGAATTCTGAACGGCACCTGCAATTACATCCTCACCCGGATGGAGCAGGAAAAAATGGCGTTCGAGGCGTGCCTGAAGGAAGCGCAGCGGTTGGGTTATGCCGAGGCCGACCCTAGTTTCGATATCGAGGGACACGACACCGCGCAGAAGCTGGCGATTCTTGCGAGCCTCGCCTTCGGCGCGAGGGTCGATCAAAGTGCGATCTACGTGGAGGGCATTTCCTCGATCACGCCGGCCGATCTTTCGGCGGCCGATGAACTTGGCTACCGCGTGAAGCTATTGGGCGTTGCCGTCAAGACGCCGAAAGGCATTGAACAGCGCGTGCACCCGACGATGGTGCGCAAGGACTCCGCGATCGCTCAGGTCATGGGTGTAACCAATGCGGTTACCGTCGATGCTGTTGACATTAACCCACTAACCTTGGTCGGACCCGGGGCAGGCGGGGCCGCGACGGCTTCGGCGGTCCTGTCCGATATCGGCGACATCGCGCGGGGCGTTCGAACGGCGCCATTTGGGCGTCCCACGGCCCGGCTCACGGACGTCCGAAAGGCGCCAATGCAGCGCCATGAAGGTGGCTATTACATACGCCTGGTCGCACGGGACAAGCCGGGCACGGCGGCGACCATTGCCAAACGCCTTGCCGAACAGGAAATTTCACTCGAATCCATTGTACAGCGCCATGACGCCGCCCACCTAGGTCGGGATACCAAGGCAGGCTCCGTCCCCGTTATTCTCATTACTTATGCAACGACCGAGGACGCGGTGCGGAAGGCCCTTGCGGCGGTGGGGCGCGATAGGGTGATCTCAGGGCGACCACAGGTTATTCGGATCGAAAAAAACTGAGGGGCCCGGACAACGAGGCCCCCGTCTCTGAGGGGAGCGTCAAATGCCGAGCATTACCGTCCAGCCGGAGTTTTTGCTGGAGCGAATTCTCAGTCTCGAGATTGTCCGCGTCACCGAACGGGCCGCGGTATCCTCGGCACGCCTGCGCGGTCACGGCAAGGACAAGGCCTCCGACCAGGCTGCGGTCGACGCCATGCGCCGCGAACTCAACAAATTGCCGATCGACGGTACGGTCGTGATCGGCGAGGGCGAAATCGATGAAGCCCCCATGCTTTTCATCGGCGAAAAGGTCGGGACAAAGAACGGACCGAAAGTCGACATTGCGGTCGATCCCCTCGAGGGCACAACGCTGTGCGCCAAGAACATGCCCGGGGCGATCGCTACGATCGCTATTGCGGAAGCTGGCACGCTGCTGCATGCACCCGATTGCTACATGCAGAAGATCGCCATCGGCCCAGGCTTTCCCAAAGGGACTATCGATCTCGATGCGCCGGCCGATGAAAACATCGTGCGTCTCGCGAAGGCCAAGGGCGTCAAGCCTTCTGAGATTACCGCTATTCTGCTCGATCGGCCCCGCCATGCGGATATCGTCGCAGCGGTGCGCAAGACCGGCGCCGCGGTCAGCCTGATCAGCGACGGCGACGTGGCCGGTGTGATCCATTGCGCCGAACCGAAAACGGGGATCGATATCTATCTTGGCATTGGCGGGGCTCCGGAAGGCGTGCTCGCGGCCGCGGCTTTGCGCTGCATCGGCGGCCAGATGCAGACGAGGCTGATAATTGATACCGAGCAACTGCGCGAACGTACGCTTAAGATGGGTATCAAGGATCCGAGACGTAAATACGAAATCGAGGACATGGTGAGAGGCGACTGTCTTTTCGCGGCCACCGGCGTTACCAGTGGCGCTATGCTAAGTGGTGTTAAGTTCGGCAAGGATGTCATCGAGACTGAAACAGTCGTGATGCGTTCCGTCACGGGTACGGTACGGCGGGTCATGGCCGAGCACCGGCAATTCGACAAGTTCCATCTCGACTGAACCTGCCGACGGCCTCACTGGGGCCCGCTGTCTCATTCTGTAATGCGTCCCCTGCAAATGCGTAATTCGGCTGCTGCAATCCGACGGTCGAAGACGATGGTAATTCTGCGATGGCCGCTCCCGCCGTTTCATTGACGAAACTCGACCGCCACTTTCTTGGTGTCGAATGGTCTTTGACCGGCCGGGCGTGGCGGGAGCGCCTCGATGAGCGCGGATCGGCGCTCGCGCTCGCGATTGCGCAACGATACGGCATCGACGAACTGCTGGCGCGCGTCCTCGCCGGCCGCAATGTTGATGTCGACCAGGTCGATAGTTTCCTCGATCCAACCATCAAGCGCCTGATGCCGGATCCATATACGGTGACTGACATGGAGACGGCGGCAACGCGAATTGCGGACGGCATCACAAGCGACGAGTCCATTGCCATTTTCGGCGACTACGATGTCGACGGTGCCACTGCATCCGCGCTGCTGTCCCGTTACTTGCGCCACTGCGGGTTGGACCCGATCGTCCACATCCCCGATCGGATCTTTGAAGGCTACGGCCCGAACGTGGATGCAATCCGGTCGTTCGCCGAACGCGGGGTAAAGCTGCTGGTTACTGTTGATTGCGGCGTCACGAGCCTCGAGCCACTTGCCGAGGCCAAAAGGCGCGGTGTCGAAACAGTGGTGATTGATCATCACCAGGGCGATGAGAAACTGCCGGAAGCCGTCGCGATCGTTGACCCCAACCGCCCCGACGACCTTTCAGGCCTCGGCCACCTTGCTGCGGTTGGATTGGTATTTCTGACTTTGGTTGCCGTGGCGCGAGAGTTGCGTCGGCGCGATTTCTGGTCGGACCTGCGACCCGAGCCCGACCTTTTGTCGCTCTTACATCTTGTGGCGCTCGGTACTGTCGCCGACGTCGTGCCGCTGCACGGCCTTAACCGCGCCTTTGTGGCCAAAGGCCTGATTGCACTGCGGCGACGCGAGCATCCCGGACCGACCGCTTTGATGGATGTTGCGGGCCTGAGTGGTCCGCCCGAGCCCTGGCATCTTGGATTTCTTTTGGGTCCGCGCATCAACGCCGGTGGTCGGATTGGACGAGCTGATCTCGGCCTGCGTCTTCTCCTCGAAGAGGATCCTGGCGAGGCCGCGCGGATTGCACGCGAACTCGATCGTCTCAATCGCGAACGGCAACAGATCGAACAGGCGACAGTGGCTCAAGCCGAAGCCGAAGCGCTCGCTTCCCTTGGACTGGAAGAGAAAGGCGCGGTGATTGTCACCGCCGCTCAAGGCTGGCACCCCGGAGTGGTCGGGCTTGTGGCCGCGCGCTTGAAGGAACGGTTCGGCCGTCCCGCGTTTGCGATCGCGCTGGAACCGGGTGGTAGTGGCACGGGTTCGGGTCGCTCGATTACCGGCGTCGATCTCGGCCGTGCCGTTCGACGCGCGGTGCAGCAAGGTTTGTTGCTCAAGGGCGGCGGTCAC
The DNA here is from genome assembly GCA_051986235.1 of Pseudolabrys sp. Lineage (GTDB taxonomy): Bacteria > Pseudomonadota > Alphaproteobacteria > Rhizobiales > Xanthobacteraceae > Pseudolabrys. The sequence goes on from JBPYDR010000014.1 coordinate 89,694, forward strand.
GCCATGGCTGCCGGCGTGACATTGAAAAAAGACCTGCTCGGCAATTTCCGCGCATTCATGGAAGAAACCTTGGCCGGCTCGGTAGAAGCGGCACGGCGTGACAGCGCCCTGTTATTCGATGGTGCGGTTTCCGCGGGTGCGTTCAATTTCTCGCTCGCCGATCTGTTGTTGCGCGCGGGACCATTCGGTGCCGGCAATCCGGAGCCGTTGCTGGCGCTTCCCGCGCACACGCTCTCCTATGCCGATCCGGTCGGCGATGGCCACATTCGCGCTCGCTTTCGTTCCGGTGACGGAAAATTTGTCAACGCCATCGCCTTTCGCGCGATGGGCCAGTCGCTCGGCAGGATTCTCCTGGAAAACCGCGGTCATGCGTTTCATGCCGCGGGTCACATGGCAGTCGACCGCTGGCAGGGTGAAGAGCGCGTTCAGTTGCGATTGGTGGATGTGGCCGCGGTTTGAGCCGCGTTGAACGACGGAACACCCAAAGATGCTAACCTTGTCGATCAGGGCGATTCGGGCGCCTGGTTCGTGTGGCGTATTTGCGCGTCATCGAAATGAACCTATCACGGGGGCATGCATGCCACTGGGTTTTCATCCGCCATCAATTGAGCGAGGAGAAGCTGACGGATTTATCGACCGGCAGGAGCAAATTGTTACCGTGCTCGCAGCCTCGACGGCTATTTTCGTCGTGGCGGCGATTGCCGTCCTGATGGGCATGGCTTAACGCCAAGCCACCGGTTCCACACATTTGTCGCATTCAAATCGGCTCTGCGCCGGCAGGCGATGCGCTTGAGTGCGTTTGACGGCTCTGCCAGCATGGCGGCAGTTGGGAGAAAAACAATGCCGCAGAACATCACGACCGGATACAAGGCGTTGTGCGAGGACGCCGAGCGCGAAATCGAAACGCTGTCAGTGGACGAGGCGGTCAAACTTGCGGGCCGTGACGATACAGTGCTGGTCGATATCCGCGATATCCGCGAATTGGAACGCGACGGCAGGGTGCCCGGCGCTTTCCATTGTCCTCGCGGAATGTTGGAGTTCTGGATTGATCCGCAAAGCCCATACCACAAGCCGGTTTTCGGTCAGGACAAGAGGTTCGTATTTTTCTGTGCCGGCGGTTTGCGCTCAGCCCTCGCGACCCAGACCGCGCAACGCATGGGACTTAAACCTGTTGCGCACATTCGCGGCGGTTTTGGCGCGTGGAAAAAAGCGGGCGGGCCGGTCGAATGACTGAGGGGCCCGGGGCATAGGGCTTATTTCCGAACCTGTTCGCAAGCATCAGAACTATTGGCTTGTCGCCCGCACATGCCTGCCGCAGTTTCGCGGCCATGAATTAAGTGGAGTGCGCATGACTCTGAAACTGATTATTGGCAACAAGAACTATTCGTCGTGGTCGATGCGGCCGTGGATCGCCATGAAGGTCGCAAAAATTCCGTTTGAAGAGACGGTGATTTCCCTCACTGCGCCCAACCTCAAGGACGTCCTTGGCCCGGTGTCGGGGACCGGCAAGGTGCCGACACTGATCGATGGTGATGTGCGCGTATGGGAGTCGCTGGCAATCCTCGAGTATTTGGCGGAGAAATTCCCGAATGCCCGGCTTTGGCCGGTGGACAGCGCGGCGAGGGCGCTTGCACGTGCCATTTCGAACGAGATGCATGCGGGTTTCCTCCCGTTGCGTCGACACATGCCGATGAACTTGTGGCGGCCGGTGATCAAGCGCGACCTGACGCCCGAGGCGGCGGCCAATGTCAAGCGCGTCGAAACCATGTGGTCCGATTGCCGGACGCGTTACGGCCAAAAGGCCGACGGGCCGTTTTTGTTCGGAGCGTTCGGAGCGGCCGATGCCATGTATGCGCCGGTCGTTGCGCGTCTGCATACTTACGGTGTCGATGTGAGTGCTTCGACCAAATCCTATATCGATGCCGTTATGGCCCTGCCGGCCTGGCAAGAATGGTACGCTGCGGCACTGAAAGAAACCTGGGTGCTTGCCGAGGATGAGGTCGATTGGCCGACAGTCCATCGCATCTAGATCTTGAGCCGGGCTACCAGTTCTTCGATGAATTGTCGCTGGCCTGTCAGGATTTTCCTGCGGGCTGTCTTCAGGCTGAAATAGGCGACGCGATCGATCTCGGGAAAGCTCCGCTGCTTTCCCGAGCGCGGTGGCCACTCCATATCGAATTCGTTGCTTGAAAAGACCGACAGATCGAAATCTGCTTCTACCGCAAACGCATGGACGACCTTTCCACTCTTTTGCTTGAGCGGCGTAAGCTCGTCGAACGGTCCCTTCGCGAGAAGGCCTGTTTCCTCGTTGAATTCACGTTTGGCGCAGGTAAGCAGATCATCGGATTCGACATTGCCCTTGGGAATTGACCAAGCCCCATCGTCCTTGTTCTGCCAATATGGACCACCTGGATGGGCGAGAAGAATTTCGAACCGCGGTTTGCGGCGGTAGGCGAGGATGCCCGCACTGATTTCAGATCGACGGGACACTCTTTATCACCACGGCCGTTCCAGCGAATTGGTCACGTGCTCGCGATCCGGCGACGTGAAGCACACTCCGACGCAGAGATATGGCAGTTCGGGGTGCGGATTATGCCCGCGGTGGAACTTGGCAATTGGCTCAAAGTAGCATTCGCCGGCTTTCGCATTCACCAGTACGCCTTCCTGGAAGTGCGCCTCGAAAAGACCCTGCAAGGCGACGAAAAACGCCGCGCCGTTATGACAATGCCAGTTCGTATAGCCTCCTGGCACAATTTCCGCGTTGTAGATCTGTACCTTCACCTGCGGATCACGGGGAAGCGAACTGTAAAGCGCATCGAATAACAGGTTGCGATGGAAGCCATGGCCGGGTGGCACCAAGCCGTCCAGCTTGAGCTTGAGATCCTTGTATTTGTCGAGCCGCGCTTCCATTGTCCCACTCCGCGTTCGGAAAGAGGCAAGACTAATATCGCGTGGCGGCGAATTGAAGCACCTGAAAATCGGAAACCCGGCCGAAGCCGGGCTTCCAGTGCAAACGCTCACTTGCGCGTGCCGTTTCCAAGCGGGCGCTGTCGTGCAAATCTCGTACACCCTGCCGAAATAATCAGGGCAGGGCTCATGCTCTCAAACGACTACTGCTTTGAGCCGGTCGTGCTTTTATTCGGATTGGGCGAGCAGTTGAGGTTTTGCGCCTTCGCGTCCTTTTCACATGCTGCCATGCTCGCATACTTGCAGTTGAGGCCGCCACTCCCGGACGTGCTGATGCAGAAGGGAGAGGTGCCAATTGTCTGTGACTTTTGCACGGTGCTTCCCGGTGACGGGGAGCCCATCGTGCCCTGTGCCTGGGCGAGCGAGACGCCTGCGATAAGTGCGGCGATCGTGGTAAAGGTGGTCAACGTCTTCATCGTTTGACTCCTAATTGGCTGATGCCGGCTTGCGGCATTCCGGACAACGGGGGCCATGGAGCGGTGTTCCGGGAACCGGGGCAAATTGTGAAAAAAATTTCGGCGACCGGGAACTTCCCGGCCGCCGGTATAAGATTGCCGCGATTGAGAGACTACGCCTCGAGTACCGCGACGATCTCGTGGGTACGGGGATCGATGATCACGATCTGCTCACCAACCAGAATGTAGTCGTAACCGCGCCATTCCGGATAGATGACGATGACCTGCTGCGGTAGCGGATGCACGTGCACGCTCGCGGGAATGCGCGTCCCGACGCTTACCGACACGTTCAGATTGACCCGCTCAACCTTCTGTTCCCTGATGACCGAACTGATCTTGGTACGTTGTTCGGTTGTCAGCTTGACTGAACCAGCCGCGCCCTGTCCGGTTGTGGCGCGATTCTGCTCCGAACTCGATTTCGTGGACGGAGAACCCGCCGGACTGTTGTCCATGTTCGACTTGTTCGTCGGGCTGGACTCCTGCGGAGCAGCGCCTGGGGCCCGCTGGCCCATGTCGGACTTCGGTTCCGACTTCGGCGCCTGGCCGGTTGTTTCTTTTGCCTTGCCAGACTTGTTATCGGGCGTGGCCTGGCCGGTGGTCTGCGGAGCCTTGTGGTCGCCGTTCTTCATGCTCGGTGCGACCTTTTCCGCCGGCGCGCTTTGCTGCGCTGCGGGCGCACGTTCGGGTGTGTCCTTGCCCATTCCTTGCGCCGATGCGGCACCGACGCCAAACAACAATGCGGCGGCTACGGTCGACAGCAATTTAGCTTTCTTCACTGATGCCTCCTCTGGATGCCTCTCGAATTCTCGCTAGTGTCGAGACCTCTTGACAAAACGTCTGGCGCCAAGGCCCGGTTCCGTTAGTTACGAAATCGCAATGAACGGGCCGCCATTGCGTTCCGGGTTCCACCAAGGCATTTTTCAAGCCGACCGGGGAGGTGTCTTTTGGCGATTCTTTCGTCATCCGTCGATAAGAATGGCGTCGAATTTCGCGCCAATTGCGAGCGCATGCATGCATTGGTGACAGAGTTGCAGGCGCGCCGCGGTGAAGCGGCTCTCGGCGGCTCGGAGAAGGCCCGGGAACGGCACATTGGCCGTGGCAAGTTATTGCCCCGCGATCGGGTCATGAATTTGATCGACCCCGGATCGCCTTTCCTTGAGCTGTCGCCTCTCGCGGCCAATGGCATGTACGAAGATGCCATTCACGGTGCGGGTCTGATCACCGGGGTTGGTCGGATCGAAAGCCGCGAGTGTGTGGTGGTTTGCAATGATTCCACCATCAAGGGCGGGACCTACTATCCGATGACCGTGAAGAAGCATTTGCGCGCGCAGGAAGTCGCGCGCGAAAATCGTTTGCCGTGTATCTATTTGGTCGATAGCGGCGGTGCCAATTTGCCTCACCAGATCGACGTGTTTCCTGATCGGGAACATTTCGGCCGCATTTTCTATAATCAGGCAACGCTATCATCGCTCGGCATTCCTCAGATCGCAGTCGTGATGGGCTCGTGCACGGCGGGTGGCGCTTATGTGCCGGCCATGTCTGATGAAACGATCATCGTCAAAAACCAGGGGACGATCTTTCTCGGCGGACCTCCTTTGGTGAAGGCGGCGACCGGAGAGGTGGTGAGTGCGGAAGAGCTGGGAGGAGCAGATGTGCACGCTCGCAAGTCGGGCGTTGCGGACCACTACGCGCAAGACGATCACCATGCCCTGAGCATCGCGCGCCGCATCGTCGCCAATCTCAACACAAAAAAGAATGTCGACATTGCGTTGCTGAAGTCACGTGACCCCGTTCACGATGCGACGGAGCTGAACGGAATTGTTCCGGTTGACCTGAAGAAACAATACGACGTGCGCGAAGTTATTGCGCGTATCGTCGACGCGTCAGAATTCGACGAGTTCAAAGCACTGTATGGCGCAACATTGGTTGCGGGCTTTGCGCATCTGCATGGCATGCCGATCGGCATTCTTGGAAACAACGGAATCCTGTTTTCCGAAAGCGCGCTTAAGGCCGCACATTTTATCGAACTCTGCTGCCAGCGACGGATTCCTTTGCTGTTTTTGCAGAATATCGTCGGCTTCATGGTTGGTCGTGACTATGAAGCCGGCGGGATTGCGAAAGACGGAGCGAAGATGGTGACCGCCGTGGCATGCGCGCAGGTGCCTAAGCTCACCGTCATCATTGGCGGTTCTTACGGCGCGGGTAATTACGGGATGTGCGGGCGCGCGTATGGACCACGGTTTCTGTTCACTTGGCCGAATGCCCGCATCTCGGTGATGGGAGGCGAACAGGCGGCCAGCGTGCTCGCAACCGTCAGGCGAGACAATATCGAGGCTGCGGGCGGGAAATGGTCAGAAACCGAAGAGGAATCGTTCAAACAGCCGTTGCGCGATCAAATTGAAACGGAAGGCAATCCTTACTTTGCAACGGCGCGCCTTTGGGACGATGGCATCATTGCGCCCTCAGAAACGCGTCGCGTTTTGGCGCTTGCGCTTTCCGCGACGCTGAACGCGCCGGTCGTCGATACAAAATTCGGAATATTCCGAATGTAGTGGTGTTGGCGCCAACGTTGCCATCACGCGGTCATATTAGAAAAATTCCAAAGTTGTTTTCGTTGCCTTGCGTCTGAGGCGACGCAGTGTCAGAAATTTTCGGGCATTTTGTGAGGAGGCTATCAATGGACCGCCGCATATTCGGTATTGCGTTTGCAGCGTCGCTCCTCCCGCTGGCGGCAGGAGCGCAGGCGCCGGCTCCGCCGGCTGCAAAAGAGACTCCAACTGAGGCGAAAGAAACGCCAAGAACTTACGTGCCCGGACTTGAGCAGTTCATGAACGTGACCCTCATCGAGCATAACAAGCTTTGGTTCGCCGCTCGCGAGCGCAACTGGCCGCTCGCCGCTTATGAGTTGGGAGAGATAAAGGAGATCATGGGAGACATTCAGGAGTTCGTTCCGACTTTCAAGAGTTTGCCGCTCGCCGAAATGCTCGATGCCGTTATCACGAAAGAGATTGTTGCTCTGGAAAAGGCCATCGAGGCGAAAGATTTAAGGGCATTCACTGCCGGCTATGACAAACTCACCGCCGCCTGCAATGCCTGCCATCAAGGCACCGATAACGGATTTATCGTTATAAAGCGTCCGACCCAGCCTGCCTTCACCAATCAGGATTATCGGCCGCGCAATTGAGGCGGCGTCATAGCCTGCAACATTGGCGCATGTTAAACGCTGGCCTCATGACCAACCCTTCCGATCTCAAACAGTTCGCACCCACCGGCAAACTTCGCGGCGGCGTCGTTGTGGCTCCGGCGTCATCGGCTTTCTTTGCGATCAGGGAGGATAAGGGCGAAGTCAGGGGCGTCACAGTCGATCTGATCCGCAGCTTCGCCGTGGCTTTGAAATTGCCTCTCACATTGCAAATCTACGACAATTCCGGGCAGGTCACCGATGCGGTGGCGAGCGGCGACTGTGATGTTGCGTTCATGCCGCAAGATGCGGAGCGCGCGAAGCGGGTTGATTTTGGGCCCGCCTATTATTTCATCGAAAGCACATATCTGGTGCCGGCAGGTTCGACCATCAACACCATCGATGAAGTCAATCGCCCGGGACGTCGGGTTGTCGCTATTTCCAATACGACCACGGCCCGAAGTGCACGGCGGACCGCGCCACACGCCAATGTCGAGGAAGTGCCTAGCGTCGATAGGATGACGGAAATGGCGAGGCAGGGGCAGGGCGACGCGTTCGCGCTGTCGCATGATTCATTTGCAGGGCTTCTTCCAAAGCTTCCTGGCGCCCGCGTCTTGCCGGGAAATTTTCAGCAGACCGGCATCGCAGTCGCGGTGCCAAAAGGGCGGCCCGCTGCTCTGAAGATTGCGAGCGAACTGCTCGAGGTTGCGAAAACGTCAGGCTTGGTGCGTCGCGCGCTCGATACTGCTGGGTTCCCAGAAGCTGTAGTCGCACCGTAGCGCGTTGCCAATTTCAAAAAGCCAAAACGACGTTGCCAATGCTGCCATTTTCGACAGCTTCGTGCGCCGCCGCGGTCTGCGCCAGCGAAAATGTCGGACGCGCCAGACGGTTGATGAGCGTGCCGCTTTTTAGCGCATCATTGATGCCTGAGATGGCGCTCTCACGTTCCTTCGCATCCAATTCGTAGACGAGGAAAAATTGCAGGCGGACCGAGTTGACCAGGCAGAATGCTGACGGCAGCACGGCTTCAGCTCCGGTGCCATAGACGACAACAGTGCCCTTTGGCCGCAGGACAGATGGGATGAGCTTGGCATTGGCTGTGAGGTCAAGCTCAATGACAGCGTCAACTCCGCGTTTGCCGGTGACGTCCATGACGCATTCGCCGACATTTTCCTTTTTGTAGTCGACGATGTGGTCGGCGCCTGCCTCTCTAGCGACGTCGGCCTTCTCCGACGAGGATACCGTTGTGATCACCTCTGCCTTTTTGGTTTTCGCAAATTGAATGACATACTGGCTGACGGCGCCGGCGCCGCCCGATACCAGCAATGTCGTATCCGCGGATGCATTGGCAAGAATCACGGCGTGTATGGCTGTCATCGCAGGAATTCCAAGACAGGCGCCGGTCTCGAAGTCGACGCCGGCCGGCAGAGGCACCGCGTGCGAGGATGGCAACACGATGAACTCAGCGGCGGTGCCGAAGGCACGTTTCCATTGACCGTTCCAAACCCACACGCGCTCGCCGACGCGGGACTTTGGCACGCCGGTACCGACTTCATCGATCACGCCGGCGCCATCGCTATGCGGAACAACACGCGGGAACGCAATTTTTCTCGTGGTGCCCAATCGGGATTTGACGTCAGACGGGTTGACGCCGGAGGTGGCAAGCCTGACGCGGACTTCGCCTGGTCCCGCGTGTGGCGTTTCGATTTCGCCAACCTGTAAGACCTCGCGCGCCGTGCCGTTACGCTCGTAATACGCCGCTTGCATGGACACCCCCTCGACGGGGGACGTATAGCACGCCCGGCCCATGCAATATGGGGCGACGAACCCCACATGCCGGTCAGGCGTTAGTCTGGAGCAATGGGGTGGGTGGCAAAGCCAAGAGGTTCTCGATGCACTACCGTGTTTACAGTGGCCCCAAAGGTTCACCCGATTTGTCGCCGCTTGAGAAATCCCAGATGCTGTTCAAGGAGTTCACGGTTCTTGATGACGCCCTGTCATGGGCGCGCCATCTGGAAGGAACGGGCCGCATTCCCCTGTTGATCGAGGGCGATGACGGCACGAGCATGGACCGTCGCACCATCATCGATGCGTTACGGGTAGGGATGCGTGAGCAACTGGGCGATTAGTCGGGCTGGGCACTGCTCAAGTCTTGGAAGCGAGCCGGCTCCATTCGGCGCGGGCTCGCGCCGTGAGATGGTTCCATTTGCTGCCGACAACATCCCAGTTGACCATTGGACGCTGCGCGACGGTCGCGTTGTCCGAATTCGTCACCGCATGGCTCGAATCATAGAGATAGGCGCCGCCAACCGTGATTAGGGTGCCAAGGATGATGCCGATAAGGACACGCATGATGAAAACTCCTGGTTCCCGATCTCAAACGCCGCTGACAACGGCGAGTTCCCACCTGTTTGGTACGGCCGGGCGGGTAATTGTAACAGCCAAGGAGACGCAATATGGGGTGCACGCCGTTAACCTTTTACCGCTCCCGGTTGCGTTATAACTCATTGAAAACATTAAGCTTCCATGCCAAAAAACTTTGCCCGCAAACAAAATTAGCTGCTATATTGAAAATATGAGCAAACATTCAGCGAAAACCGCCGGGCGGTCCGTCAAACCGACGAGCCGGACCGCAAAAAAGAGCGCGAAGAGCGTTCGGGTAACGGCAAAAAAGACATCGGCTCGTCTGCCGGTCGGCAAGGTCACGCGCCCGGCGCGGATGATTGCGCCGCCTATTGTCCCTGTAAAAGCCACAAAAATGATCCGCACGCAAAGTCCGCCGGTCCAGCCGGTGGCGATGCACGAACTGCCTATGCGCTTGCATAAATACCAGGTCGGCGAGACGGTCTATTACACGTCTCCGACCTTCGGACGTGCGGCCGCCACGGGCAGCTATATTGTGGTCAAGCTCCTGCCGTCCGAGGGTGACGATTACCAGTACCGGATCAAAAGCTCGGGCGAGGCGTTCGAACGCGTGGCCAAAGAGAGCCAACTCGACCGCGCCTGACGCCCGGTTTCGAGACCTCCTGTCCCTATTTTGCCGTGGCTGCTCCATATGATGCGCGGAACGCTGCGGTTTGTTGCGCGAGAGGAATCCGTGCATGCCAATTTACATCACTCAGGGGCGGTACACCCGTGAAGCCATAAAGGGAATGATTGTAAAGCCTGAGGACCGGGCCGATGCCGTTGCGCGCATCCTGTCGAAAATCGGTGGGCGACTATTGGGTTACTACCTCACATTTGGAGAATTCGATTTTCTGGCAATTGCCGAAGCGCCCAACGATATTCAGATGGCGGCCGTGCTTTTGGCCGCAGGGAGCGGCGGAGGTGTCACCGGTTTGAAAACGACCGTTGCATTGACGTCAGTCGAGGCGAAGGGAGCGTTTGCTGCGGCAAGCGATCTGGCGCCAGGGTTTAAATCCGCTGGCGGGACCTAACGAAAAAAAACGACGGCGTACCCAACGAACAAATTTTGAGGGGAGGACCTATGCGCGTCTTTTTGCGTCTGGCTGCATTGCTCTTTGCGATGTTGCAGGTTTGGCCGGCTGCGGCACAGAACTACCCGAGTCGACCCGTTAAATTCATTGTTCCTTTCGGAGCAGGTGGGCCTGCCGATGTGTTTGCCCGCGTGCTTGCTCAACACCTTTCGGAGGAAACCAAGCAGTCATTCATTGTTGAGGACCGCCCGGGCGCAGGTTCGATCATCGGTACCGACGCGGTCGCGAAGTCGGCGCCCGACGGCTACACGCTGCTGGTGATGTCAAACACGCACACGACCAACGAATCTTTGCTTCCCAACAAGCCGTTCCAGTTGATGCGTGATTTTGTTCCGGTGGCGACGATCAATTATTCGGACCTGCTTATGGTCGTTCATCCGTCCGTTCCGGCAAAAACCGTGAAGGAGTTCATAGAATTAGCGAAGAAAAATCCGGGCAAGCTCAATTACGCCTCGTCCGGTCCGGGCACGCCGTATCACATGGCAGGTGAACTCTTCAAAGCCATGAGCCAGACAGACATCGTGCACGTGCCGCACAAGGCTTCCGGCGATGCGCGCAATAGCGTGGTTTCCGGAACTGTGCAGATGATGTTCGACGCGGTGACGACCATGACCGAACTGGCCAAGGCCGGGCAGGTGCGTGCACTCGGAACAACGGGTCTTACACGCTCGCAGCTGACCCCGGACCTGCCGACGATTGCCGAAACGGTGTCCGGCTACGAGGCGACCATCTGGCTTGGCGTGATGGCGCCCAAGGGCACGCCCAAAGAGATCGTCAATTTCCTTAACACCAATATCAATAAGGTCATCAACAGGCCCGATGTGAAGGAAGCATGGCTCAAGCAGGGGGCGATACCACTCGTTAAGACGCCCGAGGAATTCGAAGCCTTCCTGGTAAAGGACATCGAAAAGTGGGCGAATGTGGTAAAAGTCTCAGGAGCGAAGATCCAATAGCTGGAACCCATGTCGATCGCCAATAGCGCATCTGCAAACGGGCTGCTTTCAACGCCGCTGGTGCTTCCGGCTCCCTTGGCCGGTGCGTTGGCGGCGTTGGTGTTGGTGATGGTGCTGATGTTGGTGCGGCGTTCGGACGCCATCGTTCCGCGCCTGCTCATTCTATCCTCCGCCATCGCGGTGTGCATTCTCGTGACAACCGCCATCTTCGACCGACTGGAGATGAGCGATCGGACGGCCGAACAGCGGGCGCTTCTGCAACGCGAGGCACAGCTCAGCGTCAGCGCCATAACATCTGGTTCGCTCGCCTGTCTTGACGGCGTTGCCGGTGAGCAGGTCGAGAATTCCTGCGAGCAATCGGTGTTTGCTGACGCCCAGAGCACGGCGAAGGCGGTAGCCTACGTCAGCGCACGGCTGTCGTTGCTTGCCGACGTCGCTGCGACCGCACGCGGCGATCGTGATTTCCTGGCCGCGTTTGCCACCGTACGCCGCGCCATCGAGCTTGATCGCTATGGGATTGCCGCTCACGTCCTGTCTGTTCGCGACGGGTGCAGCGCCGAGCGTTGTGCGGCTTTGGCGATGTTTGAGGATCGCGCAGCGCTCAAGGCAAATCTAAGGGTCCGCGCTTTCGACACCTACGTCGACCGGTATGCATCCGCGTGGGGCAAACCGGGGGCCGTATCCGACAAAGAATCGCAGACCTCGTCTGTGACGCCCGCACCGGTTGCTAACGCGGCGGAGCCCCCTTCGGTGGCCCATCCGCTCGACCCGAAATACGATTTCCCCTCGGCTGCCTCAATTCCGGCGGTCAGCATCATGAATGCTGAGCCCCCCCCGCCAAAAGAGCCGAAAGAGCAGACCGGCACAGCTGCCGCCCACCCGGCGGGTGAAAAGCCGGCTGCAAGCGCTCCCGTGCCGCCAAAACGTCCACAGACGCAGGCCGCGACGCCGCCGCCGGCGGCGGCACGCTAATATCGGCCCGACTGACGCTGGGCCCAATGTTCAAATCCGTCCTGATTGCCAACCGCGGTGAGATCGCCTGCCGCGTTGCTCGAACCGCCAAGCGGTTGGGATTACGCACTATCGCGGTCTATTCGGAGGCTGACGCTCACGCTTTGCATGTGCGGTTGTGCGACGAGGCGCAGGCCATAGGCCCTTCGCCCGCGGCGCAAAGCTACCTTTCGATCGAGAAGTTGCTCGCGGTGGCAAAATCGGCGCGTGCCGAGTGTGTCCATCCGGGTTACGGCTTTCTGGCCGAGAACGCGGATTTTGCGCAGGCCTGTGCACAGGCTGGCGTGGTTTTCGTAGGTCCATCTCCCGAAGCCATTCGAGCGATGGGCCTGAAGGACCGAGCCAAGGCGTTGATGGAGAAGGCCGGCGTACCCGTGGTCCCCGGCTATCATGGCGATCGGCAGGACCCAAAATTTCTCAGGCAGAAGGCCTATGAGCTCGGCTATCCGGTCCTGCTAAAGCCGGTGGCTGGCGGCGGCGGTAAAGGTATGCGGCGTGTCGATCGCCACGCCGACTTCGAAGCGGCACTGGAAGGCGCACAACGGGAAGCGAAGGCCGCATTCGGCGACAGCCGTGTGCTGATCGAAAAATACGTCTCAAGCCCACGTCACATCGAGCTGCAGGTCTTTGCGGATCAACAGGGCAACGCCATCCATCTCAATGAACGCGATTGTTCGCTGCAGCGGCGACACCAGAAAGTGATCGAGGAGGCCCCGGCCCCCGGCATGAGTACGGAATTGCGCGCCGCCATGGGTGCGGCGGCGGTCGCGGCCGCCAAGGCGGTCGGCTATGTGGGTGCGGGTACGGTTGAATTCATCGTCGATGGAGCGAAGGGTCTCAGGACGGATGGGTTCTGGTTCATGGAGATGAACACACGGCTTCAGGTCGAGCATCCCGTCACTGAGGCGACGACCGGCCTCGATTTGGTTGAATGGCAGTTTCGCATTGCCGCCGGCGAAAAACTGCCGTTGGCACAGCAACAGGTGAGGCTCGAGGGCAACGCAATTGAGGCGCGACTCTATGCGGAAGATCCGGAACGGGAGTTCTTGCCCTCAACCGGACGACTGATTGCCCTGCAGTTTCCGGAAATTGACGGCTTGCGCGTCGATAGCGGTGTGGAAACAGGCAGCGAAGTGTCGCCGTTCTACGACCCAATGATCGCCAAGCTGATCGTCCACACCAAAACGCGCGACGAGGCGCTTGACCGACTGGCCAGAGCACTGGAGCAAACCCTTCTGGTCGGCCCGCGGAGCAATGCAGGCTTTTTGGCGGCGCTTTGTCGGGCTCCGGGATTTCGCAAAGGCCCATTCGATACCGGCTTCATTGAGCGTAATCTGGTGGATCTTGGTGCCGTTCCGCGGGGACCCGACAGCGCCGCCGCCGCGCTTGGAGCGGAAATTCTGCTGGCTAACGAGCGCCATCGCTTGGCAGCGCTGTCACAAAGCGAGCCGGAGCAACCGGCTTCACCATGGGATGAGAGCGACGCCTTTCAGTTGTCCGGCGAACGGCGCCTGGCATTGCCGGTTTTGGTCGATGATCAGGCCGCGGTGGCCGAAGTAACCTACGATCCCCAAGGTCTTAAGGTCTCGGTTGAGAGCAGTGCGCCGGCGAAAGATGCCACGGTCGTCGCCGAGGGCGACGTCGTTTATGTCCTGCGGAACGGACGGCAGACCAAGGTTGCTTTGCGTGACCTGGCGCTGAACGAGGCTGGGGATCACGACACGAGCGGGATTGTGCGAGCGCCCATGCATGGCAAGGTGCTCCATATCCTCGTCGAGCCTGGCGCACAGGTCGCCCGTGGACAGCGTCTCGCTATAATTGAGGCCATGAAGATGGAGCACACCCTTGTGGCGCCGACCGACGGTACTGTCGCCGATATTTCGGTTGCCGCGGATGCGCAGGTGGCCGAGGGGGCAACCCTCATGCGTGTCATTCCGAGCCAAGAAGCACGCGAATAGATTGGAATCCCGCAATGTCGCTGCATCTCATCAAGCTGTGCGTTGGCTGCGATTCGGTCGCGGATCTTGAGGACTGGATCAAACTGAAATTGAAGGAGAAGAAGCGGCGCGGCCAGAAGGCCGAACACATCCATACGACGCGGATGGTGCCGAAGCGCGCAGCCGAGCTGAGGGGCGGCGGCTCGCTCTACTGGGTGATCCGCGGGCAGATCGCTTGCCGTGAGCGAATCCTCGACATCCGCCCATTCGTCGACAAGGAGGGCATCGGCCGCTGCCGCGTCGTGCTCGACGGTAAGGTCATACTAGTTGAGCCGCGTCCACGCTCAGCCTTTCAAGGGTGGCGCTATTTAGAGACGAAGGACGCGCCGCGCGATTTGTCGCGCGCTGCACCTGGCGCGGCGCGGATGCCGGAAACCATGCGACGGGAATTGCGCGAGCTGGGATTGCTCTAAACAGCGATGTTGTCGATCAGTCGGGTTTTGCCGAGCCGGACGGCGGCGAGCAGTCGAATGGCGCCATCCTTGGGCGAAGTGATCGGAGCAAGCGTCATCGCGTGCCGAGCTTCGAGATAATCAAGGGCAAATCCGGCGAGATCGAATTCGATCCGACCGACATTCAAGACGCGATCCACCTTTTCACCGCTTTTGATACGAGCGGCGCAGCCTTTTAGGACGCGATAAATCATTGGCGCTACGGCGCGCTCGGTCGCCGAGAGATACACATTGCGGGACGACAGCGCCAAGCCATCCGGCTCGCGCACAGTCGGCACCCCTATCACTTTCACCGGAAGATCGAGATCCCTGGCCATTTGGGTAACGACGCGCAGCTGCTGATAGTCTTTTTGGCCAAAAAGCGCGAAATCAGGCGAAACCTGGGTAAACAGTTTGGCCACGACGGTTGAAACGCCGCCGAAGAAGTGCGGACGGAATTGATCCTCAAGTCCTGCCTTGGCGGCGCCTTCCGGCGCCAGACGTGTGGCGAAGCCATCCGGGTACATGACTTCGACCGGGGGCGCCCACACAAAGTCGACTTGGGCGTCCCGCAAGATCTTGAGATCGGTGGTAAAGCTGCGCGGATAGCTCACAAAGTCTTCATTTGGCGCGAATTGAGTAGGGTTGACGAAGATCGAGACGACGACGCGTTTCGACCGCCGCTGCGCTTCTCGCACCAAAGCCATGTGACCGCGGTGCAAGGCACCCATCGTAGGCACCAACGCAACACGGTCGCTCGGTCTCCGGTGGAGTTCCAAGGCGCGGCGAAGGGAGGAGACCGTTCGGATGATTTTCAGACGGTTTGCCATAATTGCGGGCCTGTCGAGAATTCTTGCAAAACGGAATGACGACCTGCAAGGCACGCGGTGGGTAAATCTGGTGAAGCAAATGCGTCCTGCGTCGAGTTTAACTTGACTAACGCAACCTAATATTTTGAGAATTGGGGGCCAGAGGGGCGGCATGCTGATTCAATCGATCGAGGAAATAGCTCACTCCGCGCACGTCGTTGTGCTTGGTAACGAGAAGGGTGGATCCGGAAAGTCCACCACCGCACTGCATATTGCAGTCGCGCTTCTCAAAGCTGGGCAGCGCGTTGCCACGATCGACCTTGATTCGCGCCAGCAAAGTTTTACGCACTACCTCGACAATCGCCGGGCATGGGCAGAACGTGCGCGAATCTCGCTCGAATTGCCGACGCACTACTGCGTCACGCGCGCCGAAGGCAACTCACTGGAAATGAACGAGTCGCAGGAGTTCACCAGTTTTTCGGCAGCGATTAGTGCCATTGAGCACAGCCACGACGTCGTTGTGATCGATACGCCCGGCGCCGACACGTATCTGATGCGTTTAGCTCACTCTATGGCTGATACGCTTGTGACGCCGCTCAACGACAGCTTCCTTGATTTCGATGTGTTGGCCACTCTCGATCCGACCGATTTCAGCATCACGGGTGAAAGCCACTACGCCGAGATGGTTCGCGAGGCACGGCGTCAGCGCCGGCTGGTCGACGGACAGCTCACGGATTGGATTGTCGTTCGCAATCGCCTCTCGACGCTGACGTCACGCAATAAAAAGCTGGTGGGCGACGGCATCAATGAATTGGCCAAGCGTATGGGATTCCGCAGCATCGAAGGCTTTGCCGAACGTGTGGTCTATCGCGAGTTTTTCCCGCGCGGGCTTACGGCACTTGACGATCTCGATGAAGAAACTCTCGGGACGCGTCCAAATCTCGCGCACGTGACAGCCCGCGAGGAAGTGGTGGCGTTGCTTAACGCGCTGCAGCTTCCGCTGTCAGAAAACGGCAAGCGCCGCGCCGCAGCCCGGGCGGAATGGTACTCGGTCATGGACCAGCCATTGCAGGTCCACGACATTATCGCCTAAAGCCCGATAAGCTTGAATCCACGCGACAATGTCGCCATGTGACGAGGCGGGAGGGGGCCGCGCGAGTTCCATTTTTTCAGTGTAGAATTTTCGGTATGAGAAAGGACTCCCCACAAAGTCCGGCGCCGGTTTCCTCCAAACCGGACATCGAGACCTTTATCGAAAAGGTGCGCGCGCTTGGCCCGGCCACCGCAACGGAGCAGCGCGGTCGACTGATTTTCGCACTCGACGCGACAATGAGCCGCCAGCCGACCTGGGATTCAGCCTGTGCGCTGCAGGCGGACATGTTCCGCGAGGCGGCAGGCATAGGTGGGCTCGACATTCAGCTCGTCTATTTTCGCGGCTTGAGCGAATGCCGCGCGTCGGGCTGGGTTGCGCAAAGCGACAAACTGGCCGACCTGATGTCGCGCATCGATTGCCGTGGCGGCCAGACCCAGATCGGCAAGGTCTTAAGTCATGCACGTCACGAACATGCGCGGCGAAAGGTGCAGGCACTGGTTTTCGTCGGCGATGCGATGGAAGAGCCGATCGATGCGTTGTGCCAGGCGGCCGGCGAATTGGGGTTGCTCGGCGTTCCGGTTTTCATGTTTCAGGAAGGTGCGGATGCTGTGGCCGAGAATGCTTATCGCGAGATTGCCCGCCTTTCCCGAGGGGCCTATTGCCGATTTGATGCCGGCTCGGCCCATCAGCTCGGCGAACTGTTGCGCGCCGTTGCTGCTTATGCCGCCGGGGGCATCAAGGCGCTTGCCGATCTGTCGAAGAAGCGCTCAGCCGGCGCGCAACAATTATTGGCGCAGTTGAAATAGCCATGCCGACGCTCATTTTTGGCGTGGTCGTCCTGGTCCTTGTGTTATGGGCGCTCAACATCATTTCCAAGGTCGATCCCAAGATCGCCGCGCGCGTGATGAAGCTCGGCGGCGGATTGTTGGCGCTCGGGTTTGCTGTTTTTCTCGGATTGCGTGGTGAACTCGGCATCGCCATCCCGCTCGGTGCGTTCGGGCTGGGGCTGCTCGGCTGGCTGCCTTTTGGGCCGGCCGGATTCACGGCACGGACGCAGAAGACGGGAGGGCAGACGTCGCGCGTGCGGTCCGCCTTTTTTGAAATGGAGCTCGACCACGACAGCGGCGCAATGCGCGGACGCGTTCTGGCCGGCCGTTATCAGGACGTCGATCTCGGCACCCTCGACGTGGAAACGCTTGTTTCGATGCTTGGCGAAGTGGACGAGGAGAGCCGGGCGCTACTTATGGCTTATCTTGACCGCCGGGAGCCCGGATGGAGTGAGAACGCGCAGCCGGATGCGGCAGAGCGGCCGCGTGCGTCGGGTACCGGCAAAATGTCGGAACAGGAGGCCTATCAGATCCTTGGCCTGCAGCCCGACGCGACCGCCGACGACATCAGCCGCGCGCATCGCACGCTGATGAAGAAACTGCATCCCGACCAAGGGGGGTCGACGTATCTCGCGGCCCGTATCAACGAAGCCAAGGAAATTCTTCTCCGCCGCCATCGCTGAGGTACTCCACAAACGCAACCATCAGCGGCTCCTGCGTATTGACGCATCCCATTGTTGTTTTTGTTAGTCAGTTTTTGAGCAACATGCACGGAATGTCGCTGCGCTTGAGGTGCTTGCAGGCGGCTTCCGCCTGATTTTTCTCAAGCCCGGCAAAACGGGCCCGGTAGAGCACCTTGTCTCCCTTTTCCGTACGTTCAGTGAAAGGGTCAGCCTTACCAAGAAGCGCCTTAGCCTTGCTTCGCGCGGCCTCCAGGCGCTGCCTGGCTTCCGTTTCGTCCGGCAACGCGCCGACCTGAATAAGCCAGCCGCTCCGTTGTTTGGTGACTGGCTCGGCAGGCGCCGGTGTGTCGTTGGCAAGCGCCGCAACTTTCGCAAGCGACCGAGGCTGTGCGACGGGCGGGGCGATCGTTGGCGGAGCGGGCGGCGGCACCGCACCTGGTTGCGTTGCGGGCGCTGTTTCGTCGCGGACCGTCGACACCGAAGGCTTTGGCGAAGATGGCCAGGCGGCCGCTGCGGTAGGTGGAGCGGGCGCAACCGCGGGCCTTGCAGGGGCGGCGGCCACGGGTGCCGCAGGTGCAGGAGCCAATGGTGGCTCGCTTCTCACCGTGGAAATGGTCGTAACACTGGCCGGATTGGAAACGACGGGGGCGGGTACAAGTTGACGGTTATCAGACGGGAGTGGCGTGAGCGAGGCGGTATACATCGTCGCCGGATGGACGATCACGGTCTTGACCGAGGTCGGTTTTATCGGGTCCGTTGACCCCGGCGCGGGCCCGTCCGGCACAGACGGCGCGACCGAGGCTACGCGGACCCGCGCGGATCCAGTACGGTCTTCTTCCTTGATGTCTCTGCTGTCCTTGTGGAGCTGTGCAGTCTCAACGCCCTCAACAACCGGCGGGGCAGTGCGCTTGATCGAGGCTATGTTGATGTTGTTTTCGATCAGGCTGCGCACGCGCGCGTCGCGGGCGTCGGCGGAGCGGCCACCAAACACGACCGCAACGAGGTGGCGATTGGCGCGGCGGACCGACGTGACGATGTTGAACCCGGAATCGTGGATGTAGCCTGTCTTGATGCCATCGACGCCGTCGACCGCGCCGAGAAGGTGGTTGTGGTTTCGGATCGATTTGCCGCGGTAGTCGAAGGTCCGCGTGGCGAAGTACTGATAGTAATTGGGATACCGATCCTGGATTGCGCGGCCCAGCAAGGCTTGGTCACGCGCGGTGGTGATCTGTTCTTCGTCGGGCAGGCCGGACGCATTTCGATAGGTCGTTTGCGACATGCCGAGGGCACGCGCCTTTGTGGTCATCATTTTGGCGAAAGTCGGTTCATCACCGCCAAGTGCCTCCGCCACTATGACGGCGACGTCATTGGCCGACTTCGTGACAATGGCTCTGATGGCCGTTTCGACGCGGATCGTTTCGCCCGGCTTCAATCCCAGCTTGGACGGGGCCTGCACCGCGGCGTGAGCGGACACCGGCAACTCGGTTTGCAGCTTGATCTTGCCCTGTTCCAATCGCTCAAACAGCAGATACAGGGTCATGATCTTTGTGAGCGAAGCGGGATGGCGCGGAGCGTCGGCGTTGGTCGCTTGCATGACCTCGCCGGAATTGATGTCCACGACGATTGAAGAATAGGAAGGCTGGTAGCTTTCGGCGGGCGCCGCTTTGTGGCGGCGACGCGCGTCTGCGTTGTCGCAGAAGGCGGCCATTGCCACCGCGGCGCTCAGGCTTAGGGCACCCCAACGCAGGCTGCGATTGCCAAAAGTCCCCCCTCGCAGCATGCGCGCTTTCTCCCCACCTCTTGTTACGCTGACGTCCCTAGCCGTCCGTAGGCTGCCATCGTGGCCATTTTGTAGCGTGGCAGCGTTCGTAGAATTTACGACGTTAGGAGAACGCGGTTTACAAACGGTTAAGTCAATCCACTGAATTTGCACAATTTTTCGCACTGCAATATTTTTCTTGACTTTATTGTGCAGTGCAGTATAACCCTTTTCCAGTCCCGGCGAGAACCGGGCCAGTGTTTTTAGCAGAGGCACCGCGGTGGCGGGCCGGGAAAGGATGACATGGTCAAGAATTTTGAAGACCTCCAGCAGGTCAGCAAAGACAACGTCGATGTCACGCTGAAAGCCATGGGAGCAATCTCGAAGGGCACCCAGGCGATTGCGGTCGAAGTTGCGGATTACTCGAAGAAGGCATTCGAGGACGGCACGGCCGCTCTCGAGAAGATGTTCGGCGTCAAGTCGCTCGACAAGGCGATTGAGGTACAGACCGAATATGCCAAGACCGCCTATGAGGGGTTTGTGGCGAAGGCCTCCAAGATCGGCGAACTCTATGCCGACCTCGCCAAGGAGACCTACAAGCCGTTCGAAACGCTTCTGGCGAAGGCGAAGTGAGTCGCGTCGCGTTAGCGTTGTCTGCGTAGAGTTGCTTAAGCGTACTGGAATGCAAAGCCCGGCTCTTGCGAGTCGGGCTTTTTGTTTGCCAGCGCTGTGCGGCGACCATTGAGCGACGCGCAGCTTGGTCAGGTTGCTACCGATCGTGTTGAAGGTAGCGGTCATTTGGTCCGCCGAGGTCAGCAGTTAGAATTTGTCCGTGCTGCTCAGTTCTGCAGCAAGGTCGATGGATCGCCACCGGTGTTACCTGGATCGTATGCAGGTCGACGTTGGCCGCCTTTGATGTCCGCGCAGGTTATCGCCTGCGATCATCTGGTATCGGTTTGCGTGCTGCTCCAGCGATTCTGCGTGTTCAAGCCGTCGGTCAGCAGAATGATTACGTCGGTGTACTGGTACAGTGGGTCTTAGGCTGCATAGAGCGAAGAATAGCGCGGCGTGATCGGATCCGGCGCATCGGCAGTGGTATCCGGTCCGCTCAGACCGCCCAGATTGGAGGTTGTGCGAAGCAGTCTTGAACGCATCCATCTCTCCGTCGTTTGCCATAGAACCGGTGTCGTCGAGCACCAAGGTCGTTTCGACCCGCCGGCCCCTATGAAAAACAGGTGTCACCGTAGCGTCGGTGACTTCGGGCCGGTTGAAGAGGGCGCTGAAGGTTTTTGCTGCTTCCGTCTGGCGCTCGGGGTTCGTTTTGGTCGGTGCATCTTTCGACATCATTAACGCCGCGGAATCCAGGGCGACCTGAAAAGCAGCGCGGGCACCATTCACGCGCGAGTAGTCGACGGTCATGCCGACTGCGCCCATGAGAGGCACGGCGACCACCGCCATCAGCGGGCTACATCGCCCCGGGTCTTCTTGAGAAAACGGGTCAACATCGGCTCACCCAAGTTCCTCCATATGAGGGTACCCCCCCTTGAAAAAGCGTGAGAACGACGGGGCGAATTGCGTCAATTTGCCCGCAAGCTGGTTGCGTTCGTTTAAGCAATAGTTATCTGCGTTTTCTCGTGAGAAATCGGGAAAGAATCGGCCCCGTCCCGGAACGGGGCGGCGTCAAGCGAATTGCTGACTTGGAAAGGCTGTACCTGGGTCAGTATTATGGTGCTTGGCCACGTGCCGGCGGGGCCATGGTGCAACCTTCAGGAACTTAATTTGCCGCGGCCCAATCATGACGAGCCCAGCCCGGAAGACCCGTCAGAATCTTACCGCCTTGAGGCGGGCAGACGTGCCACGGATGGCTGACGACGATCGCAAGCGCCGCAATGATCAGGGCGGACCTTCGACCGGCGTCATCACCAAGACCAAGCCGCAGACCAAGCGGCCCAACGTATACCGCGTGCTCATCCTAAACGATGATTACACGCCAATGGAATTCGTTGTGCATGTCCTGGAGCGGTTCTTCGGGAAGGACCACGAAGCCGCCACAAGAATTATGTTGCATGTGCATCATCACGGAATAGGCGAATGTGGGATCTATACCTACGAGGTGGCGGAAACGAAGGTCACGCAGGTGATGGACTTTGCGCGAAAACATCAGCATCCTTTGCAATGCGTGATGGAAAAAAAGTGAGTCGGGGGAGTGAACGCCAGATGAACTGGAAAGTTTAAATGCCAACATTCTCCCGAAGTCTCGAACAGTCGCTTCACCGCGCGCTCGCAATTGCCAACGAACGGCATCACGAGTACGCAACGCTTGAACATCTGCTGCTGGCGCTGATCGACGATCAGGACGCCTCGGCGGTGATGCGGGCTTGCAATGTCGATCTCGACAAGCTCCGGCGCAGCTTGACCGCCTATCTCGAGTCCGAACTAGAAAACCTGATCACCGACGGTGCTGAGGATTCCAAGCCGACTGCCGGCTTCCAGCGCGTGATCCAACGCGCAGTCATTCATGTGCAGTCCTCGGGACGAGAGGAAGTCACCGGTGCAAATGTGCTGGTGGCGATCTTCGCCGAGCGCGAAAGTCATGCCGCCTATTTCCTGCAGGAGCAGGACATGACGCGCTACGATGCGGTGAACTACATCAGCCATGGCATCGCCAAGCGGCCCGGCCTGTCGGAATCGCGACCCGTGCGTGGCGTTGAGGAAGAAGCCGACGCCAAGAGCGGCGACGAGCCGAAGAAAAAAGGCGATGCGCTCGAGGCTTATTGCGTCAATCTGAACAAGAAGGCGAAGGACGGCAAAATCGATCCGCTGATCGGGCGCGATTCAGAAATCAATCGCACAATTCAGGTGCTTTGCCGCAGGCAGAAGAATAATCCGCTGTTCGTCGGCGATGCCGGCGTCGGGAAAACCGCGATCGCCGAAGGTCTCGCGCGCCGGATCGTGCATGGAGAGGTGCCGGATGTGCTCAAGGGTGCGACGGTGTTCGCGCTCGACATGGGCACGCTGCTCGCCGGCACGCGGTATCGCGGCGACTTCGAGGAACGTCTCAAGCAGGTCATCAAGGAAATCGAGGCGTATCCCGGCGCGATCATGTTCATTGACGAAATTCACACGGTGATCGGCGCCGGTGCCACCTCGGGCGGCGCGATGGATGCGTCCAACCTGCTCAAGCCGGCGCTCGCGTCTGGCACGATCCGCTGCATCGGCTCGACCACCTACAAGGAATATCGGCAGTACTTCGAGAAAGATCGTGCGCTGGTGCGCCGTTTCCAGAAGATCGACGTGAACGAACCCTCGGTCACGGATGCAATCGAGATTCTGAAAGGGCTCAAGCCGTACTTCGAGGAGTATCACAAGCTCAAGTACACGAACGAAGCCATCAAGGCGGCGGTGGAATTGTCGTCGCGTTACATCCATGACCGCAAGCTGCCCGACAAGGCGATCGACGTGATCGATGAATCCGGTGCGGCGCAGATGCTGCTGCCCGAAAGCCGACGCAAGAAGACGATCGGCCTCAAGGAAATCGAGACGACAATATCGACAATGGCCCGGATACCGCCGAAGACGGTGTCGAAGGATGATGCCGAGGTGCTTCAGCATCTCGAACAGACCCTGAAGACCGTTGTGTACGGGCAGGACAAGGCGATCGAGTCGCTGTCGGCATCAATCAAACTCGCGCGCGCTGGCCTGCGCGAGCCCGAGAAGCCGATCGGGTGCTATCTTTTCTCAGGTCCTACCGGCGTTGGAAAAACGGAAGTCGCAAAGCAGCTTGCTGTCTCGCTCGGCGTCGAGCTCATCCGCTTCGACATGTCGGAGTACATGGAGCGGCACACCGTTTCGCGCTTGATCGGCGCGCCTCCGGGCTATGTCGGTTTCGATCAGGGCGGACTGCTCACGGATGGTGTCGACCAGCACCCGCATAGCGTGCTGTTGCTCGACGAAATCGAGAAGGCTCATCCTGACCTGTTCAATGTTCTGTTGCAGGTCATGGATCACGGCAAGCTCACCGACCACAACGGCAAGCAGGTCGATTTCCGCAACGTCATCTTGATCATGACGACGAATGCGGGCGCGTCGGATCTCGCTAGGCAGGCCTACGGCTTCACCCGCAGCAAACGGGAAGGGGACGACCAGGAAGCCATCAACAAGATGTTCGCGCCGGAATTCCGCAATCGGCTCGACGCCACGATCACCTTTGCGCATCTTTCGCAGGAGATTATCGCCAAGGTGGTGGAGAAATTCGTCCTCCAGCTTGAGGCGCAGCTTGGCGACCGCAACGTCACCATCGAGCTTTCGGAAGAGGCGAGCCGCTGGTTGATTGCGAACGGTTACGACGAATTGATGGGCGCTCGGCCCATGGCTCGCGTGATCCAGGAGCACATCAAGAAACCCCTGGCGGACGAAGTCTTGTTCGGCCACCTCAAGGGCGGAGGCCACGTGCGCGTGATCGTCGACAAAGACGAGGAGGGGCGCGACAAGCTCGGGTTCCAGTTCCTCGAAGGTCCCGTCACGCCGAAACCGGAGAAGCTTCCCGCGGTGAGGCCGAAGCCGAAGCGGCGCTCGTCGCCGCGACCCAAGGCAAAACGCGGCTCGGTGCCGAAGGTGCCGCTGGCCAAGGTCTAGCGCCCAAATCGAACGACAGCGCGGCTGGGCTTTGTCCGCCCGGACTTCGCATTTTGCAAGTGTTGCATGCGAGGCTGGGCGGTTGCGCAGGTGCCGGGCCTGTGAGACAGGTTTGCGGCGTCCATGCCCGTGCCCGCATCATTTTCCTATCCGGGAGCCGCCTTTTTCGGCGGCGTTCGTTCAGCACTCGGCTCGGTCTTTTTTCCCGTGCTGGCCGGCACGTACATCGGCATCGGCGCGCTCGCGCATGATTTTGCGTTTTCATCGTGGTGGTTGGCGCTGTCGACTGTGCTGGTGTGGGCCGCGCCGGCCCAGGTGATCCTGCTTTCGGCACTCGGCGCGGGCTCGGCGATTTTTGAAGCGGCGGTAGCGGTTACGCTCACCGCTATCCGCCTGTTTCCCATGGTGGTGGCCCTGCTGCCGCTAATCCGGCGCAAGGAGACGCCGTTCTACCAACTACTGCTGCCGACGCACTTCACCTCGGTCAGCATGTGGATTGAGTCACTGCGTTTGTTGCCGGCGATTCCCGCTGAGCACCGGATCGCATTCTGCAACGGTCTTTCGACCACCTATATGGCGACTGCAACGACGTTCGGATTTGTCGGCTTCTATCTGGCCGCCAAATTGCCGCCGCTCCTTGCCGGCGCTCTCCTGTTTCTCACTCCATTGTCGTTTTTGATTTCCACGGTGCGTAATGCCCACATGCTCGTGGACCGGCTGGCGCTCGTTTTCGGTCTCATTCTCGGGCCGATCCTTTCGGCGTTCGATGTTGGCCTCGACATCATGTGGACGGGTGTCGTTGGCGGCACCGCGGCCTATGTCGTTCATCGTTTCCGGGAGGCGGCCGAGTGACCACCGTTGAGCTGTCACCTTATCTGGTGCTGATCCTGGTCGGGTTTCTGCCCAATGAAATCTGGCGGGCGCTCGGGCTGGTGCTGGCTCGCGGGCTCAATGAAGACTCGGAGATCGTCGTTTGGTCGCGCGCGGTGGCAACAGCCATTCTTGCGGCGGTCATCGCCAAGCTCATTCTTTTTCCAAGCGGTACGCTCGACAACATTCCGCTTGCCGTACGCATAGCCGCAGCGGCGTGCGGGTTTGTTGCCTTCATTTGCATCAAACGGTCGGTGTTTGCCGCCGTTCTTGTCGGCGAGGCGATGCTCTTGCTCGGCGGTTTCCTGTTCGGGCGCTAGCTCACACCGTTTCGATGGCGGCTGCGAGTTTCTTCGCATGCTCGGCCAACACGTCGGGCTTTTCCTTTTCGCTTGCTGGCGGCTTCATCGTGGCCCCGGCCTTTCGAGGAATGACATGAACGTGCAGGTGGAAAACCACCTGGCCACCGGCGCCCTCGTTGAACTGCTGGATGGTAATGCCGTCGGCGGAGAACGCTTTCATCGCTGCCTTGGCAACCCTTTGCGTGGTGGCGACCACATGTGCGAGATCGTCGGCGCCGACGTCGAGAATATTACGGGCAGGGGCTTTCGGAAGCACCAGCGTATGTCCAGGCGAGCGGGGCATGATGTCGAGGAAGGCGAGAACCTTGTCGTCCTCATAGACCTTGTAGCAGGGCAGTTCGCCACGCAGGACCTTGGCAAAGATGTTGTTTGGATCATAGCTCGGCATCGGCTCCCCCGATCGGTTTCAACCCTGCGTGTGATCCTGAGCAAACCGTAGCTGACCCACGCCTATTCCTGTTCAACCAAATCCTTGCGGAACGGCGTCGCCGCCGCAAGCTCCCTGGATGCTGCCTGAACATAAGCGCGTTCACGCGACAAGTAATCGGCGATGGCCCGATGCAAGCCGGGGTTGGCGATGAAATGGGCGGAATAAGTCGTGTGCGGAAGGTATCCTCGGGCAAGTTTATGCTCGCCTTGGGCGCCGGCCTCGACCCGCTTCAGTCCGTTTGTGATGGCATAGTCGATGGCCTGGTAATAGCAGAGCTCGAAATGCAAAAACGGATGGTGCTCGACGGCGCCCCAGTTGCGGCCAAACAAAGTGTCCGCGCCTATGAAATTGATGGCGCCCGCGATCCAGCGACCGGCCCGCCGTGCCATGACGAGGAGAATGCGGTCGCTCATTTTCTGACCGACCACGGAAAAGAAATCACGGGTCAGATAGGGGCGGCCCCATTTGCGCGAGCCGGTTTCCATATAGAACGAGAAGAAGGCGTCCCACACGGCTTCGGTCAGATCCGAGCCGGTCAGCCAACAAACCTCTATTGCTGCGCTCAACGCTTCCTTGCGCTCGCGCTTGATGGTCTTGCGCTTGCGTGAAGCAAGACGGTTCAGGAAATCATCGAAGCTTGTGTAGTCGGCATTTTCCCAATGAAACTGCTGGTCCGTGCGTTGCAAAAAGCCCCGTTTGCCGAGCGAGCGCCATTCCTGTTCGGTCAGGAACGTGACGTGCGCGGAAGACAGATCGCTCGCTCTGGTTATTTCGACAACCGCGTCGGCGAGAGCTCCACGGACCGGGTCAGCTGCAGGGCCGGGGGCCGCGAACAGGCGAGGCCCAGTCACCGGCGTAAATGGAACCGCGATTTGCAGTTTCGGATAGTAGTCGCCCCCGGCGCGCTCAAAGGCCTCGGCCCAGCCATGGTCGAAAACGTATTCGCCGCGGGAGTGGCTCTTTGCGTAGCAGGGCGCCGCGCCCCGAAGCACCCCGTTGATGTCCTCCGCGAGTAGGTGCCGCGGCTGCCAGCCCGTTCTCGCGCCGACCGAGTAAGACTCCTCAAGCGATGACAAAAACTCATGAGATATAAAAGGGTTATTTCCTTGGCCTCGTGTAGATAATTCAGTGGATGAATTATCCACAGCTGTGAGTTCCGCTTCATGTACTGCTTTAACTGACTGCCCCGACGTGTAGCCGGCGCAATTGTTCCATGCCGCGGCACTGACCTCGGCAAGCGATCGCGCGATCCGGATGCGAACTTCGAGATTGGTCATCGGGCAGGACGTCCTTCCCCGAATTTACCCCTGAAAGCGTTGGAAATTCACCCCAGACTTTGGCGGACTCGCGAGGGCTGACAGACGACAATATCGAAGCCGGTCGGGATTCCATCCCAATTGTAGCCTATTTGCGGGTGGCAACCGGTTGGAATGGGATGGCATCCGAGCTCGGTGCATGCGACCTGGTTCGGCTCCCGCTGGTGCGGCGCAGAGGCCCAGAAAACCGAGAGCGATCGTCGCTGCCGTCAGCATGATTTTCAAAGCCATCGGCTCCTCCGGTCTATTTCGCGCAGGGCGGTGCGCCCGTTCCCGACCGCGACCCTACGGTCTCCACCCCTCAAATATGATCTGGTCGGCCCAGCGCGAGGCGCGTCGCCGATCATCTTCGCTGCGGACAGTCCAGGTGAGTAACGGCAGTCCGAATATCCCGCGGGCAACCAAAGGTGCCACCGCCGGCAAATCTCTGACGGAATAGGCAATGAACTGCGGACGGGAGCGGGGGGCGTGCAAAAGCCACGCCATATTTTGTTTCCGTACGCGAGGCAGATTGTTCCATTCAGGATGCGAATAGTTCCGCTCGGCCACGATTCCACGTCTTAAAGTGGGCGCCGCATGCCGCGCGGCCTCAATCAAATCCGGATCGAACGACATCACTGCGACTGGCCCCGCATAACTTTTCAGCACTTCAACGACGCGCTCAACTAGGCGCAAATTGCCGTCAAAGTGGCTTTTCAGTTCCAGAAGCAGCGTGACGCGTCCGCCGACGATGCCGCATAACTCGCCTAACGTGAGGATGCGTCCGCCTCCGGCCTTGAAGCGAACCGCCTGGATCTGACCCGCGCTCATCTCGGCGAGGGTACCGCTGCCCTCGGTAAGTCGGCCGAGCGCATCGTCGTGATGCACCATGGCCTCACCATCGGCGCTGATCTGGAGATCGGTCTCGATGCCATAGCCGGCCGCCACCGCCGCGGAGAAAGCCGCGGCCGTGTTCTCGATCACGTCGGCAGAAAGATCGTGAAGACCGCGATGTGCGATCGGGAGTGCGGTGAGCCGGTCTGCGCTGCCCATGTCAGGCACTGGGTCAGGTGCCGGCGACTTCAAAAATACCTTCAACTTCGACCGCAGCGTCCCCGGGCAGGGCGGACACTCCAACTGTGGTGCGCGCGTGCCGTCCCTTGTCGCCAAAAACCTCGACCATAAGATCGGAGGCGCCATTCATTACTTTGGGGCCGTCAACGAAACCTGCGGCCGAATTGATGAATCCGCCCAAACGCACGACCCGGGAGACCTTGTCGAGATCGCCCAAAGCTGCCCTTAAATGTGCCAACAGGTTGATCGCACAGGCACGTGCCGCCTTTTGTCCATCCTCGATTGAAACAGCGCCGCCGAGTTGGCCCTTAGCGACGAGTTTGCCGTCATCGCCAAAGCAGATCTGGCCGGATACCACGAGCATGTTGCCGCTGCGCACGAATGGCACGTAGTTGGCAATGGGACTCGCGGGAGTCGGCAGGGTAACGCCGATATTCGCGAGTTTCTTTTCAATCGTTCCGGGCATTCTGAACCTCCACCGCGTCTGTCACGGGTATGATCCTGGGCCGACCCCGGGCCACCGCGCAAGCCATGCCGGCGCTGTTGCCGGAATCTCCGGCGGCCTCTATCTTGCCCAGATCCTGCAGCCCTCTGGCTCGCATACAGCGCCGGATCGCGAGTGAGGCCACAAATCATGAACACTCTTTTTAAGGTTAGGCTCTTCTCTTTCGTCATTCTGACGATGGCAGTCACCGCCGCGACCACTGATCGTCCTTCCGCGGCTCCGCCTGCGGACACTATTTTGCTGGCGCCGCATCGGGCCGTTTACGATCTCACTTTGTCCAAGTCGCACAGCAGTCGTGGCATCGAGGCGATCCGCGGACGCATACTCTATGATTTTTCCGGCAATGCCTGCGAGGGTTTCGAGCTGAAGTTTCGCCAGGTGTCGGAGATTGATTCCGGCGAGGGCAAAGCTGCGCTGAGCGACCTGCGCTCGACCACTTGGGAAGACGGCAACGCCAAGAAGTTTCGGTTCAGTTCCGAGAACCTGTTCAACGAACGCCGGACGGATGTTGTCGATGGAGAGGCCGAGCGGAATACGAAAACCGTGGCCGTCAGCCTGAGCAAGCCGACACAAAAGAATTTCAATGTCCCGAGCGGGGCGGTGTTTCCCACAGAACACATGCGTCGAATAATTGCCGCCGCGCGTGCCGGCAAATCGCTGCTCGAGCTTCCGGTCTATGACGGTTCGGAAACCGGCGAGAAGCTCTACAATACACTGACGGTAATCGGTCGCCCGATCCCGCCCGGCGACAAGGCCCCGGATGATGCGAGCGCAAAAGTGCCCGCCATGGCCAATCTCATGCGTTGGCCGGTTACGATCAGTTATTTTGATAAGCTCGACGAGACGTCGGAGCATGGCGGCGAGCAAACGCCCGTTTATTCGATCGGCTTTGAACTCTTCGAGAATGGCGTCTCGCGCGCGCTAATCCTCGACTACACCGATTTCACCATAAAGGGTGAGATGACGTCGCTGGATTTGAAAGACGGCAAGCCGTGTCCTTGAACGCCTAGTCCTCGTCCAGGCTGAGACCTTTCACCACGGCGCTGCGGCCGAATTTCAACCTCAGCCGGTCGACCGCATGCTCGGCGTCCGCCGCCCGGCGGTCCAGAAGATCAGCCAGATCGTCGCCGTCCGCGTCTTCGAGATTGCTGACGCCAATTCCGATCAGACGGAAGCGGGTGGTCCCGACTTCATGCGTGAGGAGATCGCGGCCTGCGGCAAAGATGCGCGAGGCGAGCTGGGTTGGCGCGCCGAGAGCACGCGCCCTCGTGCGGATCTTGAAGTCGGCGCTCTTGAGTTTCAGCGTAACGGTCGAGCCGGAGAGGGCATTGGCCTTGAGTCTGCTTGAGACGCGTTCAGTCAGTTCCCACAGATATTGCTCCAGCGGCCGAAACTCGCCGATGTCGCGCTCGAAGGTGGTTTCCGCCGAGACGCTTTTTGTGTCGCGCTCGGGGTCAACGGTGCGTTGGTCTATTCCGCGAGCGAGCCGCCATAACCGCGCGCCTTCCTCACCATATCGTCGCATCAGGTCGCGCTCGTCGGTGCGTTGCAGATCAGCGATCATACGGAATCCGTCGCCCGCAAGCTTCGCCGCGCTCACCGCACCGACACCGTAGATGAAGCCGACCGGTTTTTCCGCGAGGAATGATGGAGCCTCGGTTTGTCCCAGGACGGCGAAGCCGCGGGGCTTGTCGAGATCGGAGGCAACTTTTGCAAGGAATTTGTTGGCGGATAGACCTATCGATACCGTAATGCCGAGGTCGCGTTCGACTTTGGCGGCAAATCGCGCCAGCACCCTTGCCGGGCACATGCCGTGCAATCGCTCGGTACCGGTCAGATCGAGGAATGCTTCGTCGATCGAGAGCGGTTCGACCAGTGGCGTGAGATCAAACATGGCCCTACGGACTTCACGCCCGACCTGAACGTATTTTGCCATGTTCGGTTTGATAACCACGGCGTCGGGACAACGTTGCCTCGCTTCGAACATTGGCATGGCGGAGCGGACGCCGTAGGTGCGCGCGACATAACATGCGGCGGCGACGACACCACGCTTGCCGCCGCCGACCACCACTGGCTTGTCGGCAATCGTCGGATCGTCGCGCTTTTCGATGGTGGCGTAGAACGCATCGCAATCGATGTGCGCGATGCTGAGCGAGGCTGCCTCCGGGTGGCGTACCAATCGTGGCGAGCGACAGGCGGGACAGCGCGTCGCGCGATCGTCGGTAGCGGCGAGGCAATCCCGACAGAAATTCATGGCACCTCACGCTCCCACGTGCCGCCACCGAGCACAGCGCGAGCCCTTTCAATGTCGGTGGGGTCCAGATCTGCTTCTCGGGCAAAGGCACCGATCAATTGCTCGTCGGAAGTCATGTAGTCGAGCACGCCGACGAGAAAGCCCGGTTCACGTGCGGCAGTGCGAATCTCGGCAGGCCCAATCCCCGTGACGGCCAGAAACCGGCCAAGCCTTTCGCTGTCCCCGGCAATGAAGGCGAGCGCCTGAATCGCAAGCCCTTCGGCCTGTTCCCGCGTGAGATTGGCGCGGCGCTTCATGGGTCGGGCCTTTCTGTAACGGTCCCGGGGCCGGGCCATGCAAACAAATACATCGGTCATCGGACGTGGGCACGTCCGGACGCCGTTTTCCAACGGTTTTTGACCGCGGGGCGCGGATCCAAACGCATCAATTGAAGCTGATACCGAGCAGGCGAGCCGCTAGCGAAACGGGGACTTTCAAGGGCATTGGCCCTTGGTCCAATTCGACCGGCGTTCGCATTGAGTCACAAATCTGTCCGGAGATCTATGGAACAGGGAGATCGGGATGTTCTTTGACGGCGGATATACCTATTCGAATTTTTTGATGAACGTGCTTGCCATCTTTGCATTTGTCGTCTGGTTCTGGCTGCTCGTTGTCATCTTCAGTGATCTGGTCAGGCGTCACGACATCTCCGGTTGGGGTAAGGCGCTGTGGGTGATCGGACTTGTCCTGTTTTCGTACCTCGGCATCCTCGCCTACCTGATTACCCAGGGAAGGGGGATGGCGGAGCGTAATGTTCAGCAAGCCCAGCAGGCGCGCGATGAGCTGCGCCGTGTTGTCGGCTTTAGCGTGGCGGATGAGATCACCAAGCTCGACCAGCTACGGAAGTCAGGATCGATATCGGACGATGAGTTCAAGCGGCTTCGCGCCAAACTCGTCTAATTGTGACCGAACAATGCCTGTCTTGAAGTGCGCGATGAACTTGGGCTTGGCGACGCTGGCGCTGGCGGCGATGCTTGCCTGGATCCCGGTCGAGGCCCGCGCGGCAACCGGCTCGATCCGTATTACGATCACCCGGGCCCAATTCGTTGTTGGCGGCGGCAGCGGCACCTTGCGATTGATGGGTGAGCGTTATCCATTACGTGTAGGCGGTGTGAGCGTCGGTCCGTTCGGTGCGACGCGTGTGGATTTGGTCGGCCGCGCCTACAACATGCGGACCGCCGCGAACATCCATGGAATTTTCTCGACCGTCGCCGACCCGGGACGACCAGGGACATTTCGTTTGCGCAATTGGCAGGGAGTCGTCCTTGAATTGCGTGGACGGCAGGGCGTCAACCCGTCAGTTGATCTGAACGGATTGCAGATATCGTTGCGCTAGCGCCAGAGGTCTTTCCGGACAAAACCGGTCGACTCTCACCAGCAGCGGTTCACCAAAACCGTAGCGTGGACCCCATGGACCCGGCACGAGTCGTCGAACGACACAGCCGCCTCCATAAAACCCCGGCGCCACGACGTAGCGCGGTCCACCCCAACCCCAGCCGGGCGGCGCCACCCCCAGCCAGGACCCGGGTCCCCAGGCAACCCAACCGGGGCCCATCCGCCACCCCAACCAGGACCCCATCCGCCACCCCAAACCCCATCCACCGCCGCGCCAATAGGCGGACGAGATTTTGCGCAACGTGGCGGTCTCGTCAGTCGGGCTGTTTTCTGGTCTCGGCGTTTGAGCAAGGGACGACATGTGGTCGCGCAATCATATTGCCGGTGGAACATCCGTGCATTGGACTGAGGTCCAATATCTCGCCGTCAAAGACCGATTTTACGATGCATCGCCTGCACGTAAAAAGTCTGTCGGGAGATTTACATGACGCTTTGGCGGATCGGTATCGCGTCGTTGCTCGGACTTTCATTCGTCATTGCGACAGGATCGGTCGGACGAACTGCGACACCTCAGTGCAACGCGGAACTGAGGAAGTGCAATAGCCATTGTAATCTTGTCTATGAGAGCAAGAGATCAAACCGGGTCTGCCGCGATCGCTGCAAAGACAAGTTTTACGTCTGCAAAGCTCGCCCGGCCTGAACTGGTTGTCAGGCCGACTTTCTTTCCCCAGCCGAGAGAAGCAATGCAATCCACTCGGTGGATTTGTGCTGCCCGCAGATCGTCAAAATGGCGATCGTGATCGGCAAGCCGATAAAAGCGCCGGCGATCCCCCAGAGAAAGCTCCAGAAAAATACCGCGAGCAGGACAATGAATGGAGACATGGACAAAGCGGCGCCGGCAATTCGCGGCTCGAGATAGCTGCCTATGACGAACTGAATGACGTTGAGACCTACAAACACAGCAAAGCAGACCTGCCAGGATCCAGTCTGAACAAGAACAAAAAGCGTGGGAAAAACGGTCGCAATCAGCGGGCCGAGAAACGGTATGTAGTTCAGAACAAAGGCGATCACGCCCCATGCCGTCGCGAGCTCAATGCCGGCAACTAACGCGAAGCTCCACACTACGACGCCGGTCAGGAGGCTCATGGTGGTCCGCACCACCATATATTTTTGAAATTTCTCAGCGATCTCTTTGGCGCCCAGCAGAAGCGACTGCCGCAGCGACGAGCTGTTCAGGTGTTCGACATTTTTCCGTGCAATATCGACTTCAAGTAATCCGAGCACGATGAAGGCAAAGGCAATAACGATGAAGGATATAAGACCGTAGCTCCGGCCGCCGATCTCGCGGATGGCACCGATGATCCATCCCGGATTGTAACTGTCTGCGACAAGATTGGTGATCGATACGCCATGGCTGTCTAACCATTCCGTGGCCTGCGCATAAAGCGTCTGAATGCGAGCAGTGTTGTTGATGACCCATTGGAAAACCAGTCCGAATCCCCAGGCCACCAATAAAATGAGAATTGCGAGGACGGCCAGTGTCACAACGATCGTGACAACGAGCGCCATCAAGACCGGGATGCGTCTTTGCAGCGCGCTTTGCAGCGGCCACGCAATGGCCACTGTAAACAGTGCGAACGTCACCGGCGCCATGACCGCCTGCGAATAATAAAGCGCAGCGAGAGTAACGATCGACGCTATCAACAAGAGCGAAGTTCGTACGGCACCATCATGCTTCATGTTCGAGAACTCGGAAAGCAAAGATGGCGATAGAGAAAATGTACGTCCGTTGTCCTGCCAGAGGTCATGATCAAGGATCACTGATCCTGCCGCTCGCATAAGGAAATTCCACGGAAGGGCTCGTCGTCCGGTACAAAAGCCACAGGCTGAAGGCGAGCACGGCAACTTCGACGAACATCGTGAGTAGGAGCGCCATTAGCCCAGCGATGTCGGCTGCGGATACCCAGCTCGCCGGACCGCCGCTCGTCGTCTGGATAACCGGAATGCCTGCCTGGGGCGCCCGAAGAAAATAAATCAGCAGCTGTCCGACTTCGAAAAACATGACGATCATCGAAAACAGGATCCCGACCGTGCTCGCCTTGATGCCTGTCCACACCGTTCCCTGAATTGCGGCTTCGTCGGGACGGCGCTGCGGGTCAGCAATACGGACGGCTAGCCGCGTGTAGCGGTAGAACCACAGCGTGGTGAACACGAGCACCAGAAGGCCGGCAAGCGACAGGTATTGGATCAACGGAAAGCCCGCGCGTGTACCCGGCGCAGGATTTCGACCAAAGACCAGCGCGTAAATCGTGAGCGCAAGGGGAACGATCCCAACCGCGGCCTGCATCCAGAAACCAAGCCATCCAAGACGCAAAAATGACGCGGCAAGGCTGTCATTTGGGGACGGTCGGAAGACTTTTTGCAGTGTGCGAAACACGTCAGAATTTCCTCAACAGGCTGTTGCCCGCTATGTTACCGAATGAAGTCGACCAAGTGTCGTTGGCCTTTGGGGCAATCGTTACCACCGCAAATAGCGGTTAATTTGATGGCCCACGACTGGGCCGGGAGGTTGAAGTTGACCGAGCCGGATCGAGACCCAAAGCCCAGCCCTCGGCGTCACTGGCTGACCTACGCGGCGATCACGCTGTTTTTGCTTGCGGCCGTTGCCGTAACTGGGGCGTTGGCATCACATTCGCGCGATGCGTGGTGGCAGAAATATCTGAACCTCATTGTAAAGTCGTAAAAGCAACCCGCAGCGACTCGTGCAGAATCTCGTTCAAGACGCAGGCGCATTGAGGCCAGGCCGCAACATCGTGTCCAGGTGTTTCCGCTGGCTCGGCAAAGCAATCTGGATCCTGTGCCAGGTTCTGCTCATCGCGTGGTGCACGCTGGCAATTTACTATTCGAATCTGCCGTGGCCTGAACTGCGTCTTGCCGCGGCGATTTGCTTTGCCGCTGTCGCAGTTTGGGTCCTCTGGATTTCGCGGTTGCGCAGCAAAACATTGCTCTTCCTCGCCCTGTGCCTCGGGGTGATCGCCTGGTGGATATCCATCCCGCCCTCGCATGATCGACCGTGGCGCCCCGAAGTGGGGGTCATGCCGCGCGCAATCGTCGACGGCGACCGCGTGCGCATCACTGGAGTTCGGAACTTCGCCTATCGCAGCCGAGATGATTTCACGGTGCGCTACGAAGACCGTGAGGTGCAGTTGTCCCACCTGACGGGCCTTGATTTCTACGTGTCCTACTGGAGCGAGGGGATAGTCGGACATACGTTCCTGAGCTTCCTTTTCGACAATGCTCCGCCGCTGAGCATCTCCATCGAAACCCGCCCGGAAGTGGGAGAGGGCTTCAATCCGATTGCTTCTCTCTTCAAGCAGTTCGAGCTTATTTACGTGGTCGGTGACGAGCACGATCTTGTGCGCGTGCGCACCAACTATCGGAAGGAGGCGGTTTATCTCTATCGTCTGAACTCATCTCCAGCCGACGTGCGCCGGCTGCTCCTGGTCTACCTGGATCGGATCAATGAGCTTGCAGACAATCCGGAGTTCTATCACCTGCTGAGCAACAGTTGCACGATCAACATCATTCGTTATGCGAACGCCGCAGGTCGAACCGGGCGCTTCGACATTCGTCATCTGCTCAACGGTCTGATCGACAGCTATCTCTACTATTCCGGCCGGGTCGACACGACGCTCCCTTTCGAAGAACTGCGTCGACGCTCGCAGATCAATGCGGTGGCGGAGGCGGCCGACAACGCACCGGATTTTTCGGAACGCATTCGAGTCGGGTTACCGAACCCGCGAGCACTAATGCGAGTGAAGTAGGGTGCAGCGCGTACGGACTTTCGCCGCGGCCTTTGCTATCGTGCTCAAATGATGCCCGGAACCGTGAACAACAATCGCCGCGTTCTCGTCTTCGTCAGTGTGATGGTCGCGTCGATGCTCGGCTTGCTGCTGTTGCCGCCGATAACCCAGAATCAGAACTATCACGAGTTCGCCGATCAGCGGACGATCCTCGGCATTCCGCATTTTTGGAACGTCATATCGAATCTGCCGTTCATCGCGGTTGGCGCGGCGGGGTTATGGCAATGTCGTCGAGACCCTGCGATCGCTGCGCTATTTCTTGGAATCCTGATGACTGGTTTTGGCTCGGGGTACTATCACCTTGACCCGAACGACCACACGCTGTTCTGGGATAGGCTGCCGATGGCAGTCGGTTTCATGGCGATACTTGCAATTGCGATAGAGGACAGGCTAGACGCCAAAGCGGGAGCCATCCTCTTGTGGCCGTTGATCGTCGTCGGCGTCATCAGTCTCTTGCTGTGGCGCGCGAACGGCGATCTGCGATTGTATGGCTGGGTGCAATTTTTTCCTTGCATCGCGGTGCCGGTGCTTTTCGTTTTCTTTTCGCCGAAATTCAGCGGTACATCGTATTGGCTTGTCGCTGCGGCGTTATATGCGCTGGCAAAGCTGTTCGAGTTCTACGACGGAGCGATCTATTCTTTCGGTTCGATTTTAAGCGGACATACTTTTAAGCATCTTGCAGCGGCCGCGGCCTGTTTCGCCATCTTGCGATATTTTCAGACAAGACAGCCGATCCGGGTTGAAACTTTGCCCCGTGAAACGATGGCAAAAAGTACGTAGGCCTTGGGTCCAATAGACGCGTCATGCGCGCTATCCGTGGTCTCGGCGCCATAATGGAGCGAACCGACAAATTCCTGAGTCAATGGCCGGTGGTCGGCTCTCTTCTCGTCGGATTGGTGATGGCTCTTTTCGTGTGCACGCTGACCGGTCGCTAGAACGATCCGAGCATCGACCCCAAGAATATCACGGCCACCAGAGCCAGGACCGGGCCGACGATATTCGCCATGACCATGTCGAAATAGCTCTTGCTGTGCGTTGATCCGCAAACCGCGAGCAGCGTCACCACCGCGCCATTGTGCGGCAAGCTGTCGAGCGTGCCCGAACCGATCACGGCAATGCGGTGCATCAACGCCGGATCAATTCCGGTTTCGGTGGCAAGCCGCAGATATGTTTCGCCGAGCGCGTCAAGGGCGATAGTCAATCCGCCGGACGCCGAACCGGTCAAGGCGGCGAGAACATTCGTGGCAATGGCAAGCGAGACGAGTGGTCCGCCCGCAATCGAGAGGACCCAGTCCCGCACCAGCGCGAAGGCCGGTAGCGCGGCAACGACCGCGCCAAATCCGACGAGGCTTGCGACGGCAAAGATCGGCAGTACGGCCGCGTTCGCGCCGGCGTCCATGCTGGCGCGGACGTCGGGAAGTCGCTGCCAGTTGACGACGATGAGCGTGACGCTGGCGGTAGCAAGCGCCACCGCGACCGACCAAACGCCCGCGACCGCGGCGAGCGAGGTGCCGCCCCAGCGTTCTTCGGCGAGGAACGAGAAATCAAGTCGCGGCAGAACGAAGATCGACAGGAGCAGGTTCAAGCCCACCACGACCAAAAGCGGCAAGACCGCCGTCACGATCGACGGGGCGGCATCGGTGTGCTTGCCGTGCGAAATCTCGGCCGGGTCGAACTCGTGCGCGGTCGTGGCGCGTTCGCGGATGAACTGATTATCTGCAACGTCTTTGGTCGCGACATCGGCGGTACCGCCGAAGCCTTCGCCGGATCGCCGGGCCGAAGCTTCGGCGCGGCCGAGCCACCAGAGCCCGAATATGAGCATGATGATCGAGGCGATGATGCCTAAGCCCGGCGCTGCAAAGGGCGTCGTGCCAAAGAAGGGCATCGGAATCGTGTTCTGGATTGCCGGCGTTCCCGGCATCGCCGACATTGTGAACGTCGAGGTGCCGAGAGCGATCGCGGCCGGCATCAACCGCTGCGGTATGTTGGCTGCCTGAAATAGTGCCCGCGCCATCGGCGCCAGCACGAAAAAGGCGACGAAGAGACTGACGCCACCATAGGTGACGAGCGCGCCGGCCAGCACCACCGCAAGGATTGCGCGCTGGTGCCCAAGCTTCTCACCCATGAAACTGGCGATGGTCTGCACCGACCCGCTGTCATCCATGAGTTTTCCAAACAACGCACCGAGCAGGAATATCGGAAAGAATTGCGCGATGAATTGCGCCGCACTGCCCATAAACGTCTGGGTCCAGTGGGCGAGGAGGGGTTCGTGTGCGGTTGCGGCCGCAAACAGTGCAACAGCCGGGGCGAGCAGAAGGACGCTCCAGCCGCGAAACGAAAGCCAAATGAGAAGCCCAAGGGCTGCGAGAATACCAAGAAGACCCATGCGTCAGACCTGCTGCAGTAGAACGTCGAGGTCGATGGACGATTGCTTGCCAATGTTGTCGGCTTTCGCGCTAATGAACGTTTCGGCCGCACGCCGGCCTTCGTCGCGCAGCATGCGCAGAAAATCCCATTCAGCGTTGAACTTGGAAGATGCGCCAAGCGTGGAAAGCAGCTCACTTGCGATCAGGTGAATACGCATATGTGCCCACTGCGCGCCCTCGCTGCTCCCCGCATCGGCGACCTTCCGCAACAGCGCGATCATGCGCAGCTCCTTGAGCAGCGTGGAGTTGAACGAAACCTCGTTCAACCGGTCGAGGATTTCGCGCGCAGATCGCGGCGTGCCAGACCGTTCTACGGGATTGACGGCGACGAGAAGCGTATCCTGCGATTTGCATTCGCGGACGAGGGGCGTGATCGTGGGATTGCCGGAATAGCCTCCATCCCAATAGGGCTCGCCTTCAATTTCAACGGCCTGGAACAGGGTCGGCAGACACGCCGACGCCAGAAGAACGTCCGGTGTGATCTCGTCGTTGCGAAAAACGCGCCCGCGCCCAGTCCGTACATTGGTGGCCGTGACAAACAGTTTGATCTGAGCACGCGCGAGCTCCCCGAAATCGACGGACTCGGCGAGGACATCGCGCAGCGGGTTTGTGCCGCGCGGGGCCAGATCGTAGGGAGAGAAAACGCGGCTCGCCAAATCGAAGGCGAGATAGAATGGTGAGGTATCCAACGTCCACCGTCCCAGCATGACATCCAGCGGGCTGCGGCGGATGGGACTGAATCGCGCCGAGTGCGAAACTCGTTTCCAGAAAGCATCGAGCGCGGCCCTCGCGCCTTCCGCGCCGCCCGCGGCGTATCCGGCGACCAGCACGGCGCCGTTCATTGCGCCGGCAGACGTGCCCGATATGCCATCGATGCGCAGCCAGGGCTCTTCCAGAAGACGATCCAGCACGCCCCACGTGAAGGCGCCATGCGAGCCGCCTCCCTGCAGAGCAAGGTCGACAAGCACTGGATCGCGATCAGACTTCGGTTGTTTCGCCATGCCTACTCACACCACTATGCCGGTATTGCGTCATTTCGCTGTCGCGAGTTTCGCGTTCGAATCCCCTTCCTTCCCACGGAACCACGCGACATACAGCGTCGGCAGGAAGACCAGCGTGAGGATTGTCCCGACGAGCAGTCCGCCCATGATGGCGAAAGCCATCGGCCCCCAAAATACTGTCGGCGCGATCGGTATCATGCCGAGAACCGTCGAAATCGCCGTCAGCATGATCGGACGGAACCGCGTGCTGCTGGCATCGACCGCCGCCTGCCACACGCCCTTGCCCTGACGCCTTTCGGATTCGATCTGGTCGATGAGAATTACCGCATTTTTGGTGATCATGCCGAGCAGCGCCAGAATTCCGAGAATGGCGACGAATCCAAGCGGCTTGCCGGACAGCAGCAAAGCTCCAACGACACCGATCAGTCCGAGCGGCCCTACGCTCAGAACGATGAACAGGCGAGAGAAGCTTCTCAGTTGTACCATCAGGACGGTGAACATGATCAGCAACATTGCCGGCACCACAGCGACCACCGAGGCTTGCGCTTGGGCGCTGTCCTCGACGACGCCGCCCACGGAGATCCGGTAAGGCCGCTGCAAGCTCTTGTTCAGCTCGGCGATCGATGGCCCCAGGGCTTCAACGACCGTTGCGGGGAGCACGCCGTTTTGGACGTCTGCCTGAACCGTGAGTGTCGGGACGCGGTCACGCCGCCAGATTAGCGGTTGTTCCTGGTCATAGGTGAAGGTCGCAAATTGGCTGAGCGGCACGGTGCGTCCGTTCGCGAGCGGCACCTGGATCGACCGCAGCGTATCGAGGGAGACGCGCTCTTCGTCGGTCGCACGGGCAATGACGTCGACGAGATAGATGTCGTCACGCACCTGCGTGATGGGGCTGCCGGTAATGACCGTGTTGAGCACGCTCGCTAGCGCCTGCGAGCTCAGCCCCAGCAGGCGCGCCTCGTTCTGGTCGATCTGAATACGCACCTGCCGGGCAGGCTCGAACCAGTCGTAGTTGACGTGCACAACTTGCGGATTTTTCGCCATCACCTGGGCCAGCTTCAGGGCGATCTCGCGCACCTGCGATATCTCGGGACCGCTGACGCGGTACTGGATCGGCCAGCCAACTGGGGGACCAAGTTCAAGTGTGGAAACACGGCTGACGAGGTTGGGGAAATCATTGGCGAGGATTTTTTCGAGCTTCACCCGCAGGCGCTCGCGTGCGGCAACGTCCTTGGCGACGACCACGGCCTGGCTGAAGAAGTTATTCGGAAGCTGCACGTTCAGCGGCAGATAAAAGCGTATCGCGCCGCGTCCGACATTGGTGCTCCAGCGTGCGACGTCAGGATCGTCCTTGAGAACGTCGTCCAGCCGGCGTGCCACGGATTCGCTCGCGAAAATCGAGGCGTTTTGCGGCAGCGTCATGTCGACGAGAAGTTCGGGCCTATCGGACGCCGGGAAGAACTGATTGGGAATGAGGCGTATCGCGAAGAGCGAAGCGACAAACATTGCGAGTGTCGCGGCGATCGTCAGCCATTTTGCGCGCAGCGCCCAGGTGAGGAAGGCGCGGTACATCCGGAAAACCCAACCCGGCTTCGAGGACACTGCCGCCTTGGGTGGAGCGAGAATCGCTACGCCCAGCAACGGTGCGAACAGGACGGCGACAAACCACGACACGATCAACGCGATGGCGACGACAGCGAATAGCGAGAAGGTGTACTCGCCAGCACCGCTCGCGGCAAAGCCGACAGGAACAAAGCCGGCAATGGTTACGAGCGTGCCGGCAAGCATGGCAAAGGCATAGGTGCGAAAGGCGAATGTCGCGGCCTGAATCTTATCGTCGCCCTGCGCGAGCCGCGTCAGCATTGCGTCCGTCGTAGTCATGGCATCGTCTACCATCAGCGCAAGCGCGATGATGAGCGCGCCAAGCGAAATACGCTGCATATCGATGTTCGAAATCTGCATGATAGAGAAGACGACAACGAGCGTGAGCGGAATGGCAGAAGCGATTACCAGGCCGGGACGGAAACCGAGGCTGACGAAACTGGCGAGAAGGATGATCGCCACCGCCTGCCACAGCGATGTCATGAACTCGGATATGGCGCTGTCGACGGTGGCTGCCTGGTCGGCGACCAGTCTCGGTTCCACGCCTAACGGTAGATCTGCAGTGGCCTCGGCAATGGCGCTCTTGATATTCCTGCCAAGAGCCAAAATATCGCCGCCGTCTCGCATGGCGATGGCGAGGCCGATGGCGGGTTGGCCGTTGACGCGAAACAGCGGTTGCGGCGGGTCGTCAAAGCCGCGCCGGATCCGCGCGATGTCGCTCAAGCGCAACATGCGGCCGCCGACGGCGAAGTTGACGTTCGCAACGTCTTCCTCGGATCGGAAGGCGCCCGACACGCGCAGCGAAAGTGTTTCATTGCCGGTCTGTATCGTACCAGCCGGCTGCACGACGTTTTGCGCCTGCAGCGCCGCGATCAGCGCCGAGCGGTCAATCCCGAGGCTGGCCAGCTCTTCCATCGAGAATTCAACGAAAATCTTTTCGTCCTGTGCGCCCAGAATCTCGATCTTGGATACGTCGCGCACATGCAGCAGCTTCGAGCGCACATCTTCGACATAGTCGCGAAGCTCGCGATGCGTAAATCCATCCGCGGTGAAGCCGTAGATAATTCCGAATGTGTCGCCGAATTCATCGTTGAAGCCCGGTCCGACAACGCCCGTGGGGAGGGTGTGGCGCATGTCACTGATGCTTTTGCGCACGTGATACCAGATATCGGGAATCTCCCGCCCGCGCGTGCTGTCCTTGAGGTTGACGAAGATCGTGGTGACGCCGGCGCGCGTGAAGCTGCGCAGGAAATCGAGCTTCGGCGTTTCCTGCAGCGTACGTTCGAGCCGCTCGGTGACCTGCTTGAGCATATCATCGACACTTGCGCCGGGCCATGCGGCCTGCACCACCATCGTCTTGATGACGAATGAAGGGTCTTCGTTGCGGCCAAGCTTCACGAAGGCAAAAAGGCCGGCGACCACCGCCATGATCATCAGATAGACGGTTAGTGATCGGTTATTGAGTGCCCACTCAGAAAGATTGAAGCCCATACTACGGCTCCAGTCCGAGCAAGCGGACCTTCTGGCCCGGGTGAAGCGCTTGTACGCCCGCGGTGACGATGACGTCGCCAGTCGTCAGGCCCCCTGAGACCGCAACGCGCGCGGGGTCGTAGCGCAGGACGTCGACATTACGGATCGAGACCGTGCGGTTTGCGGGGTCGACGATCCAGACGGCCGGCTGGCTATTGGCTTTGGTCAGTGCCGTTGCGGGTATTTCGATTACGGGCACGGAATCCCCTTGCATGCGTCCCGTCACGGTCGCCCCAAGTCGCAT
This sequence comes from Pseudolabrys sp., assembly GCA_051986235.1. GTDB lineage: Bacteria > Pseudomonadota > Alphaproteobacteria > Rhizobiales > Xanthobacteraceae > Pseudolabrys. Next base: position 132,822 of record JBPYDR010000014.1, read on the forward strand.
GGCCGGCGGGGGATCATTCAAGCCGACCTTGACCGCGAAAGTGCGGGTCACCGGATCGGCCTGCGGCGCGATTTCACGCACACGACCGGTCGTGCTCACCTTTGGATCGTCTGTAAGATTGACCGTGACGCGGGGATCGCTTGGCGCAGTCCTGATAACCTGTGCCGGGACGTCGAAGATGGCATCGCGTCCGTCTCGCCGGGCGACGCGCAGGATCACCTGGCCGGCTTGCACAACTTCGCCCGCACCGGGGCCTACCAGTGTGACCACGCCAGGCGCGTCCGCCTTGAGCTCAGTAAAGCTCACCTGGTCGTAGGCGGTTTTCACCTGCGCTTCGGCCGCATCGACCTGCGACTCCGCGGTCTGCAAAGCCTGGGTGGCCTGGTCGTGATTGGCGCGGGTGGTCCAGCCTTGCTTGAGCAGGGTGTCCTGACGCTCGAAGTGGTTGCGCGCCTGCGTCAACTGACCTTGCGAAGCGACGAGATTGGCCTGCGCCGCGCGTAACGCATTGCGTTCATTCTGTGCCTCGAGACGCGCGACGACCTGTCCGGCCTCGATCCGGTCTCCGAGCTTGCGATCGTTTTCCAGCACCCGGCCTGAAATTCGGAATGCAAGCGCCACTTCATCCTCGGCTTCGATCCGACCGGTCAGGGTGACGGTAGCTCCGGCTGCACGCTGCTCGACCGTGACGGTACGCACAGGGCGAGGCTGTGGTGCCGCTGTGTCTACTTCCTTTGAACACCCTGAAAGCACCATAAGCGTCACGAGAATCGCCAATGAAGGCGCGGTGACGTGCATCGCGTGATTTGTTGCGCTTGCATGGTCAATGCACGTAGCCATGGTCAAAATCTTCCTTTGATTGGTCAATCAGCAACGGCAATAACATCCCGTCGCCGGACATGGGGGGTCCGGATCGGTACGCCTTTTGGGAGATTAGATCAGTCCCGCAGCGCACAACTATTGGACCTCAGTCCCATCATGTGCGCTGGCGATGCAGGCCATGTTCAATTGCCTGCAAAGGTTGTAATTTTTCGTCGCTATAAAATCCGGTGAAAAAAGAGACGCATTGTCCTTGGGTCCAATGGGACCCGGCGAATGATCCATGTATCGATCTTTGCAGCCAGTGAATTCAGCCGATTCGTGAGGCAAGTCCCACCGCAGAGCGAGTTGCCGAATGAACAACCAAGTTTCTGCGCAGGCCGCTGATCGTCCCTATATTTCGACCGGGCATTTGCCGTCTCCAGACCTTGTTGAAACGCTGGTGGCCGAGGCCCACGCCAAATTCAAATCCACATCGGACGGCGAGAATTCGCAAGTCTATCCGGCGCTGGCGAGGGTGCCCGCCGATTTGTTCGGAATCTGCGTGGTCGAAACGAACGGCATCATCCATGCCGCCGGCGACACCGAACACGAATTCTCAATCATGAGTGTGTCGAAGCCCTTCCTCTTTGCGTTGATTTGCCAACTGCTCGGTGCCGAGGAAGCGCGCGAGAAACTCGGCGCAAATGCCACCGGTTTTGCGTTCAATTCTGTTGCCGGCATCGAACGCACGTCTGACGGTCGCACCAACCCAATGGTGAATGCCGGCGCCATTGCCACCACGAGTCTGGTGCCCGGTTCGACGCACGAGGCCAAGTGGAAGTTCATTCACGAGGGCCTGTCCAAGTTCGCCGGCCGCAAGCTCCCGATGAATGAAGAGGTGCTAAAATCCGCGCTGGAGACGAATTTCCGCAACAGGAGCATCGCCCAGTTCTTGCTCAGCGTCGGCCGGATCTACTGCGATCCGATGGAAGCTGTCGATCTTTACACGCGCCAGTGCTCGCTGAATGTCAGCGCGAAGGACCTTGCGGTGATGGGTGCGACGCTCGCCGATGGTGGCGTCAATCCGATGACCAAGGAGCGCGTGGTCGATCCGATTGTCTGCCATTACGCGCTGGCGGTCATGACAACGGCGGGCCTGTACGAAACGTCGGGCGATTGGCTCTACGACATCGGCCTGCCGGGCAAGAGCGGTATCGGCGGGGGCATTGTCACCGTATCGCCGGGCAAAGGCGGTCTAGGCACCTTCGCGCCGCCGCTCGATGAAGCCGGCAACAGTGTGAAGGGACAGCTCGTCGCGAAATTCCTGTCGCAGCGACTTGGAATGGATCTGTTCGTCTCGCAGCCTGAGGAATGACAGACAAGCCGAGCAAGCGCGGACCGCTGGCATCGCGCGCAGGAATCGACCGGAGGAAAATCATGACGACGGCAGCGGAAACGATGGGAAGAGCTGAGGTGCGACAATCCTGGGTGCCGATGATCGCAATCGCACTCGGCCAGGCGATCATGTCTTTCAACGTCGCTTCGCTGCCCGTTGCAATGGGGGGCATGGTCGAGAGCTTCAGGGTGCCCCCGACGACTGTCGCCACGGGAATCGTGGCGTATTCCATGCTTGTTGCCGGCTTCGTGATGCTGGGCGCCAAACTCACTCAACGTTTCGGTGCCTTGCGCGTGTTCCGTATCGCCGTCGTGGTTTTCGGCGGCGCGCAGACGCTGATGACGTTCAGCCCCAATGCGACCATGATGATTACTGCGCAGGCACTTAGCGGTGCGGCCGGTGCTGTGATCGTTCCCTCGCTCGTTGCGCTGATCGCTGAAAACTATAAGGGCGCACAGCAAGCGACCGCACTTGGCGCACTTGGTTCGGCGCGGGCCGGCGCAGGCGTACTCGCCTTCTTGATTGGCGGCGTTCTGGGGACGTTTATCGGCTGGCGTCCGGCTTTCGGCATTTTGATCGCTGTATCGGCTCTTGTACTTTTGCTCAGCTTCCGACTTAAGCCGGATCAAGGGCGGCCAGACGTAAAGATCGACATGGTTGGTGTCGTTCTGGCTGCCGCCGCGATTGTCCTTATCAGTTTCGGTTTCAACAACCTGAACCGGTGGGGATTGGGACTCGCCACAGCAAACGTACCGTTCAATCTCTTGGGCCTCTCACCGGCGCCGATCTTTATCGTGGTGGGAATTGTGCTTGGTCAATGTTTCCTGATGTGGACACGAAAACGCCAGGCCGATGGAAAGACGCCGCTGCTGGATTTGCAGGTGATCGACTCCCCGCAGGAACGCGCGGCGGTCTATGCCATGTTTTCGGTCGTGGCTTTGGAGGCGATGCTCAACTTTTCGATCCCTCTGTACATCCAGATCGTGCAGGGCCGTTCGCCACTGGCGACTGCCATCGCCATGATGCCGTTCAACCTGACCGTCTTCATCGCAGCGATGCTGATCGTTAAGTTCTACGAGAAACTTACGCCGGCGCAAATCGGCCGATACGGTTTCATTCTCTGCACAGTGGCACTCCTCTGGCTCGCCTTTGTGGTGCGCAACGACTTGAGTGCGGGTCCAGTTCTTATCGGCCTCGTCCTGTTCGGCATTGGGCAAGGATCGCTTGTCACCTTGCTGTTCAACGTTCTCGTAACATCGTCTCCTAAGGAGGTCGCAGGCGACGTTGGTTCACTGCGTGGGACTACCAACAATCTTGCTTCTGCGGTCGGGACTGCGGTTGCCGGCGCGCTGTTGGTCGGACTTCTCAGTGCCATCATGCTCGGCAACATTGCTGCGAGCCCAAAATTGACGCCCGAACTTCAGGCGCAGGTTGATCTCGACAGCATCAACTTCATCAGCAACGAGCGGCTGCAAACCGTGTTGGCCGGCACGACTGCAACCCCACCGCAGGTTGCGGAAGCGGTACGCGTGAATACCGAGTCGCGGTTGCGCGCCCTGAAGATTGGGCTGCTCATTATGGCAGGCTTGGCGTTCGTATCGATTCTTCCAGCCGGCCGTCTCCCCAATTATCTTCCCGGCGAAATTCCCGAGGATCAGTCATTGGGGAGCGGAAGGGGACAAAAGCGCACGTAGCCGAGCCTGCGCGAGAGCCCCGGCAAGATGCTGGCAGAGGGGGCTGCTGGCCGCACGATAGTGGCCGTCCTTGGCCACCGGACGCACGGTAATGGCAATGCACCACGCAAAGCGAACCGATCAGAGCCGACTCGCTCGTTCTGCTATAGACAGGGTCGAGGCAGAAGAGTCGAAAGCGGCAAGCCAGAGAACGAAACGCGGCTTCGCGACCGCAGCACGGGCGCTGGAAGAGGGCGGGAAGGGAATGCCGAAGACCGTCCTGATCGTCGAAGACAACGAGCTGAATATGAAGCTCTTCCACGATCTGCTCGAAGCGCACGGGTATCAGACTGTCGGCACGCGCAACGGTATTGAAGCGCTAGACCTTGCCCGCAAACACCGGCCCGACCTCGTTTTGATGGACATCCAGCTGCCGGAAGTCTCCGGCCTTGAAGTGACCAAATGGCTCAAGGACGATCCCGACCTCAAGGCAATCCCGGTAGTGGCCATTACGGCTTTTGCCATGAAAGGTGATGAGGAGCGCATCCGGGAGGGCGGCTGTGAAGCCTATCTGTCAAAGCCGATCTCGGTCGGGAAGTTCATCGAAACGATTCGCCACTTTCTCGGCTCAAGCTGACCACCCCACGTAGATTTTTCCGAGCCATTCCAGTGCGTTAATAACGGGATTTGGCCGAAAGCTGTGTGTGGTTTAGCCTTATCGACGAAGTCTTGAGTCGCCGCGAGCAGTCGTGGGCGCGGCTCAGACGTGCGCAATACCCTACGGTGTCAGGTCCGCCGCATCTCCTGGGTCCGTGGGGTTCGGCCGGTACGGGAGTGGTGCGAGTGGCCTCCTTGTCGCCGCTTCCGGCCGGCCACCATATTTCGTGGGTCGTGCCCGCTAGGGCCGAACGATCGTCCAGCCTTTTTCACCGAGCTCGATCAGCGTGACCACACCGGCTTTGACGCGCTCAGCATTTTCGACCAGCGCAGGCTCCTTGCCTGCCTTGCGGGTCATCGCCTCCAGAGTGTTCTCGCACGCCATAAACGAGACATTGGGCATGCTTTCCTTGAAGGACTTGAGCCGCGGCTTCACCGGTGACGTGTCGGCCAGCAGCATGTTGAGTCCGGCATTGAAGGCAACGATCTGGATGTCGACCTCTTCGCCTTTGTCGGAATAGTACTTCGACACGTTCGCGGCGACGTTGAGCACCGCGTTCATCTTGTCTGGATCATTGTCGCTGATCTGCAGCGCGAGCCTGTGCTTTTCGCCGGCGCTGGCTTGCGCGAATGCTAGCGGCACGAGCAACAGGGCAACGAAAAGCGTGCGAAGCATCGTGGATGCCTCCGCGACCTATTTTATCTTGGATTCCGAGTATTCGACGTGCTTCTTCGCGATCGGGTCGTACTTTTTCTTTTTCATTTTGTCGGTCTGCGTGCGCGAGTTCTTGCGCGTCACGTAGTAGTGGCCGGTCCCGGCGCTGGAGACCAGTTTGATCTTGAGACTGATGGCTTTGGCCATGGATTTTCCTCTAGAACCTTAGTTAGTGACGGTGGCGTCTTGGCGCGGAAACTAGCGCCGAAGCCGCAAATGTCAAGAAATGCCCGGATTTGCAGCGTTTACAGCAGTTCCCGAAAGAACTGCTTCTCGATCATGAAGTAAAACGGCACCGGCAAGTCGTGTCCCATCCCGGCTTCCACGCGGGCCAGGAGTTCTTCCAGCACAATGCCGGTAATTGTCGGCATGTCGAGTTGAGCGGCTTCCTCAATCGGTACCCACGTCAGTTCGACGAGTTCGGAGTCCGGCCCCACCACGCCCTCGATCTTATGCGCTATCGCCGAGGCGTCGGCGGTCAAGAAGCGGGTATCGTAGCGGCGCGGGCGCCGCGGCGGCGTTATGGCACGCGCGATGAAGTGAATTTGGCCCAGGTCGGGATGCACGTTCGCCCTGGCAAATTCGGTCCAGATCTCTCCTGGCGTTTCCGGCGGACGGTCGCGCTTGACACCAAGCAGCAACCCGGTCTCCTCGGCGGTCTCGCGCACGGCGGCGAGGGCGAAAGCGCGCGCAAAATCGGGATCCGGTTCGGGCACGCGTTGCTGCAGCTTTTTCTGCGCATCAGGATGCAATTCGCTGATGGCTGGCATCGAACGGTCGAGCGCTTCGATACGGCCGCCAGGGAAAACGAACTTGCCCGGCATGAATTTGTGGTTGGCGTGACGGCGACCGAGCAGAACCTTCGGCTTTGCACCGGAGCGATCGATCAGCATCAGCGTCGCGGCATCGCGCGGCTTGCTGTCGGGAAACGACATGTCGCGTTCCGACTTCGTCATGCGCTCGGCCCAAAGTTTCCCGAGGTCTTTTGTCATCGTCTCTTCCGTTGTCTGCCGCGCGCCCGATACGTGTGCTGCCGCTCTTCGTGTCTGGGAACCGGTCGACCGCGACGGCCCTCGGACAGGATCTCAAACCGCAGCGCTCCGGCAACCGGCGCAGCTTCGACCAGCTTGACGGTCACCGGATCGCCCAGACGGTAGGTTTCGCCCGAGCGAGAACCAACCATCGCATGGCCTTTCTCGTCATAGCGGAAATATTCGGCGCCAATGGTTCGCGCTGGCACGAAGCCATCGGCGCCCGTGTCGCGCAGTTTGACGAACAGGCCAGCACGGGTGACGCCCGAAATGCGTCCATCGAAACTTGCGCCGACACGATCGGCGAGAAAATGAGCGATCAGGCGATCGGCCGTCTCGCGTTCGGCCAGCATGGCGCGGCGCTCGGTCGCCGAAATCTGTGCGCTGATTTCGGCAAGTGTCTTCCGATCCGCGCTGTCCGGAAGGCCGTCGTTGCCGAGTTTCAGCGCGCGTATGAGCCCGCGATGCACGATCAGGTCAGCATAGCGGCGGATCGGCGAGGTAAAATGGGCATAGCGGCGTAGATTCAATCCGAAGTGTCCATAGTTTTCCGCGGAATATTCGGCCTGTGCCTGCGTGCGCAGGACGACCTCGTTCACCAACTGCTCGGCATCGCGACCTTTCACGCGGGCGAGCACCCGGTTGAACAATTCTGGCTTCAGAATGCCGCCTTTCTGAAAGGGAATGTCGAGCGTTGCGAGGAATTCGCGCAGCGCCACGACCTTTTCCATTCCCGGCTCGTCATGCACGCGATAGATCAGCGGGACGCGTGCGCGCTCCAGAGTTTCGGCGGCGGCGACGTTCGCTTGGATCATGAATTCCTCGATCAGCCGGTGCGCTTCGAGCCGCTCCGGTGTGATCACGCGGTCGACGGTGCCATCGCCTTTCAAGAGGATCTTGCGCTCGGGCAGGTCGAGGTCGAGCGGCTGGCGTTCAGCGCGCGCCCGTGCCGTCGCCTCGTAAGCTGCATAGAGCGGGGCCAGCACCGGGTTGACCAGCATTTCGGTGTCTTCGTCGGGCCGTCCGCCGATCGCCGATTGCGCCTGCTGATAGGACAGCTTTGCGACAGAGCGCATAAGGATCCGGTGGAATGTGTGCGAGCGTTTGCGTCCGTCGGCGCCGATGACCATCCGCACGGCCAGGGCAGGACGATCCTCGCGGGCGCGCAGCGAGCACAGATCATTTGAAATGCGCTCTGGCAGCATCGGCACGACGCGGTCGGGGAAATAAACCGAATTGCCGCGTGCAAACGCTTCGCGGTCAAGCGCGGAGCCCGGTCTCACGTAAGAGGCAACATCCGCGATGGCGACGTGGATGATGAAACCGCCGGGATTGTCACGCGCGTTGTCAGGCTCGGCATGCACCGCGTCGTCGTGATCTTTGGCGTCCGGCGGATCGATGGTGACGAAGGGCACATGCCGCCAGTCTTCGCGTCCATGGAGTGCCGCAGGCTTTGCAGCTTCCGCCTCCTGCTCAGTCTCGCGGCGGAACACCGAAGGTATGCCGTGCGTATGGATGGCGATCAGGCTTACCGCGCGCTCGCTTTTGAGCGAACCGAGCCGTTCGACCACGCGCGCGGTGGGCAGGCCCAGACGCGGCGCGCGCGACGTTTCGACCGCGATCAGGTCGCCATCCTCCGCTTCGGCTGTCGCCCCGACGGGAATAGCCAGTTCCTTGCCGAGCATCTTCTTTTCGACCGGTTCGAGACGCCCGCCGCCGTGCTGTATCTTGCGGAAAATTCCAAGGACGCGATGCTTCGGATGATCGATGATCCTGATGATGCGGCCACGGTGACGAATGCCGTCTTCTTCCTCGGCTTCGTCGACGCGCAGCAGCACGCGATCGCCAAGGCCGGCAGCTTCACCCGGCCGCGCCTTGCGCGGTACGTGGATGCGGATTTTCGGTGCCGTCCCGTGCGCGTCCTCGTCCCACTCGTCGGGAGTGGCGATGAGATCGCCCTCGCTGTCGCGCGCGGTGACGTCGGCGAGCACGGTGGAGGGCAGGGCGCCCGCGTGGTGCAACTTCTTGCGCCGTTTCTCGATGGATCCTTCGTCGGCAAGTTCGCGCAACAGGCGCTTGAGATCGGCGCGCAGCGCGTTCTTCAGGCCGAAGGCGCGGGCGATTTCACGAGTGCCGACTTTGCCGGGCTTGTTTCCGATGAAGGCGAGGATGTCGGCCTTGGAGGGGAGTGAAGGTGTCTTTTTGGATTGCTTGTTCAAAATAGGAGTCCTGCGCCGAAACGGCGCGATTGTTGATAAATGTAATGGCCGTAGTCCGGCTTCGCCAGCTATTCAGCGGCGGTGACCTTGGCCGGTTTTTTCGCCGGCTTTTTGCGCGGCTTGGCCGCCGCCTCGGTGCTGTCCGCAGGTTCGGCGGCCTTTTTCTTGCGGCCTTTCGGGGCTTCCGAGGGTTCGCCCGCCTTCTTGCGGCCGGCTGCGCGGCGCGGCTGTGAGCTGAGCTGCTCGGCGCGGGCGTCGAGCAGAACGACAGCCTCGGTCAATGTTATTGTCTCGGGCGTCTTGTCGCCGGTGATCGTGGCGTTGACGCCATTGTTGCTGACGTAAGGACCATAGCGACCGTTCTTCACGACAACCGGGCCGCCTTTGTCGGGGTGTTCGCCGAGAACTTTGCCGGGATCGGCGCCGAAGCGGCGGCCTTTCTTCGGGTTGGCCTTCTTTTCCGCGATCAAGGTGACGGCGCGATTGAGTCCAATGGTAAGGACATCGTCGCCATCTTCCAGGTTCGCGTAAGTCTTGCCGTGCTTCACGTAAGGGCCAAAGCGCCCAACACCAGCGAGAATCGGCTCGCCGTCTTCAGGAGACAGGCCGATTTCGCGCGGCAGCGACAGCAGCCCGAGCGCCCTTTCGAGATCGATGTCGTCGGGCGCAACGCCCTTCGGAATGCTCGCGCGCTTGGGCTTTTCGACTTCGGGCTTCTTCTCGCCCCTCTTTACCTTCGGCGGCTTCACCTGCTCGCCGAGCTGCAGATAAGGTCCGTAGCGGCCGCCGCGCAGCGTTACTTCCAGTCCCGTCTGCGGGTCTTCGCCGAGCACTTTCTTGCCCTGAACACCATCCGCGCTGGGCGTGATCTGCCGTGTGAAATTGCACTCGGGATAGTTTGAGCAACCGATGAAGGCGCCGAAGCGTCCCGTCTTCAGAGAAAGCTGGCCATTGCCGCATTGCGGGCATTCGCGCCGCGGACGACCGTCGGCGCGTTCAGGAAAGATGTGCGGCTCGAGCAAATCGTTGAGCGCGTCGAGCACGACGCGATTGCGCACTTCCTTGATGTCGTTGACCGCGCCGACGAACTGTTCCCAGAATTCGGCGAGGACCGCACGCCAATCGATCTGACCCGCAGAGATCTCGTCGAGCTTTTCTTCAAGGCCGGCGGTGAAATCGTATTCGACGTAGCGCGTGAAAAAGCTTTCGAGGAACGCGACAACGACGCGGCCCTTGTCTTCCGGAATGAGACGCTTCTTGTCGATGCGCACGTAGCCGCGGTCCTGCAGGACTTGCAAGATGGAGGCGTAGGTCGAGGGCCGGCCGATGCCGAGCTCTTCCATGCGCTTGACCAGCGCCGCTTCCGAGAAGCGCGGCGGCGGCTCGGTAAAGTGCTGGGACGACTCGATCGCCTGCTTGCTAAGCGTTTCGCCCTCAGACATTGCGGGCAGGCGACGCGATTCATCGTCATCCGGCGTTTCGTCCTGGCCTTCCTGATAAAGAGTGAGGAAGCCGTCAAACTTCACGACCTGGCCGGACGCGCGAAGTTCGATGTTGCGTGACCCAGCTTTGGCAACGATGTCGACGATAGTCCGCTCAAGTTCAGCCGACTCCATCTGGCTCGCGATCGCGCGGTTCCAGATCAATTCATAAAGCCGCGCCTGGTCGCGATCGACGTATTTGGCGACTTCGGCAGGCGTGCGGCTCGCGCTGGTGGGCCGCACCGCTTCGTGCGCTTCCTGCGCATTCTTCGATCGGTTGTGATACTCGCGCGACGAAGCCGGGACGTATTCCTTGCCGTAATTACGGTTAAGCATGGCGCGGATATCGGCAATCGCCTCCGGCGCAAGGTCGATGCCGTCGGTTCGCATATAGGTGATTAGGCCGGTCGTTTCGCCGTCGATCTCGACGCCTTCGTAAAGCCTCTGCGCCAATCGCATGGTGACGGCGGGGGCGAAGCCGAGCTTGCGGCTTGCTTCCTGCTGCATGGTCGAGGTCGTGAAAGGCGGCGGAGGATTGCGACGGGCAGGCTTGGCCTCGACCGACGTCACCGTGAACACGGCGTTCTCGAGATCACTGGTGAACGATTCGGCTTCGGCGCCTGAACCAATGTCGAGGCGCTGGATCTTCTGTCCGTCGGCGCCGACCAGGCGTGCCTCGAAGACTTCGTTGCGCGGCGTTGCCAGCTTGGCAACGATCGACCAGTATTCCTTGGCGACGAATTTCTCGATTTCGAGTTCGCGGTCGCAAACAAGGCGAAGCGCGACAGATTGCACACGTCCGGCTGAGCGCGCTCCCGGCAACTTGCGCCAGAGAACGGGCGACAGGGTAAAACCGACGAGGTAATCGAGAGCACGGCGGGCCAAATAGGCGTCCACCAGGGCGCCGTCGATCTGGCGTGGATGCTTCATCGCCTCGCTCACCGCTTGCTTGGTGATGGCGTTGAACACCACGCGCTCGATTTTCTGATCCTTGAGCGCCTTCTTTTCCTTAAGCACCTCGAGCACGTGCCACGAGATCGCTTCCCCTTCGCGATCCGGGTCGGTCGCTAGGATCAGCTTATCGGCATCTTTCAGGGCGCGGGCGATATCATTGATCCGCTTCTGCGATTGCGGATCGACCTCCCACAGCATGCGAAAATCGTTGTCCGGGTCGACCGAACCGTCCTTTGGGGGGAGATCACGGATATGTCCAAAGGACGCCAGGACCTCATAGCCGGAGCCGAGGTACTTATTGATCGTCTTCGCCTTGGACGGCGACTCGACTACGACAATATTCATGAAAAACCAGTGAGTTATCCGCCTGTACTGTTGCGATCCAAGGCGGAATCGGCCTTGTAACTGGCCCGGAACATGGGGAAGCGACCCCTTACTGTCAAATAAGCGCGTTAAGAAGTCGTGTCAGATCAGTGAAATAGGGCGTGAAAGAGGCCGCAACTATTTGGTGTATATAGGAGCCTAATCAACTTACAGTAATGTTCCGCCCGCTCAGGGCCCTTTCACTCCGAGCCGCTCCAGGAAAAGAGGCGTTGGCGCGCCGTCCGGCACCATGTTGAGCTTCTTCTGCTCAGCGCGAATATTGTCGCGCAGGTCAAAATCGATGTGACCCTCAAATTCATTCACCTTGTAGCCGAGGGTCGCCAGTTTTTTCTGCAGCGCGACGCGTGCATCGCGCGAAAGTTGCCGGTCGTCCTTGGGCCATGCCGCCTTGATCAGGCCGCCACCGTGGATGCGGTCGGCCAGATGGCCGACGGCAATCGCGTAGGCATCGGAGTTGTTGTACTCCTTCAGGACGTCGAAATTTTCCGTGACGATGAAAGCCGGTCCGTCGGCGCCACTCGGAAAAAACAGAATTCCCTGGCCGGAGACCGGATACGGCTTCCCATCCGCACGGCGTACACCAAGCGCTTCCCATTCCGTGAAGTTTGCGCGACTGCGCATATAGTCGAAACCCTTCGGCACAGTCACTTCGAAGCCCCAGGGCAGCGCGGCCTTCCATTTCCCTTTGCGCAGGTAGTTGGCCGTCGAAGCAAGCACGTCAGGTACGTTGGCCCAGATATCGGCGCGCCCGTCACCTGAGAAATCGATCGCAAAGTCGACGAAGTTCGTCGGCATGAATTGTGTCTGCCCCATGGCGCCCGCCCATGAGCTCACCATTTTCTCGCGCGGAAGTCGGCTGTTCTGCATGATCTGCATCGCCACGAGCAGCTCGTTGCGGAAATAGGGGTCGCGATATTTGATGTAGGCGAGCGTGGCGAGCGAGCGGAACACATCCCAACGATCTTTCTCGGCGCCAAAGTCGGATTCCATTCCCCAGAGCGCGAGCAGCACCCAACGCTCGACCTCGAATTTCTTTTCGACGTCATCGAATGTCTTGGCCCATTCGCGCGCCTTGAGTTGGGCATCGGCGATACGGCGATTTGAGACGATCGCATTCACGTAGTCACCGACCGGCTTCCCGTATTCGGGCTGGCGCTTTGTCGCGTTTATGACTCGCTGGTCGGGCGTGACGCCTTTCATGGCGGTATCAAAAGTGGCGCGTGTAATGCCTTTGGCCTGCGCGTCCTTCCACAGCTCGGCGGTGAAGGCGGCAAAGGACTGATCCTGTGCGCACGAGGGCGCGACCTGAACCAGAAGCAGAACCGCGAGAACTGCGAGGTATCGGCTGACCATAACGAGAATCCGGTGAAGGCACCCCTATCGCACGTTAGGGCAGCGATACCAACCCCGCGCCGTGGCGTTCGAGGCGGCCGGCGATCTCCAGTTCCAGCAACACGCTGCGTACTGTTGTCGCGGACGTATTCGAGTATCGCACCAGATCGTCAATTGATACCGGCGCCGGCCCTAGCAACACCATCAGGCGCGCCGCGGCGGCGAGCGCCGCTCACAAAAATATGTCGGTGCGCCGCTTGTGACCGCACTGTCGAACGCCAATCTCGCCGACAGATGTATGCAGCCCAAAGTGCATGCGGAAGGCCAATTACGCCCGTAAGGCGGGTTCTGGCCTGCTTGTGGGTCAGGATACCCTGCTTGTACCTACCCCCCCTAAATCACCGAGCGAAAACAATGTTCTGCAATGGCCAAAACAGGGTGAGCATTTCCTGTAACGGCCCAATCAACCTGCTTGGCGGCGGTAGCTGGAAATGGCCTGGAGCTGGTCGCTCGACAGTACGACGCTTGCAAAAAATCCGATGGTGCGAAGTCGGTGGGGAATTAATCTCGTTGCCACACTGAAAACTTATGGAAACAAACTAAAGTCCAGCGTCATCTTTATTGCCATTTTACTTGTGATGATGAAGCCGGGCCGCTTCAGTGGACATGCCCCTTCGGGCGAAATCCTCCACTTGGTATGGGCCTCGCAAGAGGCCCTTTTTTTGGCAAACAGTTTTGCGAACGGATCGCTTCAAGACGAGATGGTGTGAAGTCGGCGGGAAACTAATCCCCGCCACCGAGGGGAAGCCTTCCGTCACCTAGATGTCTTTTTTAAATGCTGAATTTCGTATTTCGGAGATAAAAAGGCTGGGGGGCGTCGCAATTGGGTGGATTAGATGTCCCTCTTAACGGCCTATTGGCGTTTTCGCGCCGAGGAAGTGCGTGCCATCGCCGATGAGATGAAACACACCGATAGCAAGCTCACATTGGCTAGGGTCGCGGAGGATTACGAACGAATTGCGAGGCTTTTCGAAAACGGCACTCTGAAACTCCAAACATCGCCGGTTGGCCGGACGGGTCAAAATGGCGACAGTGGTCGAGGTAGCGTCCAAAACCGCGAGGTGCGAATTGCCCATCTCCCGGACGCGGTGAAGACCGCAATCAACCACTAATTTTTCGGTGATAATCCAGACCAAGAACTATCTACCAATGCACACGAGCACGAGAATCGTGGGCCGCTTATTCGGTCGAAAAGTCACATTGCGCTCATCTACGAAGCCGATCACGCCCCCTGGATTGAGCGCGTAGGCGTTGATAATTTGCTCGTTCTCCTCGCAACTCGCGCCGCAGCTAAGTTGATCACAGGGCCTTGCGATGACCTTGATGGCGGGTGCTTGAGCGCCGGAAGCGGCACCGGGTGGGCCGGGCGGACCGGCAGGACCAGGGGGTCCGGGCGGACCGGCATCACCCTTGGCCGGCGGCTCGCTTTGTCCGCAGGCGGACAAGACCAAGGCTGTTAAGATGACCAGTACATGGCGGTACATGGCTTGTGCGGAAACTCCAGGGGAGCGCTTCTGCAAGCGCCAAGGCCAAATGCACGACACCTCCATGGTTCGTTACCCCGATTTAGTCCCTACGCGTTAGCCTTACAGCGGCAAAAAAGATGCCCTGGTCGTTGGGAGGAGAACCCGACCAGGGCAAATCGCCCTGCGTAACCGTGATCTGTTAGTAGATGGTGCTAAAATCTTGGTAATGCGCTTGCGGCAGGTTAGTCGTGGTTGTCATCAGGCCAAGTGGGTTCACGGAAATGGTAGGAGTTTTTCCAACGGTCGGTTCAACTGACCAAGTGGTGATTACAAGAGCGACTGCGAATATCGCGAGTCCGATGCCGAACAGAGTGCGCATGTGAGGTCTCCTCTGGCTTTGCGGAAGAGAGCTTTCGCTCTCGAATTGCCCCCACACTAGTTTCGATTGTCCGCCCCCGCTGTGTCGCGCATCACAAGAAGACGCTGCGGCTGTGTCATGCGTCACAAAAACTACGATTTTTGCCGTACCGGCCAGTGGCGCTGATCTTGTCGAGCCTAGCTGCCTGGTATCGCGTTCCTGATTGGTCAGCAAGCGCACTCGATGCACATGGCATTTCCATCGGTTTAGAACCGGGGCGGAGTCGTGCCATTCAGTCTTTTTGGGTGTTTTGTAGTCGGTGATGACGCACTCCCCCAAGTGGTGCGTTGTGGCGTCGGTCGGGTGAGTGTTCGGACACACCCGACCGCGGGCCTTTTTTCGAATTCCCGTTCGCCGAGCGCAGTCGGCAAACTCGTCCCGGCATGTCGCATCCATGTTGCATGGACCTACCGGGAGTAATTGGAAATGGCCGGAATTAAAGGGGAACAGGTTGCAACATTTGCAACATGAGCGCGGGCGCGTTCGGAAACTATTGCGCTGATTTACTTGCGGTTTTGAGAAATCCGAACGACATGATCCGCAGACAATCGAGCCGCTCCGTCGAGGGTGGCAGCGGCATGGCTTTTCTCTGTTGTCATCCTGAATTCCGCTGTTCAGGTACAAGATAATCCGAGAAAATCCAGGGCTGCGGTAGCGACTATTGCGCGCCTATTTGAGGCAACCGCGGCAATCAAGAGGTGAAGCATGTACCGGCATATTCTCATTCCAACCGATGGGTCGGAGCTGGCAGAGCATGCAGTGACAAACGGATTGTCATTGGCGAAATCCGTGGGAGCCAAGGTAACCGTCATTATCGTCGAGGACCGGTTCGACTGGCTCCGCATTCCAGAAACGAGAGCGTCGCAGCGGCAGGCACTTGATGAACTCGCGAAACATAACGAACAGGTCAAGAAACACGCCGCGAGTGCGCTAGGTCGGGCGGTCGATGCTGCCAAGCAAGTCGGTGTACCCTGCGACACGATGCAGGTGGAGAACGCACAACCCTATCAAGCCATTATTGCAGCGGCTTCGGACAGAGGGTGTGATCTCATCGCCATGGCGTCGCACGGGCGCGGCGGGCTGTCCGCAGTCGTGCTTGGCAGTGTAACAAACAAGGTGCTAGCGCACACAAAAATCCCCGTTTTGGTGTATCGCTGAACGTGCCGGTGGGACGCTTTGGACCGGCGGATACCCTGGTCGTTCAGCAATGTAGTAGACGACCGTGAATGGTGAGAGTTATCCGAGCTAAAGGAGACGACAATGGCGATGTCGATACTTCTTCTGCTTCTCGTTGCCGCATTCGTTGGCGTTATCTTTTGGGTGTTCGGCCGCAGCCGCAAGGCTCGCTTTGCGAAGGATGCCAGGATTCCTCTTGACGAAGATAGCCAAGAGCCACCCGTCGGAGGGCAAAACTAATTTGCGCGCAGAAACTCTTACGGCCCCGTCAACCCCTGCGAGTTCAATGACCAATTTCAGTGGTGATGCCCCTCGGCCCAAGGAGTCGGTTTCACCACACCACCCACTTTCATTTGTGTCTGCTACCACACTACTAACACCGGCACGCTTCCGTCCGCTAGAACTTGCGATGTTTGACTCCCCAACAATAGCTTCCTGAGGCCGCGACGCCCATGAGAGGCCATGACGATTAAGTCGCAGCCTTTGGATTTTGCTGTTTCGATAATCGCAGCGGCTGGGTACGCATTCGGAACATGCAAGAGTTCTGCAGATATCCCTATCTGCTCAGCCATAACTCGAGCTTGATCGAGCACTTTGCCCGCACTTTCCTTGCAGGCTGCGTCAAAGCGATCAAACTCTCCCTGCGGGGGAATCCATCCCACCGCGAGGTCGCCCCCATAGTTGACCTCCAGCGGTTCCGTTACGGTGATGATTGTTGCTTTAGCGTTCAAGGCTTTTGCTAAAGCAATCCCATGTTGAACGCCCTTTCTCGCGACATCCGATCCATCCGTACTCATGAGAATATTGGCGTACATTTGGGGCTCCCTTGCTCGTTGTGGCTTATTTCCAAAGACGCCGCTGCCCCTTCCGTTACCATTGTTGAACTTACGAAGGAGCGCGGCGACGAACCGCGACTAAGCTGGCTAGCGCGAGGCCGGCCAGTATCGCGCTTGCAATGAAGGTAGCTTGCGACCCATTGAAGTCCCAAAGAGCACCGGCGAGGATACTCGCGACTAGTGCAGCCAATCCGGTTAGCAGATTGAAAACTCCGTAAGCAGTGCCACGGAGTTCCGCCGGTGAGGTGTCTGCAACAAGACCTGCTAGTAGACCTTGGGTAAAGCCCATATGGAGGCCCCACAGAGCTACCCCGACGGCTACCCCCGCTAGGCCGCCCATAAACACAAATGCGAGGTCGGCCGCGATAAGGAATCCTAGACCCAAAGCAAGAACGCTGACGCGATTGGCGTTGTCGGAGAGTGCTCCAGCCGGATAAGCGGCCAACGCATAGACCACGTTCATCACCACCAAGACCAATGGTACAAACGTCACGGGGAGGCCGGAGGCTTGCGCATGAAGTATCAAGAAGGCCTCACTAAACCGCGCAATCGAGATAATAACCGCTAGTCCGACCACCGACCAGTAATCCGCGCCGAGTTGCTTCAGCTCTTTAACGCTTAGTGGAGGGCGAACTCTGCGTTGCATTCCACGCGGCGCGGGCTCGTGGACACCAAACACGAGCAGGCTCACGCAAAGAAACGCCGGTATCACGGCGAGCCAGAATACGATCTGAAAATTGTTGGCCGTTAGCCACATCAAGCCAATGCCGAGCGCCGGCCCAACAAACGCTCCGACCGTGTCGAGCGACTGCCGCAAGCCAAAGCTCGCTCCGCGTAGATGAGGAGGCGTGATATCTGCGATCAGTGCGTCGCGGGGAGCGCCACGAATGCCTTTTCCGACACGGTCAATGAACCGCGCTGCGATGAGCCAGCCCAGCGAGGGTGCAAGTGGGAAGATCGGTTTGCTAAGCGCGGCGAGCCCGTAGCCAACAACAGCAAGCGGTTTGCGCTTACCAAGCCAATCCGAAAGGGCGCCAGAAAATATCTTCGTGATAGATGCTGTCGCTTCGGCGATGCCCTCAATAACACCGACATCGAGCATTGAGGCGCCGAGCACGGAGACGAGATAAATAGGCAGCAATGCGTGGATAATCTCCGACGAGGTATCCATCAAAAGAGAGACAAAACCGAGAGCCCAAATAGCCCTCGGTATTTGACGAAGTGGAGACGATGACAAATTGCCGTTCTGCACTCCTGCAGACTACCGTCCAGCAAATGCTAAACAAGCGTGCGTCACTTCCGCTCCTTAAATTCGGCGATTGTCTGGTTTGGTGCGCTTGTATAGGCGCACACCCGCGCCAAATCAGCGCGGCCAAGACCGGGTTCTCGCGATGGCACATTGCGAATCCAGGCAAGCGCTTGGATGTAAGGGGGACGCAAATGGATGAAGAGTTGAAGAGCCTGTTTTTGGAGCAATCGAACACTTCCCGCTAGAACGCCAGGTCGCGCAACACAACGTTGGTTAAAGGAGCGAGTGGTGTTAGCAAAAGTCGCGGAGCAACTGATTGATGCTGGAGCGGAGTTGCCACCGGAGCTCCAACAGGCATGACGTTGCGTCGTATCGCGTCCATGTCGTTGGACACTGTGAGCAGTATCCAATCGAGCCGCTCCTCGTCATCTAAATTGTACCGGCTAGTCGGAGGCGGCAGCGGCCTTTACGCCGATTTTGCCTTCGGTGCCGTTAAGCAGGCGGGCAATGTTCTCGCGGTGCATGAACCAAAGCGCCGCGGTCAGAAATAGAAAGAGCGTCGCGACATTGGGCCGACCAAAAGCCCAGAGGCCGAGAGGTGTGAGGGCGCTAGCGATCAGGGCAGCAAGCGAGGAATAGCGGGATGCGGCGGCGATCAAGAGCCAGATCACGCAAAATGCCAACGCCGCCGGCCAGTAGAGACCGATGAGCACGCCAATGTATGTTGCGACGCCTTTGCCGCCTTTGAAACTCAGCCAGACGGGGAAGAGGTGGCCGACAAAAGCGCCGAGGCCTGCCGCAAGCGCTGCGTCCATGCCAAAGTGCTTCGCCACGAGTACGGCCACGGTGCCTTTGAATATGTCGCTGAGGAGCGTAGTGGCCGCGAGCCATTTGCGGCCGGTGCGTAGCACATTGGTGGCACCGATATTGCCGGAGCCGATCGTGCGGATGTCGGGAGCACCGGCGGCGCGTGTCAGTAAAAGCCCGAATGGTATCGATCCGAGCAGATAGCCAAATGCGAAGGCTAGAACGTAGGTCATACGTATTCGTAGACAGTTCGGCCGGAGACGATTGTGCGCACGACGCGTCCAGTCAGCCGGGCCTCGTCGAAAGGCGTATTCTTGCATTTCGACTTCAGATCGTTTGGATCGAGGACCCAGGGCAATTCAATGTCGACGACGATCACGTCGGCGGGCGCGCCGATTCGCAACGTGCCGCCGGGAAGGCCGAGCAACTCGGCCGGGCGGGTCGACATCGCGCGCAGCAATGTCAGCAGGTCAATCTCTCCGCCATGGACCAGGCGCAAGCCGGCGGTGAGCATGGTTTCCAGGCCGATCGCGCCAGGCGCGGCCTCGGCGAATGGCAGACGTTTGGTCTCGACGTCCTGCGGATTGTGATCCGACATCACCACATCGATGAGCCCTGTGCCGATCGCCTCGACGAGTGCCTTGCGGTCGTCCTCGGCGCGCAACGGTGGCGAAAGCTTCAGGAAGGTCCGGTAAGGGCCGATATCGTTTTCGTTGAGCGTAACGTGATTGATCGAAGCCGAGGCGGTGACGTTCAGGCCGGCGTCCTTGGCGCGGCGCAAAACCTCAAGTGTATCGGCGCAAGTTACGGAAGCCGCGTGATAGCGCCCGCCGGCAAGCGCGACCAATCTAATGTCGCGCTCAAGCATCACCGTTTCCGCAGCCTTCGGAATGCCAAGCAAGCCAAGGCGTGCGGCGAATTCACCTTCATTCATCACACCGTCACCGATCAGATTTGGGTCCTCGGTGTGGTGAACGATCATCGCGTCGAAATCGCCCGCATAGGTCAGCGCGCGACGCATGACCTGCGCGTTAATGACACTCTTGGCGCCATCGGTGAAGGCAACCGCGCCGGCCGCCTTCAGCAGGCCGATCTCGGTCATCTCCTTGCCCTCAAGTCCCTTGGTGATCGCTGCCATTGGATGCACATGCACGATGGCGTTGTCGCGCGCGCGGCGAAGGACGAAATCGACGGTTGCGGGGTCGTCGATGGCAGGCGAGGTGTCGGGCTGGCAAATGACGGTGGTCACGCCTCCGGCCGCTGCCGCCTGGCTCGCCGAAGCAAGGGTTTCCCGACTGGCTTCGCCTGGCTCGCCGATGAAGGCGCGCATGTCGATTAACCCAGGCGCAACCAGTTTTCCCCGGCAGTCGATCACGTCGGTGCCTTCGGGAACGCCTGCCGCGCCAATCCCTTTCTTGGCTTCGCGAATGGCGCCTTCCGCGATCAGCAGATCGCCGACAATGTCGAGATCGCGCGACGGATCGACGATCCGGGCATTGGCGAGCAGGATCGGGCGGCGGTCTGACAACATCACGTCACGCGTTCGGTAAATTTCGTGATAGCGCTTCAAGCACCGCCATGCGCACGGCGACGCCCATCTCGACCTGTTCGCGAATCAACGATTGCGCACCATCAGCCACGATGGAGTCAATTTCGACGCCGCGGTTCATCGGTCCCGGATGCATCACCAGTGCGCCTGGTTTTGCGTAAGCGAGCTTCTTCTCATCAAGTCCGTAGTAGTGGAAATACTCCGACATCGACGGCACGTAGGAGCCGTTCATGCGCTCGCGCTGAAGGCGAAGCATCATGACGATGTCGGCGTTGGCGAGCCCTTCGCGCATGTCGCGCGCAACCTCAACTCCGAAGCGCTCGATACCCGGCGGCAGGAGCGTGGAGGGCGCGACGACCCGTACGCGCGCACCCATCGCATTGAGGAGGATGATGTTCGAGCGCGCCACGCGCGAGTGAAGGATATCGCCACAGATCGCAACCAGCAGCCCGTCAATGTGGCCCTTGTTCCGGCGGATGGTGAGCGCATCGAGCAAAGCTTGCGTGGGATGCTCGTGCGAGCCATCGCCAGCATTGATCACCGAACAGTCGACCTTGCGCGCCAGCAATTCGACTGCGCCGGACGCGTGGTGGCGCACGACAATAATGTCGGGGTGCATGGCATTGAGAGTGATTGCCGTATCGATCAGCGTTTCGCCCTTGCGCATCGACGATGAGCTGGTCGACATATTCATGACGTCGGCGCCGAGGCGCTTGCCAGCCAGTTCAAACGAGGCCTGGGTACGGGTCGATACTTCGAAAAAGAGATTGATCTGGGTGCGGCCGCGCAGCGACGCGCGCTTCTTTTCGACCTGACGGTTGAGCTCGACGAATTCTTCGGCGAGGTCGAGGAGGCCGGAAATATCCTGGTGCGAAAGCCCTTCTATCCCCAACAAGTGCCGTCTGCTGAGGACAAACGAGGGTTTCGGCGCAATGGTCATTAAAGCAAGACCTATATGCGCAACCGGTTCCCGCGGCAAGGGCGTTTCCCCGTGATTCCACAAGGCACTGCTGCGGATCGTTAATGGAGTCCTTGCCGTCGGCGGCGGCGAATTGGGGCGCCGCGAGTCACATTAGTGACAGCAACGTCGCCGGGTTCCCCGATATGCACGACCAAATAATCGTGAATGATTGTGCGCGCGATCGTGACCGCCCGATCGCTGTTCCCAAGAACTACGCCCCGCGCTCGTCAGTTGGCTTCGGATTGCTCGAAAACGGGCATGGAAAGGAGTCCCTATGAACACGATATTCAAGTACGCCACCGCGGCGGCACTGACCGGTGCGATCGCCCTCGCGGCGGCGACCCCGAGCGAGGCTCGTAACGGGGCGTAACGCGACAGCGATGGGATTCGGCGTTGGCGCGATAGCGGGCGCCGCGATCGCCAGCTCGGCGTATAACAATGGCTATCACGGCTACTACGGCGAGCCAGGCTACGCCTATGGCTACGCGCCCGGTTACGCCTATGACTCGTACGCCTATGAGCCGGCGCCTGCTTACGGCTACGGCTACAGTTACGGGCCCGCTTACGGCACCGGCTACGCCTACGCGCCCGCCCACACGTATGGCGGCTACTGCTACGATACTCCCTGGCTGGACCCGCACAGGACCAACAACTTCTCAATCAGCTCGCAGCGCTAGCTGAGTGCGGATTTGTGAAGAGAAGCCGCTCTTCGGAGCGGCTTCTTCTTGTTTGCTAGAGTCGCGCCAGCCTGTCGAGCGCGCCCTGCAGGATAAATGCGGCAGCGTGCTGATCGATGACGGCGGCGCGCTTCTTGCGGCTGACGTCTGCGGCAATCAGATCTCGCTCAACCGCGACGGTTGAAAGCCGTTCATCCCAGAGAGCGATCGGCAATTCGGTGAGCTTGCCCAGGTTGCGCGCGAAAGCGCGAGTCGACTGAGCCCGGGGGCCTTCGCTGCCGTCCATGTTGAGCGGAAGGCCGAGCACAAACCCAACCGCGTTTCGTTCAGCAGCAAGCGCAAGCAGGTGTTTTGCGTCCGCCGAGAAGGTCTTGCGTGCGACGGTTTCGACTGCGGTCGCAAGTTTTCGATCAGGATCACTCGCAGCCACGCCAATCGTCTTGGTACCGAGGTCGAGACCGATGAGAGCCCCGCGGGGTGGCAGATGCGCAACTGCCTCGGCAAGGGGAAGAATAACTGACATCTGTCACGGTACCGTACCCGAAGGAAGCTGCTCGGCGTAATCGGCAATCTTGCCGGCGGTAGTGAACCACACACGATCGCTCGCGCGCTGCTTGATATGACGCATGGCCCGCGCCAGATGCTTGAACCGGTGCGGCCAGCCGACAATGTATGCGTGCAGTGCGATACCCATCACCAGCGGGCGCTTTGTGCATTCCTCATACATGACGTCGAAGGCATCCACGATCATGTCGGCGAATTCTGGGCCTTCGCGCTTGCGCGCAACGATTTGGGGAATGTCATTAAGCTCCTGCGGATAGGGGACGGAGAGAATGCGGCCATGGCGGGTCTTCATCCACACCGGCTGATCGTCATGGCACCAGTCGAGCAAGTAGCGATATCCGGTCTCCTGCAAAAGATCCGGCGTGAGAGGCGATTGCGAAATCCACGGCCCGAGCCAGCCGCGCGGACGTTTTCCCGAATGCCGCTCGATCGCGGCGGTAGTTTCCTCGATGAGCAGCCGCTCCTCGTATTCGGAAAGCTCGCCCTGACGCTCCGAGTTGGTGCGGCCGTGACCAACCAGTTCGGCATCGGCGAAGGCCGCAACGGTCTCGGGTGCATGGCGGTACATCTCTGAATTGATGAGGAGAGAGACAGGGAGTCGCAATTCGGCAAACAACTCCGCCAGCCGGAAAACGCCGACACGATTGCCGTAGTCTCGCCAGGCATAGTTGAGCACATCGGGCTGTGGTCCGCCGGGCGCAAGCTCGGCGCCCAGGCCCTGCCCGAACGAAAACCATTCGAGATTGAGCCCGATATACACCGCAAGGCGCTTGCCGTCGGGCCAGTCGTAGACCGCTCGGTCGGGAATAGGTGAGTAGGGGTACCGGTTATGGGTGGGTGAGGACATGCAGAAAATGGTAGCCGGTTCGCCTCGTGCCTCCAAATTCATTGGGGTCATCCGCATTCCGTTAGCCTTCGCCAAAACCCTCATAGGCACTCTATGTCTTGCGAATTCTTTGCGGCGCCTGGACGGGATAGATTGAACGAACCGGGAGCATGACCATGGCTGTATGGCCGGACCGAAGGCTGCTCGACTTATTCGGGATAGAACATCCGATCGTACAGGCGCCGATGGCGAGCGCGATGGACGCCGAGCTCGCGGTCGCTGTTGCAAAGGCCGGCGGACTCGGCTCCCTTCCGGCAGGTATGCTCAATGCCGAGAAGCTGCGTGCGCAGGTGGCGCAATTCCGGGCGGCAACGACGAACAAGCCGGTCAATCTGAACTTCTTCACGCACAAGTCACCTGTGCCCAATAACGCGCGCGAGTTTGCGTGGCGGGAAAAGCTGAAACCGTACTACGCCGAATTCGACATCGATCCATCGGCACCGATTCCTGTAGCAAACCGGACTTCGTTCAACTCCGAAATGTGCGCTGTCGTCGAAGAGCTGAAGCCCGAGGTGGTCAGCTTCCATTACGGCTTGCCGGATGACGGCCTGGTCAAACGCGTTAAAGCATCCGGCACCAAGGTAATCTCTTCCGCGACAACAGTCAGTGAAGCTCGGCACCTGGAGAAGGGCGGCTGCGATGCGGTGATAGCGCAGGGAATTGAAGCTGGCGGTCATCGCGGGATGTTCCTCACCGAGGACATTGCAACGCAGGTTGGTCTTTTCGCCCTGCTGCCGCAGGTCGTCGATGCCGTGGGGATTCCGGTGATCGCTTCGGGTGGCGTTGGCGATGCCCGCGGAGTGGTGGCGGCATTGATGCTGGGCGCGGCGGGCGTACAGATCGGCACGGCCTTTCTGTTCTGCCCGGAGGCCAAGATTCTGCCGCCGCACCGTGCGGCCTTGCGCGCCGCGCGTGATGACAGCACGGTGTTGACCAACGTCCTGAGCGGTCGGCCTGCCCGAGGCTTGATCAATCGCGTCATCCGGGAGCTCGGGCCTATCAGCGATGTTGCCCCGGCGTTTCCGCTGGCGAGCGGGGCGCTAGCGCCATTGCATGCGAAGGCGCAGGAGCAGGGGTCAGGCGATTTTTCGCCCATGCTGTCGGGGCAGGCAGCGGCCCTGGGGCGCGAACTACCGGCGCGCGCCCTGGTTGAAGTGTTCGTCTCGGAAGCCCAGGACCTGATGCGCGGGATGCGGTCCTAAAGCCGGGTTGTCGTGCGGAAAGCCGCTCTGCTATAGGCAGAGGTTGCCAAGTATCTTCTGGAAATTCCATGGCAGTCGACGCAGACACCGTCCGCCGGATTGCGCACCTCGCGCGCATCGCTGTCGCAGAGGACGAAGTCGGACATCTCGAAGGCGAACTCAACGCCATGCTCGCGTTTGTCGAGCAGCTTTCGGAAGTTAAGGTCGAGGGAGTCGAACCGATGACTTCTGTAACTCCCATGACGATGAAGAAAAGGGTCGATGCGGTCACCGACGGCGGTATTGCGGAAGATATCGTCAGAAACGCGCCGATGAGCGAAGACAATTATTTTGTGGTGCCCAAGGTGGTGGAATGAGCGCAAAGCATCGTTCCACGCGGGCGGTTTAGACCATGTGTATCGCCTGTGAGCTCGGATACCTGTCGATGATCGACGCTCTCGAAGCGGAGCGCCGCGCGTTGATGGAAAGGGAAGGGCGTTCAGGAGAAACGGGATTCCTTTGCGAAGCCCCGATCGAGCCGGAAAAGCGCGAGCCTGGTGACGCGCCGCGACGCGCGGATGAGTCCGATCGTGAGTGAATTGACCTCGCTCAGTCTGGCCGAGGCGCGCGACGGGTTGAAGAAGAAATCCTTCTCCGCAGCCGAATTGACGAGCGCGCATCAGACGGCGATCGAGAAGGCGCGCGCACTTAATGCGTTTGTCCTGGAAACACCGGAATGCGCCGCCGAAATGGCCAAAGCGTCCGACGCGCGCATCGCACAGGGCAAGGCCGGACCACTTGAGGGCATTCCGCTTGCCATCAAGGACATGTTCTGCACGGCGGGCGTACGTTCGACGGCCTGTTCGCATATCCTCGACAATTTCATGCCGACCTATGAATCGACCGTGACCTCGCAGCTCTGGCGTGACGGTGCGGTACTTCTTGGCAAGACCAATTGTGATGAATTCGCGATGGGATCTTCCAACGAGACTTCGTATTTCGGCGCCGTGCATTCGCCCTGGCGGCGGAAGGGTTCGAACACCCCGCTCACTCCCGGCGGTTCGTCGGGAGGATCGGCTGCGGCCGTTGCGGCGCGCTTGTGCCTCGGTGCGACCGGCACGGATACCGGCGGTTCGATCCGCCAGCCGGCTGCCTTTACCGGTACGGTCGGCATGAAGCCGACCTACGGCCGGTGCTCGCGTTGGGGGATTGTCGCCTTCGCCTCATCGCTCGATCAGGCCGGCCCGTTAGCGCGCACGGTGCGGGATGCGGCCATTCTCATGCGCTCAATGGCGGGGCCCGACCCGAAAGATACGACCTGCGCTGACATCCCGGTGCCTGACTATGAAGTTGCGCTCGGCAAATCGGTTAAAGGCCTTCGCATCGGCATTCCCAGGGAGTATCGCCTCGATGGCATGCCAGCGGAGATCGAGAAGATCTGGGAGAAGGGCCGCGACTGGCTGAAAGCCGCAGGCGCGGAGCTGGTCGACGTGTCCTTGCCGCACACGAAATATGCCTTGCCGGCTTATTACATCGTTGCGCCTGCGGAAGCCTCGTCCAATCTCGCGCGCTATGACGGCGTTCGCTACGGACTTCGTGAGCCGGCTAGCGAGATCATCGACATGTATGAGAAGACCCGCAGCGACGGCTTTGGCGCCGAAGTGCGCCGGCGCGTGATGATTGGCACCTATGTGCTGTCGGCCGGCTACTATGATGCATATTATCTGCGGGCGCAGAGAGTGCGCACGCTGATCAAGAAAGACTTCGAGGACTGCTTCAAGGCCGGTGTACACGCCATGCTGACGCCGGCGACGCCGTCAGCTGCCTTCGGCCTTGGCGAGAAGGGCGGGGCCGATCCCGTCGAGATGTATCTGAACGACGTGTTTACGGTGACCGTAAACATGGCTGGGCTGCCCGGGATCGCAGTTCCCGCAGGTCTTGATGCTCAGGAACTACCGCTGGGATTGCAGCTGATTGGGCGACCCTTCGATGAGGAGACGCTGTTCTCGCTGGCGAGCGTCGTCGAACAGGCGGCAGGCCAGTTCAAACCGCAACCGTGGTGGTGACGCTACCTGTCTGTTGTGGCGACCGGAGGAAGATCCTGGTCCCCCTCGACGGTTTTCTTGCCGCCCAATTCGCCGCCGCTGAGAATGAAGATGGCGGCGATAACGGCGACGACGCCGCCGATGATGATACCAAACGTTCCGTTGCTGTCTTTGTTCATGACGTTCCAACGTCTGCTCTCCAGCCCGGTTCCGAATGAATGGGCCGCGAATTCGGCGAAAATCGTCGCAGAAATCGGGCCATTTCGTGAAATGAACTTTGCGCACCCAACAACGCAGATCTGCGAAATTGTCCAATCAGCGCGCTTATCGACACACCGCGATGGCCGCTTGCGGTGGAGGGGTGTGAACCGCTACGACATGTTGTGACGACGCGGAAATTGCCGAAAAATTAGTCAGCACGCGATGACAGTTCAGCCAGAATCCAGGAAACTTCTGAAAGGTTCGACAGGTGACTGGGAAGTCGTCATCGGCGTGGAAGTGCATGCGCAGGTGACATCCCAGGCGAAACTTTTCTCCGGCGCATCCACTGAATTCGGCGGCCCACCCAACAGCCACGTTTCGCTGGTCGATGCGGCAATGCCCGGCATGCTTCCCGTCATCAACGAAGAGTGCGTGCGTCAGGCGGTCCGCACCGGGCTGGGGTTGAAAGCGAAGATCAATCTCAAATCTGTTTTTGACCGAAAGAACTATTTCTATCCTGATCTGCCGCAGGGCTATCAGATCAGTCAGTATAAATCGCCGGTGGTTGGCGAGGGTGCGGTGACGGTCGATCTCGAGAACGGGGAAACCGTCACCGTCGGCATCGAGCGGGTGCACCTCGAACAGGATGCCGGCAAAAGCGTCCACGATCGCCACCCGACGTATTCCTATGTTGATCTCAACCGCTCAGGCGTCGCGTTGATGGAGATCGTTTCGAAGCCCGATCTGCGGTCGGCGGATGAAGCCAAGGCCTATATCGCGAAGGTGCGTTCGATCCTGCGCTACCTCGGCACCTGCGACGGCGACATGGAGAAGGGAAATCTGCGTGCCGACGTCAACGTCTCCGTCCGTCGTCCGGGCGATCCGATGGGCACGCGCTGCGAGATCAAGAATGTCAATTCGATCCGCTTCATTGGTCAAGCGATCGAGCATGAGGCGCGACGGCAGATCGACCTCATCGAAGAGGGCGGCGTGATCGAACAGGAAACCCGCCTTTTTGACGCAGGACGCGGCGAAACGCGTTCGATGCGTTCGAAGGAGGAAGCACACGATTACCGCTATTTCCCGGATCCTGATCTTTTGCCGCTTGAGTTCGATCAGGCCTATGTCGACGCACTGGAGAAAAACCTCCCCGAACTGCCGGACGCGAAAAAAGCACGCTTTATGCGCGATTTTTCGCTGTCGGCGTACGACGCCGGAGTCCTCGTGGCCGAGCGCGAGACGGCGGAGTATTTCGAGACCGTCGCAAAAGGCAGGGACGGCAAGGCCGCGGCGAACTGGGTGATCAACGAATTGTTCGGACGCTTGAACAAGGAAGGCAAAGCCATCGCATCCTCGCCCGTATCGGCCGGTCAACTTGGTTCGATGCTCGATCTAATCAAGGACGGCACGATCTCCGGCAAGATTGCAAAGGATCTGTTCGAGATCGTGTGGAATGAAGGTGGTGACCCCCGCGCGATTGTCGAGCAGCGCGGAATGAAACAAGTCACCGACACCGGCGCGATCGGGAAGGCCGTCGACGAAATCATCGCCAAGAACCCGGACAAGGTTGCCGATGCGAAGTCCAACCCGAAAGCAATCGGATGGTTCGTCGGTCAGGTGATGAAATCATCGGGCGGAAAGGCAAGTCCGCAAATGGTTAACGACATTCTCAAACGCAAACTCGGACTCTGACGCGCAAGAAATTGCTTGCAGCGCACAAAACTTTTCCGAATGGTTCCGAGAACATGCGCGCGCGAAAAGTTTGGCGCGCGGACGGTGTCATGGCGTGCGTCGAGGCGACGCACCGGTTACCCAACCGGACGCGAATCACCCGAATCACTCGACCCGATTCGCTCGTTTTTGATCGATTCCGGCTGTCTGAAAGCCCCGCGCACGGTCATCTGTGCAAAATTATTTCATCGTGCCGGTGTGCTGATTGTAAATAGGGTTAACTTGAATTGCGGTGCACACTGCACGCAAAATTCATCGCCAATGACATGATTTGTGCACCCGCTGTCGCTCTAGAAATCGTTGTTTCATCGTATCTTTTTCAATTTCTGCAAACTGCGCAAAAGCTTGCGACGACAATCGAGCGCGCGCGTCAACATTTCGATTTCGATCGTGCGATTGCGTTGCATCGTATGGCACGGTGTCCGAGTACACGTTTAGTTAGGCGATACCGCTGTTTTTTTGTTCGTGCTGTAGTAAACCGAATACAGTGCGTGTCGATTCCCGACGCGTGCTGATGCGACACCCGCCATGATCCATGGCTAGGAGGGCAGCAATGGCTAAACGTAGGAAGAAGGCAGCGGCGAAAGCAGCGAAGAAGACGAAGCGCCGGAAGCGGAAGCTTTAGTCTGACGCAGCTTCCCGATCTTCGGCCTTACGTGTCGGAGATTGCGTCATACGGGCCGGCGCGCGTCATGGTGTGATCGGCGCAATGCGGTTAGCCGCGGCGCCCCGGTTCGGATGACCCTGAGGGCGTCGGCGAGATTTCAGTCTCGCCGATGCCCTCAGTCTTTTTATGTGCGCGCTTCTGCGTTCGCACGTTGAGGCA
>JBPYDR010000015.1:0-2458 GCA_051986235.1 Pseudolabrys sp.
AGCCTGACATCATGAAGGTGTGTTCTGTCCTGAGTTAGCGGTGCAAGTGCCCGGCCGGCGCATTGACCGCAAAGATGCTCACGAAAGACGAGGCTCGCCGGATCGCGGCTAACGTGGCGAAGCTGCCGGAGCTGTTGCGTAAGGGGTGACATTAATAA
This sequence comes from Pseudolabrys sp., assembly GCA_051986235.1. Lineage (GTDB taxonomy): Bacteria > Pseudomonadota > Alphaproteobacteria > Rhizobiales > Xanthobacteraceae > Pseudolabrys. Next base: position 159 of record JBPYDR010000015.1, read on the forward strand.
GGGTATCGCCTTTGAACTCCGGTCGAGGGGTGGGGTCCGGGGGGCGGCTGATATGTATTATTTCGGACGCAGAAGCCGCCGACACCCCTGACAGTGGCGAGGCACTGCTCAAAAGTGACGAAGCCGCAGTTCACGGGACCGTCTGGAGTCCCTGCATATTCTGCACACCAGGGATAGTTTTGAGCTTCGGCCGGCTTTTCAATCGCGGCGATGCCGACGCCAATTCCCAACATGAGCAGCAAGAGCCTCATAGCCGCCTCCTAGTGGCCTCTCTTAGTATACCACGCGACCAGGCGCGACGGATCGCGGCCAACGTGGCGAAGCTGCCGGAGCTATTGCGGAAAGCCTGACTCGATTTCACGGAGTTTAGGTGACCCTACCTTTTAATGTTACGATATCACGTGCAAGCTGGTCCGCCTGCTCGGCCGCTGCATCGTAAGTCTCAGCAAGACGCAAATAAGATGCCCCGTTTGCTGCGGAGGTCATCATCTGCGCCAGCGCGCGGCATTCCTCAGCCCGGTGTCGCAGCTTTTTGCTGAGGGCAGCATGATCGATTGCTCTGAGAGCCTTCACGTTGATTTGTCACGATTGTTTTTAATTTTGCAGAATGCCGGGGATTGTGATGACACCCGCCGATGCCGCTCTTCTATTAGATCCTGACTTTTACGCATGGTGCTCAGCACACCCAACGCTTTAGAAAACATTTCCTGATCCATTAGGTGACAATCGATTAAGCCTTCAATGATCGCCAGCGTTCTGCCGATACGCGCTTGGCCTTCGCGCACGCGACGCGCAGTATGGTCCAACTGATCCGGTCCTGTGCCTAATTGGTCCTCTTCGTTGACTAGGAATTTCAGCAGAGCGGCGCGCTGTTTTGGATCGACGTGGGTGCCAAGTCGATGCAGTGTGCGATCAACATTAATGTTGTGCAGCCAAGCGCTCGTGGCGTCCATGCGAGGTCCCTCAGTCGCAACTTTGATGGCCCGCCATTCCTCGAGCCGAAACTATACGAACGTACGGGATTCAATATGAACGTGTAATTGGCCGCATGTGTGACCGTGATTCACTGCGAGCATGGTTGCGCTGATGCTGTCGGTCCTTGCGGTGATCGGGCTGGTGGCCGCGATGGCTTACATCCTTCTCGGCTATTGGAAAGGCCGACGTTAGTTGCTAGTCGGCCCAACGCGAAGGACGAAGCACGCCGGATCGCGGTCAACTTCGCCAAGCTGCCGGAGTTACTACGTTGAAAGTGATATAGGCCAGAGTACCGATGTGCGCTTTCGGGGGTTCTGTTTGGCATTGATCAAGATCAATGTGCGACAACTTGGGACAGACTTAGCTAGCGATGGGCGGCGGGCGCTATTCGAGTAGCGTCGTGAATGACAGTAGTGTGGCGTTATTAGAGCGGTCTGAGCAATCGGCACCGCCGAACATGATCAGGATTCCAAGCGGCACGTTCCGCATGGGATCAGACAAGCATTATCCAGAAGAAGCGCCGGTCCATCGCGTCACGGTCAGCGGGTTCTGGATCGACCGAACGCCGGTGACAAACCGGCAGTTCAAACAATTCGTTCGCGCCACCGGCCACAAGACCTTTGCGGAAATTCCCCCCGATCCGAAGAGTTATCCCGGTGCATTGCCGCACATGCTCTACACCGGCTCGCTCGTCTTCACGCCGCCACATCGTCCAGTCGATCTGAAAAACTTCGGCGAGTGGTGGAGGTATTTGAAAGACGCGAATTGGCGTCATCCCTACGGTCCGAAGAGCAATATCAATGCGCTCGACAACCATCCGGTTGTGCATGTCGCGTATTCCGATGCACTGGCTTACGCCAAGTGGGCGGGCAAGGGGCTGCCGACCGAAGCAGAGTGGGAATACGCCGCACGCGGCGGGCTCGACAGCGCCGAGTTCGCGTGGGGCGACGAGTTCACGCCCGGTGGTCGGCACATGGCCAATACTTGGCAGGGAAACTTCCCGAACGAAAACCTCTGCGAGGACGGTTTTGATCGTACCTCACCGGTGATGGCGTTCCCCGCGAACGGCTACGGCGTCTACGACATGATCGGGAATGTTTGGGAATGGACCGCCGATTGGTGGTCCAGCAAGCACCAAGCCGATGCGCCGAAAGCGTGCTGCGTTCCTGAAAATCCGCGCGGCGGGCCGATGGAAGGAAGTTACGACCCTTGCCAGCCAGCGGCCAAGATATTCCGCAAGGTCATCAAAGGCGGCTCGCATTTGTGCGCGCCCAATTACTGCCGGCGTTATCGCCCGGCCGCCCGCCATGCGGAAGATGTGGACA
>JBPYDR010000016.1:0-121033 GCA_051986235.1 Pseudolabrys sp.
GTCGGCTCGACCACCTCGAGGGGTTCGGGCACGACGCGCTTCAACGCATCGATGTCAGTTCGGTAGGCGATGATCATGTATTCCCGATCGAGGAACCTGTATGGCGCGGGAGGATACGAAGGATTGACCAGCGGCATCGCACATGCCGCCTTGCGCACGGCGCATTCATCCATGGGTTGCGCCTTTCTGTTGCGCTGGCTCTAAGACTGACGACATCGGGCCAGTAGGATTGGAGGCCGCGACTGCTTTTTCGGCGGCAACATCGAACGTCCGCACCGCGACATCCGGAGGCGCCGGCATCAGCCAGGGAGCGCTCGCAAGGGCCGTGCGGGCATCGTTCAGCCCCTGCTTCCAGCGGCGCTCCATCGTTGCACGCGAGAACTCGTAATCCTTGGTCTGCCCTTGAGCCGACTCCGCCCGGTGGATCAGCTCGACGATATCCATTGTCGTCTGGCAGGCCGCGCGTTGCAGAAATGCGACCTCAGGCTCGTTCTTTAACGAGTCGGGAAGCTTCGCAAGCAGTGTGCTGATGTTACGGCGCAGATTATGAGCGTAGCGGAACGTCTCCACCCCCATGCGGCTGCGGCTGGAGTAGCGAATATCCTTATCTCGCTCCAAAACCGCGTCGAGGTTCTCGGGAACATCGCCTCGCGCAGGGGAGAGATCGACCTGAAAGGCGAGTGTGCTGTGCCGCGGAACGCTTTCCATTATGTAGCGCAGCGGGGTGTTGGAGACGAGCCCGCCATCCCAATAGCACTCGCCGTCGATCTTGATTGCCGGGAAGCCGGGCGGGAGCGCGCCGCTCGCCATCACGTGCTCCGGCCGAATGATCTGGAGGGCATTGTCGAAGCACACAAAGTTGCCGGTGCGCACGTTGACGGCGCCAACGCTGAACCGGGTCTTGCGCGCGTTGATACGGTCGAAGTCGACGAGCCGTTCCAGCGTCGCCTTCAGATACGATGTATCGTAATAGCTGATCAGGGCGGCTCCCGGGGTCCAGCGGCGCCAGTCGTTGGGGCGGAAAAAGCCCGGCTGACCGAACATGAGGGCCGCGATCGCTGCTGTATGCCGGATCGAGCCGCGCCAGACGTCGAACGGGAAATCGGGCCAATTCTCCGAAGGGGCCGACACCTGCTCCCAGAATTGCCGAAGTCTTGCCACCCGGTTTTCCGGCGCGTTTCCAGCGATGATCGCGCAGTTGATTGCGCCGATCGAGATACCAGCGACCCAGTCGGGCTTATAGTCGTATTCGGCCAATGCTTCATAGACCCCGGCCTGATACGAGCCGAGTGCACCACCTCCCTGAAGGGCGAGCGCGATCTGCTTGTCGATCTTGACCCTCGATTGCGAGCTAGGCGATTTTTGCGTCATGATTCGGATCTCCGCTCGATGAGCGCCGCTGTTTGGAAGCGTTGCAGTCAACTGCAAAAGCGCAAGCGTTGACGCGCGAAACTGCGGCAGAAAAGCCGATGTCTGCTTTGGGCCAATAGCGGATATCGGCGCTCAGAACGAAGGGTGGCGAAAACGAAATCATCTATTGCATGAACCAGCCGTGGCTAACCACGATGGATTGTCCGGTCAGTGCGTTCGACCCAAAAGACGCAAGAAAGAGCGCAGTCTCAGCTACATCATCTACGGTAGTGAACTCGCCATCCACGGTTTCTTTCAGCATGACATTCTTGATCACTTCTTGCTCCGAAATGCCGAGTTCCTTCGCCTGCTCTGGAATCTGCTTCTCGACCAGTGGAGTACGGACAAACCCGGGGCAGATCACGTTGGCGCGAACACCATGGGCAGCGCCTTCCTTGGCCACAACTTTCGCCAGACCGATGAGGCCGTGCTTGGCGGTGACATAAGGGGCCTTCAGGGGCGACGCTTCCTTCGAATGTGCGGAGCCCATGTAGATAATGGTTCCGCTGTTCTGCCTGTACATCTGGCGCAGCGCCGCCCGTGTCGTCAGAAAGGCGCCGTCGAGATGGATCGCCAACAGCTTCTTCCACTTGGCGAACTCGAATTCGACCAGTGGTGCGACGATTTGAATTCCGGCGTTGCTAACCAGAATGTCGATCGCGTCGAATGTCTTGACCACCTTGGCAATACCCGCCTCCACCTGATCCTCGTTCGCGACATCCATGGCGACGCCAATAGCGCGCTTGCCGCTCGCATCGATCTCTCGCACCGCAGCTTCGGCCGCCTTTTGATCAAGGTCTGCAATCGCAATCCTCGCCCCTTCGCGCGCGAAGACGAGGGCGATGTCCTTGCCGATGCCGCTGGCCGCGCCGGTGACGACCGCCACCTTGTCCTTGAGACGCATGTGAATCTCCCTTGCATGGACCTGACCTCACGCCAGGTAGTCGCGCAATAATGTCAAGTTCGTGCCGCACAATGTCCATCAGCAATGCGTCCACGAATTAGACCCCAATGAAGATGGCAACTGCGTATCGAGCGCCCCATCGCCTATCGGGCAGGCGTAGGTTGCGCGTGTTCCTGATGTGCCCAGGCTCCGTAGATGCCGCCGAGAACGGCCCCGTAGATCCAGTGCAGAACGAGCGTGGCGATTGGCGCCCTAACGCCGAGATGCAGGCCGAAGAGTCCGGCGCCAGCCATGGGCATTAGCACGATCATCATCAGCAGCCAGGCGCCGGTCGCGAAGGTGGCACCTCTGAACCAGTGCTGGCCTGGCAGAAACGGATCGAGCCAGGCATAAAGGACGCCCCACACGATCGTTCCGATGGAGAAGTGGACGAGCCATCCGACAGCTGGCGACGCAGTCCCGCTCATTTGAGCGTTCATCTCGATCGGGTTCAGCTCGGGCATGATTCCCATGCCCTGCTTGATCAGCATGATGGCAGACAAGACGATGGTTGCGACGAAGCCGCTGCCAATTCCTTTTGCGATGTTAGTTGCGTTGTTCATGGCACGAAAACAGTGCCGCGTCGTCGCGAGCGAACGCTGTAGCGAACGTTATGAGACGTGTCTGGTAGAACCGAAAGTTGGACAAAGGGCCATAAAGGCAGTGTAAATGTCCCGCTTTGGGTCAAAAGCAGACATGTGCGGTGCAAGTGCGCTGACGTTATGGGCCTATAGCGCAAATCAGACGCTATGTGGGTCGCGACGGCCCGAAAGCTTAACGAAGCCAAAAGAGAACATAACTTGCAAAACTCGCTGCAAAACTTTTCACGAAAATCGGCTAACTAATGGAGCGGGCGAAGGGAATCGAACCCTCGTATGCAGCTTGGGAAGCTGCCGTTCTACCATTGAACTACGCCCGCGCATCCGGACCATAGCGAATGGCTCACGCACGCCGCAAGCGCGCTCTCTCAGCGGTCACGCCTTGAAGTGCTTCGAGAGCTTCAGGCTTTGCGCCTGGTAGTTCGAGCCGATGCCTTGCCCGTATAATTTTTCGGGCTTTGCCATCATCTTCTCGTAGACCAAACGACCGACGATCTGACCGTGCTCGAGAATGAACGGCACCTCGCGTGATCGCACCTCGAGCACGGCACGCGCGCCCTTTCCGCCTGCGCCGGCATAACCGAAGCCCGGATCGAAAAACCCCGCATAGTGCACGCGAAATTCACCGACCAGCGGATCGAATGGCACCATTTCGGCGGCATAGTCGGGCGGAACCTGCACAGCTTCCTTTGACGCAAGTATGTAGAATTCGTTTGGGTCGAGGATGAGGCTCTTGTCGGGCCGCGCGTACATCGGTTCCCAGTAGTCGGCGACGGTGTATCCCCCGCGCCGTTCCACATCGATGAGCCCGGTGTGTCGCTTGGCGCGATAGCCGACGAGCCCGCCAGGCCCCAGTCCCGAAAGATCGACACTAACCGCCACTCCCTCGCTCAGGTCGGCATTGTCGGCATCGACGAGACGCTCGCGTGCGTGCAGGGTGCGCAAGGCATCGGCATCGAGCAAAGCCTGTCCGCGGCGGAAACGAATTTGGGACAGCCGCGAGCCTTCGCGGACCAGAACCGGAAATGTGCGCGGACTGATCTCGGCATAGAGCGGGCCATGGTAGCCACCCGCGATGCGATCGAACCCGCGCGTCTCATCGGCGATCACGCGCGTAAAGACATCAAGCCGCCCGGTCGAGCTTTTCGGGTTGGCGGCAGCGGAAATGTCGCCGGGCAATGCCAGACTTTCCAGCAACGGGACGATGTAAACGCAACCAGTTTCGAGGACAGCGCCATCACTAAGTGAAATCTCGTGCAGCTTCAGTTCGTCGATGCGCCGACCGACAGTCGTACGGCCGGGAAGGAAGCTTGCCCGCACACGGTAGGCCACATCGCCCAAACGCAGATCGAGACTCGCTGGCTGGATCTGATCAGGGACGAACTGGTTTTCGGACAGAATACCACCGTCCGCAGCGAGCAGCGCGATCATGCGGTCAGGCAAAATGCCCTTGTCGTCGAGTGCAAAATTCAGTGTCACGGCGTCCCTGCTCTGCAACCGCGCCGATCTAACCCGAGGAGTGCCTTGACGGGAAGCCGTGCGCCCCGCTACAAGCACCTTATCCCGTGGTCATTTGAGCCGGCCGGCTTGCAGCCACGTTAAACAAATCGCTAAAAGGCCGGGGACGCGTGAGCCCGGCCGAGATGTTTCTCCGGCCGGTTTTTTGTTGGCCATGCGCGTGGTCCCGAAGGCGGGGTGCCGTTTCGGAGGAGGCCACGCGCAGGGCTTAAGGAGACTCATGATGTCCGCCTCGACCAAGACCTACCGCCCTGAAACCCGGCTGGTGCATGCCGGCACGCTGCGCTCGCAGTTTGGCGAGACCTCCGAGGCTTTGTTCCTCACCCAGGGTTACGTCTATCCCACCGCCGAGGAATGCGAGGCACGCTTCTCCGGCAAAATTCCGGGTTACGTCTATTCGCGTTATTCGAACCCGACCATGAGCATGTTCGAGCAGCGCATGGCCGCCCTCGAGGGGGCGGAAGCCGCGCGATCGACGGCAACCGGAATGGCCGCCGTCACAACCGCGCTCATGGGTCTCGTCAAAGTGGGCGATCACGTAGTCGCCGCGAAAGCGTTGTTCGGCTCCTGCCGTTGGGTGATCGAAGAATGGCTGCCGCGCTTCGGCGTGACGTCGACGCTCGTCAACGGGACCGACCTGAATGCCTGGAAAAAGGCAGTTCAGAAAAATACCAAGGCCTTCTTCCTGGAGTCGCCGACCAATCCGACGCTGGAAGTTATCGATATCGCGGCGGTTGCGGAAATCGCGCACAATGCCGGCGCCAGACTTGTCGTCGACAATGTTTTTGCGACCCCGCTCTATCAAAGCCCGCTCACACTCGGTGCCGATTGTGTCGTCTATTCCGCCACCAAACACATCGACGGTCAGGGCCGGGTTCTCGGCGGGGTCATTCTGGGGTCGGAAAAGCTGATCCTCGATCACTACCATCAGATCTTGCGACAGACCGGTCCATCGTTGTCGCCGTTCAACGCGTGGGTCCTGCTCAAAGGTCTTGAGACCCTGCCGGTGCGCGTCCAACGACAAACCGACAATGCCGGCGCAGTCGCCACCGCACTTGCCGGCCACCAGAAGATCATGCGATCGATTTATCCCGGCCGGCCCGACCATCCGCAGGCAGACATCATCAAGAAGCAGATGCGCGCTGGTTCCACGCTCTGCTCATTCGAGGTCAAAGGCGGCAAGGAAGGCGCATTTCGTTTTCTCAATGCGCTGCAGCTCATCGGGATCACGAACAACCTCGGCGACGCGAAGAGCCTTGTCACCCATCCGACAACGACCACGCATCAGCGACTCACGCCGGAGCAGCGTGCCGAGCTCGGCATCGGCGACGGACTGATCAGGTTTTCAGCCGGACTCGAGCATCCGGACGATCTGATCGAAGATATTCTGAGCGCGATGGAGAAAGTGTGAGAGCGGAGATCGCTCAGGGCACGACGTGCGACAAGGCCGTCGCAGACATCACCGGACGGTGCGCGGCCTCGACAATAGCGTTTCCGAGACTTTTCGCCATGCACGCGTAGCTCCAGTCGTTCATGTGCAGCCCGTCGGGCGACACGAACGTCTCGAAGGTCAGATGATCGACGTCACGCCAGTGGCGCATCATTTCGAAACGGCGGAACAGATCGACATCTTCCTGCTTAGCGGCGGAGGAGATGAGCGCAACCATGGCCTCGGCGTCGGGCTTGGTAATCACCTTCGGAGCAAATTGCGGGTCGATAAGCACCACATCCGCGCCGATTGCGCGGATCTTGGCGAGCCCTTCGCGTATCTGCAGCCCGTGATCGCCGAGCTGATGACCGCGGATGACTGAGTTCGTCCCGAGTTGCCAGAGCACCAGATCGGGCTTGGCGGTGATGACGGAAGTATCGAACCGCGCCAGCATGTCGCCGATCTCTTCGCCGTTCACACCGCGGTTAAGCATCGTGAACGACACTTTCGGGAACTGCTTCCGAAGCTCGACGGAAAGCTGGCTGGGATAGCTGGCGTCTGGCGAACTTGCACCCGCGCCCGCAGTCGATGACGACCCGATCGCAACGATCGTGATCGGATCACCAGCGGCAATCTTTTGTGCAAGATGCGGAAGCGGATTTGCCAGCCGGATCAGATCGAACGGAGTCGTGCAAGCAGGACTGGCCGTATCGGCGTGCGCAGGCAACACAAAAACAAGCCCCGCGAAAAGCGTGGCGGCCAGCAAAGTCGATGCCCGAATTTCGGGGCTCAAGTGCGCATCCTCAGTTATCGATCAGCGGCTGCCGTTGGTCGGCGGCTCTTCAGGTTTGGCTGCTGAGATCACCATATCGGCCAACAGCCGCCCTATGCAATCGTGGACCCGCTCCGCGATGTCAAGTTTTTTCGTGGCAGAGTATAAATCGAACGTACCCAGCTCTCCCCACAACTTCATAATGCTGAATCGATCGAACAAAAGCACTTCTTGTTGCAATGCAACCCAGCGCATATCTTCAACATAAGTCCCAAGGGCGATCATCGATTCCGTTCGCGGGCTGTATTGCGCGTTGATCAAAACAACATCAGCGCCTGCGGAACGAGCAATTTTTATACCCTTATCCAGCGACTGACTGAAAAGATCCGGGTCGACGCCAAGCATCGCATCCACAGTTCCCGTCTGCCAGACCAGAAGCACCGGGTTTGCCGCGGCGAGCGCGCCCGGAAGCGCTTCAACCATCTCAGCCGCAGTGCGCCCTGATCTCACATCGGTTGTAACTTTGACGTCTACACCCGGCAGCCGGCTTGCAAGCGCCTGTTGCAACCGCGCGGGGTAAGCGTTGCCAGTCCCGCTCGATCCCGGCAATTGCGAGGAGCCGGCTCCGACAACGAGGATGTTTAGATGCTTCGCTTCGATTGCGCGCGTCACGTGCGGCAACCGGAAACTCGGCTCTGTCAGGTTTTCTGCAACGCGGCATTCGGCCGGATGCTCGGCCCATGCGGGCGCGGCAACCAACATCAGCAACGCGAGTGGCAGCAGGCGTTTCCTCATAACTCGCCCCCCGCATAACCCGGCTTTGCGGCGGGCGGCCGCGGTCCTCCGCCTCGTCGTTCGACTTGTCTATACCATGAAATGAGAGCCGCAACGGCAACCATGATGGCAATGCCGGCAAAGCTGACAACGATCTGCGTCACCACCCGGTTGGACACTTCCGTAAATACGAAGTGGCCCGCAAAAGACAAGAACACGCCGAGACAGAATGTCTCAAGCGAATGCTGGCCGCACACGATCGCCGGCCAGAAAACCCAGGATTTGAGCGCCGGCCAGTCGCGGGGCACGAACGCGACTGTGATGATCGCAAGCGCCAGGAAATGCATGATGCGAAGCACGTCGAGGTTCGTCTTGTCGATTGGGTACATCGCATCGCCAACCCACTTCGGAACGTAGATCGCGAGGCGCGGGAAATACCAGGTCATCGCAATCGCAAATGCGAACAGCAGATAAGTGATGGCCGATCCGACCATGGCCGGAGAGTGAACCCAGCGCGAAAGGTTTTCCGCGCCACCCAAGGCACACCACGCTCCGAACACGAACAACAATTGCCATGCGAACGGATTGAACAGCCAGGTTCCGCTCGGATAGGCCGGCAGGTTCCATTCAAACAGCCACATCAAGGCGTACACCGAAGCCGACGTGATCAACGCGAGCGACGGCGCGCGAAGCAGCAGCCACAGCATCGGCGGAAACCACAGCAGCAACAAAATGTAGAGCGGCAGCACGTCCATGTTCACCGGCTTGAACTTCAGCAGCAGTGCCTGAAGGATCGTGACGTCCGGATTCTTAAGAAAATTGAGAACGCCCATTTCTTCGGTGTAGAGCGGATTGTCGAAACTGCTCGACACGTACGCGATTTCGGCGAGATAGATCGCGAGCAGGAACACGTGCGCTACGTAGATCTGCCAGGCCCGCTTGAGCACGCGCGCGGAGGCCACGATGAATCCATGCTGCTGCATCGCCCGGCCGTAGACGAAGGCCGCGGTGTAGCCGGAAATAAAAACGAAGATTTCCGTCGCATCGCTGAAGCCGTAGTTGCGGATGGTAATCCAGTTGACCGCGTTTGACGGTATGTGGTCGAGAAAGATCAGCCAGAGCGCAAGGCCGCGGAACAAATCAAGCCGGAGGTCGCGTTCGGTCGAAACCGGGGCCATGTGCGGCTTTTCTTTCGTGCGCTCTTTCGGCCATAATCCCGGGCATTATGCAAATGGCAAGCCCGGTAAAGTAAATCTTGCGGCATTTAGATGTACCGCGCCGTAACACGCAAGATTGAAGTGACAGTGACGCCCCGCTTTGTTTCGGAACGGTCGTCGCCGAGCAACGGCTATTTTTTTTGGGCTTACACAATCAACATTACGAACCTCGGCGCGGACACGGTTCAGCTGAAGACTCGGCACTGGCGCATTACCGACGCGCTTGGCCGCCTGCAGGAAGTCAAGGGGCCGGGCGTTGTCGGCGAGGAACCGACGCTGAAGTCCGGACAATCGTTCGAATATACAAGCGGGGTTCCGCTGCCGACGCCGTCAGGCTTCATGGTCGGCAGCTATGGAATGGTGACGGAAGCGGGAGAGCAATTCGACATCGAAATTCCCGCCTTCTCGCTCGACTCGTCTTACGCCGAGCGCACCATCAATTAGGATTTGCGTCGACTTCGCCCGGCGCGAACTGATAATTCGCGCTGCAGAATTCACAGGTGACGGAAATCTTCCCGTCCTCAACCATGTGATCGCGATCGTCCTGCGAAAAGCTCTTCAGCATCGCCTCGACATTGTCGCGCGAACATGAGCATTCTGCGCGCAAGGGACTGGCGCGGAACACGCGCACACCCGGCTCGTGGAAGAGGCGATACACCAGCCGTTCACTGGAGAGCGAGGGATCGATCAACTCAATATCCTCCACGGTTGAGATCAACGCCTGGCCTTCGACCCAGGCGTCATCTTCCTTGACGGCGTGAGGCGTGGTGCCCTCGGGGGCATCGCCGGGATCGAGATCGGCCGTGCGCGCCCGTTCCGGTGATTTGGGCAGGAATTGCAGCATGATTCCGCCGGCGCGCCAGCGATGGGTTGCACCGCCCGATGCCGCGAGCAATTCCTCCGCCACCGCGAGCCTGACGCGCGTGGGAATCTGCTCGGAGCGCAGAAAGTATTCATGCGCCACGTCCTCGAGCGAGCTGCCGTCGAGCGCGACCAGGCCTTGATAACGGTTCATGTCGGGACCCTGGTCAATGGTCATGGCCAGATGCCCCTTGCCGAGCAGGGCGGTGCCGGCCGTCTCGCCTGCTGCGATTGCGGCGGCGACACGGTCCTTGTCGAAGCGGGCGCAGGCGCGCACCTTGTCGGGCGCGATGAAATCCACCACCAACATGCGCACAGGACCGTCACTCTGCGTCTGCAGAATGAAACGGCCATCGATCTTTACCGACGACCCTAGCATCACCGTTAGCACGAGCGCTTCGCCAAGGAGCTTGGCGACGGGCTGCGGATAGGCGTGCCGCGAAAGGATTTCGTCGACGACAGGGCCAAGACGTACAACGCGGCCGCGCAGGTCGAGCTTGGCGACCTCGAACGGCATGACGGTGTCGTCAAGCGCGGTGGGTGATGGTGCGCGCGTGGGAATGGCGATGTGGGGATTAGTCATGGCGGGTTCGGTCATGCACCTTATGTAGAGCTCGGGGGCCGAAAAACGAGAGGCCTGGCCTTCTCGGACGGGTCACGCGCGTCAATGCGGACCGTCAGGCGTCGGCGTGCAGACACCAGGCAAGCAGGCCCTTCTGGGCGTGCAGCCGGTTCTCGGCTTCATCGAAAACGACCGACTGCGGTCCGTCGATGACCTCGTCGGTGACTTCTTCCCCGCGGTGCGCCGGCAGGCAGTGCATGAACAGCGCATCGGGCCTGGCCTTGGCCATCAGGCTGGCATTGACCTGGTAGCGCTTGAGAATGTTGTGACGGTGCTTGCCGTCACGATCGCCCATCGACACCCAGGTATCGGTGACCACGCAGTCGGCATCCTTGACGGCAGCGTCGGGATCGTCGCTGATCATGATCGCGGCGCCCGAGGATTTAAGCCAGTCTATCAGCCATTTCTTCGGTCGCAATTCGGCAGGCGTCGCGACCCGCAGCTGGAAATCGAAGCGTTCCGCCGCGTGCATCCAGCTCGCCAGAACATTGTTGGAATCGCCGGTCCAGGCCACCGTGCGGCCGCGGATGGGGCCGCGTTTTTCTTCATATGTCATCACATCGGCCAGCACCTGGCACGGATGCGAGCGCCGTGTGAGCCCGTTGATGACGGGAATGGCCGCATGCCGCGCAAGTTCGGCCACCGCTTCGTGGTCGAGGATGCGGATCATGATCGCATCGACGTAGCGCGAGAGAACGCGCGCCGTATCGGCAAGCGTTTCTCCGCGGCCAAGCTGCATTTCCTGCGCCGTCAGCAGGATGGCTTCGCCGCCGAGCTGGCGCATAGCAACGTCGAAGGATACGCGGGTGCGCGTCGACGGCTTGTCGAACACCATGGCCAACGTTTTTCCGGCAAGCGGCGCCTTGTGAATGCCGCTTGAGCGCTCGGCCTTCATGGCGCGGCTGCTGTCGATAAGCCCGCCGAGCACCGGCTTCGGGATGTCGATGAGGTCGAGGAAATGCCGGACGCCGTTTGCGGTCATGACGCCACCTTCGCCCGCGCATGCATTTTCGCGAGACGGGCACATGCCCTGTCAATGCATCCAATCGCTTCGGCAATTTCTTTCTCGCCGATGATGAGCGGCGGCAGCAGCCGCACGACGTTGTCACCCGCAGCGACCGTGATCATTTTCTCGGCGCGTAATTCATCGACCATTTCCGAGGCCTGAGGAATCATCCGCAGGCCGATCAGCAGGCCTTCGCCGCGCACCTCGGCGATGACCGAAGAATGGCGGTCCTTCAATTCGGCCAGCCGCTGCTTGAGCAGAATCGCGTTCTTGCGCATGCGCTCGAGGAAACCGTCAGCCATCACCACGTCGAGCACGGCGTTGCCCACTGCCATCGCCAGCGGATTGCCGCCGAACGTTGAGCCGTGGGTGCCCACGATCATTCCCTTGGACGCTTCGGTTGTCGCCAGACATGCGCCAATCGGGAAACCGCCGCCGAGTGCTTTTGCGAGCGCCATGACGTCGGGCTTAACCCCGCTGCGCTCGTAGGCGAACATTTCGCCCGTGCGCGCGATCCCGGTCTGCACTTCGTCGAACACCAGCAGAAGTCCAAGCTGATCGCAGAGCTGGCGCAGGGCGCGCAGGAAGGTCGGTGGCGCGACCCGCACGCCGCCTTCGCCCTGGATCGGCTCAATCAGGATCGCCGCCGTTTGCGGACCGATGGCCCGTTTGACCGCCTCGATGTCTCCGAAGGGCACCTGGTCGAAGCCATCGACCCGCGGGCCGAAGCCCTCGAGATACTTCTTGTTGCCGGTGGCGGCGATGGTCGTTAGCGTGCGGCCGTGAAAGGCGCCCTCAAAGGTGATGATGCGGTAGCGCTCAGGCTTGCCGGAGGCGGATTGATACTTGCGTGCAAGCTTGATCGCGCACTCCAGCGCTTCCGCGCCTGAGTTCTGGAAAAAGACGGTGTCCGCAAAGCTTGCCGCGCACAGCCGGTCCGCCAGCCGTTCGCCTTCAGGGATCCGGTAGAGATTTGAGACGTGCCAGACCTTCTGGGCCTGTTCGGCCAGAGCGTTGACCAGGTGGGGATGCGCATGCCCGAGCACATTGACCGCCACACCGGACGTGAAGTCGAGGTAGCGCTCACCCTCAGCCGTATACAGCCATGAACCTTCGCCCCGCTCGAAAGCGAGGTCGACCCGTGCATAGGTTGGCAACAAATGCGAGCTCACGGCCAGCTTCTTCCATCGACCATTTTCGTCGTCGCATGACCATTTCCAGGTGTTGACTAGTGCTTTTCGGGGTCATGCGCGCCGAAAAGAGCCGAAAAGAAATGTGCCGCCTCGCCGGGCGGCACTTTTTTCATTCTATTGCCGGGCCCGACGGTGTCAATCAACCCGACTCAGACTTGCCGTAAATGTCGATTCTAAAGGAAAACCTGTTGGTAGCTAGCCTTCAGGGCTTGCTGGCGCTTGCGGCTGAGTCACTGCCTATTGTAGCCTTAAAGCCAGTTAGTACGACATATCGTGCTACCGAAGATTTCTAGTCCATCCCTGACGCGTACAGCGCCGGGCGCCCGATGGGGCGTCTGCCGACAGGGTTGGATTTTGTCCAAGGCCTTGAAGCCTAAGGAGAAAAAGCGAATGGGCTGGACCGACGAGAGGGTGGAGCTTTTGAAGAAGCTTTGGGCGGATGGGCTCTCCGCCAGCCAAATCGCCGCTGAACTCGGCGGCATCACGCGCAATGCCGTCATTGGCAAGGTCCATCGCCTGGGCCTCTCGGGGCGGGCCAAGAGCCCCTCCTCGACGGCGCCGAGGCCGCGCAAGGTGCGTTCTTCGGGTCACATGATGCGGGTGCCCCGGCCATCGATGCGTGGCAATACCGCGCTCGCCTATGACTACGACGTCGAGCCCGAGCCGGAACTCCTCGAAATTCCGGCCGAGCAACGCAAGACCCTTCTCCAGCTGACGGAAAAGACCTGCCGCTGGCCGGTCGGAGACCCCGGCAGCACAGACTTTTTCTTCTGCGGCGGGGACACGGCAAACGACCTGCCATATTGCTCCTATCACAGCCGGGTTGCCTACCAGCCGATGAACGATCGTCGGCGCGACAAGCGGCAGTTCAGGAACTGAGCTGCTACGGTTTGCTCTCTCCAGGGATTGGCTCCGGCCCTGACAGCCGCGCGTGTGTCGTGGCCATCAGTTTTCAGCCGGCAGCGACGCACAATTACATTTTTTCGAGCGCCGCGTAGACCTTCTTGCGGCTGTTGCCGACGCGCTTGATGACCTTACGGACTGTATCCGCGCTGACGCCGTACTTCCGCGCAACGTAATAGACTTCGTATGGCTCACTTCCGGAGACTCTGGAGCGATCCGCTTTTCCGCGCTTCCGCTTACTGTCGGCCATTTGCTTCTCGTTCGCCTCAACTCACTTCAGCAATAGAAAAAACGCCGTGCACTCTATCATCCGCCAATGCGCGGCGAAGATCTCTATTCGACCACGAGGTCGGCGCGCGCGAGAAGCAATCTTCCAATGAACTCTCGCCGCTTCATTCGATCAAACCATCGGCGAGCCCGAGCAGTTGTGACGGGATCGTCACGCCGAGTGTCTTCGCCGTCCCGAGATTGATGATGAAGGTGAATTTGGTTGGCTGCTCAATCGGCAGATTGCCCGGTTTGGAACCCTTCAGAATCTTGTCGACATAGGTAGCGGCGCGCCTGTGCATGTCTTCGTAGCTCGGGCCATATGACATCAGGCCTCCGGCTTCTACGAGTTCCTCGTATGCGTTGATGCTCGGCAGCTTTTGTTCGAGGGCGAAGTCCGCGATGCGCTGGCGGTTGTGGAGAAAAACCCGGTCCGCAAGAATGAGCAGGCCATCCGGCCGATCCTTGCGCAGGCCAGCGAAAACCCGATCCAGATCTTCGGATTTCTGAACGTCCAGCTGTTGCAGCCTTATGCCCAAAGTTTGCGCGGCGGCGAGCGCCTGACGCACCGAGCCGACATGAAACGGGTTGAGCGAATTGAACACCATAGCGACATGAGAAAGCCCGGGCGTAACTTCCCGCAACAGCTGAAGCCGTTTGCCTTCCAGATCGGGCGCGATTGAACTCAACCCGGTGAGTTTTCCCCCCGGATGCGCCAGGTTCTCGACAAGCCCGGTGCCGACCGGGTCGCCGACCGCGACCATGACAAGCGGAATGGTCGTCGGGTTTTGTTTCACCGCTAGGGCCGCCGGCGTGCCCGCTGTGACGATCACGTCCACTTTTGCCGCAACCAGTTCGGAAACCAGCGTCGAGAAGCGGTCGTATTGTCCGTGGGCCCAAAGATATTTGATCGTAACGTTGCGGCCTTCCTCGTAGCCGGCGTCACGCAGGCCCTCGCGAAACGCATTGAGGAGATTGGCTTCCAACGCCGGGGTCGAGTTGCCCATGTAGCCGATGAGAGGAGCTTTCCGTTGCGCGCGCTGCGAACGTCCAGGTGGTGGCCGCTCCACCCACCAGGGAAATGAACTCGCGCCGTCGCATTAGGTCCCCACAGGCTCAGATAAGCTTGTCTAGTCGCGAGCCGTCAGGCCGCTCCGGAGACGCGCGTGTCGATTTCATTTCGTAGCAACGCAAAATCGATGGGTTTGGTGAGAAGCGCTTCGGCGCCCCCCTCGATTGCCTTACGTTTGGTCTCCGCATCGCCATAGGCTGTAATCATGATGACCGGGACATCGGGCCGCGCTGCCTTGGCCTTGGGCAACAGTTCGAGCCCGGTCATCCCCGGCATGTTGATGTCGGACAGGATCAGTATGAGTGAGGCAGTGCGCGCATCGCTGATGCATTGCAATGCCGCCGGAGCGGATTGTGCAAATTCCATGACAAATCGGCCGGAGCGGAGGTCACGCCGAAATTGCTGACGAAACAGCACTTCAACATCGGGCTCATCGTCAACCACAAGAATAAGAACGGTCACGCTCGCGCTCCTGACTTTGCAATTGATGCCGCAGTGCGGGGAAGAACAATCCTGAACTCGGTGAATTCGCCCGGCCGCGTATCGACTTCGATTGAGCCGGCGTGCTGTTTGACGATGATATCGTGACTGATGGAGAGGCCAAGACCTGTTCCCTCTCCTGCGGGTTTGGTTGTGAAGAACGGATTGAACATCTTGTCCTTCACCTCGGGAGGGATGCCGGTTCCGTTGTCACGTATTCTGATCTCTACGCGGTCGCCGAGATTTTTGGTGGTGGCAGCGAGAGTAGGTTCATAACCGTTATCGCCTGTCTGGTCTTTGCGCTTTGTTGCCGCATAGAAGCCGTTCGAGATCAGATTCAGCAAGACGCGCGTGATTTCCTGTGGAAACAGATCGACTTCGCCCGCCGTTGGATCGAAAGAACGATCGAGGGTGATGTTGAAGCCCTGCCTTTCGGCGCGTGCGCCGTGATAGGCAAGATTGAGGCTCTCCTCCACCACTGCATTGATGTCGACGGGCCGGTGCTCGCCGGAGCCCGCCCGCGAATGCAACAGCATGTTCTTGACGATTGAATCCGCGCGTTTGCCGTGCTGCACGACCTTGTCGAGATTGCCTTGCAGCATATCGGCGATCTCGTTGATTTCGTCGCGCAACTTATCGCTCACATTAGCCTCGGTAAGCGCCTGACGCAGCTCGTCGATCAACTCGACCGAGACCGCCGAGAAATTGTTGACGAAGTTGAGTGGATTTTTGATTTCGTGCGCTATTCCCGCAGTCAGCTGCCCCAGAGAAGCGAGTTTCTCGGTCTGAACGAGGCGATCCTGGGCGGTACGCAGCTCCTCCAGCGATTGCCCCAGCTCGCGCGTACGCGCCTCCACGTTTTCGAACAGGCGGACGTTCTCGATTGCGATCGCTGCCTGGTCGGCGAAAGTCGTGACGAGTTCGATCTGCTTGTCGGTGAAGGGCTTTACCTCGTGACGCGTCAGCGCGAGAACGCCGATCGCACCACCCTCGCGTAACATCGGAACGCTGAGAATCGTACGGAAGTCACCGAATTTCTGCGCTTCAGCAAAGGTGTACTCAGGGTCCGCCTGTACATCGGGAATGTGCACGACCTTCCCCTCAAGCAGGGCACGTCCGGTTGCGGATCCGCGCTCGCGCTTGACCGGCAGGTCTTTCACAAATTCGTTGAATTGGTCCGAAAAGCCGTACGTCGCCGCGCGCTTGAATACCCCGCCCTGTTCGCGGGCGATGGTTCCCTGGTCCGCTTCGCAGAGCCGGGCAGCGGCTTCGACCAGCGCCTGCAGGACGGTCTGCAGGTCGAATGTCGAACGGCTGATGACCTTGAGCACATCGGCGGTCGCGGTCTGCTGCTGCAGGGTCTCGCGCAGCTCGCTGAGCAACCGCGTGTTTTCGATCGCGATCACAGCCTGGGCTGCAAAGTTCTGCACCAATTCGATCTGCTTGTCGGTGAACGGACGCATTTCCTGGCGATAGACATTGATGGCACCGATAATTACGCCCTCCTTAAGCATTGGGACTGCCACAAGGGTCCGTGCACCGGCAACGTCAACAAGCTCAACCATCCGGGGGTCCTTTGCGAGGTAGGATTCGTCGGTGCGCAAGTCGGGGCAATGGATGACCTTTCCGGTCTTGGCCAACCGCGCGAGCGGAATTTGCGAATGTTCGCGCAAATCGATTTCGGGATTTTGCCTCCAGAAATCCGCGTACTTTTCCTTGCTGTGCACCGCCACGAACCGGAATTTAGACCCCTCACGTAGAAACAGGTTGCCATAGGTGGCTTCGCAGATGCGGGTCGCATTGGCCAACATGGCGTTAAAGACCGGCTCGAGGTTGCCGTGTGAGCTTGAGATGACCTTGAGCACCTCCGAGGTTGCCGTCTGCTGCTCCAGCGCCTCGCTGAGTTCGTGCGTCCGAACTTCGACCTTCTTTTCGAGGTCGGCATATGAATCCTGCAATCGTCCGGCCATGTCGTTGAACTGGTCGGCGAGCGCTTCAAGCTCGTCTCCGGACTTGATCGAGATGCGTTGCGCAAGGTCGCCGCCGCCGATGCGCGCTGCACCCGTGCGCAGCGCCTGGATGGGAACGACCATTCTTCGCGCGAGGAATATTCCCGCGAGCGCCGCAAGGAACAGCGCGCCGATCAGAACCAGCGCCGTGCGTTGTATGGAAGCTATCAGCGGCTGATAGGCCTCCTCGACGGGGAGCTCGACGAACACGGTCCAGCCCAGTGGGGCGACCGGCGCGAACGCTGTCAACACCTTTCGTCCCTGGATGTCGGTTGCGGTCTCGATGTCTTCCGCTGGGCCGCCTTTATCGGCGCGCTGCGCCGCCTGAACCTGCGCAAGTTTCGTCATATCCGTATTGCGCAGAACGAGGCTGATGTCCGGATGCGAGATCAGGCGCCCCTGCGCGTCCACTACATAGGCCTGGCCGCGCTCGCCAACCTTGATCTTGGAGACGACATCCCAGATCAGCTTGAGATTCACTTCTGCGATGCTGACGCCGGCGTCGCGGCGCGTGCCGGCGAGCGACAGCGTCATGTAAGGTTCGGACTCGCGGCGAAAATAGACCGGGCCGTAGTAGATCTTGTTTTTGACCGCCTCGGTGAACTTCGGCTCCTTGGACAAGTCGAGACCGCTGCCGACCACATCCATCGCCAGTCGCGACACACGAAGCTGTTCCTTGCCACTCGCGTCGACCTGCGAAAGTTCGGTGATAGCCGGGACCTGACGCAACAAGCGCAGCGCATCGAACCGACGCTGTTCAGTGGTGGCCGCAGACCAGAGCAGTTGGGTAGTCCATCCCACCTGACTTTCGATTTCCTTGATGAACTGGCCGATCTTGGCCGCCGCCGCTTCCGCCTGCTCGTGCTGGATGCGGATCAGCGACTCCTTATTTTCGCGATACGAGCCCCAGATCTCGAAGACGCCATTAACCAGCAATGCTAGACACACCACGGCAACGAACAGGCCGGTGTATTTGAGGAAGAGCCGGCTTCGAATCCTCGACCGGGCGGGTGCGTCAGGTTGAGCGGGCGCAGCGTAGTCTATCATCCGATCACCTGGTCAGCGATCAGGATACGTGCTGCGGCTCGCGCCTGCTGCAATGCGGGTGCAGCAGCCAAGGCCGCAAAGACGATGATAGCCAGCCGGCGCACGCAAGGACCCCTGTTGCCGACAACGTTGCCAGTCGCGGCTCAAAACATAGCAGAATGGGGGACGACAGAAAGGGATGACAAGGCGAGGATTTCACGCGCTTTGCAGGCGTCTCAGGGGCCTGCGCCCTGTCAGTTCATCCGGCCGAAGCGATCATCGAGGGCATAACCGGCCCCCCGAACGGTCCGAATCGGGTCGGCCATGTGGCCGCGGTTGATCGCCTTGCGCAGGCGGCCAACATGCACATCGACCGTTCTTTCATCGATATAGATGTCCGAGCCCCAGACGCCATCGAGCAACTGCTCGCGCGAGAAAACGCGCCCCGGCCGTTCCATCAGGAATTCGAGCAACCGGTATTCGGTGGGCCCAAGATCGACCGGGCGGCCATTGCGCGAAACGCGTTTCTTTTCGCGATCGAGCTCGATATCGCCGATACTGAGTATGGTCGCGACCCGCTCGGGATTGGCCCGGCGCAGCAATGCGCGCACCCGCGCCAGCAATTCTGGTACCGAGAACGGCTTTACGATGTAGTCGTCGGCCCCAGTCGCTAGCCCGCGGACCTTTTCGCTCTCCTCGCCGCGCGCGGTGAGCATGATGATCGGTAGTTGGCGGGTCTCCGGCCGCGCCCGCAGCCGGCGGCACAATTCGATGCCGGAAAGACCCGGCAGCATCCAGTCGAGGACCACCAGGTCGGGCGTGCTTTCCTTCAATCGGGTATCGGCTTCGTCGCCGCGTGCCGACGTTTCAACCTCGTAGCCCTCGGCTTCGAGGTTGTAGCGAAGCAGCATTGTCAAAGGCTCTTCGTCTTCGACAATGAGGATGCGCGCGTTCATGCGAAATCCGTTATCCATCAAATGTTACCCCGTGCGCAGCGCGGCGATGGTCGTCGTGTCGCCTTTCGGGCGCTGATCGGCAATCGGGTGTCCCTCGATGATGTAGTGGACCGTCTCCGCGATGTTGGTCGCATGATCGCCCATGCGTTCGATGTTCTTGGCGCAGAACATCAGATGGATACAGAAGGTGATGTTGCGCGGATCTTCCATCATGTAGGTGAGTAGCTCGCGGAACACCGACGTGCAAACCGCGTCGATTTCCTCGTCGCCCCGCCATACCGCCATGGCCTTGCTGATATCGCGCCCGCCGTAGGCATCGAGCACCAGCTTCATCTGCTGGAGCACGAGATCGGTCATGTGCTCGACGCCGCGGATCAGCTTGGGTGGCGGGAACTCGCCGTTCAGGGCCATCACGCGCTTGGCAATGTTCTTTGCCAGATCGCCGATGCGCTCAAGGTCATTGGCGAGTCGCAGGGCCCCGACGACTTCGCGCAGATCCACCGCCATGGGCTGGCGCCTGGCGATGGTGAGCACCGCTCTTTCCTCGATCTCGCGCTGCAGGGCGTCGATGTTCGCATCGGCCATCGACACGCGTTGAGCGAGCGCAGTATCGCGCTTTGCCAGTGCGTCGACCGAGTCGGCGACCTGTTTCTCAGCGAGGCCGCCCATTTCAGCGACCATGCGGGAAAGATCCTGCAGGTCGGTGTCGAAAGCCTTCATCGTATGGTCGGACATTGTCATCTTTCGGTTATCCGCGTTTGGCGCATTAACTTTTCCCCGCCTACGGAGTCATGCGCTAGCCAAAGCGTCCTGTAATGTAGTCTTGCGTGCGACGATCGTTAGGGGTGGTGAAGATGCGGGTGGTCTCACCAAACTCGACCAGCTCGCCGAGGTACATGAAGGCCGTGAAATCGGATACGCGCGCGGCCTGCTGCATGTTGTGGGTCACGATGGCGATCGTGTAGTCGTCCTTGAGTTCGTCCATCAGCTCTTCGATCTTTGCCGTGGAGATCGGATCCAGCGCCGAGCAGGGCTCGTCGAACAGGATCACTTCAGGCCGGACTGCGACGGTACGTGCGATGCACAGCCGCTGCTGCTGACCACCGGACAGCGAAAGCCCATTTGCGCCGAGCTTGTCCTTGACCTCGTCCCAAAGTGCGGCGCGCTCGAGCGCGTGCCGGACACGGTCTTCGAGTTCCGATTTCGACAGCCGCTCGTAAAGGCGAATCCCGAAGGCGATATTCTCGAAGATCGTCATCGGAAACGGAGTCGGCTTCTGGAATACCATTCCGACTTTCGCACGCAGAAGGTTGAGATCCTGCGAGGGCGACAGAATATTCGCACTGTCGAGCGTCACGTGACCTGTCGCGCGCTGGTTCGGGTAAAGGTCGTACATGCGGTTCAGGATCCGCAGCAACGTTGACTTGCCGCAGCCGGATGGCCCGATGAAAGCGGTGACCTTGCCTCTGTAAAGCGGCACGCTGATGCTCTTCAGCGCCCTGTGATCGCCATAGAAGAAATCCAGGTTCTTGACCGAGACCTTTTCCGTCAGGTCTTCGTCCTTGGACAGACTATGGGTTACGGTCGGAACAGTGATGGCTGCTACGCTCATGACGTTTTTCTCTGGGCGGTGAGTATCCGGGCGACGATGCTCAGAGCGAGCACCGCCAGGGTGATTATCAGCGCTCCGGTCCACGCGAGCTTCTGCCAGTCGTTGTAGGGACTGAGCGCGAACTGGAAGATAACGACAGGCAGGCTGGAAACCGGGGCATTCAGATTGAGGCTCCAGAACTGGTTGTTCAGCGCGGTGAACAGCAGAGGCGCGGTCTCGCCCGAAATGCGCGCGACCGCGAGCAATACGCCAGTGATCATCCCTGCGCGCGCCGCGCGATAGGCCACCCTCTGGATCATCAGGGATCGCGGCAGGCCGATAGACGCAGCCGCCTCTCGCAACGTGTCAGGCACAAGCGTGAGCATGTCTTCCGTCGTGCGTACGACGACGGGGACGACGATCACTGCCAGCGACACGGCGCCGGCCCAACCGGAAAAATGGCCCATCTGCGCGACCATGACTTCGTAGACGAACAAGCCGACCACGATCGATGGCGCGCTCAGCAGGATGTCGTTGATGAAGCGCACGACCATGGTCAGTTTGTCGTAACGCCCGTATTCGGCCATGTAGGTGCCAGCCAGAATGCCGAGCGGCGTGCCGATCAGCACCGCAATGATGGTCATGACGAGGCTGCCAACGATCGGATTGAGCAGGCCGCCGGCCGAGCCGGGCGGTGGAGTCATTTCGGTGAAGACCGACAGCGACAGACCACTGAAGCCTTCCCAGAGCAGCACCGCCAGAATGAGCACCAGCCAGCTCAGACCGAACCCTGTCGCACCGTAGGCGAGCGCCATCGTGATGACGTTGCGGCGACGGCGCTTTGAGTAAAGTGCTGTCTCCATCGTCAGCCTCCGACCCGCGCGTTTAGGCGCAGCAGCATCAGCCGCGCGATGGCGAGAACGATGAACGTGATGACGAACAGGATCAGGCCGAGCGCGATTAATGCCGACGTATAAAGGTCCCCGACCGCTTCGGTGAATTCGTTGGCGATGGTCGCGGAAATCGTTGTGCCGGGCGCCAGCAGCGAGCTCGAAATGCGATGCGCATTGCCGATCACAAATGTCACGGCCATCGTCTCGCCGAGCGCGCGGCCCAGGCCGAGCATAACCCCGCCGATCACGCCGACGCGGGTGTAAGGCAATACGACGTAACGCGCGACCTCCCAGGTCGTGCAGCCGAGTCCATAGGCCGCTTCCTTGAGAACGGGCGGCACTGCATCGAACACGTCGCGTGAAATAGAGGTGATGAAGGGCAGCACCATGATCGCGAGTATGAGCCCGGCGGTGAAGACGCCGATGCCGTAGGGCGGGCCCGCGAACAGCGTGGAAAGAATCGGGATCTCCCCGAACACGGTGATCAGGAACGGCTGCACGTGCTGCTGCAGGAACGGCGCAAACACGAACAGACCCCAGATGCCGTAGATGATGCTCGGAATGCCAGCGAGCAATTCGATGGCTATGCCGATCGGGCGGCGAAGCCACATGGGGCATAGCTCGGTCAGAAACAGCGCAATGAACAGGCCGACCGGCACCGCGATCAGCATCGCAATAAGCGAGGTGACGATTGTGCCGTATATCGGAGCGATCGCCCCGAATTTCTCCGTCACCGGATTCCAGACTTCCTCGTAAAGGAAGCTGACGCCAAACGCGCGCAGGGCCGGCAACGAACCCCAGACCAGCGAGATGATGATGCCACCGAGGATGACGAGAACGGTGGCTGCCGCGGCGCGGGTGAGATGCCGAAAGGCGACATCGCTCAACCGCAGGCGCTGTAGAACCTTCGCCCGATCGACCTGGGCAGCGGTAGAGATCACCCTACCCTGCAACGCCACATCAACCACGGATCGCCTCCCCGTCGATTGCATCGGGCTCTCCCTGGCCATCTCGCCGCTATGGAGAGCTACTCAAGCCGCCTCCTGGCCGCAGCACAAGGCGTCTTTGCAGCGAAAGGGCGCACGCTCGGCGCCCTTTCAATTGCGTTCAGATCAATTGGTCATCGCGAAGAGGGGCTTGCCACTCGCGTCCTTGATCTCGCTCGACCAGGTCTTCTCGACGTCCTTCACGACGTTGGCTGGCATCGGAACGTAATCGAGTTCTTCAGCCATCTTGCCGCCGTTCTTGTATGCCCATGCGAAGAACTTCAGCGCCTCGCCGGTAGCGGCCACATCGCCAGGCTGTTTGTAGATGAGGATCCAAGTAGCTGCGGTCATCGGCCATGAGCTGTCGCCGGGCTGGTTGGCTAGGATGACGCCGTATCCGGGCTGCGACTTCCAGTCGGCGTTTCCGGCTGCGGCCTGGAAAGCTTCCGAGGTCGGCGCAACCGTCTTGCCGGCTTTGTTGACCATTTTCGTGTAGGTCAGCTTGTTCTGCTTAGCGTAGGCATACTCGACGTAGCCGATCGAGCCTTTGGTGTTGGCGACATTGTTGGCAACGCCTTCATTGCCTTTGGCGCCAATTCCGTTTGGCCACTGCACCGAAGTGTTGACGCCGACTTTCGACTTCCAGTCGGGACTTACGTCAGCGAGATAGTAGGCGAAGTTGTACGTGGTGCCGGATCCGTCCGAGCGGTGCACGATCGCGATCGCCTGGCTCGGCAGCTTCACATTCGGATTGAGCTTTTTGATCGCCGGATCATCCCAGGTCTTGATGTCGCCGAGGAAAATCTTGGCGAGTGTCGGACCGTCGAGGACCAGGTCGCCGGGGTTTACGCCGTCGACGTTGGCGACCGGCACGATGCCGCCCATCACCATTGGAAACTGCGCAAGGCCAGCTTCGTCCAGTTCCTTACCCGGAAGCGGCGCATCGCTCGCGCCGAAGGTAACGGTCTTCGCCTTGATCTGCTTGATGCCGCCACCTGAGCCGATCGACTGATAGTTCAGTCCGTTACCGGTGACTTTCTTATAAGCGTCCGCCCATTTGGCATAAATCGGATAGGGAAAGGTCGCGCCGGCACCCGAGATGTCGGCGGCTTTGGCCGGGGCAAGGGCTGCGGCGGCAATGAGGCCCGCTACCGCAAATGTGGTCCAATGTTTCAAGGGTTCTCTCCATGTTTACGGTCGAAGACGAGCGCGGACCGTCGTGCGGCCCACGATGCTGGTTCCGTTGCGCCCAATCGCTCGGGCGACCGCTGTTGATCTAAAAAACGCTCTCCAAGGGTGGCTTCGGATATTTTGTTGTTGTTCTGCGCTCGAGATTCCGAGGCCGTGGTCAGCGATAAGCGTGGCATGTCACCGTTCTATAAAGGTTTGGTGACAGTCACATGACGATCTAACACGTTGAATTGTATCAGGATTCGACGCGGGGACCGGAATCTTCGGTGAGCAAAGGCAGGTGGATAGTGAACGTGGCGCCGGCCCCGAGAGTGCTCTCAATCGTGAGGCGTCCGCCGTGTCGGTTGAGCACATGTTTGACCAGCGCGAGCCCCAATCCGGTTCCCCCCTGGGCTCGGCTGTCAGTCACATCGACCCGGTAGAAGCGTTCGGTGAGGCGCGGCAGGTGTTCCGGCGGAATACCCGGACCATAGTCCCTTACCGCAACGCGCGCCTCAGGGGCGCCGGCGCGCGTTTGTCCGCGCGCAACTGTGATGTCGACACGCTTGCCAACCGCACCGTACTTGAGTGCGTTTTCGACCAGATTTTCCAGCGCGCGGATCAGTTCGTCGCGATCGCCCAGCACCAGCAGCGGGTCCGATGGTATCGTCACCTTGATATCGACGCCGCGGTCGCGCGCCAGCGTCTGCAATCCGTCGACCACCTGTCGCACGATCGGCGGAAGATCGACGGGTGTGTTCGGCTGCAAGTGAGCGTTGAGTTCGATGCGCGACAACGACAGTAGATCGTCGATCAGACGCGCCATCCGTGTCGCCTGGCCCTGCATAATATCGAGGAACTTCCCCCGCGCGACAGAATCGTCCTTGGCCGTTCCCTGCAAGGTTTCGATGAAGCCGAGCAAGGCGGCAAGCGGCGTGCGCAGCTCGTGGCTGGCATTTGCAATGAAGTCCGCACGCATCTCCTCGACCCGTCGCAGCGGGGTGAGATCGTTGAACGTCATCAGCAGGAGATCGGCGCTAGGTTCCCCGCCGAAGCCGATCCGCACCGGTGTGACGAATGCTTCCATCCAGCGGTCGAGCGGCACACGTTCGAAAAACTCGACGCGTTGCGGCTCGCGTCGTCTCGCCGCGCGTCGAACTGCATCAACAAGTTCAGGCATGCGCAGGCCGATCAAGGCGAGTTCGCCGCGGCTCAAGGCCGGGGCGATACCCGTGGCGGCCTCGTTGAACGTGACCACGCGCCCTTCGCGATCAAGCACGATCGCCGCACTCGGCAAGCCCCCGATGATCTGCTCGATCAGCTGAGCCTGTGGACTGCCGACGGCCTGCCCGGCCGTGCGCGCGACCGCGGCGCTGTTGATGATTGTCGGCGATCCAAACAAAGCATGCCACGCACCGCGCAATCGGCCCGCCAGGCCGTTGGCGGAGGAGACATCGCGGCGGTCGTCTTCAATCGCCATGGTCAGTCGGCGTCGGTCTTCCGGATTCAAGTTCAGTACGGATTGGCGCGGTCACCGACCTTATCATTTCGGGCTTGCCTCCGCGACGCACGCCTTTGAAATTCAGCCAAAGCTCGCGCGTGCCGAGTATGATCAACGCAAACGCGAACGGCACGATGTAATAGAGCAGTCGGAAAAGCAGGAGTCCCGCCAATACGGATTCCTTGTCGAATTGCCACAGCGCGACGAGCATCGCCGCGTCGAACACACCAAGACCGCCGGGCGCGTGACTGGCAAAGCCAAGCAGCGTGGCCGAAACGAACACGACTGCGATCGTCACGAAGTCGATTCTGGGTTCGCCCGGCAGGAGCATGTACATCGCGAGCGCGCAAAAACCGAGATCGAGGATGCCGATGCATATCTGCAGCAGCGTGGACGGCCCGCTCGGCAAGCGCACCTTCCACTCCCCCTGGCCGATTTCACGCGGCGCGCTCCAGACCCACATCACGTAAGACACCAGCACGGCCAGCATCGCGATCCCGATGACGCGATTGAGCCAAGGCGGCAACTGGTCGATCGGCACGGCAGCTTCCGGATGATAGGCAACGCCGAGACCGAGAACGGTGGCATTGCCGAGCCAGAACGTGAGACCTGCGATGAAGCAGATTTTCGCGACCTCGATCGCATCGAGTCCGTACATTGAATAGATGCGATAGCGCACGGCGCCACCCGTGAACACGGTCGCACCGATGTTGTGGCCGATCGAGTAACTGGTGAAACCTGTCAGCGCCGCAATGCGATAGGGAATTTCAGTGCGGCCGATCGTGCGCAGCGCGAACAGGTCGTAAAATGTGAGCGTGAAATAGCCGCAGGCGACAAAAAATGCGGCGGCTGCGATGTGCTGGGGCTTCGTCGCCTTCAACGCGGTGAGCACTTCGTTGGTGTCGATGTCGCGCAGCGTGTGAAAGAGCACCACCGCCGCGATGCTGATGATGGCGATGCTCAGCAAGACGCCGATCCGATTCCAGCCGATCGTTTTCTGGAAAAACCGCCCCACCGCGCGCAAAGAATTGAGCATCATTCCTCCGGCTTGACGCCAGTTATATCGGTCTTGAACGTCGCGAACGCCATCATGGCAGGCCAGACGACCCCTAGCAGAACAACTATCACTGGGCGAGTAGACTGCCCGCAGTTCCAGCAGACTGCTAGAATGTCCTTAATAAGGCGTACGCCTGAGTGTTTGCGGGCCGGCCCGTTCAGGAGGCGTTCATGATGGAATCCGACCGTGTTCTGCCACGTCGTACGGTTCTCAAGACGGCCGGATTGGGCGTTGGCGCCGGCCTGTTCGCTGGCGTATCTGCGCCGGCGCAAGCTGCGGCCGACAACGACATCTGGAGCGCTGAATACTGGGCCAAAAAGGGCGACGTTCCCCTTTATATATTTCGCAAACGGCTCGGCGCGCCAAAACCGGGCGAATCGTCGCGGGCGGTTCTTTTCCTTGTGCACGGCTCCTCGGTGACGTGGCGGATTTTCGACCTCGATACGCCCGGCCATGGCGAATATTCGATGATGAATGTGTTCGCGCGCTGGGGCTTCGATGTCTGGACCATGGACCATGAAAACTACGGGAAATCGGGTCGCACCAGCGGGAATTCCGATATCGCAAGCGGCGCCCAGGATCTGAAAGCGGCAATGCAGGTGATTACACGCGAAACCGGACAGTCGAAGGCACATTTCATGGGTGAATCGTCCGGCGCCTTGCGTGCCGGCCTCTATGCAATGACCGAACCGGACCGCGTCGACCGCCTTGTGCTGGCTGCCTTCACCTATAAGGGCACCGACTCCCCGACTTTAAAAAAACGCGCCGAACAGCTCGAACATTTCCGTTCACACAATATGCGACTGCGCGACCGCGCCATGATCGAGAGCATCTTCACGCGCGACAAAGCCGGCACGACCGATCCGGCCGTGGGGAAAATCCTTGCCGATGTTGAATTGCAGTTCGGCGATCAGGTGCCGACCGGCACATACCTCGACATGACCGCCAATCTCCCCGTTGTCGACCCGAAGAAAGTTCACGCGCCGGTCCTTCTCGTACGCGGCGAATATGACGGCATCGCAACGGTGGAAGATCTGGTCGATTTCTACCGACAGCTTCCTCATGGCGACAAGCAACTGGTCATCTTGCCGAACACCGCGCATTCGGTGGCGGTTGCGATCAATCGTCATTTGTTCTGGCACGCCGTGCGTGGCTTTCTCGACATGCCGGCGCCGACGGCGATCTGATTTATTTGGCGGCAAAGAACTCACGCAGCGCCGCGGTAGTTTCGGCCGGCGCTTCATCGGACAGGTAGTGTCCGGACGGAATGGCCTTGGCGGCAACGATCTTGTTCGCGTAGTTGCGCCAGATGTCCGCGGGGCCCGGATTGTGGTTGCGTCCCACACCTCCGGTCGCACCCCATAAAAGAAGTACGGGGCACTCGATCCTGCGGCCGGCCGCAAAATCTTTAGCGTCCATCTCCAGATCGATACCGGCTGCGGCCCGGTAGTCTTCGCAAATCGCATGGATGGTTGCCGGATTGCGGAAGCAGCGTTTGTATTCGGCAAGCGCTTCGGGATCGAAGAAACTGAGACCCTGCTTGGTTTTTGCGAGCTTCTTTTCGATGAACCAGTCGGGATCGGCGCCCATCATCCGCTCGGGCAAGTCGAATGGCTGGATATTGAAGAACCAGTGCCAGGAGAACGTCGCCCATTGCTTGTTGATGTTGTTGTATAGGTGATGTTGCGGAATGATGTCGAGGATCGCCGCGCGCGGCACCTTCTCTGGATGATCAAGGCACATGCGGTGCAGGACGCGGCCGCCGCGATCGTGTCCAGCCGCGTAGAATTTGTCGAAGCCGAGCGCTGCCATCACCTCAACCTGATCCTGCGCCATGGCCCTGAACGAATAACCTGAGTGATCGGCACCGTCCGGTGGCTTCTCGGAATCGCCATAGCCGCGCAGATCGGTCGCAACGACAGTGAACTCGCGTGCCAGCGTCGGCGCGACCTTGTGCCAGTTCAAGTGCGTGAAGGGGTTGCCGTGCATCAACAGCAGGGGCGGACCACTCCCACCCGTCACTGTGACGATACGCGCGCCGCTCGTCTTGATTTCAGATCGCTTGAAGCCGTCGAACATGGATTCAGGATGGAGGTCGGGCCTGCTTTCGAGACAAGCATAACAAATTCCCGCTCACGGCAAGAGGCGACGATCGAAAAAGAAACCCCGGCCTCATGGTGAAGCCGCGGCTATTTCCCGTCCATAATCTACTAATTGCAAACCGTGATGCGGTGGACGCGCAAAAAACCTCTGGGCGCGGTCCCTCGCCCGGCGTCGGCAGGCCGATGGGCGGCGGTGGTGGGCTGGTGTTGGACGAGGTCGTGGTCAAGTTCTCCAACTCTGTCAACGCTTTGCAGGTCGAGGCGCTGCAGCGCCGGTTCGGGCTGGCCCGCCTCGAAAGCCAGACGTTCCAGTTATCCAATTCGACGCTCTGTTGCTGGCGCATCCTGGACCGCCGCTCGGTGGCAAGCGTCGTGCGCGACTCGAAGGCGACCGACTCGCAGCCTCGGCGCAGCCGAACTATCTCTTCGATGCCGAGCAGGTGACACGGATACACTTGCGGTCGCAGCGCGGTGCTGCCAATTGTAACGACGGCCAACCGGTAGACACGAATAATGACCGCCGCTCCGCCTCAAACGATCAAACTGCGTGTAACGCGCAACGACGCGATCGCCGCCGGAATCAACCTTTTCGAATTTCGTGATGCGGGCGGAAGCGAGCTACCGCAATTCTCCGCCGGCGCGCACATCGCCATCCACGTGCCGAATGGCATGCTGCGCAAATACTCACTGTGCAACGACCCCGCCGAACGCGACCGCTATCAGGTCGCCGTGAAGCGAGAGGTCAATGGACGTGGCGGCTCATGCAGCCTGATCGACGATGTGAAAGCGGGCGATGAACTGACGGTGGTCGCCCCAGTTAATGATTTTGGTCTGCCACCGCGCGCGCAGGATTTTCTATTTATCGCGGGCGGCATTGGCGTGACGCCGATGATGGCAATGATCCGGCAGGTGATTGCGGAGGGCAAACGTTTCCGCCTGTTCTACTGCACACGTTCGCCGGAAACGACGGCATTCCTCGAGGAACTGAGCGCGCCGCAATTCAAGGACATGGTCACGATACACTACGATCAGGGCGATCCCTTGCGCTCGCTCGATCTGCGGCCGATTTTGGCCGAGCGGAAAAATCGTGAGCATCTCTACTGCTGCGGGCCGCGCCCGTTGATGGAAGCAGTCCGCGCGATGACCGACCACTGGTCGCCGACTGCCGTGCATTTCGAGGCGTTCAGCGAAGCCGAGACGCACAAGCCGGATGACAAGCCATTCAAGGCGCGCCTCGCGCGCTCCGGCACGGTGCTCGACGTTTCGACCAGCACGACAATCCTCGAAGTTCTGCGCGAGCACGGGCTTGAGGTGCCCAGTTCCTGCGAAACCGGCACCTGCGGCACCTGTCGGACAAAATTGCTGGCCGGCGAAGCCGATCACCGCGACCTCGTCCTCGCCGAACACGAGCGCAAGGACACGATCATGATCTGCGTCTCCCGCGCGCGCGGCGACGAGATCACCATCGATCGCTGACATTTATTGCTGGATCACGCGCAGATAGGCGCGGACCGCGAGCGCGTCGTCGTGGCTGAATTTGAATTCGGGCATGTCGGGATGACCGCCGGAGATTCCGCGTTCGAGCGTGCGTGGAAATTCGTCAAGGTCGATGCTGCGGCCGAGGTTGCGGAAAGGTGGCGCGTCGGAGTGCCGGCTTTTGCCTTTGACACCGATGGCGTGGCAGCGCCCGCAAAATTCCGCAACCAATGCCTGGCCGCGAGCGACCGGGTCCTGCGCCTGGGCGGGGCCGGCAGCCAGAACAACAGTGAGTGAGAAAAACGACGGAAGGTTTTTCATGCGAGAACGGTAGACGAAATAACGATACTGCCCATCTCGCGCCCCCGAAATCAACCCATGAATAATCGCGTTCGCTGAGATTACGGCCTACGCATAAGGATCATAGGGATAGCCGGCGTAAACGAGATTCGTGCCACTGACGTATGCCCCGATTGATCGGCCGTCCTGCGCGATCGCCTCGCTCGAATTTTCCTGGGACGTGAAAACGGCATGTTCACTGACCGCGCGATTTAGACGGGCGCAATTCGTCAGGCCCCGATCGCCCGATGCGATTGAAGACACCAATAACACCAATCACTTCTTGCCACAGCGCACCGCCCAGGCGATTGTCGATATCGCCAAGGCCGGCCCCTGAGAGTCCCAGTGATCAAGACTCATTTGTCCGATTTGCGCGACTATCTGCGTGAATATTGGTGGCACGCTTCGCAGTCGTTCGGCCGCAAGGCGTTCATGGCGTGCCTGTGGTTTGCCGGGATGTTTACCCCGCTGGGCTTGAAGGCGATTGTCGACTTGCCTCAGTGGGCGGCCGTGACATGGATGGTCGGGTGGGCCGGCGTAGGATATCTCTTCGCACCTTTTGGAATGTGGAAGACGCAACGAAAAAAGATCGCCGAGCTGCAAGGTCGCGCGCAGGAATCGCGCGATGCGAGATAGCCGCGCCGCAACCTGGAATCACCCGATGATCTTGTTGAGTGTTATCGGCAGGTCCGCACGCGTTTTCCAGTCGCATGATAGATGGCGTTGGCGACGGCGGCCGCAACTCCGACAATTCCAATCTCGCCCACGCCTTTGATTCCCATCGGGTTGACCTTGCTGTCCGGCTCTTCGACGAAGATAACCTTGCTTCGTTCTACCGTGGCGGGGTCCTTTATTGGACTGTTGCTTGAGTTTCACGGCACGCTTCAATTAGACGAGAGCGCGTCTGATCGAGGTGGTATCTCAACATAAAATAAAGGTCGGAGTGCTGCATCGGAACAGTGCTTGTTGATCTCTCGATATCATCAAGTTCGGCCTGGAGTGCTTTTGCTTTTGCGGCTGTGAGCCCATTTTGGAGTGCATTTTCAATGGCTCTGAGCCGCTGATAAAACTGGCGGAGCCGTCGTCGCACAAACCACTCGTAGAGCCTTGGCGCAAAGCCAAAAGCTGGAAAAACGATCGCTAGTGCGGCAACCAGAAACGCAATCGTCCTTTGTGTATATGTGGCCGTCCAGAGAGGCAGATATTTCGCGAACAGAGAAGGGCCATTCCGGTAATACTCAATTGCGACGGATGATACTGCATATTCGGGATCATCGATTGCCGGAAATTCGCCGCTGCGCTGAAAAAGTCCTGTTTCGCTGTGTTCCTCCTTCAGCGTTTCGGCCAGGAGCTGAATGATTGCGGGGTGAAGATCTTCACGGATTAGGACCTTAGCTGTAGTCCCCACCAACGTTATCTCATCTGGTGGATTAGGGGGATCGAGCTGAACCACCCCCTTCGGCAATGTGAGTCTGACAAGATCTGGGAAAACTCGCGTAAAGGCGTCGGCCGATGAAAAGTTCATAAGTCGAACATTTGGATTGTTCAGCAAGCTTTCTACGGAGGGTGCATTCGAGCCGCCTACGAGGAGAGCTGCATCTGCCCTGCCGGATTTTAGTGCCTCAACTGCAGCATCGCCCGCGAGTGGGAGTAACGTGGCGGTTGTGCTATCTATGTTGGCCCTCTTAAGAATGCGCTCTGTGGCGTATCGAGCGCCGCTGCCCTCCGGCCCTACAGCGATGCGTTTTCCTTTGAGCTCCGGGAGGCCACCGAGAGATTGTCTGGATGAATAAAAGATCCAAAATGGAACATTGGAGATAAGTCCCACCGATCGCAGTTTCGGCGCCTGGATCTTATTGGAGATACCACCCGTCAAGAACGCGATCTGTACGTTGGAATTGCGGTCCTGCAAAAGCTGAAAATTTTCCAGGGCGCCCGCGGTTCCGCGTATGTGTAGCTCTACTCCCGCGCTGGCGAATCGCTGTCGATATCTTTCGCCAAAGTAATCAAACGTGGTCCCTTTCCGACCGGTCGCGATGGTCACCCGCGATGGCGGCGAGGGGACAAGATATTCCAGTACGATCCAGCTGATGCCGATCAATACGGCCGACGCCACTAGTACTACGATGAGTCTTCCCAATCGCTGCATGCCGCTGGGTCTCCGCCAGGCAGATCGGCTCCCCGCCAGGCTGCTCGAGGGGTATGCTCAGCCTTAGGGGCATCAACAGACATTGTCACGTATCCAAGTCACGGAGGATTCCCTGGCATGTGCGCTTTGGGTCAAAAGCGCACAAATACGGTGCAAAAAGACATGTCCGCTTTACCCGCGAAAGCGGACATGTGCGTTGCAACTAGAGATGTCTGCTTTGGGCCAATAGCGGACATTCAACTGCGCGCTTGGTATGTCCCTAAGATCACTTGATTACGCCATTGATGAAGCCACCTCGTACGACAGCAGGGTGTGGGTGAGAAAAGCGCGGGCGGATTAATGCCGCGCGCGTCCTCGAACGCCCACATCCGCCTATAGTTCCTTCCCTATCATCCGATCGACCGAGTACGGCCCGCCGCCCCGGATTGCGATTGCAAACAATACGATGCCGAGCAGGAGGACGTACTCGAATCCACCTTGGCCCGCTGCGAAGCCTTTGCTCATATGGACGACCAGAAAGGCGATACCCATCTCGATCGCGAGCGCCGCCGCAAAAAACCTCGTGAACAACCCGACAATGATGCAGACCGCGCCAACGGTCTCCAGAAACATCGCCGCGCCGGCAAAGGCGCTGCCGGGAACGAGATTGTTTTTCGCCATCATGCCACTGACGCCACCGAAGCCCGGGCCGGTTACCTTTGCCCAGCCGTGCATGAAGATGATGTAGCCGATAACCACACGGACCAACGTATAGGCGATGTCCCACCAAGATGCATAAAAATCCGCAAGGCTCGTAAAAATCAGCTTGGTTTCACCTCTACCATTCATGGCGTTTCCCCTTTTGCTTGTCGCGTGGCGGCGTCACCTGTGCACCGAAAAAATTATAACGTTGGAGCAGAGTAAGGCTATTCAACGTTTCGTGCATTGCAGCCCAAGTGAACCCGATGTCCGCTTTACCCGCGAAAGCGGACATGTATGGCGCAACTAGCGATGTCCCCTTTGGGCCAATAGCGGACATGCGCGTCCCGAAAGCGAGCAAAAGATCTATTTTGCAATCAGCACGCCACGTGTTTGCGGATGAAAGTCATCAAAAAACTCGTAGCGGCCGGGAGCCAGCGGCCTAAGGCGAATGACGCCTTCGCCATTTCCCGTCACGACCTTTTCCACACGCAAGCTCACGCTTTCGAATTCCATGGGCGCTGAATCGAGATTCTTCACATGCAGTTCGACTGGTACGTTGGCCGGTGTATGGATTTCACCGGGCTGGAACTGGTGATTTTTAACGCTGATGGTGACGGATGCCGTTTGCTGCGCATGTACGGAAAGACAAGCGCCCGCAACCGCAGCGGCAGCGAGAGCAGTCTTTGCAATATTTCTGAGCATTTGAGTGAGTCCTCTAAAACTCGACGGCGAATTTCAGCTTGGCGCGGGACCGGGTAAATTCACCGAAATTGAGCCCGGACCCCGGGACATCGACATCGTGCCCTGACACCTGCGCATTCCAGGCCGCAGTCATGAACGCCTTGGGACCGAGCTGCGCGTAGAGAGTTGGACCGACAAAGATCGCGTCGCCCGTGAAAGCATTGAAAAAGCTGCCGTCGTAGTGACGCAAATACCAAACCTCGGCACCGACAAACACCGACGGGACTACCCGGTAAGACAAGGCGGCCGATACACCCGCCGTCGATTCTTTCTCCCAACCGGCGCCGATATGGTCAGGATCCTTAGTGCCTTCGGCCTCATAAAGCAGGTTGCTGCCGAGAAAGAGACGATTTTTGATGAGCTCGAGATCGGCATTGACCTTCAACTCGAGACCGAAATTTGTCACGTGTGTGCCGCTGGTCTCGTCGATGCGGTGCCACTCCGGTTCTGCTGAAAGGGTTACTGCCAACGGTGAGGACGCATTGCGCTCAAGCACGAGATAACGCACCTCGCCAAAAAATCCGCTCATCGCAAGGTTGTTGCGATTTTCCAAATCGGTGACATTTTTGATGACGTGCGTGGATACCAATGGCCCAAGTTCGAATTGCACGTATTGGTTCGGCGTGAATTCGTATTCGAGCTTTGTCTCGCTTGCCCAATAACGTCCGTCCGCTTTGCCGATCCCTGCGATGGTCTCTGCCGAGATTTCTTTTTCACCTTCGAGACCGACGCCAGAGCCTTCAGTAAACCCGAAGATGTATTTGGTCTCGACTTCGTAAAATCCATCTTGCGCTTGTGCTGAGTCCATACTGCCGAACACAACTAGAGCACCCGCGATAACAAGCGCTGCTCTTGGAATTTGTGGAACACAGTGCGAAGCGGCTGTTCTCAATTTGTTTTTGGCGACCACACAGCGAGGCATATGAGCCTACTAGAGCGACAGGTTTGGCTGTCATTGGACAGTGATCCCATCGGGTGTCAACTCATGCAAACAAAATTGGATTTGTTCTAATTACAAACTAGTGCTCAATCTAATTTAGAAGCTTCCTAAGGACTTCTATCTAAACTTTAGAATCAAAAACTTAAATCACATAACTATTTTGGCGGCTTGTTGGCAACGCGTTAGCAAAATTGCATCACAGAAATTATTTGTTCGAGGCGATGTCCGCTTTGGGCCAGAAGCGGACATATGCAGTGCAAAAAGGCATGTCTGCTTTACCCCCAGTAGCGACCGCAAAAGCGGACTGGTTAGGCCAGTGATGTTGCTGCACTAGCCGATGTCCGTACATGGCGTTTTGCGCTGCACATGTCTGCTTTTGACCAAAAGCAGACATCGCGAAACCTAGCGACGCAGTAGTTGAACTACTTCGTAGCCATGCGTCTCGCTGACGGGGGTGCCTCCCCGGGAGCTGCCGGCGAAATCACGAACGTGAGCCAGGCGTTCCAACCTTCGGGCCTGTTCGAAAGCGTGAACATTCGCAGTTTTTGGATATGACAACGTGTTGATTTTGCTGAACACGACTAGGCGGGCATCCGGCAGTAAATGCCATGACCCGGCGATTGATTTCACCGTGACGCTTTGCGGTGCAAGAGGCGATGTCTGCTTTGGGCCAAAAGCGGACATCAGCGAACAAGCTCCGAAGCTGTCCTACTTGTTTTTCGTGGGCCGTGCAGCAAGCCCTCGAACTTGCAGACGATGCCAGGCTCACCTTCACTATCGCACTACATGGCGTTCACTGGGCGATTCATACATGGGAACGAGGTCAGCCCAGGGAACCTTTGTCGCGAACCGGCCGCTGTAGCATAACTGTTCTTCCACCTTCTCGACCGTTTTGCCAATCACGCTCAGAGACTCGCCGGCTTGGAGCTGGTGCTTAACTTCTATCAGTGACCGGTTGGCGACATCGAGTCGTCGCGCCAGGATCGCCGCTACGTAAAGGGCGACGGTTGGATCGCCAGCAAGAATCGCCTGCGCGTCGGCGACATAGAACTCAGATTGCTCCAGGGTCCTCACGTCTGCCGTATGGGGCTGATCTAGGAGGGCGGCCTGTTCGCCGAATACCGAGCCGGGTGCCGATACGTTGGCGATCTTTTCTCCATCCTTGACGATCCCCACGGCGCCGCTCCTGAGGAAAAGCAGCCTTCCCGTCTTTGAACCGGCGGTCAGTACAGTTTCGCCGGCTGGGTGTTTCGCCACGGGCAAGCCTCCAAGTCTCCTCTCGAAGGCTGCGGCGTCCGGAATGAGTGAAGGCATGCTCAGCTCCTTCTTTTTGGGTCGTGAATAAGTTATTTGATGCCGATACTGCAAAGTCGAGTTGGACAGAGGTCCAACCTAATGTCCGCTTTGGGCCAAAAGCGGACTCATGCAGCGCAACAAGGCATGTCCGCTTTACCCCCAATAGCGGACATGTGCAGCGCGCAAGCTCATGTCTGCTTTGGGCCAAAAGCGGACTCATGCAGTGCAGCAAACCGTCCCTATTCGATCACCTCGTCGGCGATTTGTTGGAGATGCAACGGCACAGTGAGGCCTAATGCCTTTGCGGTCTTCATATTGATCACCAGCTCGAACCTGGTTGGCTGCATGACCGGCAGGTCCGCTGGCTTCGCACCCTGGAGTATTTTTCCCGCATAAATTCCGGCCTGGCGATACGCATCGTTCTGCCTGCTGCCGTAGCTCATCAGGCCGCCGTCTTCCGGGATTTCGCGCACGATGTAGATTGCGGGCATTGCGTGGCGCGCAGCCAACTCGACGAGTTTGCCGGAAAAGCGAAAAAACAAAGGATCACTGCCCACAACCAGCGCACTGGCGCGCCGTTCGATGAGCGTCGAAAAAGCCGAGTCGATGTCGCGTTCGCTGCTGGTGTTCATGACTTGGAGCCGTACGCCAAGGGCGCGCGCGGCAGCCTCGACATCCTTGGCCTCAGGCTCTTCAGCAGGATTATTCGGGTTCACGAGGAATCCGATTACCGTTGCTTTCGGCACGAGCTCGCGCAAAAGCTCCAACCGCTTGCCTGCAAGTTCGACGGTATAAAAGGTCACGCCTGTAATGTTGCCTGTCGGCCGGCCGAGACTTGCAACCAACCCTGACGTGAGCGGGTCGCCGCCATTTCCGAAGACGATCGGGATTGTCGTTGTCGCCTTTTTAGCGGCCAGCGCCGCCGGGGTGCCGCTGAGCGCGACGATAACTGACACGGGACGGCGAACCAAATCGTCTGCCAACGCGCGCAAACGATCATAGTGACCTTCCGCCCAACGATATTCGATCCGCACGTTCCGCCCCTCGACGTATCCTGACTCGCCCAAGCCTTGATGGAACGCCGCAGCCATTGAAGCCCCGGAGGCAGCCGTTCTCGCGCTGAGGAATCCGATCACGGGCGTCGTCGGCTGCTGCGCATGCGCTGCGAGCGGCCATGTGGCCGCGGCTCCGCCCAGCAGACTGATGAACTCACGCCGTCTCATTTTCTCCCCTCAGCCGCTTCTCGCGGCTCGGAAAAGGGATCGTACTGGCTTAAGCCAGCAGCCTGGAAGGGCCCCCGATGTCCGCTTTGGGTCAAAAGCGGACTCATGCAGTGCAACAAGCAATGTCCGCTTTACCCCCGAAAGCGGACATTGACTGGTTTATTTGATGACCTTCGTCGGCGCGTTTGTGGCTCAACAACCGCCTCACCCGAAATCTCAGCAGGAGGCACTCCATCGGCCGGCCTGTTGGCGATAATATCCGGCACTCGGCATGGCAGGCCCCCGCCTGCTTTCAATGTCTGCTTTAGGTTTCTGACACATGGTATGAAATGCCATGAGAGACGCTGCGGAGTGGCTCGCATCGATCGGATTGGGTGAGTATGCCCAACGCTTCGCTGAGAACGGCATCGAACTTTCAACCGTTCGCGATCTGACGGAGCAGGATCTCAAGGACCTCGGCGTGCTGCTGGGGCATCGCCGCAAGATGCTGCGCGCCATCGCGGAATTTGATGAAACCGCTCCTGCACCAGCCGAAACAGCGACCGAACCGGTGCGGCCGCAGGAGGCCGAGCGACGCCACCTAACGGTGATGTTCTGCGACCTGGTGGGTTCGACAGCGCTTTCCGCACGGCTGGATCCCGAGGATATGCGGACGCTGATCGGCGAGTATCACAATTGTATCACGGAAGTCATAAACCGGCATCAAGGCATCATCGCCCGCTACATGGGGGACGGCGTGTTGGTCTATTTCGGCTATCCGCAAGCACATGAGGATGATGCCGAGCAAGCGGTGCGTGCGGGTCTCGCGCTTGTCGATGCGATAGCCAAGCTCCCGACAAACGCTAATGCCGCACTCTCTGCTCGCATCGGCATTGCTACCGGCGTGACGGTCGTGGGCGACCTGACCGGTGAAGGCGCCGCACAGGAGCGAGCAGCAATTGGCGACACTCCGAACCTCGCAGCGCGCCTGCAAACGCTGGCGCAGCCAGGGACAGTGCTAATTTGTCCGAACACGCGCCGGCTCACCGGGGGCTACTTCGATTATCGCGATATCGGCCCTCTCACGCCGAAAGGCTGGGCGGAGCCG
The DNA here is from genome assembly GCA_051986235.1 of Pseudolabrys sp. Lineage (GTDB taxonomy): Bacteria > Pseudomonadota > Alphaproteobacteria > Rhizobiales > Xanthobacteraceae > Pseudolabrys. The sequence goes on from JBPYDR010000016.1 coordinate 38,290, forward strand.
GTGGCAGTCTGGGAGGTGGTGGGGGTGAGCGGCGTGGAAGGCCGTTTCGAGGCAATGCACGCCAAGCTGCCGCCTCTGTTCGGGCGTGAAGAAGAGATAGATCTGTTGTTCCGCCGGTGGCGACACGCCACACAGGAGGAAGGCCGAGTAGTGATGCTTATGGGAGAGCCGGGTATCGGCAAGTCGCACATTGCCCGGGCGTTTGACGAGCAGCTCCAGAGAGAACCACACATCACGTTGCGCTATTTCTGCTCTGCGCACCATACCAACAGTGCGCTGTTCCCATTCATCAGCCAACTCGAACGTACTGCCGGGTTCAAGCACAGCGACTCGCCTACGGAGAAGCTGTCCAAGCTCGACGCCCTCGTCGCGACGACCGATCGCGAACACCTGGCGATTCTGGCCAGCCTGTTCGCATTGCCGGCCCATGATGTCTACCGACTGCACGAGTTAGCTCCGCAAAAACGCAAAGAGAAGATCTTCGAGACGTTATCGGCTCAGCTCGAGGGGTTGGCAGCAAAGCAGCCGGTGCTAATCATTTTCGAAGATGTCCAATGGATAGACCCAACCTCGCTTGAATTACTCGCGGCCACTGTGGAGCACGTGCCGAAGCTTCGGGCGTTGATACTCGTTACTGCCAGACCCCAGTTTATGCCGCCCTGGCCAAGCTATCCGCACCTTACGACAATCTCGCTTAGACGCCTCGGCCGACGCGACGGCGCAGCGTTGGTCCAGCGGGTGACGGGGGGCAAAACGCTGCCTAAGGAGGTAATGAATCAGATTCTCGCTCACACCGATGGGGTGCCGCTGTTCATTGAAGAACTGACAAAGATGGTGCTTGAAGGCGGATTATTGCGGGAGCGGGACGCCCAATATGTCCTCGAACGTCCTCTACCCCCTTTGGCGATCCCAACCACGCTGCAGGCGTCCCTGATGGCACGCCTTGATCGGTTGTCACCCGTGCGGGAGGTGGCGCAGATCGGTGCTGTCGCCGGTCGTGATTTTCATTACGACCTGCTGAACGCCGTCGCTGGACTGCCGAGGGAGAGATTAGACGAGGCGCTTGACCAGTTGGTACGCTCAGAATTGATGTTCCGCCGGGGCGAAATTCCACACGCGGTCTACACCTTCAAGCACGCGCTAGTACGGGATGCCGCATATGCTGGACTCCTGAAAAGCCGACGCGTAGTTCTGCACGCCGCCATCGCGAACGCGCTCGAGCAACAGTTCCCTGACGTCGTGCAAACTCAACCCGAAACTTTGGCGCACCATCTCACAGAAGCCGGACTGATTGAAAAAGCGATGGGATATTGGCTACGGGCCGGTAAGGATGCGGCCCTGCGCTCGGCCAACCTCGAGGCGATCGCTCACCTGGAAAGAGGCATCGAGCTGACAGATCGTTTGCCAGCCGGTGAGGAGACGGACAAATTTGAGCTTGACCTCCAATTGGCCTTGGCGCCCTGCCTCATTGCTACGCATGGACCGGCGGCAAACAAAGCTATGGCAACCTTTATCCGTGCTCGTGAATTGTGCGAGCGGCTCGGTCAGCCTCCCGAATACCTTCAAGTGATCTTCTGGCTGGCGACTGCGAGTGTCGTGCGGGGCGAGTTGCCGCAAGCCCTCGAAGCCATCGCGGGATTACCGGTTGCCGCCGAGGAACGAGGTAATCGCCCAGCATTGCTCAATGCGATACGAGGGCAGGCGATGATTCTAATGTTCATGGGACGCATCGTAGAGGCTCGCGAAACGCTCGAGCGCGCTATCGAGCTGTTCAACGCAAGTCAGGACGCCGACAGAATTGCTGCTCGGGCAGTCGGCCAGGATGCCGGAGTTTCCATGCTGGTGTTCATGGCGTGGGTGTCTTGGATTCTCGGCTACGTCGACGAGGCGGGTTCACGAATGACCGCTGCGCTCGAACGCGCCGACTCGGTTCGCCATGCACACACGCACGCTTATGCCTGGTATTATGCCTCTGTCCTCCATGCTCTGCGCGGCGAGCCGAAAATCGCACAAAGTTACGCGGAGCGCTGCCTCGCCATATCCGAGCGACAAGGATTTCACCATTGGCTCGGGCTGTCCCGCGCGATTCGGGACATTTGCGCAGCCGTGCTGGGTCCTTTAGGAAGCCGGCTCGACGAGGTGAAGACTGCGGTCGAGGAGTACCAACGTGCCGGATATCAACTCGGCGTGACGGTGCAGTTTGTGCTGCTGTGTCCGGCTTTGCTGCAGCACAATCAACCCGAGGCGGCGCTGGAGGTGATCGATCAGGGGCTCTCAATCGTCGGCCACAACAGCGAACGGTTCTTCGAGGCCGAACTTTACCGACTAAAAGCACGCGCGCTGCTTATACGCGGCGCGCCGGCCGCCGAGATCGAAACTCTTCTCGAACAGGCTTTGCGAACGGCACGCAGCCAAGAGGCGCGATCACTTGAACTTCGCGCGGCAACCGACTTGGCCAGGCTCTGGATAAATCAAGGCATGCGCGCCGAAGCGCTCGAAGTGCTTGGTCCCACTTATGGCCACTTTACGGAAGGCTTTGACACGCGGGATCTCAAGAGCGCGGATACTCTGCTTGCTGAGCTTCGAAGTTGATTGCTTTCTTTCTTTCGGCGCCTCTGATGTCCAGCGGCCAAATAACCAAAAAGATCATAGTCGGAAAACCGAAGGAGTTTATCCACCTTGAATCCCCGTCAAGCTTTACGCAGCGCGCCGACTGGTTGCCATTTGGTTGCCAAAACGTTGTTTTAAACAATACCGCAAAAGACCAACTGTAACGTAGCCGACTGAAATTCCTTGGAAGTTACTGGCGCGCCGGAAGGGATTCGAACCCCTGACCCCCAGATTCGAAGTCTGGTGCTCTATCCAGCTGAGCTACCGGCGCCCCTGTAGAAGAAGGGTGGCGCCCGAAGAGAGGCGCTGAACGTTCTCGCAAACCTACGAAAATCCGAGACAAGTTCATTGGCCTGCGGTGCGCGTGATACCACTTGAATGCACCAGCAGCAATGAGGCAAGCGCAACCAACTTTGCTTCCGTTTTTGAGCGTACGGCAGTCTTATTCGATCAGCTCGTCGGCGCGGCCAAGCAGTGGCAATGGGACGGTTATACCTAGCGCCTTGGCGGTCTTGAGATTGATGATCAACTCGACTTTCGAGGACTGGATGACTGGTAGATCGGAGGGCTTTTCGCCCTTTAGAATCCTTCCGACGTAATTGCCGACCTGACGGTAGTTATCCGTTTGACTCGGTCCGTAGCTCACCAAACCGCCGGCATTGACGAACGGGTGGTACTGGTAAATTGCGGGCATCGCTTGGCGGATTGTCAGCGCGGCGAGATGTTCAATCCGGGAAGAGAAGAATTGATCGGACATGATCACGAGCCCGCCCGCTCGCGATTGGACCAACTCTGCAGGAACCTTGTCGAGATCCTGTTCAGTGCTCGCATTAACGATTTGCAGCTGGAGCCCAAGCCCACCTGCCGCGGCCTGCAGGCCTCGCACAAAGGGTTCACCAAGAACAGCGTTAGTCGGGTTGACGAGCGCGGCAATGACCGTCACCGACGGCAGCAGTTCGTGCAAGAGCTCCAGTCGCTTTGGCCCTACCTCCACATTCAAATTCGTCACGCCTGTGATATTGCCGCCGGGTCTGTCCAGGCTGGCGACAAATCCACTCGAGACCGGGTCGACTCCGACCTCGAAGACGATTGGAATTGTCACAGTCGCCGCCTTCGCCGCCACGACCGATAGGGTGCCACCCGATGCAATCACAGCCACCTGACGTTGGACCAGTTCAGCCGCAAGCGCCGGAATTCGCTGATTTTGGTCCTCCGCCCAGCGATACTCGACTGTGACGTTCTGGCCCTCGACATAGCCTGCATCTTTCAGACCCTGCCGGAATGCCCTCACGCGGATTGCAAATCCGTCAGGTGACGAGCTGCTGAGGAACCCGATTACCGGGAATTCCGGCCGCTGCGCGCGTGCCGCGAGAGGCCACGCAGCTACTCCGCCGCCAATTATTTTGAAGAACTCGCGACGCCTCACTGTCGCCCCCGAGGCCAAGACAGCGCATCGTACCGGTTTACGTCAGCGCCAACGCATAAAATCGCCGTTAAGTGGGAGCGTATGCCCGCTTTGAGTCATAAGCAGACATGTACAGTGCAAAAGCCGATGTCCGCTAAGGGCCAATGGCGGACACCAGCCGTCGGTTCACGCCACCGGTACCAAAGGGGACAAGCTTGCGACAACGGTACGGGCGCGACGCTGCACCTTCGCCCCACGTCTAAAGCTTCGTCCGTTGTGACGTCACTACTTGTCAGCAGTTTGCGAGAATGGTCTATGTTGCCGCCGACCCCGCACGGCGCGCTCTTCAAACCGCGTGAAATCACAATACGCAAAACTAAGTCCAGAGATCGACCCCCGGAAGGTGTCGGCACTGATGCGCTCAAGATAGAAGCACGGTTGCACGATCGAGTTGGGTAGCGACGCGCAAACGCGCTCTCCATCGACGCGCAATGTGGCGGCCGGCATCGTGCCGTAATGCGTTTGGCCTGCACCTCGAACTTGCATCGAGCCATCCACTGAACCGTCGAGATGAACGCGGGCCACTCCGCGCGTGCCATCAAAGCAACTATAGCTGAATAGTTTTTCGGTCACGAAATTGCGTGCCTCGCTCGCCGTCATTTCACCGGCCACTGCTGGCAGAGCCGTCACCAGTCCGACTAGCAAGCCTATTTCACGAAACATGATGTCCACCCGCCAAGTAGCGAACACTTAGCCTGTGTTCAAAACGTGGCGCGGATTTCGATGGAACAAGAGCCAAAGGCCAAATGTTATCGGTCAATGGCGCCGCAATAAAGAGGTATTCGATGTCGAAGCCGTCCAACACGATTCGCCTTCGCGTGGTCGTGCCAACCCTGGTGATGCTGTTATTGGTCGGGTCTGCCACTGCGCAGACCAGAGCAACAGTCGGGTCGGCATCTGCCGAAAGTCCGTTCGCGCCGCTGGAGGGTAGTTGGTCCGGGGCTGGAACAATCGATTTAGCAGATGGGAAGCACGAACCCATCAGATGTCGTGCATCCTATGACGTCCTGGAAAATCAAAGTAAGCTTCAACTCAATCTTCATTGTGCCAGTGAAAGCTACAACTTTGATCTGCGCGCCAGCGCTGCATATGCTGCCGGTGCAATTACAGGGAATTGGAGCGAGTCTTCCCGCAATGCGGCCGGAACCCTATCGGGCAAAGTCGAGGGCGCCGGTTTCCGGGTAGTTGCAAAAGGCCCGTCGTTCGACGCAGACTTGAATCTGGTGACGACCGGGGACAAACAGGCGATCTCAATCAAGTCGAAGGATGCGCAGGCAGAGGTACGCGGCGCCACGATAACTCTGCGGCGTGGGTAAATTGGTCTGACTTCCCTTACTAAGCACTGCACGTTTTTCTGCGGCGCCGTGGGGGCCTTGAGTTCAGCAGCGCGTCAAGCCTCGGTGCCGTGGCGGATTTCTACTGCTCGACCATTAAGGGACAGGGATGGGATTCGCGTTCCTCGGTCATCAACAACGCCAACGTGGTCGTACTCAATTTCACAAAGGTGGAAAATCCGTCTCGTTCACCATCATGCGAACCAGGCACAGCGATCCCTGCACTATCTTTTGATGTCAAAGCACCGGACGCAATTTAAGGCCGGATACACCCAAGGCAACATTGACGGCGATCGAACCCTCAAGTGAAACTGGCTGTAACGCGAAGGTACGAGCTGATCCGCCTATCAAAACGTTGGCGCCGGTACCGACACCAATGCCGAGATCGCCAGACGCACCGACGTATTCGCCGGCCAGAGCACCCGCTGGTATTCCGCCGGTTGGCGCAAGGACTGCCCAACCAAGTACTCCGCCAGCACTGATGCCGATGTCGATACCAACCGTATTCAGCGCGCCCTCATAGGCTTGTGGCGGGCTGCCATCGCTGGGCACATAGCGACATTCCATAGACTGGTGGCCGGCTATAATGAAGCCGATGCTCGGGTTGAGTTTGCACCTAAGCATGCCTGCCTGCGTCCAGGTCTTGGGAGTTTGCGCAGTTGCCGGCGCGGCAAAGATCAGTGGAACAAGCAAGGCTACAGCGAACCGTACGCTGGTCATGAGAACTCCTGTCGAGATCATTTGTGATTGCGCGAAAAGCTGCTGGGTATTTGTCGCTCGGCCCTTCATTAACGAAGCGGTGGTTCGGACAAACTACGCCTCGCGTCCCGATACTGATGGGATGATACTTGTAGGCATATTGGACCTAGGGGAAACATCGTGCGCTTGTCTCTACTGAGAGACCGGCTGCGCCGCTGGGAAGCTCCATTTTCCCTTGAGAATTTCCTCGCGTGGACGATAGAGCCGCACCATGTAGTTCCAGCCCTTCTCGATCGGCAGACAGTTTGGAATGTTGCCATCGCAGCCGCCGAATTGGATGACAACCGAACCATCGGTGCTTTTCTTTCCGGTAATGTTGTTGATCGTGTAAGCATTCAGTGAGTTCTTCTCGAAAAAGCCTTTCTCATTGTAGCGACTGACGGACCAGAAACTGTCTACGGGCACATCCCTGACGACCAGTTTGTAAACCGTGGCACCATCATTTTTGGCTGGCACGACGTTCAGGTAAGTTGCGTCTTTCGGTGGGTTGGCTCCCCAAGCGGATGCTGCTCCAATGAGGCGCTGCACCGGGTCGACCTCGTCCTTGGTCCCGAATGCACGGCTGGTGTCATTGGCTGTCGTCGCCAGCACCAATAGCGCATCGCGTATCTTCTTCTGGCTCGCTGGGTCCCATTTCGGCACCTGAAACCTGCCGGGGCCGCCGGGCTGCTCGACCTTAATTGCGTCCTGCAGGGCACGCGCCTGTTGCAGGTCCTTAGGATCGTTGGGGTCGACCAGAATGCGGAAAGCAAGCATCACGTAGCGTGTGCCGACTTGCTGCCTTGTGATGGTGTGTGGCTGCGAATTGTAGATCGCGGGCCAGGTATATTGATTCTGATTGATGATCTGCATCGAGATAAAGCGCTTGCCGGCGTCCGGCAGTGTGACGGTTACCGGACCTGCGTTGAGGTCGAATACGCCCGCCGCGTAGATCGTGTCGCGATTCTGACGAATAACGTCTTGGTCATCGACCGGCGATACATCGCGTCTGAAGAACAATTTTCCGAAGCCGCGGTTCTTGAGCGCCACCGCGCTGAAGTAGAGATCGCTTTCAGCCCGAACAAACGTGTCTGGTGTAACCTGAATTACATTGTTGGGCGGTGCTTGTCCGTGCACGACTGTGATCAGCGACAGCGCGATCAGTGTGAACGACAAAGCAAATTTCATTGCAAACCTCCTTCAGGTGGGAAGCAGAGCCAAAGCTATTTAACTTTGGATTAGAGGACGAGTTGGACAATGGTCCAGTATCCGCTTTGGCTTCGGGCGGACCATGTGCGGCAACCGCATTTGCCGGACATCAATGCAAGTATTACAGCAAGGTAATCTTGATGAATGCGAGCGAACAATTGCGCTCAAGGCTCCTTCATATGAGGCAGCGTACGATAGCCGCATGATCGACAGGGCCGGTCTGCCTTAACCACTGCCCTGAAGGAAGGACGACTATGAACAACAAAATCATGGCCGCTTTAATCGCTGCCACCATGCTGACCGCGCCCGCACTCGCGGCTAGCGTCGCCAGCTCGCCCAATGCGCCCGCGGCGCAGACGGTGACCCCCAATAAGATCACTAAAGCGTCCGACACGGGCGTGAAGAAACATCCCGTTCATGCACGTGCGTCGCACGGTCACAAGATCCATCATGCTAAGCATGTGAAATCGAAGCAGGTGAAAAACCATAGTAAGAACCGGACATCCGGAAGCATAAAAGAAAACGCGAAGACAGCGGGTACAACCGCGCACGCGAAAGCCGCAAATTAAGAACTAAGTCTTGCCTTGGAGAAGCACAGCGTGGGCCCGCAGTCTGCGCTGTGTTTCCTCCGGCGATTCAAGCGGGTTGTCCCCCTGGGTCAGACATTCCGCAACACGTCGCGTCCACTTTTCCGAAGACGGCAAAAAATTGTCTGCGGTAAACCAAGATGCAGACTCCGACCACCCGTAAGCAGTTACGGATAATCAGCGCGGACTTCGCTTCGAGGCCACTTCGAGGCGGAAAATGACAAAACGCATTCTGACCAAAGAGGTGCTCGCCGGCATCCCAGCAATGGTTGCCCGCGGGCAGCATGCCGCTGAGATAGCCGAGGCACTTGGCTGCAAGCTCAACACACTCAAGGTGCGTGCTCGTTGGTTCAGATAAGCTTGCGGCCACTGGGCAGCTTCAGGCGGCCACGCGAGCAGCGCAGTATCAAGATCAACAAAGCTGCGTTGCAGCTGCTCAAGGAACGGGCTGCCGCGAGCGGCAAGACTGAATCCGCCCTTGCCAGCGAGCTGCTCGAAGTCATCGCACGCGATAATCTCTTCGACGCTGTGCTTGACGTGGCCACCTGAGCGTGTCGGAGAAGTCAACAAAGCCCTCAACGCACTTCGTTCAGGTGTCACGACAGCTAAGTCCGCTTTGAACCAAAAACGGAGATTTGAGAACCCAGTCCGGCGGCCTAATAAGCGCCTCAAGAAGCCTCAACGCCTTGTCGATTTTGGCTATCGGGTGGCGCCCGCGAACGAGCATGCCGTAACCCATCCTTTGCGACATCGAAAGGAGGCCCATCGCGGGTTTCCGACGACCTCAAAGGAGCACGCCATGTCTTCGAAAAACTCTCTCCCCTGGGACCTCGAACAGGCGATGACAGCTTTTCAGGTTAATCCGAATTGGTACGACGAATATTGGTTGCGTGACGCAAACGATTTGACCGGCCCGCAGGTCCGACGTCGGCCCGATGGCTCAATCGACATCGATTTCTATTGCAGGTGGCATCTGGCTATCAAACACGCCTTCTTCGCTTTACTTGCAATGCCTATTCGATTTTTCCGGCTTGCAAAGGCGACGCACCAACGACCAATGTCCGCTTTGGGTCAGAAGCGGACCACGACTTTCTGCACCCAAAGCCACTTGGCCACTAAAAACCGGACGCAGAAATCGGGTGGGCCAAAGTCCTCAGTCCGGCCATCTTGTTTCGCATCAGAGCAATGGAGGCCACTTATGAGTTTTCGCATCCGCGGCCTGGAGGCCCATCAGTTCGATCATCTTTTTGAGCTCTCAGACATTGAGCTTGCCGCGCAAGGTGCTGTCCGCCGCATCGCCGACGGGCCTCGCCCCTGCCGCATCAGCCTTACCGATGCCAAGCCCGGCGAGGAGCTGATCCTCGTCAACTATGAACACCACGCCGTTGCGTCACCGTACCGTATGCGGTTTGCCATCTACATTCGCCGCGGCGAGGAAACCTTCGATGCTGTCGGGAAGGTCCCGGAGCAACTTCGCAAACGCACGCTCGCCGTGCGCGGCTTTGATGCCTCTGGAATGATGACGGGCTGGGAAATCGTCGAAGGAACTGAGGTCGAAGCGGCGATAGAGCGTCAATTCGCAAACGTGGCTGCAGAGTACCTGCACATCCATTTTGCTGCCCCCGGATGCTACGCAGCGCGCGTTGACCGGGCGCGGTAGGCGGACAATGTCCGGTTTGGGTCATAGGAGGACGTATGCAGCGCGGGCAGCCTGTTGGGTGGGACGACGCCTTGGCCGACTTTGGTGTCCGCGTGCGGCCCAGCGGTGCCATGTCCTTCGTGGTCGTCTAAAGGGCGGGGCCCGCAAAAGCCGCTGCCCGCCAAGGGGCAAAAGCGTCATCTTGTCATTTCAGCAATAGTCGACACCATCTATCGAAAGGCCGATTTGATTGATTGTCTTGGCTGCCGTACCCATTCGTGAATGCAACGCTCAAGATCGCAAATGTTCGGCCGCAATTGATCCAACGCGAATCCAAGTGCGAACAGATGTTCGAGTTGAGTGGCCGATAAACGCCCCAACTCGCGCTCACGTAATGTTGCCATTTCAGACAAACATTTATCAAAAACAGCTTGTAGCGGACTTATAGGCGGCGGCGAAAGACGTAGGGTCAGTGCGCGAGCGCACCCGCGAAGATAATCGCTGACAGCTTCCCCCAAACGATCGAGAATCGGACTTAGTTCTTCGGTCAGTCGTTCTGGAAACGATTCATCACTCGCCCGCCCGATCATAACGAAATCGTGACGGAGCCTGAGCAACGTCCGTGGCAACGGCGCTGGATCCGGCGTAGAGGTAAATCCAAGCGGCCTTTCACGTTTGACCTCTGCGACTATCGACTGCAAATCCGCAACAGCACGCCCAATACGGTCCTGAATCTGCCGAAGATCGGTTCCGACAGAACTTTTCAAAAATCCAGCCAAGATCCTCGGCAAGTCCCTTGCCATTTCTTCCAACACCCGAGCTGCTGCTTCGAGCGCAAGACGGTGGGCGCGTTCAGGAAAAACGAGCAGCGAGACCATTACCGCGACGGCGCCGCCCAGGGCCACTTCCAACAAACGGGTTAAAGCCGATTGAACCGGGCTTTCGCCCAGCTGGTCCGAAATCAGAAGTACAAGGACAGCGGAGAACGGAGCCACGCGAAAGTTGGGATTGAGCGCCGCCGCGAAGGCAAGCGGCGCAACACTCAAAGCAAGCACAACAATCTGCGCTACTTCGGTTGTGTGAGGAACGAGAAAACCGACCAAACCCCCGTAGACTGCGCCCCCCAGCGTCCCTAAAAAGTACTCTAAGCCCGCACCCAGCGAGCCGCCGACGCTAAGTTGTGTGATCACCGTTGCGGTAAGGACCACCCACAGACCATGCAACGGGAGAGCAAAGAACTGTGCAATCAGTAGGGCTGAGATCGCGGCTACCGTCACGCGCGCGCAAAAGCGTAATTGAACCCGGTAAGCATGCCACCATTTTTCCACCGCTCCAGAGCGCATTTGCCCCTGCTCTGTTACAGGATAGCTTAAGTCCGAACGATCACGGCTGTCATTAGACGAATTTTCGCTTTGGGCCAATAACTGATGTGGTTTACCCCCGAAAGCAGACGCGCGATGCGGCCCGAGCTCTGAACTCGTGATCTCTCTGCGCCGACTTAGAAATCTATTCAGAGCACGCTGTCAAACTTACTACGAGCAATACCTCGCTTGGATAGCGCTAACGCAGGCGGACTTCCGGTTGAGCAAGAGTCTCCCGCGCCAATCGCAGCAGAGGAACGTCAGCCGAGCTGCTTCGCGCTGGAAAATGAAGGGTGAAGATTGGAGGGAGACCCGAATGTCCGCTTTGGGTCAGAAGCGGACACTTGCATGCAAATGCCCGCTAAGGGCCAATGTAGACGGCCGGCCTTAAACGTGATGTCCGCCTTACCCCGACTGTCCGCGAAGGGCCACAAGCAGACATTATTGCGGTATGGTGGCTCAAAGGACGATGACTTTGGCCGCTAGATGAGCCCCGTATTTGTTAAGTCACTCAACGCGATTTGCGTGTGGATCGATCAGACCCAACTCAGCCAAGCCATCCAGGCCACAAGCTGGGTTGTGCCAACAGTGCAGACGGTCCACATCCTTGCCATCGCTGTCGTTGCAAGCTCGGCCCTTATGATTGACCTACGTCTTCTCGGGGTATTCTGGACCGACAGACCAATGAAGGATGTGTTTTCCCGGTTTTTACCGCTCGTCTGGTGGCCCTTGCTGATCTTGTTCGCGACTGGCGCCATTATGATTATTGGTGAGCCTGCGCGTTCCCTCAAGAATCCTGCCTTCCAGCTCAAGATGTTGCTGTTGGTCACAGCGCTCATCGTCACCGGCCTCTTGCAGTTTTTCGAACGGCAAAATGCGGCATTTGGCGATTTGCGTTCGGCACCGCGCCCCCTTCCGGTCATGATCGCGGTCGCTTCTATGCTGCTTTGGTCCGCAATCATCTTTGCAGGCCGGTGGATCGCCTATTACGCCTAAGTCAGTTGAAATCAATCGACGCCTCGCTGAATTACGGGAGACTTTCGAGTGGAGCTTGATCGCGCTTTCGGATGGTTGCAGACGACGACCGTCGCTAAAGCAATCAGCGAAAACGAAATCCTCTTCCCTTGGATCGAATCCGTGCATGTACTGGCGATTGTGCTCGTGGTCGGCACGATTTCGATTGTCGACCTGCGTTTGCTTGGCGTGGCATCGCTCGACCGCTCAGCCCGCCGGCTCATGCAAGACGTGCTGCCGTTTACTTGGGGCGCGTTTGGAGTCGCTGCAATCACCGGCTCATTGATGTTTGCCTCGGACGCAGTGAACTACGCCCACAACTTCTTCTTCCGAGGAAAGCTCGTTCTGCTTGCTTTGGCGGGCTTCAATATGGCTGTTTTTCATCTGGTCGGCGTTGGCAATATCGCGCGATGGGGTGTCACCCGGCAGACGCCGTGGCCAGCCAAGGCGGCCGCCGCGATATCGTTACTCATGTGGATGGCGGTGGTCGCGTTTGGCCGCGGGATCGGCTTCACAATGCACTGAATCGGCGTTACTTTTGCCCGCCGTTTCGTATTCCTGCGGGAGAGTAGCCCATGAAAATCTGCTCGCCGACCATTCGCAAATCTCTTTTTGTTTTTGTTTTGACTGCGTCAGTGGCATCGCAAACGTCGGCGCAAGCGCCTAAGAAAGCACCGTCAGCTATCAATCCGCCACCAACAGCGCAAGATTGGGCAGACCTCGCCAGGCTTCCGGATTGGAGCGGCGTCTGGAACCCGAAGATCACCGACCAGGATGCGCAGGTTAAGACCAATCCGCCACCCTGGAATGAAGTAGCCGCCAAGAAGATCGAGGCCATGTTTGCTGAGGAGAAGGCTGGACGGCCTCGCCTCATTTTCTCGAATTGCCTGCCCGAAGCGCACCCGTCCTGGATGCTAGTTACCCATAATGCAATGGAGATTCTGTTTACGCCGGGCCGCGTCACCATGCTCGGTGAGTCCGATGGCAACCGAATACGCCGTATCTATACGGACGGCCGCGCTCATCCCGATGTCTCGGACCCAACTTTCCACGGACATTCGATCGGGCACTGGGAAGGCGAAACACTGGTAGTCGACACGGTGGACATTCTGCCGCAAGCACCTCTCGCCATCAGCGAAGCCGCTGGTGTGCCCAACAATGGTGAGATGCGAACGATTGAACACATCCACCTCGCCGATAAAGACATCCTCCACGTCGATCTTGAGATTTTCGCCCCGAAGATTTTAACGAAGCCATGGAAAACGACACGCATCTTCTTCCGCCAGCGCGCGCGCAAGTTCGATATCGTGGAGGGTGTGTGTGTCCAGGGTGATTTGGCCGAGCGAGTCAACGCTGAAGGTGACCACGTTTTTGTCCCCGTGGAAAAGTCTGTCTGGGGCAATACTGTTTCCGTTCCCGCAAAATGAACCTGTAACGATGAATCACTGGATGGGCTTTATGGGACAATGCACCCGATTATCCTGCGCTGTTGCTGCGTTTTGTGTTCTTGTTACGGGAATTTCTTCGGTCGCGGCGCATCACTCGACGACTATGTTCGATCATTCCAAGACGATGACAATTACGGGCACCGTAGTAGAATTGCGCTGGGTTAATCCGCACGTCACCCTGACAGTCAAGGGTTCGCTCAATGAGGGAGATGCGCCGGCCGATTGGTTGATGGAAATGACCAGTCCCGGCAATTTGGTCCGCGCCGGTGGGTGGCGTCGAGACGCGGTGAAAGCCGGTGACAAGGTCGAAGTTGTTTTCAGTCCGTTACGCGACACTGAGAAAAAGGGTGGCGCCTTAAAAAAAATGACTGTCCTCGCAACCGGCGAAGTGTTTACCGCAAACATCCGCGAGCAGGAAAAGCCCGGACTCGAATAGGCTCTAGGGCTTCGCGCCATGAATTTTCATTTTGAAACGTCACGCGCTGTGGCAGCAGTCTTCGCTATGGCGATAATGACAGTCGGATTGACCACGCGTCCAACGCCCGCCCAGGAATCGCCGCCAGCCAAAGATACGATTTTCGCCCGCAAAATCTTAATGGGTGCCATCGACATGAACATGGATGAAATCGAGACTATGCTGGCGCCGGAAGGGAAGCTCGAATTAGGAGATGCTCAAGAGCATGCGGAAACGATCTCGACCATGTTAATGGTGTTTCCCCACATGTTTCCACCGACCACCAATCAGTGGAAGCCGGGCGTTGACCGCGACCCCGCCACCGACACATTCGCCTCGCCCGAGGTGTGGACGAATTTTAGGGATTTCTATCAGCGCGCCACTGAAGCTTCAAAAGCCGCCTGGAATGCCAGCCGCGCCAAACAGGGCGCCGACTTCAGGTTTTTGATCAAACAATTGCGCGACCAATGCAACTCCTGTCACGCGATAAATATGAAGACCGATTGAGAACCCGGGCTGCTTTCCACGTCAGCGATACCGAATGCCTCTTTGGCTCATTGACGGGCATTTCGCATCGGACGCGCCATGTCCAATTACCCCCAAGAGCGGCATTTCAGCGACCACTGGCGATCGTTCGCTGGGCATGTCGCAAGGTCCACGATGTCCGCTTTGGGCCAATAGCGGACGGCACGGCCGGCCCTTTCAAAACAAAGCGGTAAAGAACGCGGGCGGTCAGCACACTAGATGCGACGACGCCTTCGCTGAGACAACCGACCGTTGTGCGGCTTCGGCAATGGCTATGCCAAGACCCTTGGCGAAGCAGCCGTAGCTCCAGTCGTTCATGTGCAGTCCGTCGGGCGACACGAACGTCTTCGGTACCCGCCGTCATAACGGGCTTGAATTGTCCGCATTGGGCCAATAGCGGCATATGCGTGCACTGACCGATGTCCGTTAAGGGCGGCTTTCCGAGTCGCAAAAAGAGAGGCTGGTTACCCACCCGCCCCAGGAATGAAGCATCTGATCTGAGTCCTACCTTCATAGTCCTTATAAGGCCAGACCACTGCCAGTCCGAACTTGTTTGGCACGATCACGAGCGCGTCTGCCGGCACCTCGATCCATTGGCCATCAAGCCGCACTCGATATTGTCCATTCTTCGTATCCCAATCTACATCTTCGACACTCTGGCCATCAGCGACTGAGCAGCAAGGCCCTCTCCGGCTTGCGAGGCTGTCGAACCACTGCTTGAAAGGCGAGTCCGCGTATTTTCCATCGGGATCGCGAGTGAGAGCCAAGTCGGGAAAAAACGACAATGATAATGCAATAGAGAAAAAAATGCCGCGAACAGGTCGAAACCTCTGTTCCGTCATATGCATCATCCGATATTTGATGCACCGGCGCTCCGCAGGACAGATTTTTGGTCCACGTGCTCACAAAATCGAGTTGGACCAAGGTCCAGCTTAGTTCCGCCCAGTAATTTCGCTTGGGTATTCCGGGATGTCGAAACGATGTCTGCTTTCACCCCAATAGCAGGCATTCGGCATGGCGAACGGCGGTTTCGCTAAGGGCAGAAGCGGACATCACCCGTTTTATTCGATCACCTCGTCGGCGCGCGCCAGAAGCGTCGCCGGTACGGTGAGGCCGATTGCTTTGGCGGTCTTGGCATTAATCACCAACTCGAACTTGGTCGGCTGTTCAACCGGCAAATCGCTCGGCTTTGCACCCCTTAAGATCTTGTCGGCGACCGTCGCTGCGCGGCGAAACAGTTCATAATAGTTAGTGGCATAGGACACGAGGCCGCCTGCCAATACCTGTTCCCGGAAGGTGTAGATGGACGGCAACCGGTTCTGCAATAAAAACTCCGCGATTTTCGGTTGGAGATTTGCCAGTAGTGGATCGGCCAAAACGAGAATTGCGTCTGGGAGATTACCCCTGACTTTGGCAAAGGCGCCGTCCAAATCGGATTCCTTGGTAATTTCCACTACATCAACTTGCGCACGCAATACCGTTGCGGCGGCGCGCGCGCTCTCTAGGGCAACGATGCAATAAGGATTTGTCGGGTTCGAAAATACGACGACGCGTGAAAAACGACCAAGTAGCTCGCCAATCAATTCAAGGCGTTTTCCTTCCAAATCCGCAGCTTGCGTGGAAAATCCGGTAACATTTCCGCGCGGATGTGAAAGACCCGCGACGAGGCCGACGGCGACAGGATCGCCGCTGGTCATGATGATCGGGATCTCACGGGTTGCATCCCTTGCCGCCAAACTGGCTGGAGTGCCCCAAGTGATGATGACATCAACTGGCATTTGAACTAGTTCGGTCGCGAGCACGGGATATCGCTCTGCTTGCCCTTCCGCGAACCGGTAAACGATATTGAAGCTTCGGCCCCCAATGTAACCTAGGTCCCGCAACCCGTGCCTTAATCCGTCGAGCGGCGGCCATGCCTCATTCGCAAGAACGCCAACGAGCTGAATTTTCTTTCTCTCCTGAGCAAGCAAGCACTGCGGCCAAGCAATGAATGCACCGCCAACAAGACCAATGAACTCGCGCCGTCTCATACAGCTATCCCACAAAGTTTAGGACAACGCCGAATGCGCTTCAAAACATGGTCATCATGCTCTCACGACACGGGGAATGATAGCGTGGTTCACAGTGTCCGCTTTGGGTCAAAGACATGTGCAGTGCACTAGGCGATGACTGCTATGGGCCAAATGCCGACATCGAGAAGTAATTCGGTCGCCTCGTGGCGCGATTGAACACGGCAACGGGGATGTCGGTTGAACAGCGCATCCGGCCCGTGCCATGCTCAACCCACAGGGCGTGACAGGCGGAAACGATGGCACAAGTGCACAGTACGCAGGCGGCGCATAGCCATATGCACGACTTCGAGGCCCACGTTGAGGCGGTCGAGGCCGATCTCGAGTACTGGCGTACCAAGCGTCTCGAACCCCGTCTCATTCAGCTTCACCGCCGCGGGGTGGTAACGTTCTACGACCTCGTGCGCACGGCCGCCGCTCGTCCTGTGGCACCGACGACAGCGATCGCGCACAACACCGAAGCCCGCATCCGCGCGCTCGAAGACGGTCTCGACGATTACATCCGCGGGATCGGCCTGGTCTCGCTCGACGGCCCCGGCCATCCCTCTGTGATTGAGGACACCCGCAAGGAGCGGGGTGACTACGACGACTTCTTCCGCATTGCCAAGCCACCCCACGACGGCACGCTAGAAGAGCGCATCGCGCGGCTGGAGCACGAACTGCGTGAGTATCAAAACCTCCTAGACGTGTTCACGCGCGCGTTGCTGGACAACGGCGTTTTGACTGAGGAGGCGATTGAGGAGCAGCGTGCCTTCCTCGCCGGCCGCGGGGCGTGGTACGGCGCCCGCATCGTCGCCCGCGCTTGGGTCGACCCAGCGTTTAAGCAGGCCCTGCTCACGAAGGGCCGCGAGGCGGTGCGTGAACTGAACATTCCGCCCGGCCGGCTAGGCAAGCTCGGCATCGCCGAAAACACGCCGACGCTGCACAACATCGTGGTGTGCACGCTCTGCTCCTGTTATCCGCACGATCTCCTTGGAGACCCGCCGTGGTGGTACCGCGACGACAGCTACAAGGAGCGCATCGTGCGCGACGCGCGCGGCATGCTGGCGGAGCGGTTCAACCTGCGTCTGCCGGACCATGTCGAGGTGCGAGTCCACGACAGCACCAGCGACGTGCGCTGGATGGTGCTGCCATGCCGGCCCGCGGGCACTGACGGCTGGACCGAGGAGCAGCTGGCGCGGCTCGTGACCATCGAAAGCTTGGTCGGCACGGCGCCCGCCGTCGAACCTGCGGCGCTCCGTAGCGCGGGCGCTGAGTCTGGGTAGGCATGCCTCCCTCCCAACCCACGCACCGCTTTCGGGTTGGCGACCCGGTGCATGTCGAGCGCGAGAAGCCTGCCGGCAATCCGCGCACTCCCCACTACATTCGCGGCAAGAGCGGCGTCGTCAGCATGCTGCATGGCTCGATTGTTAATCCGATCGATCACCACGGTGTCTATCCCCCCCTGTGCAGCGTGCTGTTCAGGGTGCGCGATGTGTTCGGCGGCAGTAGCGATGACACGCTGTCGATCGATCTGCACGAGGATTGGCTCAAGCCCGTAAGTCGCTCGCGCTGAGTTCGCTCTGGACCGATCTATAGACGGTCTCGATGTCAGACTTGGAAGTCATAAACAGGATGTCGCTTTAACCCCGATAGCGGACATCAGCTCACTCTTCGGATCCGGTCCGTAACTTCGATCAGTTATTTGCTGCCGTTCTTTGTTCCATCCGGACGCGCTACAGCGCCATCGCGTTTGCCGGTGTAGGAAATGCGCCAGATGGTGCCGCCCGTATCATCGGCGACTAACAGCGATCCGTCTTTGGCGACCGCAAGGGCGGCGGGACGCCCCCACACTTCTGCCCGTTGCTCGCCGGATATCCAAAACCCAGTGGCGAAGTTCTCATAGAAGCCTTCAGGCCTGCCATCTTTGAATGGTACGCGCACGACCTTATAGCCAGTTGGTTCTGTACGATTCCATGAACCTTTGAGCGCCACGAAAGCGTGACCTTTGTACTCCGGTGGGAATTGGTCGCCTTCATAAAAAACAAGATCAAGCACCGATGAATGTGCCTCGAACAGAAGGTCGGGAGTGATAGTGGCCTGCACCTTGTCAGGGGCGAAATTGGCGAAACCAGGTTGCGGGTGCTTGCCGATATACGCGTAAGGCCACCCATAGAAGCCGCCTTCTTGAACACGGATCAGATAGTCGGATGGCAGCAGATCACCGAGGCCATCTCGCTCTTGCACCAAGGCGTAGAGATCACCGGTTTGCGGATTGAATGCGAGTGCTGTTGGGTTACGCGTACCGGAAGCAAACGTCGTCTGATTTGAGCCGTCCGCATTAAACCGTTGGATGGTTGCTTTCGGCTCGGGCTCCACTCCCAAATTGCCAGAGGAGCCTACGCCTACAAATAGTGCGCCAGTTTTCGGATCAATGACGAGGTCACGATTCTGGTGACCCTGAACGATGCCAAAAACGCCCTTTTTTGTGATCATCTTGGCGCCATAGGCTCCTGGCGTTGCCTTGCGCTCATCCGGCGGCACTTCGTCAACGCGTTTGTTCTCCGGCCTACCAGCGCGAAGCGCTCCAAGAATATGTGGCACGCTCCAGATTCCGTCTTGGTCGGCCACGAGAACGTGGTCGTTCTGCCAGGCGAGCCCATAAGGTTTGTTCAGGTCCTCGACATGGCGATTAATCCAAGTGGCTTTGCCGGTTCCGTCATCTCGCAAGAGAGTGAGATAACCCGCGCTTTGCTCAGCGACCAGAACGTCGCCGTTGGGCAGGACGAGTAACCGCCTTGGGTTGACGAGACCAGTCGCAAAAGCTGTCGCGGTGAACCCCTGCGGGACCTGCGGCGCTTGTCCGCTGTACGGCACTATCAGCGACCGGTTGGTGACAATCGCACTGGTTTTAGGAGCTGGCAATTCGGCCGGATCAATGCGAAACCGCCGCCCTATCTCGTGCTGCGCCAGAAAATTCTGGGTGAATTTGTTCTTAACGGACGATTCCTCGCGGGCGGCCTGTTGCTGCGCGTTTGCGAAGGAAAGTCCGAGCGCAGCAACGATCAGAGCCACGGCCAGGAGAAAGCAGGTTTCCGATTGTCTTCTCATGTTACTGCCCTTTGCTGAGTTCCCCGCATTTCGCCCTCAATCGCACCTTCGCCTGAGGTCACAACTCCTCTCAAGCTAGCACACTGCAGGAGTTTGCGGAGTAGACCTCACATGCCGCACCGGTCATTCGCTTTCGGTACAATGTTCGCCTTGGGTCATAAAGCAGACATATGCGGTGCAAAAAAGCGGTGCACTAGTCGATGTCCGCTAAGACCCAAAAGCGGACATTGCTTCATGCGATGCGTCAGCGGTTTTGTGGCGATTAACGCGCAACGTGTGAGCTGCAATGTCGCACGCGGACGATGTCTGCGCTATTTGTATTTACACCCATTTTATTTGTGATGATCGTCGGCCAATTGATCAGCCAGAGTTTTAACCAGTTCGTTGCTCAACTGAATAAATGTGCCCGCAGTCTTTGCACTTGAAATAGTGCACGGGTGATCCGGTTGTGGGATTTTCGCACGTGTCTTTAAATTCGAGTTTGCCGCCGCAACGTGGACAGGGCTTATTACGGGTATGGGTGGACTCCAAGCTTCGCCCCAGTGTGGAAGTAACGCATTGTGACGCAATCGGTCGGCGGCGGTTTTGCTATTGTTGCTTGCCGCCGACCGCCCCTCGGTGCGTCGTTTGCTTTCCGCGTGGCAGACGTAAAAACGCCGGCACCGGACTTATGTAGCGCCTTGCGGCGTGGGTCTTGTTGCGTCCGGTCAAATTGTTGGGAGATTGCGCCAGCGGCTCGAGGTGCGACGACTGGAGGTTCAACCGAAGCACCGAAAACGGCATGGCCTACCAAAGTAAGTGACCAGCCAAAACGCCTAAGCCAAATATAACGATGACAATAATGAGCCCCGTCAGCACGCCGCGAAAATCCGGGTCCATGATGGTTAGGTTGCTTCGTCCGGATGATTGGCGCTGGTCGGTGCTTTTTGTCGAGGCCCCCGGGGCTGATTTTCATCGCGCCTGTCGGAGTAATTTCAACGCTCAGCGCTACCAAGCCCGTCGCCTCAACGACTCTCAATGGCGCGCACAATGTCACCCGGTGTGAAACGTTCTTTTCGTACGACTTCTGTTCGGGACAAATTTACGGTGGGGCATTGGCTGGTTCGTCCAAATCAATAAATGGCCAGGCGATAAGTATTGTTCCGGCCGGTCAAAGAATTGGGAGATCGTGCCAGCGCTTCAAAATGTCGTGGATACTTTTTGGCCACCCTTCGAGGTGGGAGCGCGCGCGGTGGCTCGATCCTGCCGAAACCTACGAGCGCGCCGCCGATCAAATGGCGATAACTACCAAATACTCGTCGTCAAAAGACAAGATCTGCCTGCCGGTGATCTGGCAGTAACCCGGATTTATGGGGCAATGACGGTGGACGGAAATGCCATTTTCATTCTTTGCATGAATTTTTTGCCTTCGCCGCCCTACGTCGGCATCATAACCAGAATGCAATTTTTTCTAACCAATCTTTTCTTTGGTGGACGGTCATTGGGTGGGGCGTCGCGTTGATATGGTGCACCGCAAGTCCAGTTGGCCGTTATAAGAGGGCCCTGATGCCCCCATCACGCGGGCTTGGATAGATGCAGCGCTTTTTGTTTGAGCTTCTCTACGAAAGCGAGAAACCGATGACGTTTGCCGCCATCCGCCGTGCGGCAGCTGGAGACGATTTTGTCTTCCGGTTAACCGTCGAGCGATCATTGCGCCGCGCCTTGAAGCGCATGGTCGATAACGAAGTGATCGACGCCAATGGCGACCGTTACTGTATCCATCCAAGAATCTTAGCCATAATGGCTGACAGCAAGGTGGTGTCTTAGCTAGTTGGCCTTTGATCTAATCCCGGGCCTGTCAGTCATTAGCGCGAACCAACAAATCGTTGGCAGCAACTCACAAGACAAGACATCCACGCCTCATCTAAACAGCCTGCGAAGGGAGACTGTCGATGATGGCCGCTCTTATCGTTATTAGTTTGTTGGCGTTGGCAGGCGCGTGTTTCCCGGGTTCGCCACCTTGCATCTCCAACTTGCGGCATCCTGCTCGGCGTTGAATGCCGAGTCTCGTGGAGAGCTAAATGTCGCCGGGCACATCGAACCGTAAAAGGATTTTCACCCCATCAGACGATGCGATGATCCGGGAGCAACCGGTCACTGGCATTGGCCTCAAGACACTGGAAACAATGCTGCGTACCAGCCGAGAGACGCTCATGCGTCGGGCTGGCGAACTCGGCGTGTCTTTGGTCATCGAGGACGTAGACACGCGACCTCTGCGTTGTACCGATGGGGCCGTCGACCCACTTCTGGAACGGCTGAAACAAATACACGGCAACCGGAACATCTTGCGCGGGTAGCTGCTCGCATTCGGATTTTTGACTTTGATCCAGGTTCTCGACGGGCGCAGAGTCCGCCGCCAAACGCGTCTAAAGCGAGCCTAGAGTGCGGCGCGCTGGCCGATTGCGGTGCCGGCCGAGAACTCCTCGTCCTTCTGCTTCTTCAGCGCGACGAACGATCGATGCACACGCAGCTTTTGGAGTGCTTCGGTCTCCGCATCCTCGAGCTTTGGATTCTGGAACGCGCGCAGATTGTCACGGAAATGTTCGACAGTATCCGGTCCCATTATGACGCTGTCGATCCCGGGCCGTGACGCGAGCCATTTCATCCCGGCGCTCGCGATTAGCTCGTCATCGCCAATACCCGCTTCCTTGGCAAGACGGAACAGGACGCCTTTGATGAAGGCCTCACGCACGACGACACGCATGTTCTGCTTTCGGGCTAAAGGAAATATTTCGCGCTCGGGATAATCGTCCGCAACGTTGAAATTGACGTTCAGCGTCGCGAAGGCGCCGCTCGCCATCATGGCCTTGTAAGTCTCCTGCCCTGAAAACGTATCGGCGGCAGCGAACAGGATCAGCCCCTCCTTCTGAAGCGCTTTCACGTTGGCCGTGACCTTCGCGATAAAATCCGGATCGTCGAGCGCGCCACGCAGAATGCCGAGGTTGAGAAACTCAAGCCGCTCACGACGCATGAGTTTGAGAATGCGCTGCACCTCGGCCCGCAAGAGGCCAAGATCTGTCATCTTTTTGTTGCCGGGGTCGTAGCTGTAGTTCATCAGCTCGCCGCGGGTCTGGACGTAGACCGGGTAAGGGGGCGGTATCTCCGTTAGATTGCGCCCGAGCGCTTCCTTTTCGGAATCATGCGTCACGTCAAAAAAATTGACGCCGGCATCGTAAGCCGCTTTGACTAGAGCCTTACGCTTTTCGCCGCCAAATCCAGGAAAAATGTAACCGGGCGTAATCGCCTTCTGGAAATCCTCGTTAAAGCCGCGCGAATTGCCGTTTGGCAGATATTCGTGCCCGCCAAGCGCGATGCGCGACAACCACACGCCACTATTGCCAACTTGATAAAATTCCATTCTAACCTCGCTTTTTGCGACACTTAAAAAAAAATTTGTACTGTTGTCAAAACGCTCTCGACGGTCGGTATTTGAATGGTGCAGCCGGTCGCCGTTTGGCAATGTCCGCCTCGGCGCAGCCATGATGGGCTTTGTTAGCGATGCCGTGCACAACAAGCAGCGGGTTCGGGTTCTGATTCAGGTACC
Source organism: Pseudolabrys sp. (assembly GCA_051986235.1). Classification (GTDB taxonomy): domain Bacteria; phylum Pseudomonadota; class Alphaproteobacteria; order Rhizobiales; family Xanthobacteraceae; genus Pseudolabrys. The sequence goes on from JBPYDR010000016.1 coordinate 61,416, forward strand.
GTCATACACATGTGCGTGTGTCGTGGGTCCTGTCGGCTGTACCTTAAGGACAATGCATGTGTAACCAAAGTGACGGTAGTACCTGCGATATTTATGACCCGAGCCCACAGCCCTTTGTGCCAAAGACGGACGTCAGGTGGTGAACAGCGACGCAAGTAGTGGTTTTATTGAGCAATGGTTGCGATCTTTTTTCGGTTCGTGGCGAGGCTGATTGTCAGCGTTGCGGCAGCAGCGGTCAGCCCGGTGAGCGCGCAAAACGGGTCGCCCACGTTAGCCTGTGCTACCCCGCCGGGCTTCGCTCGCTTTGAGATCCCGCTCAAGCACGTCGCGGAACGGATTTCGGCACGTCAACCTGTTACGATAGTTGCTATAGGTTCATCATCGACCTTTGGCGCAGGCGCGAGCTCGCCCGCGATGTCCTATCCAAGCCGGCTTGCGGTAGAACTCCGTGAGTTGCTCCCGCACACGTCGGTCACCGTTATCAACCGGGGCGTCAATGGCGAAACCGCGCAGGAAATGCTGTCGCGGTTTGATCGCGACGTTCTCGCGGCACACCCTGACTTGGTGTTATGGCAGGTCGGCAGCAATGCAGTGCTGCTCGGCAAGCCGATTCCTCCGACCGGTTTGCTGATTGCTGAAGGTTTGAGGCAACTCAAGGTCGTTGGCTTCGACGTGATCCTGATCGATCCGCAATACGCGCCGAAGGTCATAGCCGCGCACGACGAATCCGATGTTGATCTAATGGTCGCGCTGATATCCACAGCCAGCCGCGATATGCATGTCAACCTGTTCCAACGCTTTGCGCTAATGCGCTATTGGCGCCTGACGAAGGGCCTCCCATTCAGTGCTTTTCTGTCAGAGGACGAACTTCATATGAACGACTGGAGCTATGGGTGTATCGCCAAGCTTCTGGCCCGCGCAGTGGTAGAAGCGGCGACGCGCTAGGCGATGCGCGAAGGCCAAATTCTTAAAATAAAAGATCAAACTTCGCTTTGAATTTTTGCGGGCTTTAAATTGAGGATGTCAGCACCAGGCTCTGGCACAATACTGCTGTCAAAGCAGCCACAGGAAAGAGCCTTACGGGTCTCTAGTTCGATGCGCCGCCCGCTCGGGTACTCAATGTATCGCCGAACGAAACCACCGTAGCTTTCGAGAATATACTTCGTTCCGACAGGAAAGCGTTTTGGAAGCCGCGGGTAACGACGCATCACCAGACACTCCATACTCGTCAGAGCAACAGAGCGAGCAGCGTGCGTTCAATGTGTGACGAAATCGTTACTTATTCGCGACTTTGAATAACTGACGCTGCACAACCATACCGGAAGCCCAAAAGCGGAGATTCGTCAGCGCGATTGGGATGTCCGCTTTGGGTGTCAAAAGCGGGCATTTGCGGCGCACAAGCTCGTGTCCGCTTTGGCCCAGAAACGGACATCGGAACGCTTATTCAGTACGTCCGAAGCAACAGGAATGATCGGCGATATTGAAATCTTCTACGATTTCATCGTTTGTTGTTGCGCGATGAGATTGTGGGGTGTCACACGGATTACACCCCCACGCGGACTGTCGATGTCGGCTATCAAAAAGAACGAAATCGATATGATAATCGGCAAGATCAGCAGGAACATATTGGTGCGATGTTCGCCATATCCCAAGAGTAAATTGCAGGAAATCGCGATCAATCCCATTAATGCCCACGCCGCGCCCGGAATGCGATTCCACCAGGCTGCTTGAGTGAGCCCTTGTGAGCTCAAAACTTCATTGATGGCTGAAGTTGCCAGAGCAATTATTGGCGTCGGTTGAGCCACCGCCGCATTCGTCACGACGTTCCAAAGATCGGTCTGGAGTCTTTGAACCTCGGTATTGATTGAGACCACCTGACGCTCATTGCTGGCCTCATAGAATGAAATTCGCGCTGAAATGTATTTTCTGAGGACATCTCGTAGCCGCGACGCGTCACTTGCAGGTAATAGATCGGCTCGCAAGTACGCAGTGCCAATCGCATTCGCCTCGACTTCCTCGGAATTTTTTCGCTGATCGTAGCGGCTGACCGCCATTGCAAAACTGAAACCGATTATAAGGCCTAGCAACGTTAGCCCAGCGTTTCGAAGAATATCAAAATCGTCCCGCTCACCCTGTTTAAAGGGTCGCACTCTTTTTCGAATAAGGTCGCCTGTATAAGCGGCCCCCCATTGGACGACGAGGGCGACGGCGAAAACGACAAAGGGATTATCAAAGATGCCCATAAGTCGGCCTTTAACACTTGCGCGTTAGGGACAGCACAATTGTGCAAAGCGCCCAGATCGAAATCGAGTTGGCCTGAGGTCCAATCGGCAGCAGCGCAATGTCCGCTTTGGGTCAAAAGCAGACATGTGCAGCGCACAAGCTCACGTCTGCTTTGGGCCGTAAGCGGACATTACGTTATGGCCCTGTGCATCATTTTGGTTGGCTTTTCCAGCAGGGAAAAGCCGTAGCCCTCGCAGCTCACATTTGGGTTAGTAGGCGCGAAAATGCTGAGTGGTTGTAACAACCAGGCATGCAAGTCGTAGTGCACGTACTCCTTTGGAACGAGCGGTTCGTGCCGCTCCATTGGACCCATGAAGGTTTGCCAAAGAGAGGGGGGCCTCTTTGGTGTTCGCCGTTAGTGGCGCCAGCCACTCAACCGCCATCCATCTCAGCTCACGGGTTCGTAGATCAACACGTTGGGCTTGATCGGATCGGAGGTGCGCCGCACCGTGAGATTGACAAAGTGCACACCCACGAGGTCACCATGTCTCGTGCTTGTCCGCGTAAGCCGCCTATGACCGCGCCGTTGGCTTCCGGTCTCGGCATTAGTCTCCGATTTCATCGGTAAACAGGACTCGAATCATGCCCGAACGAAAGGACGCTCAAACGATCGCTGCGTCGAATGGGATTGGGACCGACGTTGCATTTGGCTCGGTGGTGCCGCCTCTCTACCTGTCTAGCACTTTTGCGTTCGATAGTTTCGAGCGAACCGGCGGTTATGACTACACGCGCACTGCAAACCCGACGCGTGACCTACTAGGAGACACGTTAGCAAAGTTGGAGGGAGGCGTCGGCTCTGTGGTGACTTCTTCGGGCATGGCCGCGATCGACCTCGTGCTGGCTAAACTCTCACCAAAGCAATTGGTGATCGCGCCGCACGATTGCTACGGCGGAACATATCGACTTCTCGCGACGCGTGCTGCCAAAGGTCAATTCGAACTTCTGTTCATCGATCAGGGCGACGACGAGGAGTTGGATGCCGCGCTAAAAAAAACGCCTGCACTTATTCTGATAGAAACACCAAGTAATCCTTTGATGCGGATTGTAGACATTCGCTCGATTGCGAACCGAGCCAAGACAGCCGGAGCCAAGGTAGCTGTCGACAACACCTTTCTTTCTCCCGCGCTACAACAACCAATCGCGTTGGGTGCCGATTTTGTAATCCATTCCACAACAAAGTATCTGAACGGTCATTCTGACATCGTTGGCGGCGCGGTAATCGCGGCGAACAAGAAAGACATGGAGGAGCTTGCTTCCTGGGCGAACATCACCGGGGTGACGGGTTCCCCATTCGATGCATATCTCACTCTGCGCGGCTTACGCTCACTTTTTCCGCGTATGGACCGCCAGCAACGCACGGCTGCGGCCGTCGCTACCTTTCTTAAACAAGACAAGTCTGTTTCAGCGGTATATTACCCGGGGCTTTTGACTCATCCAAAACATGAAATTGCCAAGCGCCAGCAGTCCGGCTTCGGTGCCATGCTTAGTTTCGAGATTGCCGGCGGCGTTGATGATGTACGCAAGTTTGTTGAATCGGTTGAGATATTCACATTGGCGGAATCGCTGGGTGGCGTGGAAAGCTTAGTTGCGCATCCGGCAACGATGACCCATTCCGGCATGTCTCCGGAAGCTAGGCGAGCGGCTGGCATCAGCGACCGTTTGTTGCGACTATCTATAGGACTGGAGAGCGAGGCGGACCTCTTAGGCGATATCGGAACGGGTTTAGCTGTGCTCAATCGCTAAGAGCAATCGACAGGCGACCGCGCGACGCGCCAAACCCACCGCAAACCATTGGAGTGTTAGCGACAACGGCTCCATCGATTTATAGCTCGCCTTCGATTTCCGCGGGCGGGAAAATGCCAGGGATCGGTGTGCTAGCTAAAATCGCCTCAACTGCCGGAGCGGTGGATAGACCCACGCGAACTCCGCCAGTTGGTCGCCATAATAGAAGAGGGATCTGCGTATTTTCGAGCCGCGCGTTGAGGGCTGCCAACGAGGCCTTGCTGGCAGCCCTCTCCGCTATTGATCCTATAATTTGAGAGGCCATCAGGTTTCACCGATGGCCTCTCCGTCGCCCCCGCCAAAGAAGGCAATGACCGGGGCTCCGTGATTTCGCTTTGGTCGGGTTTGGAACGTCGGGCGTTAGCACCGGTGAAATTGTACCAGTCGGCCTTCGACTGCGTAGGCGGTTTCAAACACGCGGTCAGCGACGAGGAACTAAGGCAAAGTGTCGGCGTTATTAGCGAGTGACCGTCCTAGGGCCCAATAGCCCAGTACCCTCATGGGTCGTGGACAGTTGGAAGAGCCGCGCGCTTAGCGCGGCTTTTTCATTTTGACCACACGCGCCGCATCTCACTGTGGATATGTCAACCGCTGTGTCAAATTTAATTGGTGTCTAAATGCCTCGCATTTATAGAGTCCGCCCTTGGTCCGGGAGTGTTTATCATTACTGACATTTTGGAACATCGAAGAATAAAAGAATTAGAAAAGCGGGTTGCTGACCTGGAGCGGCTGGTCGGCTGGGTTACTGGATTGCTGATCGACTTTGTTGCAGTCGTCATCGCCATCGGAGCCGCAATTTTTGTCGCTGGCGACTATAGTCGTCTGAGCACGGTGGATGGCTCGGTAGTCCTTGCGTTTATGGTCACTATGCTGGCGTTAAATTTCATTTTTCGGAAGGTTGCCCACTGGTGTTTCGATGGCCGATAGGTAAACGCCAGAGTGCTTATGAATAGTTTAGCAACCGCGTGATACCCCTACCCTTTGGGGATGCTGCTAACGACATGCGGTTCGGGCCAAGGCCATCACCATCGCCTTGGCCCTTTTTCTGTTCAAATCGACGGATATAGGCATCCGCCAAGAAGCAAAACTGCGCCGACGAGAAATACGATCGCAAGTAAAGAGTCCCGCATCTGTAAGCCCTCGGGCTAGCTTTCCGCGCCGCGATGATCTCGAAACGTTTTCGGTCCCCCGGGCCTTTCAGTGGGCCTTGGTGACTTTGACCGACAATTCTCTCAACCACTTATGCTGGGCATCCCCATTGAGCCGCGGAACAGCTCAAGGGGACGCGGGCGGCGCTACGCGGACATTGAATCGCCTTTTGAAGGCCGTCGCTGGTGCGACACCACTGAGCGGGAGCTGATCGGCGGTATTACGAACTATCCCTCTTCGCCTTTCTGACATGTGCGGCTCCCGTCATCTGCTCGGTTAAGTCCAATGTCCGCTTTGGGCCAAAAGCGGACATCGGACCTGTAATGAAAAATAGCTAAAGGGGCCGCAAACCTATGGCAGCCTCCGAAGGGCGCGCCGCTAAGTTATTTTATAACGAGCGCCGGCAGCCAAAGGGATAGCGCCGGTATGTAAGTGACCAGCATCAGCACCGCGAACATTACGGTGTAAAACGGCCAGATCTTGCGCATGACTTGTTCGATGGTGACCTTTCCGACCGCGCAGCCGACGAAAAGAATCGCCCCCACCGGCGGGTGGCACAATCCGATACCGAGATTGAGCATCATGATCATGCCGAAATGCACCGGATCGACGCCGAAATTGATCATCACCGGCAGCAAAATCGGCGTGCAGATCAAAATCGACGGCGCCATGTCCACCAATGTGCCGAGTATGAGCAGCAATATATTGATCAGGAACAGGATGACGTATTTGTTGCTCGAAATGGTCAGAAAAAATGCCGTGATCTTCGCCGGCATCTGCGTCAACGCCATCACGTAGCCGACGCTGGACGCACAAGCGATCAGCGTCATCACCATAGCGACGGTGCGCAAGGTGCGGTGGACGAGGGCCGGCAGATCGCGCCATTTGTAGTCGCGATAAATGAACATGGTGACGAAGAAGGCCCACACGCAGGCTACCGCTCCTGCCTCGATTGCGGTGAACACGCCGCCAAGTATTCCGCCAAGGATAATAACTAGTGTGATCAGGCCCCAAGCAGCGTCGATAGTGATCTTGACGGCCTCGCGCAGTGGCACGGCGGTGCCTCTCGGATGTCCGTCGCGATAGGCGATTACCAGGCACAGCACCATGATCGAAAAGCCGAGCAACAGCCCCGGCACCACGCCCGCCATGAATAGGCTGATGATCGAAATCGTGCCACCTGTCGCCAATGAATAGATCACCGCGTTGTGGCTGGGCGGCACCAGCAGGGCCTGCACCGATGCGGTGATCGTCACATTGGTGGCGAAAACGCGCGGGTAGCCGCTTTTTTCCATCTGCGGGATCATGACGGAGCCGATCGCCGAAGTGTCGGCGACGGCCGAACCGGAAATGCCGCTCAGAAACGTTGTGGCGAGCACGTTGACGACCGAGAGGCCTCCGCGCACGCGCGTAAAACCCACCAGCACGTCGGCAAAGGCAACCATGCGCCTTGCCATGCCGCCCTCCGCCATGATCGCGCCAGCCAGCACGAAGAATGGAATTGTCAGCATCGCGACCTTGCTCACACCGTCGGAGATTTTCAGCATCACCGCTTCGAGCGGAATACCGATCCACAGACAGCCGGCGATGGCCGCGAGCGCGAGCGAGTAGGCGATCGGAACACCGATGAAAAAGCAGAAGAACATCGTGACCAGGAGAACGGCGATGTCCATGCGGTTGTCTGGTCTTTGCCGTCAGTGATGGCTCGCCGGAGCGGCCAGAGTTTCGCAGAACATTCGCTCGACGACAAACAGAAGGAGGATCACGCCGCCAAGCGGGATGGGCAGATAGGTCACGCCGACCGACAAGCCGGGGAAGTCGGCGATGGAGTTTTGCCAGGTCGCCATGACAAGCTTCGCGCCAAAGACCGTCATGAAAATTGACATCGCCACCATGGCAAGTCCGGCCAGCGCATCAAAGAAACGCTGCCAGAACACCGGCATCAACATCACGAAGAACGAAACATTCATGTGAAAGCGCAACCGGTAGCAGGCAGCAGCGCCGAAAAAGGTCAGCCAGATCGTGAGCAGAACTGCTGTTGGTTCGGGCCATGAAGCCGCGCTGTTTAGAACGTAACGCGTGTAGACACCCCAGGGAATGACGGCCGAGATCAGTACCAGCGCGGTGCCCGCGATCATCACGCAGAAGAGATAGGCCCAGTCCATCGCTTTGCGATACAGAGCGGCCATGGCATTCCTTTCTGTGGGATGAAGTTCCCCCGAGGACCCCCGTCGCGAACAAGGCGTCGGCCCCGCCTAAAAGTTTAGAGTGAAACACGTAAATTCGGCCTCAATAATTGTTTTTGCATAGATGTCCGCTTGGGTCATTAGCGGAAATCCGCACTGCAAAAAGTCATGTCCGCTTTGGGCCAGAAGCGGCCATCGTCAGCTTATTCGATCGCTTTATCGGCGCGGTCAAGCAGTGTCACTGGCACCGTCAAACCGAGCGCCTTGGCGGTTTTGAGGTTGATGACCAGCTCGTACTCGGTCGGCGCCTCCACCGGCAGGTCGGTTGGCTTCTCGCCCTTGAGGATGCGGTCCACATAAGCGGCCGCACGTCGACACAAATCGCCTTGTTCACTTCCAAATGAAATGTCTGCCTTCCGGGAGAAAGAGTTGGACCTTGGCCCAACTTGAATGTTTGAGCAGACACATCAAAAGTTGATGGGTGCTGCTCTTAAGAACGGAGGAGTATGATCATGTTTGTTCGCCAATTGATATTAGCTTCACTGGCTTCGCTCGCCCTAACCTCGCTTCCGGTGTCAGCTCATGCACAAGGCGCTGGTGCCCTTGCTTACTGCAAGGAAGACGTCGCAAGGCTATGTAAGGGCATTCCACCGGGCGGTGGCAAATTGATCGGGTGCCTCAAGCAGCACGAGAATGAAGTAAGCGTTGGTTGCGCAAAAGAGCTAAAGGCAGTCAAAACAAAAATGGGAAAGTAAGCTTCACAGCCTCACCAATCTTTGCAATTTACAACGTCCCTAATCTCTGCAAATTCATATAATGTCGGCTTTACACCCGAAAGCACACATGCGCAGCCACTCACCTATGTCCGCTAAGGGGCCACTGTGCTTGTTGCTAACCTATGAGCCAGACGCCGACAGCAAGACCTATCGCAGACAAAACGGTCACGATGGTAAGGGTGTACACGGCGTCCCGAAGACTTAGATTGTCATTCAGGTCCATGCCCCATTTTTATTTCATGGGACGCGTCCCAGCGTCTAAATATGTCTCGCCTTCGGATAAATAATCTGTCTCCAAAATGACATAACAGGCAGAGGAATTGACTCTCATTCGCCGCTGAAAGCTGCATCGGCTCAAAGCTCTAGTACCAATTGCGGTTGTCGCAACTAATGCTGCACACGTATTTACCGTTGACCAACAGAGCGGAACCAACCCTGACGGCAGCGCGAAATACGGCGATCCCGACGAGCAGTTCGAGAATCTCACCTCCGGTAAGAAAGCACTCGGGTCATTCAATTTCGATCTAAGGTCGTTCTCGGCCCCCGACCAGCGGGGGCCGTCATTTGCGCCAAGCTATCCGGCGTACAGGACACTCTCCAGAGCATTAGTGGTATTTGTCAGCCCGACTCAACCAAAGACGTCCACTTTGGGTCACAAGCAGATATGTGCATCGTACAGACTCATGTCTGTTTTGGGCCAAAAACAGGCACCTTGTGGCGCAAGATTCGTCGAGGACGTGGATGACGTACGCCGCCACCACAGACCAGAATACCCAAATCAGAATCTAGTCGGACAGGTTGCGGAAGAAGCGTTACGCCAAGCAGGTAATTATTGTAACCACCACTATCGGCAACAGGGCTTTAAACGACCTTTCGCGCTGATCAAGAGAAAACCTTAACGCCTTACCACTCGCAACGAATAAGCCTACCCAGATTGTGCGCCGGGGCGACCGTCTTCAACTACAAAAGTCCGTAGTGTTGAAATTGACGAATTCGGATTACGGACATCAGTAACCGTTTGAAACCGCGTCACCATACGCCGATGCGTCAATTCGACACTGACGTGACCGCGTAACCGACTTTCAAAAAATCGAACGTGCGGATTATCCGGAAGAAATTTGAAAAACTTGTCGTAAGGCACCCCGCGCGCTGAAATCGAAGTGCCCACAAATTCCGTTGCGATCGCCGGCGATCGATCGTCGTCAAAATCGATCTTTAGGTCGTTCGCCCAAAAAGAATGAATATCACCGCTTAGCACAACCGGGTTCGGCACCTTGGTATCTCGGATGTGTTGCATCAATCGCTTACGATTTGCCGGATATCCGTTCCAATTGTCAGTCCAATACCAAACAGAGGCGTCTTGTGATTTTTGACGCAACTCTGCCATCAGCACATCTTGCGCGATGATATTCCAGCGCGCTCGCGAAGACGCTAGCCCCTCGTACAACCACCGCTCTTGGGCCTCGCCGAGCATGGAGCGATCTTCTGCAATTCGCTCTCGGCAAACTTCGTCGGTCTCAAGATGGCCGCCCCCTTTGTTAGGCGGTGCATAACAAGCCTCGCGGGAACGATATTGTCGACCATCGATCATTGAAATTTTTGCCAGATTGCCAAATGTGAAGCGATCATAAATCCGCATGTTCGGTCCATCTGGACGCGAGAGGCTCGGTCTTAAGGGCATGTGCTCGTAAAAAGCTTGATAGGCTACCGCGCGCCTGTTTAGGAATGCTTTTGGGTCATCGAAAGTCCGCGACCACTGATTGGCATAGTCATTTTGGACCTCGTGATCATCCCACGTAATCAGTGCTGGCACCTCGGCGTGAAGTCGCTGAAGATCGGAATCCAACCGATATTGTGTATAACGATTTCGATACGTAGGAAGCGTCGACGCTTCAACGCCATCGCTATGCTTGCGCACATTGTTCGGATTGAGGTCGACGTTTTCGTAGATGTAGTCGCCTAGGAACAATACGAGATCGGGCATTTCGTCGGCGAGATGGCTATAGGCCGAAAAATAACCGTGTTCGTAGTTCGAACACGACACAAACCCAAAACGGAGTCGATCAAGTGGGCTATCTGGTGTCGGTGTTGTGACCGCTCGTCCGATCCGACTGGACGCGTCTCCGACCATAAAGCGGTACCAGTAAGTGCGTGCGGGTTGTAACCCTTTGATTTCTACATGTACTGAATGCGCATACAGTTTGTCGGCCGTGGCCTTTCCTCGTCTTATAACGTTGCGTAGACTTGAATCTGTTGCGATTTCGTAATCGACTGATAAGTCTCCGCTTGTCATTCCGCCCGGCAAAGCCGGATCCTGAGAAAATGGATCAGGAGCGAGGCGCGTCCACAAAACAAAGCCGTCTGGCGAAGGGTCGCCGGCTGCTACACCTAGACTGAATGGATTTCCCTTCGCCCAAATTGGATCAGCGCCCGAGTTGCGGATACTCACGAAGGGACAACCTAGAAATGCGACTGCGCCACCAGCCAGTGAAAACACCTTCCGGCGGCTCAAGCTCTTAGAATGATTTTGTACAACCGAATGTCGCATCGGATGGTGCCCAATCATTGCTGACTTGCACAATTGAATTTCAGACAGGTGACGAGACGATGACGGCGCGTGTTAACCAGCGGTGAGGTTGATAGTCAATGCGAATGCCACGGACTGTTCAACTGGAAGATCGGCGGGCTCGCACCTTGGATAATCTTATCAACGTAGGTGGCGGCACGGGGATACTAGTCCATATAGCTTGCACCGAAGCTTATGAGACCGCCTGATTTGACATACTCTCGCGCATGTAAAGCGTTGGTAGTTTGCCGCGCCTACTGCGCGGCCTCTGCATGGCCGAGATAGGCGGCCTCCAATGCAGGGTCGTGGACCAGCGCCTCTGCTGTGTCATCGCGCACGATGCGACCCGACTCCAGAACATAACCACGATCGGCGACGGTCAATGCCAGCGCGGCCATCTGGTCGACGAGCAGAATGGTCACACCGTCGTCGCGCAGCGTCACAAGAACGTCGAACAGTTCATTGATCATCGCCGGAGCAACGGCGGCCCTGTTCGCGTCGTTAAGATGCGAACGCACAGCGGCACTCGCGATGCAGCACGATCAGGCGGCAGGTCTACGCTCGGGATCGGCGCCTTGCCCTTCTTCAACTTCGGCAAGGTAAGTGTAGGTGCGCTGCAACTGTTCGCACCTTTGCCGGCTGTCCTCGTCGTGGGTGCGCTTCGCCAACTCTGCGCATTTTTCGGCCTGTCGTCGCAAGAACTTCACGGAAGCCATGTCTTGGACTCTTCGAATTCCCGGCTTTTGCATTGCACCATTTCTTATTTTGCGTTGCAACGAAAATCACATTCGATCGGCAGGGGTGCGACTTCCTGCGACCCGTGCGACGGGGCGCTGGGACACCCAAAGAGGCAGTGTGCCCAAAGTCTGACGCGCGCCCGCCCAATAAATATGCAGCGGGCGACGTGACGACCCGTTTTCCGGGCTTCAGGCGCAGATTAACCCGGGAGGCCATGCCGGATCGGCAGATTACGCCGGCACCTGTTTGGCACGCACCTTGCGACTTGAGCCTTGCGAAGCGGGACCGGGCCCGATTTTGCGAACGTCAAACAGGGGAAAAACGATGCTCAACATGAATAAGGCGGTTTTTGCGCAACTGCATGCCCGACGTTGGCTGTCCGCCGCGGCGGGCCTGGCATTCGGTTTCGCTGCCACCTACCCCGCAGCCGCTGAAGATACGATCAAGATCGGCATTCTTCACTCGTTGTCGGGAACGATGGCCATCAGCGAAACGACGTTGAAAGATACGATGCTGTTTCTGATTGATGAACAGAACAAGAAAGGCGGTTTGCTCGGCAAAAAGCTTGAAGCCGTCGTGGTCGATCCGGCTTCGAACTGGCCGCTGTTCGCCGAGAAAGCGCGCGAGCTGATCTCGAAAGACAAAGTCGCAGTTGTGTTCGGTTGCTGGACTTCGGTATCACGCAAGTCAGTGCTGCCGGTGTTCAAGGAGCTCGACTCGATTCTGTTTTATCCCGTGCAATACGAGGGCGAAGAGTCGGAACGAAACGTCTTCTACACCGGCGCCGCCCCGAACCAGCAGGCAATTCCCGCCGTCGACTATCTCATGAGCAAGGACGGCGGCTCGGTGAAGCGCTGGGTGCTGGCCGGCACGGACTACGTCTATCCGCGCACGACCAACAAAATCCTTGAGGCCTACCTGAAGGCGAAGGGCGTCAAGGATGAAGACATCATGATCAACTACACGCCGTTCGGTCACTCCGACTGGCAGACCATTGTCGCCGACATCAAGAAGTTCGGATCGGCCGGCAAGAAAACAGCGGTCGTGTCGACTATCAACGGTGACGCCAACGTTCCCTTCTACAAGGAGCTCGGCAACCAGGGCGTCAAGGCGACCGACATTCCGGTGGTCGCGTTCTCGGTCGGCGAGGAAGAGCTCGCCGGCCTCGACACGAAACCATTGGTCGGACACCTCGCGGCATGGAATTACTTCGAATCGATCAAGAACCCGGCCAACGCCGAGTTCATCAAGAAATGGCAGGCGTTCACCAAAAATCCGAAGCGCGTCACCAATGATCCGATGGAAGCCCACGTGATCGGTTTCAACATGTGGGTCAAGGCGGTCGAGAAAACGAATTCGACCGAGGCGGACAAGGTGATCGATGCCCTGCCCGGCATCGAGGCGGCAAATCTCACCGGCGGCGTTTCCAAGATGCTGCCGAACCATCACATCACCAAGCCGGTATTCATTGGTGAAGTCCGCGGCGACGGCCAGTTCGACGTCGTGTGGAAGACCAAAGGACTTGTGCCAGGCGATGCGTGGTCTGACTTCCTGCCCGGCTCGAAGGATCTGGAAGCTGATTGGGTGACCCTGAAGTGCGGCAACTACAACAAGGTCACCAAGAAATGCGGCAGTAACCCGTCGTGAATTGCGTTTGACAAAACCGGAGACGGCGGATCACCGCCGTCTCCTTCTTGACGTGCTGCCGGGGCGGAATGACATGCATCGCTTTCACGAACGCATCTTGGCGCTCGTATTTGCCGTCGGACTTCTGTGTGCTGCGACAACGGTCGCCAGTGCCGGGGCCTACGAAGACGTGCTCGCCGGCTTCACCACCGACTCATTCGGCGACACTGCCGACGCAATCGACGCGATCGCCTCGACTGGCGATCTACGCACCGGTCCGTTGCTGGAGGCGCTCAAGGATCAGCGCCTTCTCTACTCGGCCGAAGCCAAAAAGGTTTTCATCAAGGATCAGTCCGACAAGCTGACCGACGCCGCAACTGGGGAAGCGGTTGCGACGCCTCCCTCCGACATCGACAATGTTCGGCTGAACAACCGCGTGCGCGGCCTGCTTGATGCCGCGCTCGGCTCACTAACATTGCTGGCGAAAGAACCGAACCGGCGCTTTGACGCCGCACAGGCCGTGTTCAAATCGCGAGACGCCGGCGCCTTGGCAAACATCGACAGGGCGCTCGAAAAGGAAAACGATCCGCGCGTGAAGAAAGCGCTCACCGAGGCGCGTGCCGCAATCATTCTCAGCTCCACAGATTCCAGCGAAGAAGACAAGACTTCCGCAATCACTGTTATCCGCGACCGCGGCGACCAGGACGCGCTCGGTCTCATCGATGGACTACCCTCCGACCTGCCTCCCGCCGTGAAGCAGGCGGCGACATCCGCGCGCGCAAAAATCCAGGGCAACCTCGCGCTTTGGAATGCACTACAGAACGCCTGGTACGGCCTTTCGCTCGGATCGGTGCTGTTGTTGGCCGCAATCGGTCTTGCCATCACCTTCGGCGTGATGGGCATCATCAATATGGCGCACGGTGAAATGGTGATGCTCGGTGCCTACACGACATTTGTCGTGCAGGAACTCATTCGGACCTACAATCCGGCGCTCTTCGACTACTCCCTCATCATCGCCGTGCCGCTTGCCTTCGTAGTCGCGGGCGCGGTCGGCATCGCGATCGAACGCAGCATCATTCGCTTTCTTTACGGACGCCCACTCGAAACCTTGCTCGCCACCTGGGGCCTGTCGCTAATCCTGCAGCAGGCGGTCCGCACCATCTTCGGGCCGACCAACAAGGAAGTCGGCAATCCTTCCTGGATGAGCGGCGCCTTCGATCTCGGCGGCATCACCATCACGTACAACCGGCTCTGGATAATCTGCTTCACGCTTGCGGTGTTCGTCGCCCTGCTTGCAATGCTGCGCCTGACGCGGCTCGGACTGGAGATGCGGGCGGTCACTCAGAACCGTGCGATGGCAGCGGCGATGGGCATCCGCACCGCGCGGATCGATGCATTGACCTTCGGTCTCGGCTCGGGGATTGCAGGAATCGCAGGCGTCGCCTTGTCACAGATCGACAACGTCTCGCCCAACCTGGGCCAAGGCTACATCATCGACTCGTTCATGGTCGTGGTCTTCGGCGGCGTCGGAAATTTATGGGGCACGCTTGTCGGCGCATTCACGCTTGGCATCGCCAACAAGTTCCTCGAGCCGTATGCCGGCGCAGTGCTCGGCAAGATTGCCATTCTTGTCCTCATCATTCTTTTCATCCAGAAGCGTCCGCGGGGCATGTTCGCGCTCAAGGGCCGCGCCGTGGAGGCCTAGATGGGGCCCTTCCCGCTCACCCGCCTGCTCGACAAATCGGCGACAGTGTTTCTCGTTCTGCTGGCCGCCTTCGCGATCGCAATCCCTGCTCTGAACCTGCTGATGCCGACCGGATCGCCGTTCCATGTCTCGACCTATCTCGTTGCCTTGTTCGGCAAATACATCTGCTACGCGCTGCTCGCGCTCTCGATCGATCTCATCTGGGGTTATGCCGGCATTCTCGCGCTCGGCCATGGCGCTTTCTTCGCGCTCGGCGGCTACTCGATGGGCATGTATCTCATGCGGCAGATCGGCACGCGCGGCGTCTATGCCGATCCGATCCTGCCCGACTTCATGGTCTTTCTGAACTGGCAGGAATTGCCGTTCTACTGGTACGGATTCAATCACTTCGCCTACGCCGCGCTGATGATCTTTCTCGTTCCCGGCCTGCTTGCCTTCGTATTCGGGTGGTTCGCTTTTAGAAGTCGCGTCACCGGCGTCTACCTGTCGATCATCACGCAGGCCATGACCTATGCGTTGATGCTCGGCTTCTTCAGAAACAATTTTGGTTTCGGGGGCAACAACGGTCTTACCGACTTTAAGGACATTCTCGGCTTCAACGTGCAGGCCGAAGGCACGCGCAACGGTCTGCTTGTGATCTCATGCATCGCACTCGCGCTGTGCTTCCTGATCTGTCGCGCGGTCGTCACTTCAAAATTCGGCAAGGTGCTTGTGGCAATCCGCGACGCGGAAGCGCGCGTACGGTTTCTCGGCTACCGGGTCGAAGCCTACAAGCTGTTTGTGTTCACGCTGTCCGCCTGTATGGCCGGCGTTGCCGGAGCTCTTTATGTACCGCAGGTCGGCATCATCAATCCCAGCGAATTCGCGCCCGGAAACTCGATCGAAGCGGTGATCTGGGTCGCGGTGGGTGGCCGCGGCACGCTCACGGGCGCGGTGCTCGGCGCCTTTGTCGTCAATTATGCAAAGACCTTCTTCACCACAGGCTTGCTCGCGCCGTATTGGCTGTTCGTACTGGGCGGGCTTTTCATCGCCGTAACGCTTCTGCTGCCGCGGGGCATCATCGGCACGCTCCAGTATTGGCACGAGCGACGCGTCGAGAAAAAAATTGTGGCGGCGCCGGAATCGGCGCCAAGCGCAGCGGGATAGTTCGATGGAACCGAAAACCACCTCCGCCCTGCTCTATCTCGACGGGATTACGGTATCGTTCGACGGTTTCAAGGCGCTCAATGAACTGTCATTCGTCATCGAGCCGCGTGAGATGCGCGCGATCATCGGGCCGAACGGCGCGGGCAAAACCACGATGATGGATGTGGTCACCGGCAAGACCAGGCCAGACGCCGGCGACGTCTACTTCGCGCAAGGCCGCTACGATCTGTCCAAACTCGACGAAACCGAAATCGCCGAGCTTGGCATCGGCCGCAAGTTTCAGAAGCCGACCGTATTCGACATGCATTCGGTTGAAGACAATCTGATGCTGGCGCTGAAGAACGAGCGGCGCGTGCGGGTCACGCTGATGTGGGAGAACAGCCCTGCGCAGCAGGGACGAATTGACGACATTCTCAACACGATCAGGCTCAAGAGCGTGCGATCGCGCGTCGCCGGAAGTCTCTCGCATGGCCAGAAACAGTGGTTGGAAATCGGCATGCTGCTCGCGCAGGAGCCGCAATTGCTTCTCGTCGACGAGCCCGTCGCCGGCATGACCGATGCTGAGACCATGCAGACCGCCGAACTGCTCAAGGAGATCAATCGCGACAGGACGGTCATCGTCGTCGAGCACGACATGGCATTTGTCCGCGAGCTCGGCGTCAAGGTTACCTGCCTGCACGAAGGCTCGGTACTCGCCGAGGGCACCATTGACCAGGTGTCGACCAACGATCGAGTCGTTGAAGTGTATTTGGGACGATGATTATGCTGGAAGTCAGTGACATCGATCTTCATTACGGGGCGGCACAGGCTCTGCGCGGAATTTCACTGAAAGCCGAGGCCGGAAAAGTCACCTGCGTGCTCGGTCGCAATGGCGTGGGCAAGACCAGCCTGCTGCGTGCGATTGTCGGGCAGCATCCGGTGAGCAAGGGCAGCATCCGCCTCGACGGGACCGACATCACCGGGCTTTCGACGGTGTCACGCGCACGCAGCGGCATTGGCTTCGTGCCGCAAGGCCGCGAGATCTTTCCCCTGCTCACCGTGGCAGAAAACCTCGAGACCGGTTTTGCGCCGCTCCCGCGCGAAGACAGAAGTGTCCCGAACGATATATTTTCGCTTTTCCCGGCGCTGAGTAGCATGCTCCGGCGCCGCGGCGGCGATCTTTCCGGCGGACAACAACAGCAGTTGGCCATTGGCCGCGCCTTGGTCATGCGACCAAAACTGCTGCTGCTGGATGAGCCGACCGAAGGCATTCAACCCTCGATCATCAAAGACATCGGGCGAGCCATCAGCTACCTTCGCGGGCTTGGCGAGATGGCCATCGTCCTGGTCGAACAGTATCTCGATTTTGCCAGCGAGTTAGGCGACCGTTTCGCTGTCATGGAGCGCGGCTCGATCGTGTATTCGTGCGACAAATCCTCGATGGACGAAGGGGCGCTGAAACGCGCCTTGGCAATATGAGTCCTGCCGTCGTCGAACGGCTTCCGCTCGCGCCATCTGAGCGTCTCTTGGCGAATCGGGCGACTGGGCGCATCAAACTTTCGCTAGCGGCCAAGGGGAGTCGCACGCATCGCACAAGCGTCCATGAAGCCGGCTCATTGCGCGTGCGCTTTCCGACCACCGCCTCGGGAATGCTCGAAGCGGCGCTCATCAACACCGCAGGCGGCATGACTGGCGGCGACGAATTTTCGATCGGTCTTTCCCTCGACGAGGGGGCAAAGCTTCTGGCCGGCACGGCCGCAGCGGAAAAAATCTATCGGTCAACTGGCGCGGACACGGCACTCGCGCTCATGATCGATGCGGCGGCGGGGAGCCGATGCATCTGGCTCCCGCAAGAGACAATCCTGTTCGACCGCGCGCGGCTTTGCCGCCGCATCGACGTCAATCTCTCGACCGATGCCACGCTGCTGATGGCCGAGGCGATCGTTTTCGGTCGCTCCGCAATGGGTGAAGCCGTGGAGGAAGGCGGCCTCACCGACCGCTGGCGCATACGACGCGGTGGGCAACTGGTTTTTGCCGAGAACGTCCGTCTGGACGGCGCGATCGCGCGCAAGCTCTCGCGTCCGGCAATCGCAAATGGTGGCGTTGCCGTCGCGACCATGTTGGCTGTGCCCGGCGACGAACAGATGATTGCTGCCGTGCGCGATTGCGCCGAGCAGTTCTCCGGCGAAGTTGGTATCTCCGCGTGGAACGGGATAGCGGTCGCGCGGCTTTGCGCTCCAGATGGCGCAGCGCTCCGCCACGATCTTGCAGCGCTGATGTCTTCACTCGACGTGACAATGCCGCAGCTCTGGTTGCAGTGAGAGTTAAATGAATCTAACCCCGCGCGAGAAAGACAAGCTGATGATCGCCATGGCGGCGATTGTCGCGCGTCGCCGGCTCGAACGTGGCGTCAAGCTCAATCACCCGGAAGCCGTGGCGCTGATCACCGATTTCATCCTCGAAGGCGCGCGCGATGGCAGAAGTGTCGCCGAACTCATGGAAGCGGGCGCGAATGTGATTACACGCGCACAGGTGATGGATGGAATTCCGGAGATGATCCACGACATCCAGGTCGAGGCAACGTTCCCCGACGGCAGCAAGCTCGTTACGGTTCACAATCCTATCCGCTAAGGACGCAGGTATTATGAAAAGACTCGTGCCAATCGCAGCGCTGCTCACGCTCGCCGCCGGACCAGCCTTTGCGCATGTCGGCCACGGTTCCACCGCTTCGTTCACGGCCGGGCTCGGACACCCTCTCGGAGGCCTGGACCATGTCACGGTCATGGTCCTGGTCGGGTTCTGGGCAGGGCTGAAAGGTGGCCGCGCATTGTGGGTTTGGCCGGCAGTGTTCGTCGGAGTCATGCTGATTGGCGGCGTCCTCGGCATGGAAGACGTGCCGCTGCCGTTTGTTGAGCCTGTCATCCTCGCTTCGGTGGTCGGTTTGGCATTGCTGGTGGCCCTTGCTGTCGACCTCCCGGTGCCAGTCGGTGCCGGAATCCTGGCTGTGTTTGCTCTTTTTCACGGTTATGCGCATGGCACCGAGGTAGCAGGGACGCTGAACGGCTTCGAATACATGGCAGGCTTCGCGCTTGCTACGGCAGCGCTGCATCTTGCCGGCATCGGCTTTGCAGCGACCATAACGCACTACTCACTTCGCCCCGCCATTCGCGTTGTCGGCGCGCTCTGCCTCCAAATCGCGGGCGTCCTTTATGCGGGAGTTCTCCGATGATCCCCGGCGAGATGTTCATCGCGGACGGCGAGATTGAGCCCAACGCGGGCCGCAAGACGCGGACCCTCTCCGTGTCCAATACAGGCGACCGGCCGGTCCAGGTGGGCTCGCACTATCATTTTTTCGAGACCAACCCCGCTTTGTCGTTTGACCGCAAGAAGGCGCGCGGCATGCGGCTCAACATTGCGGCTGGAACGGCGGTGCGTTTCGAGCCGGGGCAAACGCGCGAAGTGACTTTGGTTGCGCTGGCCGGCAAGCGAGCGATCTACGGATTTCGCCAGGCCGTGATGGGCAAGCTCTGAGGACAGATCCATGCCGGGAAAAATCTCGCGGCGCGTTTACGCCGACATGTTTGGCCCGACCACCGGCGACCGCGTCCGGCTGGCCGACACTGACCTCATCATCGAGGTGGAGAAAGATTTCACCATCTACGGCGAAGAGGTGAAATTTGGCGGCGGCAAGGTCATTCGCGACGGGATGGGACAGTCGCAAATCACCAACAAAAAGGGTGCGGTCGATACCGTCATCACCAACGCCCTCATTCTCGATCACTGGGGAATCGTGAAGGCCGATGTCGGCCTCAAGGATGGCCGTATCGCCGCCATCGGCAAGGCGGGCAACCCCGACATTCAGCCCGGCGTGACGATCGTGATTGGCCCCGGAACCGAGGCCATTGCCGGCGAAGGAAAGATTCTCACGGCCGGCGGTTTCGACACGCACATCCACTTCATCTGTCCGCAGCAGGTGGACGAGGCTTTGATGTCAGGTATCACCTCCTTGCTCGGCGGCGGCACTGGACCGGCAGCCGGAACCAATGCCACGACCTGCACGCCAGGCCCGTGGCACATCGGCCGCATGATTCAGGCGGCTGATGATTTTCCGGTGAACCTCGGCTTTGCCGGAAAAGGAAATGCGTCACGACCCGCGGCGCTCGAAGAAATGGTCAAGGCCGGCGCCTGCGCGCTCAAGCTGCACGAAGACTGGGGCACAACGCCGGCCGCAATCGACTGCTGTTTGTCGGTCGCCGACGACTACGACGTGCAGGTGATGATTCACACCGACACGCTGAACGAAAGCGGATTCGTCGAAGACACCATCAAGGCTTTCATGGGCCGGACCATCCACGCCTTCCATACCGAAGGCGCGGGCGGCGGACATGCGCCTGACATCATCAAGGTCGCCGGCCTGAAAAACGTTCTGCCCTCTTCCACTAACCCGACACGGCCGTTCACGCGCAATACGATCGATGAGCATCTAGACATGCTGATGGTATGTCACCATCTCGATCCGTCCATCGCAGAAGACCTTGCGTTTGCCGAGAGCCGCATCCGCAAGGAAACCATCGCGGCCGAGGACATCCTGCACGATATCGGCGCTCTATCGATGATGTCGTCGGACAGCCAGGCAATGGGACGCATCGGCGAAGTGATCATCCGCACCTGGCAAACCGCGGACAAGATGAAGAAGCAACGCGGCCGTCTGCTCCAGGAAAAGGGCGACAACGACAATGTCCGGGCCAAACGGTACGTCGCCAAATACACGATCAATCCGGCAATCGCGCATGGCGTGTCGAAACACATCGGCTCCGTCCAGAAGGGCAAGTTGGCGGACCTCGTGCTGTGGACGCCGGCCTTCTTCGGTGTGAAGCCGGACATGGTCATCAAGGGCGGCAGCATCGCGGCCGCGCAAATGGGCGATCCCAACGCTTCGATCCCGACTCCGCAGCCGGTGTATTACAGACCCATGTTCGGCGCGTTCGGGAAGGCGCGAACAGCCTCGTCACTCGTGTTCGTATCGAAGGCCGCATTGAAAAGCGGGCTGCGGCGCAAGCTCGGCGTCGATAAGGAGCTGGTCGCTGTCGAGCATACTCGCGACATTTCGAAGAAAAGCATGGTGCATAACACCGCGACGCCCGAGATCACCGTTGATCCGGAAACCTACGAGGTGACCGCCGACGGCGAGCTACTGACCTGCGCGCCGGCGGAAACCCTGCCGATGGCGCAGCGATATTTTCTTTTCTAGGCTTGCACGATGAAGCGCGTGACCGACATCAAGCGGGCATCGGCCTGGAATTCCGATACAGCATGCGATTTCATCGTGCTCGATGCTCAGGATCGGCACCGTCGTCGGGTTGTCTTCGTCGGCGAGCATGGCGCAACCTACCTGCTCGACCTGCCGCGACCGGCGCAACTGCGCGACGGGGATGGACTGTTGCTTGAGGACGGTTCGTTCGTGCGGGTGACCGGCAAAGCCGAGGACTTGGTCGACATTACTGCCAGCGCGCACGACATTCGGCGGATCGCCTGGCATCTCGGCAATCGCCACACCGAGGTGCAGGTCATGGAAAGCGGCCTGCGCATCCGCCGCGACCACGTCCTTGAAGGGATGTTGCGCGGGCTCGGTGCGTCGTTGACCTACGTCGTCGCACCGTTCGATCCGGAAAACGGCGCCTACGATTATCACGGACACGGTCATGGGTAAGAAGCGGGTGGTATCGCTTCGCCGTGTCTCACCGCAAAAGCGTGGGCTTCGGGAGGTTGAGGCAACGGAAACCGACGTGTGTTGCGGCGATCAGGCCGACGTTCCAGCGTCTTCACTTTATCGCCTGATGGCCTGGCTCTCGCCTGCTTATCCCGTCGGCGCGTTTTCGTATTCAAGTGGACTTGAATGGGCCGTCGAAGCCGGCGACGTGACAAGCGCCAGTGAGCTGTCGGACTGGTTGGAGAGCTTGCTCACGAGTGGCGCTGGCTATTGCGATGCCGTCCTTTTCGCGCAGTCCTATCGTGCCTGCTCTTCAGGCGACGACCGCTCGCTGTGCGAGGTCGCCGAGCTCGCGGCAGCCTTGGCGCCATCGCGCGAGCGTTTCCTCGAGACGACGGCGCAAGGCCGCGCATTTCTCGACGTGACGCGGGCAGCCTGGCCCTGCCCGGCATTCGAGCATCTCTCCAAAATCTGGCGCGGACCCCTCGCCTATCCTGTCGCGGTCGCTGTCGCCGCGGCTGGCCACGACATCCCGCTTGAACAATCGCTCCCCGCCTACCTGCAGGCGCTCGCGGCGAACTGGATTTCCGCCGGTATCCGTCTCATTCCGCTCGGGCAAACCGACGGCCAGCGCGTGACGGCTTTGCTCGAGCCTGTCGTTGCCGGTGCGGCAAGACGTGCACTCGCAGCCGCTCTCGGTGACGCGGGCAGCGCCGTGTTCCGCGCCGATATCGCCGCCATGCGGCACGAAACGCAATACACCCGGTTGTTCCGGAGTTGAGTAAGTAAGAGGAGGCCGCCGCGATGAAAAGCTCTCACGGTCCGCTCAGGGTCGGCATCGGGGGGCCCGTGGGATCGGGTAAGACCGCTCTCATGGACTCGCTGTGCAAGCGCATGCGCGACCACTACGACCTTGCCGCGATTACCAACGACATCTATACGAAATGGGACGCCGAATATCTCGTCCGCTCCGGCGCGCTCGCACCCGAACGCATAACTGGCGTCGAGACCGGTGGCTGTCCGCACACTGCGATCCGCGAAGATGCCTCGGCCAACCTCGCGGCCGTGGCCGACATGCGCAAACGTTTCCCCGAGCTCGACATGGTGCTTATTGAATCGGGCGGCGACAATCTGGCCGCGACTTTTTCACCCGAGCTCGCCGATCTGACGATCTACGTGATCGACGTTGCCGCGGGCGAGAAGATCCCTTCAAAAGGCGGACCAGGCATTACCCGCTCCGATCTTCTCGTCATCAACAAGATTGATCTTGCGCCGCACGTCGGCGCCTCGCTCGAGGTGATGCAGCGCGATGCGCAGCGCATGCGCGGTGCCCGGCCGTTCATCATGACAAATCTGCGTATCGGCCAGGGAGTTGATGACATCGTCCACTTCATCGAGAAAAAGGGCGCGCTGGGCGATGGCGGCGGCGCCGCGCGTTCAACGATGAGCGCGTAACAACCGCCATTTGCAGATCACCGCACATTTTAAATTTAGCGCAACCTCGATCACGCGGAAAAGCCACCCGGCATCGCTGTAGAGCGATGTCCGCTTGGGTCATTAGTGGACATTTCGCGGCGCAATCGTCATGTCTGCTTTATCCCCAAAAGCGGACATGTGAAGTGCACTAGCCGATGTCCGCTTTAACATTACTGTGGTAGCAGCTCGTTCGGAAAACTCTTCATGCCGCCGGGCACCGCTGTCCTGACGACGGTGAAATAGCTCCTGGGCGCGCCAGGCTTGGGCGCGACCACCTTGACCCCAACAACGAGAGCGGCCGCGATCACGATAATGGCAATGGACGACGTGTGGCGCATGTGCAGCCTCTTTCGCAACGACGGACTCTTGCATTCAACAGCCCACATCTAACAACGGACCGTCGCGTACAACACCCAACGTTGAATGATCGCTCTGCAATCCACGTATTCGTTGTACCGATTGGAACTACATCATTTTTAAGTTTCCCTGTGGCGGTCCCACGCACAATTTGCGGCAATTGTGTGGGGCGTAGCGACGAATTTGCAGCGGCGTTGGGCCAATAGCGGACTCATGCCCTGCAGCCAGTGCAGCAGTATCTCAATTCCACCACCTGCGCCGGCATCGCGCCAACGCAAATCGAAACCGACAATCAACTCAGAGATAGCGGTCTCGAAGCTCGTGGCAAACGGGCCGAGGCGTTATCATTGATGACCGAGCGGGCCGGCTTTGTGATAGCGAGGTTGAGCCATGGCGGTCTCGAACGGGCGCACCGTCGCCGTGTTCGGCGGAACGGGGTTTCTCGGCCGCCGCGTTGTTCGACATCTGCGCAAGCAAGGATTTTCTGTTCGGATTGCATCAAGGCACCCGAATCGCGGTTATGAATTGTTTGCTCTTGGTGATCCGCAACTTCAATCGGTCGAAGCGGACATTCACGACGAACGTTCGGTCGCGCGTGCGCTTGCTGGCGTTTACGGTGTGGTCAATTCGGTCAGTCTTTACCTCGAGCGCGGAACAGAGACCTTTCAATCTGTGCACGTTGAGTGTGCCCAGCAGTTGGCAACTCAGGCATGCCGAGCCGGGGTCGAGCGGCTGGTCCACGTTTCAGGAATAGGTGCAGACGCCGCCTCGTCATCGCTCTATGTCCGCAAGCGTGGCGAAGGCGAGCTGGCCGTCCGGGCCGCGTTCGCAGATGCACTCCTGATCCGCCCAGCGGTGATGTTCGGACCAGACGACTCATTTATAACCACTATGATCACGTTCTTGGAACGGCTTCCCGTCTACCCAATGTTCGACTTTGGCCGCACCAAATTACAACCGGCCCATGTGGAAGATGTGGCGGAGGCGATCACAAGGGTACTGGAACAGACGGGAAAAGGTCCGATCACTTTTGAGTTCGGGGGCCCTCGGGTCTACTCCTACGAAGAATTGCTCAAGATTGTTGCCCACGAAACCAGCCTCAAACCCAAGTTGATTCCAATCCCATTTGCCGCTTGGCTGGTGCTGGCTTGTTTGGCGGAAATGCTTCCGAGTCCACCAATCACCCGGAACCAAGTGGAGCTGATGCAGATCGACAATGTGGCATCGCCGGAGATGCCTGGATTTAGAGAGCTTGGAATTTCGCCGCTCTCGATCGAGGAAGTGCTTCCCGAGATACTATGGGATCATTGATCAAAAGTTTTCCGTATTCTTTCTAAGTATTTTTTTGCTCATCGTTGAGTTTCCGCTTTGCACCTTCTAATCATCTTACCAATTTTACGTGCCGTAGTACGACGTTGACGCTTTTCGGACTCTGCACCGCCTAATTTTGCACCTTCGTCCAATTTTTCGGCTCTTGCTTGTCCCATCGTCCAAAGGCACGCAAGCGATCTGCATCCCATTCCTGGTGGTCATCTCTGGGACCCGTTCGTATTGCGATGGTAGCGCCGTGAATGAAATGGCTCAACGAAGCCGCAGGGCCGCTATGGGTCATTAGTGCTGCAACTATTTATGTCCGCTAAGGGCCAAAAGTGGACATCGGAATACTCACTCGATCACCCCACCGGTACGGCCGATGAGCGTGTTGGGGACGGGGATGCCGAGCGCCTTGGCGGTCTTGAGTTTGGTGAACGGCTCGACTTTCGTCGACTGCTGGACTGGCATTGGCCTTTCGTCTTTGAGAAGACGGCCGAGACAACTGGCACCGCTGTAATTTCAGCTTATCCTGTCTAACGCTGGTGAAAGACCGTCATTTTGCAGTGGAAGATTGCTTTGCAACGATACGACAAACTTTGAACCTTCGCCTTCCCGGCTCTCAGTCGTGATGCGGCCTCCATGCAGATCGATCACCATTTTAACAAGATAGAGGCCAACGCCAGTTCCGACGACCCCAGAAACATTGCTGCCGCGGTGATAACGTTCGAACAATCGTTCGCGATCTTTTTCCGGAATTCCGATCCCATGGTCTTTGACGGTAATCACAATTTGCCCTGAATCGGTCCGTGCATTCATATTGATTTCGCCGCCGCTTGGCGAATATTTTATAGCGTTGGAAACAAGATTGCTGAAAACTTGAAAAAGCAATTTTGGATCGCCGACAATTTGCAACGGTAGCGCGCCTAGGTCTTCGGAAATCTGCGACTCCGGTGCTATTTCCCGATGCAACTGGCAGACCTCGTGCAGCAGCGCTGTCATATCGACCACTGTTGGATGGAAGTCGAGGTCAGCACCGCCATCGAGCAAACGAGACGAATTCAAAAGCGTTTCGATCAAATTCGTCATCCGCAGGACGGCTGCGCGAATCCTAGAGGCGCGTTCGGTGATGTCATTGGTTTGCGAGTGGTCAGTCAGCTTTATCAAGCGTTGGGCATGGCCATCGATGACAGTCAATGGAGTACGAAATTCGTGCGAGGCCATCGACACAAAATTGCGTTGCAGCTGTGTCAGACGTTGCTCGTTTGCAAGCTTTTCCTCCAAAGCCGACGCCTGCTGAGCTAGCCTACGTTGAGTGAGCATGAGTTCGATCGCATTTTGGCGAAACACGACCATGGCGCGCGCCATCGCACCGATCTCATCGCCGCGTTCTGTGCCTTGCACATCAATCTTGGTATCGTTTTCCGCCAGACGGTGCATGCCATCGGCAAGGTGAAGGAGAGGCCCGGATATTGAGAGCCCGACATACAATAGGGCGCCCGCCACCATCATACCGGCAACCAACATCGCAACTCTGATCAGCCATCGTCCTTCCTGATAGGCCAAAGCGGCGCGGCCACTAGCTTCAGCTGTTGCAGTGACGTTACGTTCTGTGAGCCGTCCGAGTGCATCGCTTGCGGTGCTGTAGGCCGACTGCGACGTCGTCATATACAAGCTGACTGCCTCCGTCAGATGGCTCGCGGATGAGAGGTCCATTACATGCTTGACGGCGTCCCGATATTTTATCCACGCGGCTTTGAATAGGTCGTAGAGCTCGCTTTCGGCCGCACTATGACGAATTTGCTCGTAGCTGGCCTGAGCTTGCGAAATGGACTGGTCGAGTTCCTGCATCTCATTCTCGCTGGCGGCAACCTCGGAAGCGGTTGATGAGAGGAGGCGGCGGCCCTCCGCAGCGCGGAAATCCGAAGTGAAATTATTGAGGTCGCCGAGAAGACGCGTGTTTTGGAGCCAACGATCGCGGATATCTAAGGACACGCTATTGACGTCGCTGAGGCGTCCGATGCTGAAAAAGCCGAGGACGATCACTAATAAGAAAAAGAAAAAAAAGATTGCAGATAGGCGGAATCGGATCGAACGCCGTCGCTTCATAGCGGCCTGCCGTCACATTGCCGAAGAGATATTTAAGCCCGGCGAAGATATCTAAGCATAATCTGTGCCGGCTTGGGCAGGGAGTGTGATTTATCACAGTTCATTCGAAAAGGCAGTGAGTTATGCTTGTAGAAGTTTGCGCCAAGGCACGCCTGGAATACGAGGCCCGAGCATTGTGTTATTTTTAAACATATACTAGTCCCAATCGCCCATGGCAGAACCTCGCAAGAAACTCCTTTGTATTGAAGACAATCGCGAGACTGCGGCATTGATCGCCGAAGAACTGATCGAGCGAGGTTTTGAGGTTATAGTTGCTCATAATGGTCAAGAGGGTTTCGCGGCCATCCTGCGAACCACGCCTGACCTCGTGCTTTGCGATATCAGCATGCCGGTGATGTCCGGCTTCGAGGTGCTAGAACGATTGACAGCGATCGCGCCCCGTTTCGGGGACATGCCCTTTGTATTCCTGACCGCGCTCACCGACCGAGACAACGAGCTCAAGGGCCGCGAGCTTGGTGCTGATGATTACGTAACCAAACCTGTCGACTTCGACGTGCTCAACGCGATTGTCACCGCCCGCTTGGCGCGAGTCGCGCGTACGAAAATATGGCCCAAACTTGTCGAACTCAATGAGCGTGAGGTCGAAACATTGACTTGGGCGGCACGGGGCAAGACGTCAGCAGAAATAGCACAGATTCTAGGCCTGACTAAACGGACAGTTGACTTTCATATCGACAATGCTCGCATCAAACTTGGCGCGACGACGCGGATTCAAGCCGCCATCAAGGCAGTGACGGGCCGTTTAATCGAGCCCTGACTGGCCCTGACACGTACGAGCCGACGATTCGACCTGTCGGGGGTCAGTGCACGGCTCGAATGCTGGTCCCGTTAATTGCCGAAGCGTTCTTGGCGGCGCCCCCAACGTTGCCAGGGCCAGAACCAGATCGACTTATCCCTGTGCCGTTGATGCTGGCGCTGAATTTCGCAGGCCCGGGGGCAGCGCCCGGGCCCGAACTTTGACGGCCACTATCTGTCCGGCGGAGAGACGCTTCGTTCGCGATGGCACCCGTTCCCTTCAGAACCGCTCTATTCTCCACCACGACGCCAATCGAAGACCTAGCGGTGCTGACAAGAGTACCTGAAGTCGAGGTTTGCTGTCGGCGGACGGTTAGCCCCGATAGACGGGCCGGGTTGGCGCCAATAAGAACGCCGGTTGTGACACTTGTGGCAGCGCCGTTGTTTGCTGGATCAACATTTACAATAGCCCGTGGCGCACGACCTGAAACAATTGAGCCATACCTCGTGTCAGCCTGCTGGGCGAAGCTGGGATTCGCTGAGGCAATGAACACGAAGATGGTACATAAAATACAACAGAGTTTCCAATGCACAAAGTGCAACATGTCGGTTCGAATCTTACGTTTGGATCTTTGGCCGGAGCTCCGCGTCATCTTTAAGCGAGATCCTCTTCCATGTGACGTATTGCATTGGGATCATCTCTGCTCCCCAGAAACATCAGCTGCAGCGCCGGCACGACCACAAGCAACATGATTGGACCAATGAGCATGCCACCTACGACTACGGTTGCTAGCGGACGTTGCACCTGACTGCCAATGCCGGTCGATATCGCGGCAGGTACCAAGCCGATGCACGCCGACATCGCTGTCATTAGCATCGGCCGCATTCGCTGTTCGGCGGCATGGAACATCGCCTGAGCCGGGTCCATGCCGTTCGTTCTGACTTGATTGTAGTAAGTGATGATCAGGATACCGTTCATAACTGATACGCCGAACAGCGAGACAAATCCGACCGCAGCCGAAACGCTGAAATCTAACCCTGAGACATATAGTGCGAGCACCCCGCCCGCGATTGCAAAGGGTATGCCGAGTAACGCCATCAGACTGTCGCGCAGCGAATTAAAAAGGCCGTAAAGGAGAACCAGGATCAAACCAAGACTGATCGGGATGATCACCGCCAGGCGTTGTTTGGCAAGCTGCAACTCCTCGAATTCCCCGGCCCATTCGACACGATAGCCATTCGGCAGCATGACATTTTCGACGATTCGCTTCTGTGCTTCGGCAACCGTGCCCCCGAGATCACGGCCGCGCACGCTGAACTTGATTGGGATGAATCGCTGATTGCGCTCATGAAAGATATAGGAAGCGCCTGTATCGAGGCTAATAGTTGCAAGCTCGCTTAACGGAATATACGCATTGACGCCGTTGGACGTCGCGACACCGATTTTTATTTTGCGAACCGACGCCACGCTGTCGCGATAATCGGATGCGACTCGTACAATCACACTGAATTGGCGGTCCGCTTCCAACAGCGTGGTAGCTACCGTGCCACCCAACGCTGCTTGGATGACACTGTTGACGTCTCCTGAATTGAGTCCGTAGCGGGCGGCTCGGTCACGATCGACCTTAATGTTCAGATTGGGCTGCCCGAGGACCCGAAAAATTCCGAGATCAGCAACCCCTTTGATCTGCTCCATTTCGTGCATCACCTGGCCAGCGAGCTGTTCCAAGATTGCCAAATTAGGACCGATAATCTTTACCGAGTTGGCGCCCTTGACCCCCGATAGCCCTTCTTCGATGTTGTCCTGAATGTATTGTGAGAAGTTAAAGTTAATGCCGGTGAATTCCTTTCGGAATTCGGACTGTAGCTCCTCGACCAGTTTTTCCTTGGTCATTCCCGGTCGCCACTGTTCGAATGGCGTTAGCGGCACGAAGAACTCGGCGTTGAAGAATCCCGCGGCATCACTGCCATTGTCCGGCCGGCCGTGTTGCGAAACCACTGTCGTGACTTCCGGCTGACGCAGCAGAATCTCGCGGATCTTTTTCACAGTGGGTATGCCGGCTTCGAGGGATATCGTCGGCGGCATCGAGGCGCGGATCCAGAGATTGCCTTCCTCGAGGGCCGGCAGGAATTCGCTGCCAAGTCGCGGAATAAGGAGCCCGACGACTGCGAGAAACACGAGTCCAATCGCAACAACGATCTTTCGATTGCCAATCGACCAGCGGAGGATTGGTTTATAGAGAGAGCGTAGTCCCCGTACAACGACGGTCTCGCCTTCCGCGACATGCCGCGGGAGAAGCAATGATGCCAATACCGGTGTGACCGTGAACGTCGCGATCAACGCTCCGACCAATGCATAGCCATAGGTCCTAGCCATAGGATTGAAAATCTGGCCTTCAACACCTTGCATGGTGAAAAGCGGGACGAACGCTGCCACGATGATCGTCGCGGAGAAAAAAATCGCTTTGTCGACTTGTAGAGAGCTAATAAGCACGAGGCGGAGCCGATCCGTCCAGGTCGACTGCTGGGATGATAGCGTCGGACGAGTGGGGTCCGGACCCCACTTGCCCTCTTTGAGCTCGCGCAAGAGCTGCTGTCTAGCTTCCGGCCCGGCCTGGAAATTCCGAAAAATGTTTTCGACCAGGATCACAGCCGAGTCCACGATAATGCCGAAATCGATCGCCCCAAGCGACAATAGATTTGCATCCTCACCCATCAGCACTAGGACGATGGTGCTGAAGAACAATGCAAAAGGAATATTCGCTCCTACGATGATGGCGCTCCGGAGGTCGCCGAGAAAGATCCACTGAATCAGAAAAACGAGAAGGCAGCCAAAGATGAGGTTGTGCAAGACGGTGTGCGTGGTGACCGACACGAGCGATGTGCGGTCATAGAAGGGCACGATCTTCACGCCTGGGGGTAAGGTTCCATCGTCATTTATTTTTTCGACTTCCGCTTTAACGCGGGCGGCAACATCACTCGTATGCAGGGTTCGATTCATGACTACGATGGCGGCTACCACGTCGTCGTCATGGTCGCGACCGGCCTTGCCTAGCCTGGGAAGATTGCCAACACGGACGTTTGCCACATTCTTCACTTGCACTGGAACGCCATTCGATTGGGTGAGAACGATATTCTCGATGTCATTCACCTTCCAACCTTGGGTGAGATCGGCGGAGCCACCGCTATCGATCAGCCCAATGCCACGGATATTTGCTGACTGCTGGCCGATGTTGATCGTGCGTCCGCCGACGTTGATGTTGGCGTTCCCGATAGCGCTCAAAATCTGGGGCAAGGTTATGTTGTAGGCGTCAAGCTTGTGAAGATCGACCTCGACTTCGTATTCCTTGGTCGTGCCGCCCCAAGTATTAACTTGGACGACGCCCGGAACTGTCAGCAGGCGGCGTTGCAGGACCCAATCCTGGACTGTGCGGAGATTGGTCAGGCCGAAATGAGGAGGGCCTATCAACTGGTAGCGATAAATCTCGCCGACCAGGCTCGATCCCTGAATCTGCGGTGTCACATTGTTTGGAAGACTGACGTTTTGTTGCAGGCTGAGCTCGGCCTGGAGTATCGCGAAGTAATAGTCGATGCCGTATTTAAAGGTGACGCGGATGAACGAGAGGCCGTAAAACGAAGTTGACCGAATGTTGTCAACCCCGGGAGTGGCGGCTAGGCCAACCTCCATTGGGATGGTGTAGTAACGCTCCATCTCCTCGGCCGACAGACCGGCGGCCTGGGCGGTAATCTCTAGGATCACTGGCGCTGGATTCGGATAGGCCTCGATATTTAACTTCGAAAACGCAACAAGTCCGGAAGCAACGAACGCCAACAGCCCCAGCAAAACAATTGGACGGCGGGTCAACCCGAAAATTACCAAGCCCTTCAGCATGGGTTGGTTGCCTCTCTTGCTGGCCGCGGGTTGTTAGATCCGTGTTCTCAGTGAGACGCGCTCGCTACCGCATTGCTCAGAAATAATGCACTGTCGGTGGCGATCAGCTCTCCAGGCTGCAATCCCTCGAGCACTTGGTCATAGTCGTCTCGCTGCAGGCCGACCTTGACAGTCCGCTTGAGGAAATGACGCAAGTCTTTGGTGACCCAGACCGTCATCGTTCCATCACCTTCTCGGACCACCCCGTTGATCGGAACCGCAGTTGCACGCACCGGATCGGCTATTTCGATCACGAAGGTTGCGAACATCCCGGGCTTTAATTCGTAATCCGGGTCCTTAATCTCGGAGCGCACCAACACGCGATGCGTATTGGGATCGACCATTGCCCCGATAGTGGAAATCCGTCCTTCAAACAGGCGCCCGGGAAATGCCATGACCCTGACCTTGACCTGCTGTCCGGCATGAAAATAGGGACTGTCAGTCTCCGCGACGTTCGCCAGCATCCACTTGATCGACACATCGGCGACCGCGTAGGGAGCCGGCCCGTTGCCCGGCTGCACAAAGAGTCCGGGCGCGGCATTGCGTGCCGTGGTCAAGCCTGAGATCGGACTTTTCACCACTAAGATCCGATCAACTCGGCGCTCATCAATCGTTCGATTGATCTCGGCATCGGTCTTGCCGAACAGACGAACGGCGTCGCGCGCCGCTTTGAGCGCGCCTTCGGCCGTTTGTTGGTCGGAGACCGCTTGCTCCAAATCCTTTTGTGCGATCGCCCGCGTCTCGTAGAGTGATTTGGAGCGCTTCAAGTTGCGAGTGGTCATCTCCAAAACCCCAGCCGTGGCGATCAGCGTCGACGAGGCTTGCAGGAGGTCGGGGCTGTCGATTGTGAACAAGGTCGACCCCTCCGCCACTTCCTCGCCGACTTTGGCAAACGTCTCGATAATCCTGCCTTGATAGGGTGTGAACACCTGCACCGACATTTCCTGATTGAAGTCGATGCTTCCGACTGCTTCCTTCTCGATCGGAAAGCTGTGCTCTCCGACCGCCTCGACGTTCACGGTTTTCAATTGGGTGGCCGATAGCTCCACGCTTTGGTCACGGAGGGGATCTTCGGCGGCCTGCCTTATTGGCGTTTTGGTTGAAGAGATGTCGGTAATGCCGGTATTTCCCCCCCATGCGGCGAGATCGAAGTTTGGCAAACCGACGGAACTACCCGCGAAATAGGTTCCCGTCGCGATGGCTAGGATCGCAATTGCGCTCGACGCGCTCACGATTGTGTTTCTCGTATCGTATCGCATGGATGGGCCACGCTTGATATTATGTTGAGTGCTGGGAGGACGATGGCCGCGACTCCGATCGTAGGTCTACTGCGATAGATCACAGTTCTACTGCGACAAATCACAGTTCCCCGAAACGCCACAGCATCGGCGACAAAACGCAAAACAAGACGGCGCAGAAAATGAGAGCCGAAAGTTTCGGCGCAGCATTTAGTGTGCTTTGTCATCAACAGGATATGTTCTTGTCCCCGCGCAGTTCATGGGTGGTCGTCAGCAAAAAGTTTGCTACACGGCCGTCGCGAGTTGCGATGGAAAGCGCCCCCGAGGCTTAAAGAGGCATAGTACCTATCGAAATCAACGGAATTCGCCGCGCAGCTCGAAGCAAAGCTAGCTGAGGGGGAAGCATGGGAGGACGTTGCGGCGTTCGTCGCTTATTCGGTGCAGATCGACAGCCTGTACGACCGTGGCAAGAGCCGCCTTGCGTCGCCGACGAGAACGATCCCGACGAGCGCGACCCGCAGGCGCAATGGTTACTGCGCCGAATGCTCAAAGCCGGGCTATCGCGGTATGAGCCTGATCCAAGAACGGCGCCGGCGAAAAATACCCAGCGCAGAATAGCGTGGACACAAATCAGCGACTTATCGGTCACCCTCGTATGCTTTCCATATTTTATTGATTTGGTCGGCGTTTTTTATGTCTACGTTGAGCCAATAGCGGGCATCAGCTAACTACTTGTAGCTTTGTTGAAGGCAATCCAAATAACGGCGATGATCAGAAGGACCAGCATCCAGTTCTGAAATGTCATTCCGTCGACTGTGTGCTCACTCGTCAAAAATTGCAGGGCTGCGTCCATAGCGCAAACTTGTACGCGCCAGGGCTGTTAAAAACTCATAATTTCCGCTAACCAAAATCAGAATTTCACATAGACAATGATGCGCCCTTTTTATGATGTAGCGCATCCCAGTCCGGCATTATATTTTACAGTGGTTTCAGGATCGTCCAGGAAGCGACCGCGTATGCGAGATAGGCTGCCGCTAAGGCAGCGGGCACAACGATTAAAAGATCAAATCCCGACCCCCAGGCGATAAACACGACATCCCCCAAGATCATCATACAGGATACAATAAATATCAGAAATTTAGCGATCTTCGGCATTTTGTTATTTTGCATTATCACTGTTACGCTTCCGTGAACTCAGAATACTCGCGGTCGATTAGACAATGAAGGAACTGCGCATCGCACAGCGAAGGCCGTTGCTGATGATGGGCGTTATTGTCTTCAACGAAGAGGAACCTCGCATCCGACGCAAAGTCAGGGATATCTTCAGCTTTGAGCGGGACGCGAAGCCACCGCGTGACGATATCGCCGTAAAGTCGGTCCCGATCGCGGATCAGGTAAGGCGGAAGCTCGGACCGTTAGATTTACTTGGGGTGTGGCGTCGTGCTTCGAGGATCGAGACCAACCGGTGTTAATACTAGCCTCACCGCGCTGAGTTTATCGGCGTTAGGGGTGGTGTTCGGCGACATTGGAACTAGTCCGCTCTACACATTGAAGACAGTTTTCGCACTTGTAGGCGGCAAAGCTGATTTGGCTACGGCATTAGGCCTCCTGTCGCTCGTGATCTGGACCCTCATTGTTATTGTAACGATCAAATACGTGTCGTTTGCAATGCGCATCGACAACGATGGCGAGGGCGGAATCCTTGCCTTGATGGCGCTACTGGGAGTCAAACGTGGAGCACGGCCGACAATTGTTGCGGCGGGGCTATTTGGGGCAGCCCTAATCTACGGTGACGGCGCGATCACGCCGGCGATTTCCGTACTATCGGCACTCGAGGGATTAAATATCGCCACCCCGACGGTACAGCCGTATATCCTTCCCACCGCCATCGCAATTTTGGTCGCACTGTTCGCAATACAGCCTCTCGGGACTGCGCGCATAGGACGAACATTTGGTCCGGTGATGGCACTGTGGTTTTTGTCGTTGGCCATACTTGGCATTTGGGGCATCGCGCAACATCCCGGCGTGTTGTCTGCGTTCGATCCGCGTTATGCTTTCCGTTTCCTTCTTTCAGGTGGTGTTGGCGCCTTCTTAGTCCTCGGGGGCGTTTTTCTTTGCGCAACAGGTGCCGAGGCGCTTTACGCTGATATGGGACATTTCGGAACGCGCCCAATTCGCCTCGCCTGGTCAGCGCTGGTATTTCCAAGCCTGGTTCTCAATTACGCCGGCCAAACGGCGCTGGTCTTGGACGGCGCGCCAACAGTCGACAATATTTTTTATCAGCTCTGCCCGACGGTACTCTTAATTCCACTCGTTCTGCTAGCGACAGCTGCCACGATCATTGCGAGTCAGTCGATTATTACTGGGGCTTTCTCAATGACGCGGCAGGCAATCCAGCTTGGCTGGCTGCCTCGCATGCAGATCAAACAGACCTCGGCTGAAGGCTACGGCCAGATTTATGTTGGCGTCGTCAATTGGCTTCTGATGATCGCTACGGTCGGGCTGACGATCGGCTTCCGCAAATCCGATAACCTGGCCGCGGCGTACGGCATAGCTGTTTCAGCAACAATGCTGATGACTACCGCCTTGTTATTCCTTGCAATGCGAGACGTTTGGCGATGGAGCGTGCTTCTCGCAGGCGCGGTGGCTGGCCTGTTTTTCATTGTCGACGCAGCCTTCTTTGTGGCCAACCTCTCCAAGTTCTCCGAAGGAGGGTATGTCCCGGTGGCGCTTGCCATGGTCATTTATTTCATAATGGTCACATGGCATGCCGGGGCGACGGCTGTCGCAAGACGACTCCATGACGCCGTTATGCCGATTGATAAATTCATGGACTTGGTCAAAGAAAACCAGATTCCGAGAGTTCCTGGCTCAGCAGTGTTCTTGACGCGAACGCAGCGCGACGTACCACCGGTCATGCTGTGGCACTTAAGACATAATCGATCGTTGCATGAGCACCTATTCGTCTTGACAGTCAACATTGGATCGGTGCCGTGGATGAACGACGCCGACCAACCAAAGTTCGAAAGGATTGCCCCCAACTTTTGGCGCGCCTCCGCTGAGTTCGGCTTCATGGAGCGGCCTGACATACCCGCCTTATTGAAGAAAGCTCACGGTCGCGGCTGCGGAATCAATCTTGATGATGTTACGTACTATGTAGGCCATGAAACCGTAATCTCTCGGAGCGACGGCCGCGGTCTGCCGCATTTGCTCGAAGCAATGTTTGCGGCCATGCAACGAAATTCTACCCACGTGTCCGAATATTTCCGGCTTCCACCCGATGCGACAGTCGAGATTGGCCGTCAGGTCGCGATCTAATGCTGGTCGTAGGCATCTGCTGTCTCGGGGCCCTCCGACGCCGCAGGACCTTCGCGTCGTCGTGCTGACACAAGCACCGCGGCCCAACGTTTGGGATTTGGTGGCCTTGATTTTCGTGATCGGCGTCTTGGTGCTTGAATCGACATCGGAGATCGCACGCGTCTGATCAACCCGCCAAACCCAATACTGAAGAGAGCTGGCGCGATACGTTGCGGCGATGGGTCAGACAAGACCAGAGAGCGAATTTTCGAGCTTGAGAAAATTTTCAACGATTTGGAAAAAGTGCAAGCTGCTCGAAAGCATCAAACGATCGCGAATCGCTCCAGGGCTACATCGCAGCGCGGCCGTCGGAAACAAGACCATTTCTGACCTTTGCTTTCGCTGCACGACGAAATTTATTCCGACGTCCGAACACTCCAACTTGCGTGCTCTACAAACGGGTTCGCGCCGAGATCTTCAATTAGCTTATTGAGCTCGGCGGAGTCAGCCGTATTTCCCGCGAGAGTTGCCACTATTTCTACCGAATGAGGGTCCCGCTCAATATCGGTAACTTCACGAATTGGGTAGTTTGCGCTCTCAAGCCTCGACTCCAACAGTTCGCGTGCAGTCTCCAGATGATCGATATTGGTTGTCACACGAACCTCATACGTCGCCTCCGTCGCCTCTTCGGTGATCGGAGATCGGTTGATCGCATTAACCAATGGCCGCAATAGCGTGTTACCTGCAAGTACGAAACCCGTTAAAGCCAGTGCTTCAGAGGCCAAATCTGCTCCTGCGCAGGCGCCAACTGCGGCAGAGCACCATAAGGTAGCGGCCGTATTCAAACCCCAGACGTTCTTGCCCTCTTTCATGATGACACCGGCGCCGAGGAATCCAACTCCAGAAACCACATATGCGATGACCTGGGTAGCACCCGTCGCACCATTCAGGCGCATCCCGATATCGACGAATGTGGCGGCACCCACGGCGACCAAAACATTTGTTCGCAGGCCGCCACCTCTTTGTCGATACTGACGCTCAGCACCAATCAGAGTCCCAAGGACAAACGCAACGAAGAGACTGACCAATGTGTTGACAAATTCCCCGAGAACGAACGAATGAAAAGTTGCCATCTCACCTGCCTCAACGATTACCTGTCAGTGACGCCCGGCCGATTGCTAGACGCAGACTAGCCGTACGGCAAGCCGGCGCGTGGACAAAGCGTCCTCGAAGCTCGGACCCGTCATATTTTCTTGCAAGAGCGTTTGCCCTATAGGCAAAAACATGAGTTTTATAGACGGTTTTTACATCGGGGCCATGAAATTTTTGTGATTCCTAACCAGGATGCGGGGCTTTTCCTGACGGACGAAGGGACACGCCATACAATTTTGTGCAATCGCAAACGTCGGCGAAATTATTCGGTGCGTACGAGTGCCGGTGGCCGTGGCTGTGGTCTCATCGCCACATAGCACTCGAAGCGCGGATCTACCACCCAGCCTTTTGGCTCTAAAGTTGCCGGTTTGAAATGGAAATGCTCCGAGTAGTTAGGGCTTTGAAATCGAGTCCGCCTGACAGAGAATATGCGGAACTGTTTCGTTGGTGCACGACAAGCATGAAGCCGCTCGCCGAAAAGGTCGTCCGCACGTATTATGACAATCCCAATACGATTGATCAGACGATCCGGGACGCCAAACAAGAGTGAAGTTTTCCAGCGAAATCCAGTTATCCTTGGTTGACTTTGATAACGGTACGAATTGAACATTCGGTCGCTATTTTGCGCTGGAGAAATCCTTCGTTTTGAAAAGAGTAGCTCTCATTTGCACTTTGGCGGTGGGCACTTTACTCGGATCCGGCCCGGGCAGAACTGCCGATGCTCCCGTAGCGAAGCCGGCAAGCGTAAGCGACGTGAACTATCGCTTCTATAACTGGGACGGGTTCTATTTAGGTGGCCATGTCGGCTACGGCCGAGCATTTGGAAGTGTCTTCGTGAATGATCCAATACCGGTAGCTTCTACGCCTACGCTCGGCAGCCTTTTTGGAGGCCTCCAATTTGGCTACAACTATGTTCTTCCTTCGCGCATTATGGTTGGCGTTGAGGCCGACATCTCTTTTCCTAATGCCTATCCGTCCGACGCTGAAATTTGGAAGGGCGCGACTCCGCGCAGCTTTCTTGCAGAGCAGCTCGATTATATCGCGACATTGCGAGCGCGCTTTGGATATGCATTTGACAGGACGTTGTTGTACGGGACAGTCGGTTTTGCCGCGTCGAGTGGGCACTTCGTTCGTACTAACCCTCTATCGAGCGATGACGAGGCTCACCCCGGCATGCGATACGGCTGGGCGGCGGGTAGCGGGATCGAATTTGCCTTTCAACGAAATTGGAACGCACGCCTGGAATATCTATATAGCCATTTCGGCACAACAGACGTGATGTTTTCAAACGGTGCACAATATGAATCAAAATTTGACACGCAGGTCGTGCGATTTGGGCTCAACCGAAAACTAGGTGAAAGCGCGTCAAACGACAAAGAGAAACCCGATGATAATTTAAGCGAAAGTGATCGATGGGAAATCCACGGTCAGACGACCTACATTCAGCAAGGTTATCCACGGTTCCACGCGCTCTACACGGGCGAAAACAGTCTGCCGCCGTGGCCGCAAAGCAAGGAGACTTTCACCGCAAGTGCATTTCTCGGGATGCGTCTCTGGGAAGGGGGCGAGCTTTATTACAATCCTGAACTTTTGCAGGGTTTTGGGTTGAGCAGTACAGTTGGCGCTGCGGGATTTCCAAATGGTGAGGCACAAAAATCGGATTTCATCGATCCGCATTACAACACATCACGACTTTTCCTTCGGCAGACGTTTGGGTTGGGTGGCGAACAAGAGACAATCGAAAGTGCCTACGGTCAAATGGCGGGCAAAAAGGATATATCTCGGCTTACCGTCCAAGTTGGCAAGTTTGCCGTCCACGATGTCTTTGACAACAATGCGTATGCGCAGGATTCGCGGGCAGATTTCTTTAATTGGTCGATCTGGGCTGCTGGCGCATTTGACTATGCTGCCGACAGAGTCGGTTTAACGTATGGGGCGGTGGCCGAGTTCAATCAGAAAAGCTGGGCGCTGCGCGCCGGATATTTTCTTATCGGCGATAAGCCCAACTCGAACAATTTCGATCCGCAAGTTTTCAGACGTGGTGGATACGTTACGGAATTTGAGTACCGCTACAATCTATTTTCGCAGCCGGGCAAACTTCGCCTGATAGGCTGGCTCAACGAAGCATTTTCCGGAAGCTTCCGCGATGCGGTCAATATATCTGACACTACGGGTGTTGATCCGACCACAGTGATTGAGCAAATCCGAACCGGCCATACTGAATATGGTTACGTAATTAATCTGGAGCAGCAGGTCAGCGACGATGTCGGAGTTTTTGGACGATGGAGTTGGAACAACGGCAAGTACGAAATGTCTGCCTTCACAGACATTAACAGGAGCTTATCCGGCGGTGTGGTAGTAAAAGGAAAATCATGGGGTAGACCCGATGACAAAATCGGCATTGGTAGCGCAATCAACGGTCTTTCGAACGACTATCGCGCGTATTTAGCCGCTGGTGGACTTGGTATCCTTATTGGCGACGGCCAATTAAATTATCGAAACGAAAAAATACTTGAAACGTTTTACGCCTTTAGTCTGACAAGGGGTGTGACGCTCACCTTCGATTATCAATACATGGTCGATCCAGCGTATAATGCTGATCGCGGGCCAATTTCATTTTTCGCTGGAAGATTGCACGCGGAGTTTTAACAAGGATTGCCACGTGAGAGCAAAAATCGCGATTGCCACTTCGATTTTCTGCATGCAGTGCAAAAAGGCGTGTCCGCAATAGCGGACATAAACAGAAAGACCGCCTCGTGGCGGTCTCCCCGAAAAGCGCGATCAGCATTTTGATCAGGCGGCTGCTTGGGCTTCCCGCATTCTGCGCAGCCGAGCAGACGCTTAGGCGGCAAGCTCCAGTGCAGCAGCACGCAAGCGCTTTCGATCACGTTCGCCGCGCGCTGCAGATCTAAGGATGCGTTCGGCCAACGCTGTCTTCTGCATCGTGGCCTGCAGTGCAGGCGAAAGGCAGGCCCAAGCGTCGTCGAGGGCCTCCCTCAAAAGGGTGACGGTTTCAGGATCGAAATACACAGCTTCTCTGCTGATCATTTATTACCTCACGTGCTGTTTCGATTGGCACGGGCTTTACTCGTGAACGTGACCACAGTCTGGCAACTGGATGGCCATAGCCTGACCTTTTGCCTCCAGCGGTTGGACTTTACCGCAAATGGTTCACAGTCGATTGAGTGACACGTGATGTCCGCTTTGCCCTGAAAGCGAACATGTCGGCGCAAACAGGCATGTCCGCTAAGGGCCAAAAGCGGACATCCGAACGCAACCGTCATTGTGCAAGGCTAGCCTCGTTACTCTTGCGTTCCCGCAACACGCGCTGAAGACAATCTGAGCGACGGTTGGCGGAAACAAGCAATCGCGGCGTAATCAAATCGGGTCCTTTTCAGATCTCCGCTCTGCGGCTAAGTCGCTAAAAGCGAAAACTGCAAGCGCTGAAAACGACGCAGATGTGATTTGCAACATAGACTGTTGAGCCACGCCGAGCCATTTTTCCAAGCGAAGTGATTGGGAGACACACCGAATGCGAATGCCAATTTTGGCCTACTTCCTAGTCGTCGGTGTCGTCCTCTTCGGCGGGATGAGACTGGTCAGCAGTCAGCTCGAAGCGAAACCGCTTCCTGTGTTGCAAAGCATCGGCGTTCCAGCGCCGTTCAAAGCCCCACCAGTGGACGCCGACGCCACGATTGGCTCGTCGGTCACGATCGAAAGAAAATAACGCTAGCGTGCCTAGTTTTTGCTCGCGTTCCCGGCGTCCGGCAGGCTCACAAAAATCAGCACCGTCAGGATCACTGTGGTAATGCGGAACGCGGTCTCCTGGCCATTCCATTCCTTCGACTGCCACATTGCAAAGTATTCGCCAGCGATAACCATGAAGCCGAAAAACCAGAGGGCAAAGCCGATAGTTAATCCGGCTACTGCCCAGACCTTAGAGCGGTTGAACACCTCGGCAGGTGTGTTTAGTCGTCGAAGTAACATAACTGCGCCCAGTCCGAGCAGCATAGCGGTTAGCCCCTCCATAACGATGATCAACGCATAGGCCACACGCCAAATGCTCTCGTTGGTAATTGCACGATGCATCAATGCATTGCCTGGAAATGTCGTATCCATGCTCAGTACGTGCCTCACGAACTGATAGTTCGAGCCATAGTCGAAGACGTTGTCGTAGGCGACGATGAATGCGTAGGCCGCAAGCGAACCAATCATTGTAATTTTGGCTAGGCGGATGAGGACCATGGTGCTCAGCATCCGCGCAGTTAGGACAGAGTTTCCATCAGCGCACAATGAAATTGAGTCCGCCAAGGGCGGACCCTGATCCAATGACATTTCATCATGCGGGCTTTACCGGCGAAAGCGGACATATACGCTGCGACTTAGGATTTCCGATTTGGGCCATTAGCTGATATCCGCACTGCACAAAGCCATTTCCGCTTTCCCCGAAAGGGCGATTTGTGACGCAATTACAAGTGTCCACTAAGGGCCAATAGCGGACATGTAAGTCAAAAAACATCTTTTTGCGGCAACGTCCGGAGCTTCTCAATGCATTCCATTTCTGACTTTCCGATCACCAAACGCTGGCCCGCCGAGTACCCCGACCGGCTTCAGCTCTATTCGCTCCCCACTCCGAATGGCGTGAAAGTCTCGATCATGCTGGAAGAGATCGGTCTGGCGTATGAGCCGCATCTTGTGGATTTCAACAAAGGTGACCAGAAGACGCCTGAGTTTTTGTCGCTTAATCCGAACGGAAAAATCCCCGCGATCATCGATCCGAACGGCCCAGGCGGAAAGCCGCTGCCACTATTCGAGTCTGGCGCAATCTTGCAATACCTCGCGGAGAAAACCAGCAGGCTTCTGCCGGCTGATGCCGTCCGGCGCTGGCAGACCATCCAGTGGGTCCATTTCCAGATGGCGTTCGTCGGACCGACGTTCGGGCAGGTCGGCTTCTTCCATAAATTCGCCGGTAAGGACTACGAGGACAAGCGGCCGCGCGATCGCTACGTGAACGAATCGAAGCGTCTGCTCGGTGTGATGGAAAGCTGCCTTGAGGACAGGCAGTGGTTCATGGGCGACGAATACACGATCGCCGATATTTCGATGCTCGGGTGGGTACGTAATCTCATCGGCTTCTACGGCGCACGCGAGCTGGTCGCATTCGATTCATTGAAACACGTCCCAAAGTGGCTCGATCGTGGTCTTGCGAGGCCAGCAGTGCAGCGTGGGCTTCAGGTTCCTAAGCGTGATTAGGGCGAATGACCCCTCGGGTCGTGCGCATCCAAAGCAATGTCCGCTTTACCCCCGAAAGCGGACATGTGCGGTGCAACGTTGGATGTCCGCTTTAGGCCAACAGGAGTCCTGAGCAGGTGCAGCAAAAGGCCCGCTACTCGATGACCTCGTCGGCCCGCAACAAAAGCGACGTAGGAATGGTTATCCCCAGTGCGCGAGCAGTTCGCATGTTGAGCACAGTCTCGAATTTCGTCGGCCGTTCGATCGGCAGTTCACTAGGATTGGCGCCACGCAGGACTTTGCCAGCAAGGACGCCGGTCAGCTGATGCAAGCTGAGCAGATTTGGCCCATAAGCCAATAAGCCTCCAGCCCGCGCGAAATCGGGGAAAAGGGTAATGGCCGGAAAGCGGTGACGAAGAGCAAGTTCGGCAAGCACCTGCACATTTGGCGCAATGAGCGGTGATGACAGCATCACCATGGCGCTCGCACCGCGCTGATTCGCCATTAAAAAGGCTGTGTCGAAATCGGATGGACGTTGCACCTCTAGAACATCCAGTTCGACATTCAGCTTTTCCGCCGCCTTCTTAACTGACTCTATTTGTACGGTTCCAGTGCTCGCATCCCACAATACCGCAGCACGCGAGAGTTTTGGATTGCTCTCAACTAGCATCTCCATCAACTTCGCCGTGAAGTCTGCAAAGTCGAGAAATACACCAGTGATATTGCCGCCCGGACGCGCGAGACTAGCAGCCACACCACCAGCCACTGGATCAGTTTCCAAGTCGAGTGCGATAATCGGAATGGTGCGCGTCGCCAAATGAGCTGCGCGCAGTACTACGGGGCCATTCACTATGAACACATTCACATTTTTCGCTATGACTTCTG
This sequence comes from Pseudolabrys sp., assembly GCA_051986235.1. Classification (GTDB taxonomy): domain Bacteria; phylum Pseudomonadota; class Alphaproteobacteria; order Rhizobiales; family Xanthobacteraceae; genus Pseudolabrys. Next base: position 104,845 of record JBPYDR010000016.1, read on the forward strand.
CTACCAGCGGCGCGATTTGAGCTGGGTCACCTTCCGCTGTGCGGGCTACAATCTCGACTTGCGCGGGAGGAGCGTAACCCGAAACCCGCAAGCCGCTCAGGATAGCCTCTATACGAACAGCTGCCGCCGCTTTGGAGCCCGCATAGACAAAACCGACTCTTGGGACTTCTGGCGCCTGCTGCGCCTGCGCCGCAAGCGGCCACGCAGCCACCGCTCCGCCGAGAAGCGTGATGAACTCGCGCCGTCTAAGATCGAATTGCATCCGCTGCTGCTCCCGGCGAGAGTGGCAGGATAGCGGATTGTCGAGGGTCAGGTCAGGGGCTTGCTGCGCTGCGGGATTTCGACCCTGGTTATGTCTCCTCAGGGGCAGAAGCGGACATCGCCAACTATTCAATCACTTCGTTGGCGCGCGCGAGTACGGATGGCGGAATTGTGAGGCCCAGTGCTTTCGCGGTCTTGAGATTGATCGCTAGCTCATACTTGTTCGGCGCCTGCACTGGCAGGTCGGCCGGTTTCTCGCCCTTGAGAATGCGATCGACGTAGCCGGCGGCGCGCCGGTACTGGTCGATCCGCTTTACCCCGAAAGCGGACATGTGCGGCGCACAAGGTCATGTCTGCTTTGGGCCAAAAGCTGACATATGCGCCGCAGCAAATGGCCGCTATTCGATCACTTCGTCGGCAGTGGCGAGCTTTGGGCCAATAGCTGACATCAGTACCCCCAAGACGCGGACATTCGCCGGTTCGGCACCAGCCCACCGTTTTGGCCAAGCCCAGATACAAACGATACAAAACGAGAGCGAGGCGACATTCGCCTGATACCAAGTGGCTGTAGAACAAGCTTGCAAAATGAACATCGGAACGACGCTCGACCGGCGTCGTGGGCGTCAGAGGAGCCCTTCCATGAACCCTCACGTGAACAAACAAATGACACCGGCAGAAATCAACTTCCCTGTTTGTGGGCGTCCTGCAATGTCTGTCAAAGAGAGGTTTATTTTTAATGGGCTGGACAAATTCGACACTTTATTGGGTCCCAACGAAGCGGAGATCGACTCACGCTAAAGACGCCCCCTCTTACGCTTTGAGGTCGAGATCAGATTCATCGCCTGATCTGGAAGCGCCTCAGTGAATTCTCACCGAGCGCCGTCAGTTTAGGAACCACACTGGTCAGTCGCTTATTTGGGTCAAAAGCACATTCGCGCCGAAAGCGCCATTCGTTAGAGCGTTGCAGGCATCCCGAACTCTCGCATGTGGTCAGGCTCGTACGCGACTCAGTCGCCGCAAGATGTTGTCGATTGTGCGCCCGTTCGACCCGCCTCTAGTTCAATGCGACCTTAACATCCGTCACCGTCAAATCGGCATCGCGAGCACGTTCTTTCAAGAAAAATGCGGCCAGCAGTCCGGCCACCGCGCCAAACATGACGTAAAATGCTGGCGCCACCGGTACGCCGGTCGACTCAATCAACCAGGTTACGAAGAACGGCGCAAAGCCACCGAACACCATGACGGCAATGTTGTAAGCGACGCCAAGCCCGGTCGAACGTACGTGCGCCTGAAACTGCTCGGCCAATGCCGTCGACATGGGGCCAAAGAAAACACCAAGCAGACTGCACAGCGCAACCTGCGTGAATATTAGGCTCCCAAATGATGGATTGGCATACATCCAGGAAAACAGTGGGTAGGTCAGAGCAAAATACAGTATCAGGGCGACTATCATGATTGGCTTGCGCCCAATGTGATCGGACAACGCGCCGAATATCGGGATGAGCACGATCATGCATACCAGACTAATCGCCTGGGCAGAAAACGCTTGATCCAGGGGCAAATGCAACTGAACACGGGCAAAGGTCGGCATATATAAAAGGATCACATAGTACGAGATCGTTGCGGATATGATGATTCCGAAAGTTGCCAACGCCTCCCTAATATGCGCCGCAAGTGCTGCGCCAAGCGCCTGGTGTTGGCCTGTTTCGCGCCGCGTTGCCAGAAAAGCTCCGGTTTCGTCGAGGCGTTGGCGAATATAGAGACCGAGCGGTCCGATGATGAGACCGAACAAGAATGGTACGCGCCAGCCCCAGCTGTCGAGCGCCTCGGGGGAGAGGCTACGGGTGATAAATGCACCCAACAATGCGCCAGTGAGCACGGCCAGACCCTGGCCAACCATCTGCCAGGAGCCGTAAAAACCACGGCGCTGCGCTGGCGCGCTTTCGATGAGAAAGGCGGTAGCACAGGCGAATTCACCTCCGGCCGAAAAACCTTGCAGCAAGCGGGCGGTCACGATGAGCAGCGGCGCTGCGATGCCAACGGCAGCATAGGTCGGCGCGAACCCGATCATGGCGATGGCTAGAGTCATTAAGCCGATGATCAACAGCAGCGATGCTTTCCGCCCCCGTCGATCGGCATAAATGCCGAGTAGAATGCCGCCGACCGGTCGCATGAAAAAGCCAACGCCAAAGGTTGCGGTCGTCAGCAAGAGCGAGGCGTATTGACTTTCGGCCGGAAAGAATAGCCGCGCGATGATTACAGTGAAGAATCCGAATACGATGAAGTCGTACCATTCGAGTGCGTTGCCGATCACGGCGGCGGTAACCTGAAGTGGCTTAGACGCGAACATGGGCTTCCTCCTTTGGCGTTAGACCTGTCGAGGATCGCCGAAGCATTTTAACGCGGTCTGCGCCGGCCTCCTGATACAAACGATACCAAATCGATGACGGATGACATCGTCGCGATAGCGAAAGAACTTATGGTGGTCGGCGCCTCCCTTACGAGCGGAGCCAACAATGTCCGCCAGTATTGCCTGCCGTGCCTCGCAGCCACGAACGTTACTCTCCTACAAAGCGACCATCGTTATCGCCGCCATCACGGCCATGACCTTCGCGGCCAGCGCCGCCGCCCCGACAGTGCTTTATCAGCGATATCAAGAAGTCTTCGGCCTCACGCCGTTGATCCTGACGATCATCTTCGGCGCCTATGTGCTCAGCCTTCTCGGCGCTTTGCTCAGCGTCGGCTCGCTCTCGGACTTTATTGGCCGCCGGCCGGCGATCCTCGCAGCGTTGTCGCTCAACGTCGCCGCGATGGTCATGTTCATCTCGGCGAATTCTGCAGCGGTGTTGATTGCCGCCCGCGCTGTGCAAGGCTTTGCCACAGGTCTCGCTACTGCAACGCTCGGGGCCGCGATCATGGACACCGACCGCAGCCGTGGGCCGGCGTTGAACAGCATCACGACATTTATGGGCCTGACCGCGGGCAGCCTGGGCGGCGGTGCGCTGGTCACTTACGCGCCGGATCCTCAGCAACTTGTCTATGCGGTTTTGCTCGCCATGTCGGCAGCCGAAGCGCTGCTCCTTTGGTACATGCCGGAGACCGTCACGCCGAAAGTGGGCGTGCTCGCGTCGCTTCAGCCTCATGTCAGCGTGCCAGGCCCGGCGCGGCGCGCACTCGCGCAGGTTACACCCATCACGATTGCTTCGTGGGCGCTGAGCGGCTTCTACTTCTCGCTGATGCCCTCGCTTGTGCGCGTCGTGACCGGCATCGCCTCGCCGATCGTCGGGGGGCTTGTCGTCGGCGCCTTGACATGCAGCGGGGCGATCGCAGTGTTGGCGCTTCACAATTCGTCGGCGCATCGCGTCCTATCCGGCGGCATCACGGCGCTCATCACGGGCGTCGCACTCACCCTAGCAGGCGTCCACATCCAGCATGTGAGCCTGATGCTCGTAGGCACCGTCGTCGCGGGCACAGGTTTCGGCGCGGCATTCTTCGGCTCTATGCGAACCGTAATACCGAAAGCCGAAGCGCATGAGCGCGCGGGGCTTCTCTCGGCCTTCTATGTCGAAGGCTATCTGTCCTTCAGCCTCCCGGCCATCCTGACCGGCTTGGTCGTACCACTCGCCGGCTTGCCGCTGGCGGCCGACGTCTATGGCGCGGTGGTGATTATGCTGGCCCTCGGTTCGCTGCTGGCCATGTTGCGCTCTGGCTAATGGGGCGGAGCTTTACCGGTGCGGACGGTGCAATTTGCCACCGCCTTGCGGTGTCGCGGTTTGTTTCGTTCTCCAATTGCGCTCTGCCTGACTGTGCCCGTCGCTGCTCGCTCGCCCATTGGCCTAATTACAAGCGCCTGAGTTATTAGTGTGTCGGTGGAACGAACATGTAGCCGACACCCCTTACAGTGCGAATGGCATTGGGGTGAGCCGGATCGAATTCTATCTTCCGGCGCAGGCGAGTAATCCGTAAATCGATCGCTCGATCGAACGCCTCCATCTCTCGATGCGCAGTAGTTTCGAGCAGCCAGTCGCGTTGGAGGGGCTTATTTGGGTGTTCAGCAAAAAGCTTCAGGAGATCGAACTCACTCGCGGTAAGCGTTTCCTCTTGGCCATTCGTCGGGTCAACCAACACTCGCTTCTCGAGATCCAACACCCGGCATCCCATGCGTATGCGCGGTCCTGCACTCGGCGGTGCTGCGTTTATCGTGCGCCGCAGGACGCTCTTTACGCGCGCCAACAGTTCGCGAGGCTCAAATGGCTTCGCAATATAGTCGTCTGCACCGATCTCGAGTCCAATTACGCGGTCCACTGTGTCGGAGGCGGCGGTCACCATGATGATACCGACTCGCGCACTGTTCTCGCGTAGCCATCGTGCTATTGCGAGGCCATCCTCAACTGGCAAACCAACATCCAGCAGCACGAGCGCTGGACGATCGCGCGCCACCAGCTTCCGCAAGTCAGCGCCCCCGCTTACACCACTCACTCGAAAATTCTGGCGCGCCAAATAATCCACCAGCAGGTGGCGCTGCGCCGGCTCATCCTCGACTACGACGATGTGTGGGCCGGGCTCCATTTTCAGCGCCTTCAGCCCCCTGGTGACGTTCGCAAATGATGACCACGTCTGATCCAAGCTAACACGCACGAGGTAAATTGTCAGCAAAGCGGCGCGTCATCCGAGCACGCGCGTCGGGCCCACCTGCATATGGCGGTATCTCGGGGCTTGCGCGGCGTCACGATACGAACGATACAAATCAGGCTTCTGGCGACACACGGGCGATACGTTGCACGGGCAAAATGATAGGCCGTCGGAACGCCAGCTCACAGCCTCCCCCGTCGCGAACGAGAATTATGGCAGCTGCATCTCTTTTGGAGGCCGACGGTAATCTCCGGGTGTTGGATCGGCGCGGCCGTCCTGTACCAAATTACTCCTGGCATATCCACATACTCAGCTGCTTCGGCTGCACGATGCAGCTGCCGGTACATAATTCTCTGCTCATCGACAGGTCGCGCAATCATGGTTAGACGCCAACGACAGTCGGGGTCCCGTTCGCGGACGCGGCCAGCGCCCAGAAGATCGCGCAAACCGCACGACACGGATGCGGAAACGAGGTTTGCAGTCCTCACCCACGAGCTTTCGCAGGCGTTGGAACAGCAGGCGGCGACCTCCGAGGTTTTACAGGTTATCTCCAGTTCGCCTAGTGAGCTCGAGCCGGTATTCCAAGCCATGCTGGCGCACGCGACGCGACTCTGCGAAGCCAACTTTGGTGTCCTGTACCGGTTCGACGGCCATGTGTTCCACGCGGTGGGGTTGCAGAACGCAGTACCGGCCCTCAGCGATTATCTTCGACGCGAGCCACCACGCCCGGACCCAAGAAATGCGCTTGGTCGGGTGCTCAGAACTAAGCAGCCAGTCCACATTACCGATATTACCGCAGAACCGGCCTATGCCGAGCGCGAACCAGCACGCGTGGCTGCTGTTGAGCTGGCGAAAGCCCGCACGTTTCTTGCTGTCCCGATGCTGAAAGAGAATGAGTTGCTCGGGGTAGTCGCCATCTATCGCCAGGAGGTCCGGCCGTTCACCGACAAACAGATCGCGCTAGTGCAGAACTTCGCCTCCCAGGCGGTCATTGCCATCGAGAACGCGCGGCTATTTCAGGCTGAGCAGCAGCGCACACGCGAGCTGACTGAATCATTGGAGCAGCAAACCGCCACCTCGGACGTGCTGCGCATTGTCGCGAGCTCGCCCGGACAGTTACAGCCGGTATTCGAGACCATGCTGGCGAACGCGACGCGCATTTGCCAGGCCAAATTTGGGACCCTGTACCTCCGAGAAGGAGATGGTTTCCGCGGGGTAGCGACACATAATGCACCAACCCCATACGCCGAAGAACGCAAGCGCAATCTAGTGCGACCGCCGCCGGATTCGACTCTCGGCCAGGTCCTCAAAACGCATCGAGTTACTCAAGTTGCAGACATTACAGCAGTGAAGTCTTACATCGAGGGCGACCCCTACCTTGTCAGCGCCGTCAAACTCGGTGGTTATCGGACAGTCGCTGCAGTCCCCATGCTCAAGGATGATTCGCTGATCGGTGCGATTACGATCAATCGCCAGGAGGTACAGCTCTTCAGTGACAGGCAGATCGAGCTGGTGCAGAACTTCGCGAGTCAGGCCGTCATTGCCATCGAGAACGCGCGTCTTCTTCACGAGCTGCGCCAATCGCTGCAGCAGCAAACTGCCACTGCAGAGGTGCTCAAGGTCATCAGCCGTTCGATCTTTGACCTCCAAACGGTTCTTCAGACGCTGGTCGAATCGGCCGCCCGACTGTGTGAAGCCGATCAAGCAATTATCACGCGGCAGATCGCGGGCAAGTTCGTTCGCGCGGAGGCTTATGGCTTCTCTTCCGAGTTCATGGATCGCGTCAGGGACATACCCCTTGAGTCTCAACGTGGGACCATTCACGGGCGGGCACTGCTCGATGGCAAGATTATTCACGTCCCTGATGTGCTAGCGGACCCGGATTACACCTGGGAGCAGGCGCAGAGACTGGGTGGCTTTCGCACTATCCTCGGCGTCCCAATGTTGCGCGAAAACATTCCGATCGGCGTTTTGACTTTGGCGCGCTTAGAGGTGCGGCCGTTTACCGACAAACAGATCGAGCTGGTAACTACCCTCGCTGACCAGGCCGCAATCGCGATTGAGAACGTGCGGCTGTTCGAAAAGGAGGCTACAGCCAGGGCGGCTGCCGAGGCCGCGCGCGACGCCGCTGAAAAGGCGCGCGCCGAGGCGGCAGCAGCACGCGCTGATGTTGAGCGCACACGCGATCTAGCTGAGGGGGCTCGCCGCGAGGCTGAGGCCGCCAATCAGGCCAAATCAACGTTCCTCGCCACCATGAGCCACGAAATCCGAACGCCGATGAACGGGGTGCTTGGGATGATCGAGGTATTGGAGCGGCAGGGACTGAGTCCCCCGCAACAGCGAACAGTTTCGACCATACGAGATTCTGGAAAGGCGCTGTTACGCATCATCGATGATATTCTCGATTTTTCCAAGATCGAGGCCGGCCGCCTCGAACTCGAGGCCATACAATTCTCGTTGACTACCTTGATCACGACGACACTGGAGACCTTCCGGCCGCAGGTGATTGCAAAAGGCTTAACCCTGGATGACGAAATCGAAGCGGGTTCGGAGGACGCTCTGATCGGAGATCCCACTCGCGTGCGGCAAATCCTGTTCAATCTACTCAGCAATGCGATCAAGTTTACCGAACATGGGGGAGTGCGGGTGCACGTCAGCACGACACCTCTTGGCGAGGGCAATACACGCGCAACACTCGCTGTAGCCGACACGGGCGTTGGATTAACTGCGGAACAGCTCGCGAGGCTGTTCAAACCGTTCGTGCAGGCCGACAGCTCAATCACGCGAGAATTCGGCGGCACCGGTCTTGGCCTTTCCATCGTTCGTCGACTGGCGCAGATCATGGGCGGTGACGTCACCGTCGAGAGCACTCCAAGTGCGGGTTCCATCTTCACTGTGACGTTGGCACTTCGTGCGGCGCCCGACGACTCCCTGCTCAAATCCCTGCCAAAAACGATAGCTACAGCGCCTGTGAGCGTCGGGGCGCGGTCGGATGGTCCTCGTGTCCTGGTTGTCGATGATCACCCGGTGAACCGCGAGGTCCTTGTGATGCAATTGCAGCTCCTTGGGATCTTCGCCGACAGCGCGGCGAGCGGTGTCGATGCGTTGGCGGCGTGGCAGCGCACCCGTTACGCCGCGGTCTTGCTCGATATCCACATGCCGCGCATGGACGGCTACGAGTTGACTCGAAGGCTGCGCGCCGTCGAAGCGGAGCATAATGGCGTTCGCACGCCGATCATTGCGGTCACTGCTGACGCCATGAAGAGCGAGGAAGAACGTTGCCTCGCGATCGGCATGGATGCATATCTCATCAAGCCGGTGAATATCGAGCGGCTGCGGGCGACGCTCGAACGCTGGTTGCCGATTCAAATCCAAGAGCATGTCGACGGTCTGACCGAGCAGATGAAATCCGTCAGCGCTATCGACCGCGGCGTACTCGCGGCTTGGCTGGGCGATGATCGTGACGCCCTAGATCAGCTGCTACAGAAATTCCGTCAAACAGCAATTGCGACTGAACGGGAGATCCAGGATGCTTCGCGCAGCGGCGACCTGGTGATCTTGGCGGCAGCGGCGCACAAGTTGAACGGGGCGGCGCTGGCGATCGGCGCCACGGAAGTTGCCGCCGTGGCCGCCACGCTCGAGCGCGCTGGTAAAGCTGGTGATCGGACACACTGTCGCGACTTGCTTGGCCGGCTCACGGTCCAACTGCGCCGCGCGTTCACGGAAATCCCGGACTCCGGTCAATCATCCTGATTTCCTGCCTACCTTGGCAGCAGGCCGAGCGGCATTGCGAGCTTGCGACTAACCGCCGTTTTCGCAAGGCGCGCCTCGCCTTTTTGATAACTTTGCGCCCCGCCCGGGCTAGCTGAGTCCCGGCGATACAAACGATACCAAATCGTTGGCGCGTGACATCCGTAGGATACCGATGCGATTTAGGTTGGCCAGTGTCACTGGATAGGCAGTGAGCCAAAATCAACGGGAGAATCCAGATGCGCAAGATCAACATGTTTGCAGTCGTTCTGGTCCTGATTGGCATCGGAGCATGGGCCGTTACGAGTAATGAGCGCGTTGCCGCGTCAACACCGTCCGGGATCGATCCGCTGCAGATCATGGCGAACGCAAGTGGTTTGGCCTCCACGCAATACGTCGACTACACGTTCGTTTTTAATTGAAACCGTCACTGCGGAACCAGTCGTAGTTTGCGACGGCGCCTTTCTTGAGGATCTATTTGAAGAGGAGAAGAAAATGAACAAGCAATGGGAATTGGAACGATCGAGTATCGAACATTCAGACGATGCCAGGATCACCTTCACCATCGCACTACATGGCGAGCATGCTTGGGAAATGGTGCTGGAAGACAGAGACCGCTACCACAGCATCAGCCATGGGTGGGCAGCTGATAATCCGCAGGACTGGGAAAATGCCATCGTGCCAATGTTGCGTCGGCTCTTTGTCGATGGTCGTTTGCGGCTCGCGACAAAGGCTCCGATGTACGATGCGTCAGCGTGCTGCTTTGCTCAGCTTCCCATGTACGATCCCCCGCTCTGCAGTCCCGCAACACGCGCTGAAACCAATCTGAGCACCGGCCCGGAGTCTTTTCGCCAGGTGGCGGCGTGACCCTCCAACATCGGAACGAGGATTACCGACGCCAAAGTCAAGCCGCGAAGAGGAGAAGACAAATGAACAAACAAATGACCCCCGCAGAGATCGAACTCGTAATGCAGAACTTCGCCATGCTTACTCCAATCTCCGAGAAGGCTGCCTTGGTTGGCGTGGAGTCTGGCCCATTGCCACCGACGAACATTCCGGCCGTTTTGGCGCTCGCTAGCGTGACGATCAAGTAGTGCTTTTTTGATCGGCACCGCTGGCGCGACGGTCCATGGCGCCCCGTAAGATGACGTCAATGTCCGCTTTTGGTCAGAAGCGGACATGTGCAGTGCAACTAAGCACGTCCGCTATGGGCCAAAAGCGGACATAGCAACTTGCTCAAGTGCTTCTGAATGTCTTGTGGGAATGGGCACGGTTAGGGCGTAACCATTTGCGCCGGTCACGCATTCAAGGCGCAGGGTTTCAGCGCCACACACAGCCCCCGACCTTTTCGAGGATCACATTGCTAGGGACCTCGAAAAGGAAATAACCCAGGAAGAAAATGCCGGCACCCCAGCCGAAGACGTAGGGGTCATGGTCAGCGCGGCGAAGCTGACGTTCGTGCGGTCGATGTACGCGACGAAGTAGATGATGACGATCAGCGGTAGTAATCGCCACGAGATCTTCCTGATCGTTCTACGCTCGACCGTCTGCAAGTTAACTACCCTTACTTACCGCTGCGGTGTTCCCGTCAGGTGACGGGGGCGGGATTGAATAAGGCCAGCGAGTTGTGCAACCGCCATTTCTCGGTCCAGGTCCGCCGGCGACCACTCGCAACATCGAGTATGGTTTGGAACAGCTCCCCACCGACCTCCTCAATCGTCGCATGGCCGGTTGCGATGCGCCCAGCGTCGACGTCCATCAGATCATACCAACGCCGCGCCAACTCGCTGCGTGTAGCGACCTTGATCACGGGTACCGCTGCCAGGCCGTATGGAGTGCCGCGGCCAGTTGTAAAGATGTGTAGGGTCATCCCGGCCGCTAACTGCAGCGTGCCACAGATGAAATCACTAGCTGGCGTCGCGGCATACAGCAGCCCTTTGACTCGCGCGCGCTCACCCGGCGACACCACGCCCGAAATCGGTGCCGTGCCTGACTTGATAATCGAACCCATCGCCTTCTCGACGATGTTCGAAAGGCCGCCTGTCTTGTTTCCTGGCGTTGTGTTAGCGCTGCGGTCGACGCTACCGCGTTCGAGATAGCGGTCGTACCAGCCGAGCTCTGCGATTAGCGCATTCGCAACATCAGCGTTTTCCGCGCGTGCGGTCAGCTGAGCCACGCCATCGCGGACCTCTGTGTTCTCGGAAAACATGACCGTGGCTCCGGCGCGTACCAGCAGGTCGCTGGCGAAGCCGAGGGCGGGATTGGCGGTCACGCCCGAGAAAGCATCGCTACCGCCGCATTGCATGCCGACGACCAGAGCGGAGGCCGGACAGGTCTCCCGCCTTCGTCTGTCGAGAACCTGCAGGTGCTGCTCGGCCATCCGTATGATCGAGTTGATCATGGCGTCGAAGCCGACGTGCGACGGATCCTGTAGCGTCACGAGATCGTAATCGCGTAAACCGGCAGCGCCGCGGGCTCGAATCGTGCCAGCGGGGAGAAGACGCTCGGGCTGCAACTTTTCGCAGCCAAGGCTGACAACCATTGTGCCGCCGCCGAAATTTGGGTTGAAACTAATGTTCCTGAGAGTCCGGATCGGAATCTCGGCGTCCGACGCCTCTATCGCTACGCCGCAGCCGTAAATGTGCTCAAGGCCGACTACGTCGTCGACATTGGGGTACTTGGGGAGCAACTCGTCGCGGATTCGGCGCACGGCGTGCTCGACTACGCCAGAAACGCACTGGACCGTTGTCGTTATGGCGAGCAGATTGCGAGTTCCCACCGATCCATCGGGATTGCGGTAGCCCTCGAACGTATAGCCCTCGAGGGAAGGGGCCAGCGGTGCGTTCTTGGTCGCGATCGGCAGCCCTTCGAGCGCCGGCGGGTTCGGCATCACGAGCCTCTGCTCATTGACCCAGGAGCCTGCCGGCAGTACCTGCGCCGCATAGCCGATTACGACATTATAACGGCGGACGGGTGCGCCTTCAGCAAGATCGACTAGCGCTACCTTGTGGCCTTGCGGCACGCGCTCGCGAAGTGCGGGCCCCGACGGCAGCTGCGCACCTGCGGGAAGGCCAAAGTCGTTGGCGACGATGGCGACGTTGTCGTCCGCGTGCATGCGGATAACACGCGGTGCTTCTGGGTTTCCGACGATCTGGTTATCGACGTTGTGCACCATCGTTGCTCTCGTGCCGACATGCGAGCGATCAGGCGGTACGGTGCGACGGATATCTTCGGCCGACCGCCGCCGATAGATCATTTCTAGCAGGAAATACGCGTTAGCGGTTATGGCCTGATCGGTGAGAGGTTCCCAGACCGCAAATTGCTGTCAGTGTTCCAACAATGAGATTGGACAAAGCGGACATTTCGCTGAGATGGGCCGATGTCTGCTTTGCCCCCAAAAGCGGACATCGGTAAGATTACGACCGGTCGGGGAGCAACCCGGCTACGCGCGGCAGAATCACCCTGATCTCAGTGAACTCGCCCGGCTGTGTATTGACCTCGATTGAGCCACCGTGCTGCTTGACAATGATGTCATGACTGATGGAGAGGCCAAGACCAGTGCCTTCTCCAGTCGGTTTGGTCGTGAAGAACGGATTGAACATCTTTTCTTTCACGTCCGCCGTCATACCGGTGCCGTTGTCGCGAATCCTAATTTCAACACGATCGCCAAGAGTTTTAGTCGTGGCCGTAAGGGTTGGCTTGTAGTCGCCGCCGTCTGATTCCGCTCCGCGCATGATCGCCGCATAGAAGCCGTTTGAAATCACATTCAAGAGAGCGCGCCGGATGTCCTGTGGGAAAACGTCTGCCTCACCGGCAGACGGATCAAAGGATTGCTTGAGCTTGATCTCAAAACCCTGCGTCTCGGCCCGCGCTCCGTGCCATGCGAGATTGAGGCTCTCCTCAACGAGTGCATTGATATCAATCACCCGATGCTCACCGGACCCTTCGCGCGAGTGCTGCAGCATATTCTTAACGATGGCATCCGCACGTCTGCCATGATGCACGACCTTGTCAAAATTGCCCTTCAGCGTGCCGGTCAGTTCGTTGATTTCGGCACGGGTTTTATCGTCGAGCGGTATGCCCTTTAGAGTGTCCTGCAATTCACCAATCAGTTCGGCAGAGATACCCGAGAAATTATTGACGAAATTGAGCGGGTTTTTGATCTCGTGCGCAATACCGGCAGTGAGTTGACCGAGCAAGGCGAGCTTCTGTGTCTGCACCAGACGGTCCTGCGTGGTGCGCAACTCCTCTAGCGACTTTGCCAATTCGTGGGTTCTTATCTCGACGCTGTCAAATAGCCGCACGTTCTCGATGGCAATAGCAGCCTGGTCAGCAAATGTTGACGCCAACTCGATCTGTTTTTCAGTAAATGGATGAACAGTGGTACGAATCATTGTGAATACGCCGATCGGAATTCCTTCGCGCATCATTGGCACGCACGCCAACGTCCGGTAACCGCCGAGGCGGATGGCCTCGGTCATTGCATAATCGGCGTCCTTAAGAACATCTACGATCTGAACAGGCGCTCGCGCTGTGATTGCTCGACCGATGATACTTCCACGATCGAGCTTGACCTGCACATTTTCCATGTAGTGTTGAAATTCAGGCGGATATCCGCAGAAAGCAACATGCCGATAATTTGCCCCATCTTGTCGGGCGATCGTCGTCATCTCAGCTTCGCAAAGACGTGCTGCCGATTGTACCAGTGTATCTAGTACGGTCTGCAGATCGAAAGTCGAGCGGCTGATAACCTTGAGCACGTCGGCGGTTGCGGTCTGCTGCTGAAGCGACTCACGCAGCTCATTAAGCAACCGAGTATTTTCAATGGCGATGACAGCTTGCGCCGCAAAGTTCTCGAGCAGCGCAATCTGCTTGTCACTGAATGGCCGGACTTCTTGACGATAAATGGCAAACGCTCCGACAAGCTCATTATCTTTGAGCATCGGAACGACAACGGTTGATCGAGCACCGCCGAATTTCGCAGACAGGCCGAGAGCCGATTCTGCCGCATAATCCGCGCTATGCGCTGCCGTCTTGGTGTGCATAACGCGATGCATGAGCGTTCCCGGCTCAGGCACGAAACGTCCCTGTCTCTTTTGAACCTCTATCAGTGCATCGGGTGTCCCATGCCCGGCACCATGGTAGAAGGCCAGGCCATCAAAACGATACAGCGTGCCGAACCTCGCCTCACAGATGCGAGTGGCGTTTCGCAGAATCGCACTAAATACGGGCTCCAGCTCACCCAGCGACGCACTGATGATACGGAGCACGTCAGCGGTTGCCGTCTGCTGCTGGAGCGATTCACGCAGTTCGCTGAGCAGCCGCGTATTCTCGATGGCGATGACCGCTTGATTGGCGAAGTTCTGGACCAACTCGGTCTGTTTGTCCGTGAAAGGACGGACCTCTTGGCGGTAGATGGCGATGGCACCGACTAGCGTGCTCCCTTTGAGCATCGGCACGATTAGAAGGGTTCGAGCGCCAGCAACCTTGGCGATCGGCTCGTCGGGATTTTCCGTAGTAATATCGGCAATCTGGGTAACCTGCTTCGTGTCGGCAACGTGATAAAGAAACCGTGCCGAATGGCGAGGGGCAACCGGATCGCGTTGCATCTTGGCAGCCCAGGCTTCTGGTGCGTTATGCAAAGCAACGTCTCGGAACACATCATTTTCGTACAGCAATAAATTGCCGAAACTTGCCTCGCAGATGCGGACCGCGTTCTCCAGCATTGAACCAAACACGGGTGTCAGTTCGCCGGGTGAAGAGCTGATGACCTTGAGCACGTCGGCGGTAGCAGTCTGCTGCTGTAGGGACTCGCGCAGTTCAGTCAGCAGCCGCGTGTTCTCGATCGCGATGACAGCTTGGGCCGCAAAGTTTTTCACCAACTCAATCTGCTTGTCGCTGAACGGCTTCACCTCTTGGCGAAAAATAGCGAAGTGGCCGATTACTTCAGCGTCTTTGAGCATGGGTACCAGGAGCAGCGAGCGAACGCCCCCAAGCTCAACTCCTGAGACTGCACGCGGATCACGTGAGAAATAAGCTTCGTCTGATGCGAGATCGACAATGTGAACGACACTTTTCGTTCTCACCATTCGATCGGGCGGTGTCTTAGCTTTGAAGCGGAAGGGAGCTCGCGCCCGTTCCTCAACCATGGCTGGCGGCGAATTATACGTCGCGGCGAGGTGAAGCCCGTCTTCTTTGTGCAAATACAAGTTGCCGAATTTGGATCCGGAAAGATTGGTAGCCTTCTCGAGCATCGTCCAAAATACTGACGCCAGTTCGCCGGGCGAGCTTCTGATGATTTGCAGAACCTCGGAGGTCGCCGCTAGCTGCCCCAACGCCTCGTCGCGCTCGCGGGTACGTTGGTCGAGCTGCTCCTGCAAATTGGCGTCGGGAAGGGGCCTGGTCGACGCTTTGCGAGCCTTGGGCTTGCTCGCGCGCTGCCCCTTCACCGCCTGTCGGCTTTCACCGCGTCGCTGCATGTCGCCCTCGGCAGTACACGACGATGCTCAATCCTAAGCAAATCTTCGTTTTCGCGCCATGGTAGTAGGACGATGTTCGCGTTGGTCATAAGCATTTGAGCGTCAACGTGATGTCCGCTTTACCCCCAATAGCGGACATGTGCGGTGCAACTAGGGATGTCCGCTTTGGGCCAATAGCAGACATGTGCGATGCAACTAGGGATGTCCACTTTGGGCCTATAGCGGACCAAGGCGGAGCAGGCTAGAGGCCGGGACGAAGTTACGGCCGCAGAGCAAAAGCCGCGGCAACATACGCCGCGATCACCTCGATCATTTGTTCGGGTGAATCCGGCCGTTCACGCGCCGCATGCGCAAAATCGACGCCCAGCACACAGTTGTATCCGGTGGGTGTCGAGATTGGCCAGAAGTCGAAGTAGGCGCCCACGTATGGATAGGTATCACCACGAGTGTTTTCGTGCGACGAAAGCGCGCCCCGCGCGGCCTCCCGGTCAAGCTCGTTAATTTGTGCCTTTCCAGCTATCGCCACGGCGTCGATGCGGTTCTCGCGCTGCATTAGGATGGCTGCTGGCGCCCGGAAAATCCGATGCAAGGCCGTTGCCGCCTCCTGCAGGATCTCCGATTGCGGACGGCCTTCGATAACCGTGTGTGCCAAGGCTTGTAGCGCTTGCGCCTGCTCGGCCGCTTCACGGGCCTCCATCGCCCGCCGACGGGATTGCGCCGCCACGGAGGTCACGACAGAAGCGATGATGAAGAGCAGCACCGCCGCCCAAATGTCGGACGGGCTCGTTATCGTAAGGGAATAATAGGGTTCGGTGAAAAAGAAATCGAAAGCAACGACTCCCACCGCAACAGCCAGCAGTGACGGTCCCCAGCCGAAGAGCGTCGCTGAGATAATGACCGGCAGGACGTAGATCAGAGCGACATTCAGCGCAGGGATCAGGTGCTGCACCAAGAAGGCCAGTCCGGTCGCAAGCGCGACGAACACGAGCGCCAAGCCGTATTGGACGATCAAGGGAAGCGGCGGCGCAGCCGGTCGGGATCGCGGATACCGGCTAGAGCAAAAGGAT
>JBPYDR010000017.1:0-6820 GCA_051986235.1 Pseudolabrys sp.
GGGGCGAGCAGGCGCGGGTTGGTCATCGTTATCCTCCAAACGGTCCACGTGAGACGACGCCATTATTCTTGCTTTGGCTGGCGTGCCGAAAACATACCCCGATTGCGAATCGGGGGCTAGCCGTGTCACGCGCGCCGCACAATGACTTGGCACGGCTTCTTGACGCAGACCTTAATTCCGTACCTCACGCGCCCGGGTGCCGCATGCGACTGTCCTGGTAGGGCAACATGCCGTGCCGCACGAGGTTAACGCTGCCGGCGCTTGCGGAAGACCGTATCGGGGTAATCGCGGCCTTCGATCAATCGATTGTCTGGCCCAAAAATGGGTGTTGCCTGCCCGGCCGCGCTCACCTGCATGACCGTTTCGAATGCATGCCCTGCGGGGGTGTCGCAGAGGCGGAAATTACTGTGGCAAATTGCCAGAAGACCGCCCGGTTTTAGACAACGGTCAAAATCGGCGACGGCGCGCGCGAAGTCTTCGAAGCGCCGGAATGCGCGGAAACCGCGATGCGGTTGATCGAGGACGATGGCTACGTTTTGGCTTTGCCGGCGAAGAAACTGAGCAAGATGCAACGCCGCGCACTCGTGCGGTTCGGCAGGGAAGTCGAGCTCGTGGACGCCCGCAAACGGCTGCGTTTGGAGCTGCAATGGCGCGCGGCGGATAACCCTCTGCTGCTTAGGGGCGTTAACGCGCGCGCCGAGGCGCAGGACCTGGTGCTGTCGGAGGGTTTTGCCGTCCGCACTTTGGCGCCGGACGATCTTTTCGCCTATCTGTGTGTTCACGGCGCGCATCATTCTTGGTCGCGGCTGAAATGGCTCGCCGACGCGAATGCGCTGCTGGCGTCGAGTCATGCTGATATCGATCGTCTTTATCGTCACGCGCAAACTATCGGCGCCGGACTGTGCGCCGGGCAGGCCCTCCTTCTCTGCCATCGCCTGCTCGGACTGAACTTGCCGGCGTCGATTGTTCGCGAGCTTCAGGCAGATAAAAGGTGTGAAAGGTTGACAGGCATCGCCATGGCGGAAATGACCGCGGCGCATACGGCAACCGAAAACGATCCGGGAATTGCCGGGGTAATCCGCACAATTGGCCGCCAGTTTTTGCTGGGGCGGGGCTTGGCTTTTTATCTCGCGCAATGCCGGCTAGCCTCGGCAGGAGTTGCCGACATCATCCGCTTGCCGTTACCCCGATCGTTGCACTTTATCTATCCGCTTTTGCGCTTGCCGCTGTGGCTCTGGCGGCGCATCGCGTTGGCCTCTTCGGGTTAGCTTTTATGCGGCGTTCACATTCATACCCGAGCTACTGTCGATGAACCTTTTGATCGCGGGAATGGTGCCGATAGCGATGCTACTTAAAATGCGTATTCCCTTGGCAAACGATCCCGCAACCCCGGCCTTTTGGTTCGTCATGTCGATGGGGCTTCTGGTCGGTTTCATGGTCGCCTATCCGATGAACTGGTGGCTCATTGCGAACCATCTCAAGCACGGCATGATGACGGTGCGTCCCGCGCGCGCAGTTACGGGCAACGACGATGCTCGCCTCGCCATGGATCGTGTCGCGGCCGCCAAGCCTGCGATGTCCATGGCCATCGAAAAGACCGCGGAAAAGACTGCGAAAAAGACTTCTCCGCGGCCGCCGGTGCCGGTGATGACGGTGCTGTCCTTCCTCGCGCTTGCGGCCGGGGTTGTGATTGCTTTTCTGCCGCGGCCGCTATGAGTGGCGACGACAATCACCCGACAAGGCCGTCCGCGCCGCGGCGCAGTACGGCTCCAGGCGTCGCTCCGGTATGCGTGGCGTTCTCGACAACCAAAGTGCCGTTGACGATGATGGTCGTCCGCGCGCCGCTTGGATATCGATGCGGCATCGCGTAAGTCGCCTTATCGCGAAAATCGTCGGGATCAAAGATGGTGACGTCGGCGCGATAGCCTTGCCGCAATAGTCCGCGGTCGCGCAACCTAAGCGCCTTTCCCGGGCCGCCGGTCATTTTGTGGATGGCGAGTTCGAGCGGGATCAGTTGTTCGTCATGGACGTAGCGCCCGATCACTCTGGGAAATGTGCCGTAAAAGCGCGGATGCGGCATGCCCTGACTGACGATCCCGTAGGTCGCGACGCAATTGCCGTCGGAAGCGACGAAAGCGGTCGGCGAGCGCAGGACGGTGCGAACGTCATCTTCGGAGATTGACGTGATCAGCACGCGGGTGGCGCCTTTGTCAGCGATCAGATGTTCGCAGATTTGATCGACCGGACTGCGTCCGTGCGTTTTTGCCAAGGTCGCTACCGTCTGGCCGGCGGTCTTCGGCAGGCGCGGCGAGACCGAGATTTGCACGGCGTCCCATGAAGGCAGGCGGCCCCAATTATTGAGACCGTGCGCGACGAGCTCGGCATCGATGCGCGCCCGCGTTTCAGGTGACGCAAGCCGCGTCAGCATCGCCTCATTGCCGCCGATCTGAACCCAGGGCGGCAACAGGTTCTTCAGCGGGTTTGAGCCGGCGGTGTAAGGATAGGCGTCACAGTCGATGTCGCATCCTTCGGCGCGGGCCGCGGCGATTGCGTCGAGGATTTGTTTCGCTTTGCCCCAATTGTCGATTCCGGAACATTTCAAATGCACGATCTCAACATGGACGCCGCAATCGCGCGCAATGTCGATGGCCTCGCCAATCGCCTCCATCACTTCGTTTGCTTCGTCGCGGATATGGGTGAAATAGGCCGCGTTGTAACGTCTGAGCACCGCACACAACGCCTTTATCTCATCGGGTCGGGCAAAGCCGCCGGGCGGAGTGAACAGACCCGTGGACATGCCGAGTGCGCCGGCACG
Source organism: Pseudolabrys sp. (assembly GCA_051986235.1). Lineage (GTDB taxonomy): Bacteria > Pseudomonadota > Alphaproteobacteria > Rhizobiales > Xanthobacteraceae > Pseudolabrys. The sequence goes on from JBPYDR010000017.1 coordinate 2,816, forward strand.
CAACCCATCCTCCAAAAGACCCATCATCTGGCCGAGTTCCGCTTCACTCGGCGCCCGGTCTTCAAGTCCCATCACCATCAGACGCAGCGTGTTGTGCCCGACCAGCATCCCCGTGTTGACCGCGACTGCGGGGAACGTATCGAGGTATTCCGGGAAACTCATTTCCTTGAACGGTAGCCACGGCGCGCCGCCGCTCAGATAATCAGCGAGCAGCTGTGTTTTCCCAGGCAGGACGGGCGCGACCGAGAATCCGCAATGGCCGATGATCTCGGTCGTCACGCCCTGCCGCACTTTGCTCTCGGCCTTGGGATTGATCGGTAGGACGAAGTCGGAATGGGTTTTGATGTCGATAAAGCCCGGCGCCACGACGAGACCGTCGGCATCGATGATCTTCTCCGCGTCGACGGTGAGAGATGGACCGAGCGCGACGACGCGGCCTTCGTCGATGGCAACGTCGCCGACGATGCCCGGGCGAGCGCTGCCGTCGATGATGGTCCCGTTGCGGATCAGGATGGTTGCGCTCATGGTTACGGCCTGCGGCGGCACAATCGTCGGCTGTCGCCTCGCACGCAGCCAGGCGCTGCTTTTCAGGAACCGTGGTTGCCGTCAATCAACCTCCGCACCCGAGGCCTTGATGATCGGCGCCCATTTCGCAAGCTCCGCCTTGACGAAAGCGGTTGTGGTCTCGGGCGTACTACCGGGGGTTGGATCGATACCGGTTTTTTCCAGGGCCGAGGCAACCTTGGGGTCGGCGAGTGCTTCGTTGATCGCCGTGTTGAGCTTGTCGACAATGGGCTTCGGCGTGCCTGCAGGTGCCAGCAACGCGTTCCACGTGTAGCACTCATAGCCTTTCAGGCCCTGCTCCTGGAGGGTAGGCAGATCCGGCATGGCGGGCAGACGCTGAGCCATCCCTGCGCCGAGCGCACGCAGCTTGCCGGCTTTCGCAAGCGGCATCGCTGTCGGCGTAGCGTCGAAGGCCATCGCGATCTGACCGCCTAGCAAGTCCGTATCCATCGGCGCGGATCCCTTATACGGCACGTGGGTGATCTCGAGACCGCCGGCCGCCGCTTTGAATTCCTCGCCGCAGAGATGAAGGATCGAGCCAACGCCCGAGGAACCGTAGTTGTACTTGCCTGGATTGGCTTTGATCAAAGCGATCAGGCTTTTGACGTCGTTTGCCGGAATGGAAGGATTCACCAGGAGAAGCGTTGGCGTGACACCGATGCGACCCAAAGGTGCGAAGTCACGGATCGCGTCGTACGGCATGTGTTTGTAAAGGCCGGGATTGATGGCATTGGTCGAGACGGTCGCCATCAGGATGGTGTAACCGTCGGGGCTTGCTTTAGCGACAACCTCGGCGCCGATATTTCCTCCGGCGCCGCTTCTGTTCTCCACCACGAACTGCTGTCCCAGCAGTTCTCCCATTTTTGCCGCCATGATCCGCCCAACAATGTCGGTGGGGCCTGCGGCCGCGAATGGAATTATCAGCTGCACGGGCCGCGACGGATAATCATCCGCACGGACCGCCGAATTCACGAGCGCCAAAGTCACAGCGATTGCGGTGAGCGCGTAAAGTGCTGTTCGCTTGTTCGATGCCGCACCGTGTGCCTGCACCTGTCGAATATCTTCGCCCATGGCATCCTCACTATTTTCCAAGGAGGATAACACCGTGGGGTAGGATACGGGAGCCGAGAATCCTCTCTGCTACGGCTTTAACTTTGCCGTGCTTGCAACTTTATTTCTGCAAGCTTCCGGGGGCCCCATCGATCCGCATCAGCCCATCAATCTGACGCCGACAATCAAGAGAACGCCGGCCAGCGTCACCCGCACGACAAGGTCGCGCGCACGCGTCGCGAGATAGCTTCCCAGTACGATACCGGGCAGAGAACCGATCAATAAATGGCCGAGAAGATCCCAATCGATGGAGCCCAAATACCAGTGACCGGCGCCGGCAAGAAGCGTGAGCGGCACGGCGTGAGCGATGTCCGATCCGACGACGCGACCAGCGGACATCCTTGGATGGAGAATCAAAAGAACCGTGACGCCGATGGCGCCGGCTCCCACAGACGTGGCCGTGACCAGCATTCCCATTATCAGTCCCAACGCAATCGTAAAAATCGCCGTGGAACGATGATCGAGCGTTGTCAGCGTATCTCCAAAGCGCTCGCGAATTTTCTTACCGGTAATCAGAAAAAGGGCGGTGATAAGAAGAACAACGCCGAGCATGACCGCGATAACGTGATGGGCCGCATCGCTCTTAAGATCGAAGCAAGAGAGTATGAAAATGGTTGCGATCGTCGCTGGAACGCTGCCGATCGCCAGCAGGCCGACCAGCCTCCAATCGATCGTTCGGGCGACGGCATGAACAAGGGTTCCGGTTGTTTTCGTGGAGGCTGCGAATAACAGATCGGTGCCGATAGCCGTTGTTGGATGAATACCGAACAACAGAATGAGCAACGGCGTCATCAACGATCCGCCGCCGACGCCTGTCAGCCCAACGAGCACGCCCACCAGAAAACCAGATAGGGAGAAAAGCACGTCGGGCGGAAGCAGATTCTGCATGTGCACGAGCTCCGAACGGCCAGCTTGACGCCGGCTGAGCTGCCTTCGTTTTTGCGTTGCCTCCGACGCTCCGGATTGGCCTTGTTCTTTTGTGTGTCGATCAACCCTACACGGGCCGACACGAAATTCTTCGCGGCCTATTCAGTCATTGACGAGAATTATTTTCTGTATACAAGGACGCAAGGGGCGGTAAAGAGAAAAATTTTTCTCCTAAAATATCTACGAGCCTTGGAAAAAGTGATGAATGCAAGAACCCAAAACGAGACGCTTTTTGCCGGCGATGCCATTCAGTATGGACTTGACATCGAGGACAACGCCGGCGGTCAACGAGAAAAAGAGATCAGAAGCTCGGATCGCGAAATATTGAAGGAGCAGTCAACGCGTCTTAGCGCCATTTTGGCCGATCTGTCCCCGGGCGAGCGTCTTGCCAGGTTCCGTAGCGAGATCAACGGCAAGATTGTTTTCGCCACAAGTTTTGGACTGGAGGATCAAGTCATTCTTCATCTCCTTGTCGAGCGGAACATCGATGTCGACATGGTGACCCTCGATACCGGCCGACTGTTCTCCCAGACGTACGAATTGTGGGCGCAGACGGAACGCCGCTACGGAACGCGCATTCGTGCGTTCTACCCGCAGCAACACACACTCGAAGTATTGATCGACGAGTATGGCATCAACGGCTTTTACGATTCTCGACAAGCGCGGTCGGCCTGTTGTGGTATCCGCAAAATGGAGCCGCTCAATCGCGCGCTCGCTGGCGCGGTGGGCTGAATTGTCGGACTTCGGGCAGACCAGTCCGAGCATCGAGGAGGCGTCGGGTTGCTGGCGCTGGACGAGCGCAATTTATTCAAGCTCAGTCCGCTGTTCGACTGGACGCGCGAAGCAGTGCGAAGCTTTGCTTCAGCGAATCGAGTTCCGGTCAATCCGCTCCATGGTCGGGGCTTCGTGTCGATTGGCTGCGCGCCATGTACGCGCGCGATCGCTCCTGGCGAGCCTGAGCGAGCTGGGCGCTGGTGGTGGGAGCAAAACGGCGATAAGGAATGCGGCCTGCACGCCAGGCGATAGTCGTTATTTCTTCCGGCGAAGGCCTTCGAAGCCGCCGGTTTGATGCGCTGTCTTTGCGCAGTTTGGCGTTCCGGTGACGACAGGGTGCATCGCTCTCAGCTTTGGCTTCTAACCTCGCTTAGGCGAGGCGGGCGCAGCGCCGATTAGATCCGCAATTGATTCTTTATGCGTCGCGCGCAGCCACGATCCTGAATAATTGTTGCCCGAATTGCCAAAATCCGCCGTCGCGGCGCTGCAATCCCGCCGCCGCACTTTCTTAACCTTGCCCGCGACACAATACCGTTCAGGGAGCAAGTAAATGCGAAAGTTCATGAAGGTGTCGCTGGCCGTGGGTGCTGGCGCCTTCACACTAGGCTTCGTCGGACTTCACGCGGCCCT
>JBPYDR010000018.1:0-2106 GCA_051986235.1 Pseudolabrys sp.
GGCGCTGGGAGCTTCTCAAGGACTTCGCGGTTGGAGGTAAGGATTTCCTGGTTGGAGGTCTGTAGCATATCGATCTGGTGCACCATCTGATCTTGACTGGCAGCGAGCTGATCCACGGTTCGCCCCAGCGCGGCGAGATTCACCGTTATCTGATGCACCTGCTCCGGATCGATGGAGAGAACTGCAGGCGCTTTCGGGACGACCGCCGCGGGCACGTTCTGCGCAACCGCTGCCACTTGCGTCGGCTTGGTCTCCGCCCACCAGCTAAGTTCCGGAGCCTTTGCCGCGATTATCTGCTTGGGTATCTCGCCATAAGATTGCCAAGCCAGGATGGCTGCAACACCGATACAAATAGCGACCAGATAACGGGCGAAACCTCCTCGCGAGCCTCGCCTCCTCATCTCGTTTTCAATTGCTAGGAGATGATCATGATTTGCCTTTAGTTTTGAAGTCCCGTCGTCGAGGCGATGAAGGATCCCCAAAAGAACGTCATTCAACTCCACGGCCTTCCGTTGATCGCTAGTGCCTTCAAGATTTTTGAAAAGGGCGCGTGGCTGTTCGCCAGACATCTCGACAATCGTCATAATTACCCCCCTTGCATCCACACATCTGAATCGTCCTCGGCCATTGCGACGATTCCTCGTTGTGAACGGGGCAATTTCTCCGCATCCAGGTGAAACTTTTTGGATACGCTCGCCGTAGGGAGGCGATCTTTATGTCTTGAACGCGTTTTGGCCATCGCCGTTACTCGCCGCGCGTCGGTGGCATGACGAGTTGCTCGCGCCGGCAGCCGCGCTTAGCGACCCCCGGACAATCGCGAAATTGCAGATCCTTAGACAGACACAGTCGCACCTCGGTCAGGCGCTTGCGAGCGCAGTTGATCGCAATCGCGCGTGGCGACAAGCCGGGATTAGCTTTGATAAACGCGTCTTCGACATCACCCGGCGTAACGCTGAGTGGCTCTTGCACGTCAGTATAGTCGGGCGGGATTTTCACCGCCGCCCGGGCCTTGCGCACCGTCTCGAAATAGGCGCGCGGCGTCTGCCCTGAGCAGGTGCCGTGGCGATCCCACTCATTGAAGATCAGATGCGGCGCCGGCATCAGATCGAGCATAGAACTGACGATGCTGCGGTCGAGCCGCGGCGCCGGCAACTGACAGTATTGCGGAAAGCCCTTCTCATATTGCGGCCATAGGCCATGCACTACGAACGAATAAGGCCGAACACCGCACTGTGCACTTGCCGCTCGACCCCTGCCGCGCTCGGCTGCCGTGGCGCAGAACGATGGTGACCATGATAGCGACAGGACGTAAAAGTCGAACTGGCCCGGCGTATCTTGCCGAAGGTCTTGGGCAGTCGCCGCTAAGGGAGTCAACAACAATGCAACAAATGCCGCAGGCATCAGAAACCTGATCATCGCCGACTCCTCTAACGCGCATTCAAACACGTGGAAAGCTTACACGGTTGATGGTTTGGTTGGCGACGTCCGCTTTGGGTCATTAGCGGGCATTCAAGCGCCCACTACCTGATGTCCGCTTTACCCCCGAAAGCGGACATCGGACCCAGTGCTAATCTATTTGGTCAATGCTCGTTCATCCCCAGGGACCGTGCGAGTTTCTATCCCCAGGGGGCGCCGCTGTACCGAAACTGCCCACGCCCATTTCGCGCGACAATTTTTCGAGTGCCGCGACCCGATTCTCAGTCGACGGATGGGTGGAGAATAGGTTGTCCATCCCACGTCCAGACAACGGGTTGACGATAAAGAGAGGTGCGGTGGCAGGATGAGTTTCAGCAGTGTCGTTTGGGACCGCTTCCGCTATACGCGAGATTTTCACGAGCGCCGAGGCGAGCGCCTCGGGCCGGCCACTGATGCGCGCGCCAAGATTGTCGGCGGCGTATTCGCGCGTCCGGCTGATTGCCATTTGCACGATCATTGCCGCGAGCGGCGCTAGGATAAGCATAAGCACCGAGCCGACAATGCCGAGTCCACTGTCGCGATTCCCGCCTCGGAAGAACATGCCGAATTGCGCAAGCATCGAAATCGCGCCGGCAATGGTGGCGGTGATCGTCATCGTCAGCGTGTCGTGATTGCGTACATGGCCAAGTT
>JBPYDR010000019.1:0-63092 GCA_051986235.1 Pseudolabrys sp.
GTAAGCCGATGGCGAGCAAAAGCACCAATTTCCGCTTCATTGGCCAACCGATCCCGCGAACCGAAGACGCTCGTTTGCTGACTGGCCGGGGCCAATTCAGTGATGACTTCAGCTTTCCCGGCCAGACGCTTGAAGTTTGCCGCCACCGAACATGGTTGGAATGTAGCGCGGTGCTTTGATCGCAGCCATGAACCGGTGTTTCGTCAGCACCGGATCGAATGCAATCGGTGGGCGAACCACTTCGAGATCGGGCTCAGTCGACAGGACTAGGACTTGCAGGCCGTTAGTATCAAAGGCGGTATTCAACGCCGAAGCAAAATCTTTCGATGTCGCCACATTGTCCGCACGGACAATACCGGCCGAGCGAGCAAGCTGAGCCAGGTCGAGCGTCGGACTGGTCAACGCCTGTCCACCCGACGCTGCATGGACGCCGTTTTGAATCAACAAAACGATGAGATTATCTGGATTCAGTGCCCCAACGGTGACAAGACCTCCCATATGCATGAGGAGCGCTCCGTCGCCCTCAACCACTACGACACGTCGGGTCGGTTGCGCGATCGCCAGGCCGAGCGCCAAGGGAAGCGCGAGACCCATCGCGTCCTCAATATAAAAATTCTCTGGCGTGTGGTGTATTGCCGCCCAAAGATAAGAGGCATTGCCGAGGGCTGTGACGACAAGCGTTTGCGACGGCAGCGCGCTCGCGAGCACTTGATAGTAGTCGGCTCTGCTGGGGCGTGCACCGCTCACCATTGTATATCCTCCCGTGAAAGCAGGACCGCAATGGGACTGGAGCTCTCGTCGGCATAAGTCGCTGCCGCCTCAATCTGGGGACCGATCGCCTTGTTGCGATCTGCGCGGACGTAGGCGAGCCCAAGTCCTTGAATAACGGGCTCCGTCGCTCGGCCCTTGGGAATGTGGTAAAATACGGGATCCTCCGCGGTCCCACGATAGGAAACCAGCATTAGAATTGGAAACTGGTAGCGCTGGGCGAGGCAGACCATGCCGGCGCCCATACTGAGCAATCCCGCATTCTGAACAATCAACACTGTGCGCACGCCACCGAGTCGAATGCCACATGCGATAGCAAGCGCTTCCTCTTCATGCGTTGCACGCACGAGTCGCATGGTCGGCTCTTGTTCGATGCGCACAAGAATCTCGCCAAGCCACCCGTCAGGCACGGCAACCGCTGCGCCGAATTCGAGACGTCTCAACGCCTCAAGAATCTCGGAAGGTCGATGCGACTCTTTGCGTTGCTGTGTGCGCTCTATCATTCTGTGTTTCCGCGACAATAAATGATCGTAGGCATGACAGACCCTATTGTCGAGCCGTGCGTGGTCCTTGGTTAGGCTCAAGACAACCAGTCGTTAGCATCTGGGGTCGCAGTTGGCGCCATCTCGTCGCTGAAAAAGTGGCAAGGAAATTTACGCAGGAACTTGTGTATCCGTGACGGCAAGGAACGGCCGGGCAGCATCACCAAAGGACTTGAGATTCTTACACCGAAGTCAGCTTCGGCACAGCCGACGGACAACATGTGTCTGTCGTATGAACGTTTATACGGCACATGCAGGACGACGTAATTGGGACATCAGTTTTCTGCATGGCATGTGCGAGCTTTTCTCTGAATTTTAGCAACTCGGCCGACTCTCCGCGGTTTTGCAAACATTCAACGAGCCCATGCAGCGCCCAGACATTGTCCGGATGGTGCGCGCATCTTTGGATTTTTTCTGTCAAGCCGAGGTCTTCGCGATACGCTTCTTCGGCTTCGTTGTAGTAACCCTGCTCCGCCAAAAGAGCAGCCAAAGCGTGTCGAGGTGGATGCATCCATGCCCAAGGTTCATGATATTTGAGATTGTCGTCGAGACGAACGCTCTCCCTCAAGTGAAAATAACCTTCGCGATGGTTGCCGCGATGGTACTCCAACTCGCCATCAAGCATTTTTTGCCCGACCGCCAGGACGTTTTTCGCAGGGTTATTGGAAAATCTCCGCCAATCCGGAATTCTTTGAATACTCTCAGCAAGTAATTGACGCTCTTCCTCAGCTTCCGCGATTCGCTTGAGTGAAGCGCAGGCAACACCCTTGGCGTAGTGATGCATTGCGGTCGTCACCGGGTACAACTTGGGATCTTCTGGTAGGGGATCTCCGATAATCGAATGCCAGCGTCCAAAACGGACCATCACGTGCAATCGCATGGAATGGTAGGCTTCCAACGTCATGATGAGCTTCGGGCGATCTTCAAGGGAAAGTATTTCCTCCGTGATGGAGGTCCGGAGCTTCTCCGCGGCTTCCATTGCCGGACTATACTGACCAAGAAAATTGCACGTATAAATCATGAAATGAAGATCATGGCAGCGAGCCGCTGTATAGAAATTAAGAAATCCGGCATAGTCGACGTACATATCGTCAGCGCGTATCGCCTTTTCACTCGCTACCTTGGCCTTCTCATACTCCCCACATAAAAAATAAATATGCCCTGGCATGTGATTCATATGTCCTGCGTCCGGACATAGTGTTGAAAGGTGATCGGCTGCGCGCGCCGCTCGCTCAGGTTCCTTTGACATTTCCATCAGATGGATGTGCAAATGCACAATCGCTGGATGCTGGTTTGATCCAGTCTTATCCGCCAACGCTATCGAGCGCTCGCAGACCATCAATGCCTCGGCAGCATCGGAGTTCGCGGCGGGCGCGCCCGTCTTAAGGTCCCAGAGGGCGCGCGGGGTCCGCATTATAAGTGCCTCAACAAACAGCCCCATCACGTCGTGATCGTTTGGAAAATTGTAATAAACTCTGCGCATCTGAGCAGCATAGTCGTCATCCCAGCGATCAAATTCCTCCGGCGAAACAAATTGTGGCTTTTGAAATCGCTTGGCGAGAGCTTCAATCAACTGGGTTTCGACTTCGGTCGCTCGTCTCGACAAAGAGCGCGCTTTCAAAATGTTTTCATAAGCAACTCGGGCGTGCGTCTCGGCCTCTCTCTCGCCCTGCTCGCGCCAGAGTAGGTTGTAGAAGGGACTCTGGCTGTACGCGACGGCCCAATAGACTATCGCACAATCCGGATCGTATTCCTTCGCTTTCTGAAAACACTTCAACCCTTCCTCAAAATTGAATCCGAAACACCAATTCAAGCCAATATTGAACCAGCGCTGCGCTTCAGGCGACGTTGTCGAAATTTTCCTTGTGTGCGCCCCAAGGTTGAAGCGATCCATTGAAATTTCTCCTACTTCCCCACACATGGAATCATAGGCGCAGAATCTGGCACGGTGAAACCGTTTCTGCGAGCCATCGCCGAGCGACCATCGTCGCCGTGTACAACGCCTGCGTGCTGACACCGCGATCCGTTGTTGCCCCGGGGTGAGGGCTGTCTTATCATTGTTCTAACATTAGGTTCAGTTGAGGTACCCGCCAATGGCTGGTCGCGCGGATAATGTCGATACGCAAAGTCTGCGAGGCTTCCTCAAGATGGTCGAAACGGATTATCCGGACCAGCTCCTGCGCATCAGCGAGGCAGTCGATCTACGGCTCGAGATGACATCTGTCGTGTTTGAGCTCGAACGCGCGGGAAAGAATCCGGTCGTGATCTTCGAAAGGCCTAGGGGGTTTAACATCCCCGTGGTTACCAATGTGGCGGCAAATCGCCGGCTATTGGCAGCTTGCCTCGGCGTCGAACAAAGCCAGCTTCCGACGGCGTTCCGCGAGCGGTGTCAAAAATACATCCCGTGCGAACTCGTGTCGGAAGCGCCGTGGAACGAGGTGGTGATCGAGGAAGACGAAGTCGATCTATACAAGCTTCCGATTCCGCTGCAGTTCTCGGTGGACGGTGCTCCTTACATCACCGCCGGTCAGATTTCGGCGCGCGATCCGATGACCGGCGTTGACACGACCGGGTTCCATCGTTTGATGCTCAAAGGGAAGAACCGGCTCGGCGTATCGCTGCACTCGCGTCGACGGATGTACGAGTTTCACCGACGAGCGGAGGAGCGTGGCCAAGCATTACCTGCGGTGATCACGATCGGCACGCATCCTCTGCACTACATGGGTTCGATGGTGTACGCCTATCCACCGAACGTACGGAAATTCGAGATCATTGGCGGTCTTTTCGGCGAACCCTACCGGCTCGCCCGCAGCGGAATCGATGACCTCGAGATCCCAGCCGGCGCTGAGATCGTGATCGAAGGTGAGATTCTTGCCGGTTTACACGAGCCAGAAGGCCCGTTCGGCGAATTCACTGGCTACGCATCCTATCGCAGCACACAAAATGTTTTCGTCGCCAAGCGCATCCGGATGCGCGCCGACGCGATGTATCAAAGCGTCACGTCGGGCATGTCCAAAGATCATATCCTTGTGTCCTGCGTCACACGCGAGGGGGAGATCCTGAATGCTTTGCGGCGCAATATTCCCAATGTACGCAATGTCCACGTTCCCCATACGACGTGCGGTGCTTTCGTCGCATTTATCTCGATAAAAAAGACAGCGGACGGCGAGCCGCAGATGGCCATCATGGCTGCTCTCGGCACAGAGCTGTACACGAAATACGTTATCGTCGTGGATGACGACGTCGATATCTTCGATCTCAATGATGTGATGTGGGCCGTGGCAACGCGCGTTCGCGCGGAGAAGGATATCTTCTTCATTCCGGGCGCCAAGGCGGCGATCCTCGATCCGACCTCCGATCCGCAGAATTTCACGGTGACCAAGATGGGCATCGATGCCACGCGCCCGATTGGTCGTGATTTTGCCGAGCGTCTGATCATCTCCGATGAGCAGCGCACGAAGGCCCGCGAAATTCTCGAAAGCGCCGGAATTATGCTGAATGGGGGATGACTAAACCCACGCTGAAAAAACTAGCGTCTAGGGCGAAATAATACAGGAGGTGCAAGTGAAGACCGTTGCTCGCTTCTTCACCGTGATCGGCTTGGCGGCTTTCTGCATGGCTGCGACTGATTCTGCTCGCGCCGAAACGAAGATCCGTTTCTCGCTCGATTGGATTCCGGGATCGGTGCACTCTCCGTTTTTTATCGCCTTGTACAAGGGTTACTACAAAGCGGAGGGGCTCGACGTCGTCATCGATCGCGGCAAGGGTTCTGTTGGACTTGTCCAGCAGATGGCAAGTGGTGTCTATGACATGGGCTATCCGGACATCAGCGTCGTCGAGGATTTCGACTCGAAAAATCCCGACAGATCCTTCCCCGTGGTGATGATGGGTTATGAGCAGGCTCCGGCGGGCATTGCGTACCTGAAATCAAGTTCGATCAAAAATCCCAAAGATCTCGAGGGCAAGTCGCTGGGAGCCGCTGCCCATGACGCTAGCTTCAAACTGTTTCCGACCTTCACGCAGCATGCCGGCATCGATGAATCGAAGGTGAACGTCAAATTCATCGACCCCAAACTGCGTGAAACGCTGCTGGCGAAGCGCGAAGTGGACGCCATCATCGGGCAGATCTTCAACACCCTGCTGGAATTAAAGGCGAAGGGCGTGAACCCCGACCAGGTCGGCACGTTCATGTACCGGGATCATGGACTCGACCTTTACGGCAACGGCGTCGCGGCATCGCCGACTTTCCTCAAGGAACATCCTGATGCGGTGAAGGGCTTTATCCGCGCGACGATTAAAGGCGTGCAGGACATGGTCAGGGATCCCGAAATGGCCGTCCAGATGACCTTGAAATACGAGCCGCTACTTGACGCGAACATCGAGCGTGACCGGCTGAAGCTTGCTATGGAGTGCTGTATTGTCACGCCGAACGTGCTGAAGGACGGCTTCGGCGACGTCGACAAGGCCCGGCTGCAGCGCGGCATCGAGATTGTCGCGCAAGGCTACAAGCTTCCGACCATTCCGAAGGCCGACGAGGTGTTCAACTCGTCGTACCTGCCGGCGGCAAAAGACAGGATGGTGAAGTAGCGCCATTCTGTGCCGACGGCGAGGCGGAAATGAACTTTATTGAAATCGCCGATATCGATCTGATCTATGGCGATCGTTCCGGTGTCGATAAGGGCACCGCGACGCTTGCATTGTCCAAGGCCCATCTTTCGGTTGGCCGCAACGAGTTCATCGCCGTGGTCGGTCCGAGCGGCTGCGGCAAGTCGACACTCCTCAAGCTTGTCTCGGGACTGGTCAAAAGCTCGCAGGGTTCGGTTCGCGTCGGTGGTGAGGAAGTGACGAAGCCACTGAAGAACGTCGGCATGGCGTTTCAGAACGCCACCTTGCTGCCGTGGCGCAATATCCGGGACAACGTACTGCTGCCGCTTGAAATCGTTGAGCCTTATCGAAGCGAACCGAATAGCGAATTAAAGCGCGCCCGCGCGGACGAGCTGCTGGCGACCGTCGGCCTCTTGGAGTTTGGCGACCGCATGCCATGGCAGCTCTCTGGCGGCATGCAACAGCGCGCGCAGCTCTGCCGTGCTTTGATCCATAGCCCCTCGATCCTGCTGCTAGATGAACCCTTCGCGGCGCTCGACGCCTTCACGCGCGAGGAACTGTGGGGGGTGTTGCAGAGCCTGTGGATGCACCGGAAATGCACAGTGATATTAGTGACGCATGAGCTGCGGGAAGCGGTCTTTCTCAGCGAAACGGTCCACATTATGTGCGCGCGCCCGGGGCGCGTGATCGCGTCCCGACCAATCCCGTTGCCGCGACCGCGAACCTTGGACATGACCTTCCAGGCCGACTTCGTCGATCTCGTGCACGAATGCCGTCATCATATCAGCTTGGGAAAGACGTTATGAACAAAGCACAAGTTGAACGTCTGGCACCATGGATCACGGCTCTCATCTTTCTGATGTTGTGGTGGCTGGTCGTCAAAATATTTCACATTGAAAATTTCGTCCTGCCCTCGCCCATCGAGGTGTTCACCGCGCTCTACAATTTCCGTTATCCCCTCATGATACACGGGTTGGCTACCCTCGGCACCACGCTCGCGGGTTTCGCCTTCGCAGTTTTTTTCGGGCTGGTGCTAGGCATCCTCGTTGGCTCGTTCCGACTTGTGTACAGTTCCCTCTATCCGTTGTTGATCGGCTTCAACAGCGTGCCCAAAGCGGCCCTGGTGCCGGTGCTAGTTATCTGGTTCGGCGTCGGCACGATCCCCGCCATCATCACGGCGTTTTTGCTGTCGTTCTTCCCGGTGGTGGTCAACGTCGCCACTGGATTCGCAACTATTGAGCCGGAGCTTCTCGATGTGTTGCGTGTGCTCGGCGCCACACGGCGCGACATGATCGTGAAGATCGGCATCCCGCGGTCGCTTCCCTACTTCTTCGCCTCCCTGAAGATTGCGATCACTTTGTCATTTGTCGGCACTGTCATCGCGGAGATCATCGCGGGCAACAACGGCATCGGCAACGTGATGCTGATCGCCAGTTCCAACTTCAACGTCCCACTCGTCTTCGCAGCGCTTATCGTAGTCGGCGTGATGGGCGTCGGCATGTACGCGATCTTCGCGCTGTTGGAAACGCGCTTCACTGGCTGGTCGGTCCGCGGCGGCGGGCTCGAACACGCGGTTGGTGGCTGAGCCTGCAATGAAGCGTTTATGCGGACCTTGGTCCCCTTCCGTCTTGAAGACAAGCTATCAGTCGCTCGAGACATTTTTGACGCTTTTGCCGGAACAATTAGTTTGCAACTTCAGCGTATTCTTCCATCGGCGGACATGCGCAGACCAAGTTGCGATCGCCATACACTTCGTCGATGCGATTCACGGGGCTCCAATACTTGTCAATTTGGACGCGCACTGACCGACCATTAGGGAAGCAACCTATCTCCCGCGAATAATCACGCTTCCAGTCAGGCGCGATCAGATCAGCGATGGTGTGTGGCGCATTCTTCAGGGGATTGTCGGTTTTCGACAGCTTTCCCATCTCGATGTCGCGGATCTCTTCACGGATCGAAATCATAGCGTCGCAAAAGCGATCGATTTCGGTGAGCGATTCCGATTCTGTCGGCTCGATCATCAGCGTGCCCGCTACCGGAAAGCTCATGGTCGGCGCATGAAATCCATGGTCAATTAAACGCTTGGCCACATCATCGACGGTCACACCAGTCGAATCCTTGAACGGACGAATATCAATTATGCATTCATGCGCAACACGATTGTTTGCCCCTTTGAATAAAATTGGGTAGTGCGGGCTCAAACGATGGGCAATGTAGTTCGCGCTCAGGATCGCATGCCGCGTAGCTTCGGTCAGGCCTGTACCGCCCATCATCAATATATATGCCCACGCAATCGTGAGGATCGACGCAGAGCCATAGTGCGCGGCCGAGACCGGACCCACAGGGCTTGAGCCATCGAAGGTCTGCGGGTCGGGCGGCAGGAATGGCACCAGATGTTTCTTGACCGCGATCGGGCCCATGCCAGGACCGCCGCCACCATGGGGGATGCAGAATGTTTTGTGCAGGTTGAAGTGGCTGACATCCGCACCGCACTCGCCCGGCTTGGAAAGGCCGACCATCGCATTGAGATTAGCGCCGTCTAGGTAGACTTGACCGCCCGCAGCATGGACAATGTCACAAATAGTACCGATCGCTTCCTCGTAGACCCCATGGGTCGAAGGATAAGTGACCATCAAGGCTGCGAGGCGATCCGCATATGTGTCGACCTTCAGGCGCAGATCATCGACATCAACATTGCCAGCGCTGTCGCAAATGACTGCGATCACTTCCATCCCTGTCATCCGAGCCGAAGCGGGATTTGTACCGTGAGCGGATGTCGGAATAAGACAGACCGTGCGCTTCATGTCGCCGCGACTGCGATGATAGGCGCGAATCGCAAGCAGACCCGCATACTCGCCCTGCGCACCAGAGTTGGGCTGTAGTGATGCCGTGTCATAGCCCGAAATGATGCAGAGCTTTTGCTTCAGATCGGCTATGAGATCAGCATAACCCTGCACTTGGTCGGCAGGCGCGTAGGGATGGATGCGCGCAAAGCCGGGCCAGGTGAGCGGCATCATCTCGGCTGTGCCATTCAATTTCATAGTGCAAGACCCGAGCGGAATCATGGTGCGGTCGAGCGCTAAATCACGATCAGAGAGCCGGCGCAGGTAGCGCAGCATTTCTGTTTCTGACCGATACCGATGAAATACCGGATGGTGCATGAAATCCGATTTGCGCGCGAGAGAAGCTGGTATCGCATTGTCTGAAGCGCGCGCCAGGCTATCAAAACAGGGCAACGGTTTGCCTTCGCCAGCGAAGGCGCGCCAGACGCGTTTGATCACATCTGGGGTGGTTGTCTCGTCGCAGCCGACTCCAATAGCGCCCGCAAACGCGCCCGTTTTTGGATAGCGGCGCAGGTTGAGGCCAAGCGCAAATGCTCGCGCGATAATCGTATCTTGATCTTGCCTTGCGTCGATGGTGACGGTGTCGAAATAGCTTTCGCCGGTGAGCTTGAAACCGAGCTCCTGTAGGCCACGTCCGAGGATTGACGCCAAGCTAGCGACCCGTCGCGCAATGTGTCGGAGACCATCAGGACCGTGATAAACGCAGTACATCGAAGCGATGATCGCTAGCAACACCTGTGCGGTGCAGATGTTCGACGTCGCTTTCTCACGACGAATGTGTTGTTCGCGTGTCTGCAACGCCAACCGATATGCGAGATTGCCGTGGCTGTCGATCGTTACGCCGACGAGACGGCCTGGCATCATGCGCTGATATTCGGGGCGCGTGGCGATATAGGCTGCGTGCGGCCCGCCATAACCCATTGGTACACCGAATCGCTGAGTGGATCCGATGGCAACGTCGGCGCCTAGTTCACCGGGTGATGCGACCAGCATTAGCGCCAATGGGTCGGCAGCAAGCACGGTGACACCGCCGGCTCTCCTCACGCGCTCGATAAGCGGACGTGGGTCCTGCAACGCACCGCTGGAGCTTGGATATTGCAGCAGCATGCCGAAGACCGCGGACGGCTCGAGATCGCGCGACGGGTCACCAACCTGAATGGTCCAGCCAAGCGGTTCTGCGCGGGTGCGGACCACAGCAATCGTCTGAGGATGGCAATCGGCATCGACGAAAAATGTCGCTGGACGCCCAGGCGCGATGCGCCGCGCCATTGCCATGGCTTCCGCAGCCGCTGTGCCTTCATCGAGCAGCGAGGCATTGGCGACGGCAAGGCCGGTAAGGTCGATGATCACCGTCTGGAAATTCAGCAACGCCTCGAGGCGACCCTGACTGATTTCCGGCTGATACGGTGTGTAAGCGGTATACCAAGCCGGGCTTTCCAAAACATTGCGTTGGATTACCGGTGGCAGGATGGTGTCATAATAGCCTTGTCCAATCAGCGACACCATCTCGGTATTGCGCGCCGCGACAACTTTCATCCTTTCCAGCAACTGGGTTTCCGAAAGTGGAGTACCCAGATCAAGCGGATCTTTCTGACGGATGCCGCGCGGTAGCGCCTGATCAATCAACGTATCGATCGAGGTCAGGCCGAGAGTTTTCAGCATGTGTCGGCTTTGCTCGGCGGACACGCCTATGTGCCGCTGCATGAAATAGGTCGTGTCAAAGGTCAGTGTCATGGTCTCGCCTTCAGGTAAGCTGAGCGATGTATTCTGCTTCATCCATGAGGGTGGCGACGTCAGCAGGATTGGCCAGACGGATCTTGAACATCCAGCCGCCGTCCATCGGCGCGGTGTTCACAAGGTCCGGGCTGGCGATGATCCCCTCGTTAACTGCAATAATCTCGCCCTTGACCGGAGAATAAACCTCCGATGCGGCCTTAACCGATTCCACCACAGCAACGACCGCGCCGGGCTCAACCGTTTTTCCGGCCGCAGGGAATTCGATGAACACAAGATCGCCGAGTTGTTCCTGGGCGTAATTGGTGATGCCGACCGTCGCAATCTCACCCTCGAGACGAAGCCATTCGTGATCTTTGGTAAACTTCAGCATAAGATTTTCCCCATACGATTGATTTAGCGCCGGTAGCGATGTGCGACGAAGGGAAGATCGGTGATTCTCAACGCAGCACGTCTGCCTCGAACATCGGCGTAGATCGTTGGCCGCGCGCGCGCGGTTGCTGTATCCACATAACCCATTGCAACGAAAGCGTCTGCGCTTGGACCGAAGCCCCCGGACGTGACCATGCCGATCGGGGTCCGCGACTCTTCGTCGGCAAAGAGCGGTGCACCTCTCCGCACCGGAGTTTTGATCACAGGTGCCAGGCCAACCCGTAGGCGATCTGCCCCGCACTTGAGTTGCGACAGGATCACATCGGCACCGGGAAATCTGCCGGCACGTTCACCGTTCGACCTCCGAGCTTTCTGAATCGTCCAGCCAATCGCTGCTTCCACAGGCGTCGTCTGATCGTCGATATCGGAACCGTAAAGGCAAAAGCCCGCCTCAAGCCGCAGGCTATCGCGCGCGCCAAGACCGATCATCGCTACGGAGGGATGTTCTAATAGCGCGCGCGCGATTGGTTCTACGGTGCTGGAGGGGATGCTGACTTCGAACCCGTCCTCTCCGGTATAGCCCGACCGCGCGAGTATGCAATCGGCATCAAGAACGCGCGCAGATCGCACATCCATGAAGCTCATGAACTTTACGATCGGACACAAAGCGCCGATTGCAGATTCGGCGGCGGGTCCCTGCAACGCAATTAGTGCGCGGTCGTCGCGTCGTTCGACGAAGCAGTTCATGGCAAGTGCTGCCGTCAGCAACGCCATGTCTTCATCCTTCCGGCTGGCATTCACCACGAGCAAGTAGTGATCGCCGCAATGGCTGATCATCAGGTCGTCGAGAATTCCACCGGCTTCGTTCGTGAATACTGCATAATGTTGACGACCTGGTGCGAGCCCGATGAGATCTATCGAAATAAGCGCTTCAAGCGCCTGTGCGGCATCGCGCATGTTGCCCGACTTCGGACGCACATCGACCTGACCCATGTGCGAAACGTCAAATAGCCCGGCCTCATTCCGCGTGTGCAGGTGTTCCTTCAGGATGCCCAGTGGGTATTGAATCGGCATGTCATAGCCGGCGAAAGGGGCCATGCGCGCGCCCAATTCGCGGTGCAGCGCATGCAGTTGGGTGGTTTTAGGTGCGGACAGTTCCGCTTTCTGAGGTGCGCTCATGATGTGCACGTCAGAAGGAAACTTTGTTCAGCTCGCGCCAAAAAATTGAAATTGGGAAGACCAAACGGTCAAGCATTCATGGGCACCTCGTCAGCGACATGCTGAAGTTCCGGTGCCCCCCTCTGTATCTTTGCCTGAGAACGTTATCCCGTCGGCGGACGCTGCGCGTCACTTTCCAGAGCAGTCGACGCCGCGTGGTTCGTTTGCCTGAGAGTTTCCGGGGGCGGTTGCTCCTTCGGCGTCGGCAAAAGCCGATCTCTCCCGCGCGACTGAGCTTTTGTAGTCTCTTTCTTGCCCTATTGTCTAGATCACGCGCGCAAATTCAGCGCAGATCCTTTCTTCGAGCAATTAAGCTGCCGTCCCTCGCGTGACAGCTCTTTGGTTCTCGGCGATCACGTTTCATACGTTTAGAGACCTTTGACTGTCGCGATCTGTGATCGCCGTAAGTGTGACTCTTCAGTTCCACAACTCACTGAACTGCGAGGCCACTACCGACGGATACGGAACATCGACGTCGAGAATACCTATCGCTAGCGCAAACCGGTTCATGCCGGTGACAAAGTCGGGAGTGAGTTTAGCCGCGTAATACGGCGTGTCGCGTTGGACCAGGGTAACGATGTGTTCTGCCTCGCCCGGGAAAAGCGCCGCGCCAACTTTTAACGCCAGTTGGGCATCTGCGCGGAGAGCCTTTTGTGCAGCAACAATGGCGCGCACCGCCGCAGCGGCCTCGTTGGGCCGGTCTTTGATAAGCCGATCCGTCGTCGCCAGGCTCGCCATCGTGTAGTTGAAGGCCTGCGGAGGACCATCGCCCCGGCGCGCGTCAATCACCACGGTGCCCGCGCCCGACAGAACAGCAATTTCAGCACCCATGCCGTTGGCCCAGAAACCGTCGATCAAGCGCTCGCCCAAAGCGCGCGCCGCCACTACACCGATATTGATTTTCTCTCCGATTGATCCCGGCACGGTGACGATCTCGACACCATCGCGCTTCATGTCGATGCCGCTATCGGCCAGCATCTGGCGGAAGGCCATGCCGACCCACGGTGCTGCACCGATGCGACGACCCTTCACGCAGCTCAGATCGCCTCGCGTTGCACCGATATCGGAGCGCATTACTAGGAACCAGTAAAGGCCCTGCGACTGCGCGCACAGCAGCTTTGCACCCTCCCAGCGCGGGAAAGCCGACAACGTAGAATGCGCGGAGCCGGCCACGATATCGACGTGACCGTCCCGCATCGCCGCATATGCTGCCTCGACCGGGGCGATTAGTTCGAGTTCCGCCTCGACGCCTTCGGTCGCCAGATAGCCCATCGTGACGATGGCCTCGGCCGGCAAATAGGACGGGGAAACGAGATCAGGGACTGCAATTTTCATGAACGAACTTTAAAAGATTGGAGCGCGCCGACCGTCGCCTTCACGCTCCGCAAATTCATCAGCTACGGGACGGCGAGTACTTCCGCGCGCGCGCCTCGACCGCTGACCATTCCTGACTGGTCAGCTTGGCAGAGCCGATAAACTTGTTGGTAAACATATTGTCGGTGGGCGGCAGATTTTTCACGCCCATATAAGTTTCCACTGTCTGCCGCGTCTCGTTGACCAGATTTGGATCCATATAGCCTAGGCCGGCGTCACGGAAGCCCGGCACCATGCCCAGCGACGTGCTCACCGCCTGGCCGTACTCGATCACTTTCTGGTTGGTAACGCTGCCACCCTGAAATTCCTTCAGGCTCTCAATGTGCAACTCCACCGATTTTTCGGGATTGAGATAGACGTATTTCAGACCTTCCATTAGACCTTCGACGAAGGCCTTGCAGACCTCAGGCCTCTTTTCGATGGTGGACGCTTTGCAGGCGACGACGTTGCTGTAGCATTTAACCCCGTAGTCTTCGTACAGGATACCATTGATTTCGAGGTTCTGCGCCCACAAGCTCGGCGCAATGCTGCCGAAGAAGTTGCCCTCGGCCTTCACCAGCTTCTCGATCAGCGCTTTGATCAATGCTGCCGCGTCCATCGTGACCTTGTTGACTTTCTTATCGTCGATGCCGCTAGCCTTGACGAAGGCAGGCCACATCTGGAAGTCGCCGCTGCCGACGTCGAAGGCGACGGTCTGACCCTCGAGATCCTTCGGTTTGGTGATGTTATTTTCCTTGAGTGAGAAGATGCCGACGGGGGAACGCGGCCAGACGCCAGCAATCGCTATGAGATCGAGCCCGCGGCCCGCGCAGTTCATCATCACGCTGAGATCGAGGATGCCGAAATCGTACTGGCCTTGATCGACTGGTACGCACACTTTACCCGAGCCGAAGCCACGGTCGATTGTCACATCGAGACCGCGCTTGTCGAAAAAGCCCATTTTCTTTGCAACGAAGGCGTAGCTGAACGTGCCGAGCGGCAGCCAAGGCAGCGTGAGCTTGATCGGGGTCTTGGCGCCCTGCGCCAGGGCGGCGATTGGCTTGTGCAGTGCGCCCCCCAGTCCGAGGGCGCCGGAATACTTCAGGAAAGAACGTCGATCGAATGTCACGGGACCTCTCCTATGGGTTCAATTGAGAAAATTCGGTTGCGTTTCCAGTCCGGCAAGTAGTGCGCGCGGTAGCATCACGTGAATTCCGCGATTGCCGTTCACGAATTGGGTGACATGCATGTCGGCAGCGATGCTGCACAGCCGATACGCGTCGTGGAAATCCATGGCATAATGCTTTTCAAGCAGCCCGATCATCTCTCGCATCGCGACCCGAGCCGCGTCGTCGAGATCCTCGTGCACCGCCATTGTCATCAGGTGAGTTGCCGTTGAGGCAATCGGCCAGTTGATCGACATGTCACGCCGCGCGGTCAGGCGGAAACGGCCGTCAAGGCTGGTTTCGATCGCAGTTTGATTGATCTCACCATGGCCCTGGGCCGCATGTCCATCCCCGGCGCTGAATAGAGCGCCATCGACCGCAACTGGCAGGAAGAGGCGCGTTCCGGGACGCAAATCCTTATTATCCATGTTGCCGCCGTGGCGCAGCGGCGGACGACTGTCGAGGCGACCCCATTCGCGCGGAGGCGCGACCGCGAGCTGGCCGAAAAACGGCGCTGTCGGCAATGAAATGCCAGACGCGACCTCAGCCATTCCGGTGCTGAGATCAATCGGAATGATTGTCGTCCGCTGTGTCGGCTTTTCGTTTCCGAACATTCCCTTGAGCGGGCTGACGATATTGTACCCGTAACGCTGTATTAGGCAGATCTCAAGGATATCGATTTGCAGTACGTCTCCGGGCTGTGCGCCCTTCACCGCAATCGGGCCTGTAAGAATGTGCGGGCCGGTGCCGCGCGGCGCCCGCTCGAAGATTTCCGGGATGGCCTTGGGAATCCACTCACGCGGCACATCATGCTCTGGATCAGCGGACACCGTATTGATCCAGAACTCCTCGCCAGACTCGACTTCAAAAACCGGCGCTAGCGAGCCATCGAGGAACCCGAAGTGAACAGTCTGCGCTGTGGCCTCTAGACGTCTCATCGTTCACCTACACAGACGGGACCGCTAAAGCTTGGTCTCGAGAGCATCAATCGGCGCTTGCCAGTAGACGGCGCGTTTCTCCGCCGCTGCAATAAGGCCATAGAGCACCAGGCCAGCGATACTGAGTATGGTGATCGCACCAAGCATTAACGCGGTATCGAGCAGGCCGCCCGCCAGCTTAATCAGGTAGCCGATGCCCTGCTGCGAGGCGACGAATTCCGACACGATCACGCCAATGATCGCAAGCGTGATCGAAATTTTCATACCGCCGAAGATGTAAGGCAACGCGTTAGGCAGCCGAATCTTCCAGAAGATCTGCCAGCGTGATCCCATGAACGTCCGAGCCATCTTGTCGATATCCTCGTCGACAGACTGGAAGCCCATCGCCGCATTGATCGTCATCGGAAAGAAGGCAATGAGGAACGCCAGCAAAAGGCTTGACATCGTTCCAGTACCGAACCAGACGATAAATAAAGGCGCAATTGAGACTTTGGGAATCACCTGCGACACCACGATCATCGGGTAAAATCCCTTCCGCACGATTTCGGAATAGGTAATAAGCACGGCGACGATGATGCCACCGACAACTGATAGCGCGAAGCCGAGGATGGTGAGGTAAAGCGACGGCCAGAGGTGATCGAGTAGCAGGTCATAACGACTCACCATCACCTCAACAACTTCGGATGGCGGCGGCAAGACGATGCTGCGGATGTGCATCAGCCGAACGGCAGCTTCCCACGCCGCGAGCAGCAGAAATGTCATTCCAAGCGGCCAAGCGGAATCTTTCACCGAGGTCTTTAGCTTAGCTAACATGACTCGCCTCGATCGATTTTCGGAGGTGACGGACGTATTTGTTAAAGCCTTCTTCTTCGGTCATTCCTATTTGACGCGGCCGCGGTAAGTCGATCGTTACCTCGTCGATTATGGTCGCCGGGCGGCGTCCCATAACCAGCACGCGATCGGACAGGAAGGCCGCCTCGCGAATACTATGAGTCACAAAAATGACGGTCTTGCGGTTCGCCTGCCAGATGCGTAGCAGCTCAACGGCCATGTCGTCGCGCGTAATGGCGTCAAGCGCGCTGAACGGCTCATCCATCAGGAGGGTACTGGGATCATGGATGAGCGCGCGACAGATCGAAGCGCGCTGTCGCATGCCGCCTGACAACTGGCGGGGCAGAGCGTCAGCGAAATCCTCGAGTTTAGTCATCTTGAGAAGGTCCATTGCGCGGTCGAGATATTGACCACGAGGCAAACGCAGCAGTTCAATTGGGAAAAGAACGTTGTCGATCACGCTTCGCCATGGCAGCAACACCGGGCTTTGAAATACGACGCCGACGTCATTGCGCGGCCCGGTGATCGGCGAGCCAGCCAACACCAGTTCGCCAGAGGTTGGCTGGGTCAGGCCGGCAATCATCATCAACAGTGTGCTTTTACCGCAACCACTTGGGCCGAGCAGGCAAATAAATTCACCGTCGGCGACTTTGACGGAAATATTTTTAATGGCCTCAAGCGTGCCGAAAACTTTGCGCACCTCGGCCAGTCGCAATGCGACCTCTGCAACTGGCGTTCGATCCCGTTCCGACACGGCACGTCGGCTTGCCACTATCGTCCCTCCCCTTTCGCCGCATCTCTCTGCAGGTAAGTCTTATTCGTTGGTAGAAGCGTGATGGCGCCATCAATTACTACGCCTTCAGACGTGGGATAATCTCGCGGGCGATTATCTCGACCTGGTCGCCCTGGTACTTGTACGGAACGAAGATAATTTTCTGCACGCCCACAGCGAGGTGCTCCTTGAGCTGGGCAACACAGTCGTCGACTGAACCTAAAATGGCGCTTTCACGCGAACAGTCGCTGTTGGCTGGAAAGTCCCATTCCTTGTTCAGCCAGTCGACCATCTCGGCACGCACGGCGTCTTTTGACCGGCCGACCATGATTGGCAGTTGCGATGCGTTGAGCAGTTTATCGGGATCCTTGCCGACCTCCTTAGCCGCCGCGCGAACCTTGTTCCAAGACTTCGTGAAATTGTGCGGCTCGTAGAAATAGGTAAGCCACCCGTCACCGACCGCCCCAGCGCGCTGCAGCACGCGATCGACGTAGCCGCCGATCAGTAACGGCATGCGTGGCTTCTGGACAGGTTTCGGATACATGACAGCCGCCGAAATCTTATGGCCGACGTAGTCGCCGTCGACTTTGTTCTCGGTCCAGAGGCGGTTAAGGATTTCGAGGCTCTGGTCCATCAGCTTGCCACGCCTATCAAATGGCACGCCGAGCGCGTCAAACTCGCGCTTGTACCACCCAGATGCCAGGCCCATGATCATGCGACCGCTAGAGAATTGGTCCATTGTGGCAAGCTGCTTGGCGAGCGCCACCGGGTTGCGAAGCGGCAGGACGAGAATGCCGGTACCAAGCTTGATGCGCTTAGTGCGCGCAGCAATTGTCGTCAGAGTGGTCAGCGAATCCATAATTGGAAAGTTCGGTTCAACGCCGAGCAGGACATGGTCCCAAACCCAAAGCGAGTCGTAGCCGAGCGCCTCAACCTTCTCTCCATACTCGATGAGTGCTTTTGGATCCGGCATCTCCGGATAGGTCGTGAAATTTCGCGCGGCGATACCGAAGGTCTTCGACAAGGTCATTAAGGCTCTCCCTGAAACGGCCTAAGCCGTGAATTGCCGGTCTGGATCGAGCGCCCGAAGCATTGATAGCTCATGCTCGGACGGCGGCTCGGTCACGCTTACCGATTGATCGAAGATCAGATCGAACCCGGTATTGTCCTGCACCTGCCTGCATGTAACGCCAGGATTAAGCGCCAAAACCTTCATTCGGCGCTCGGCATCGTCGAACGAAAACGTCGCCAGCTCGGTGATCACACGAAACATGCCGCCATGTGTCAGACCGCTTTCGGCGCGGCTGTTGCGGCCCCGGATAAATCCAGGACTAGTTATGAAATCCACCTTCTCCACGAAGCGTCGCTTCTCATGCTTCATCGCAACGATCATATTTGTGAGACTCGAGATATCGTTGCCGCCGCCGGTCCCCGGTAGTCGTACCGTTGGCGCCTTCCAATTCCCGATGAATGACGAATTGAGGTTGCCGTACTGATCAACCTGGGCGCCGCCCATAAAACCAACGTCCACATAACCCCGCTGCAACAGCAGCAACACGTCGGCGCTTCCGAGCACCATGTTGGCGCGCTTTGTGCAGCGCTGGTCGTTGGTGGAAGGCGGTAGCTTACCCGGTTCTACGAACGCCCCGATCACGCCCCCCTCGAACAGGATCGTCAGGCCCGGACAACCGAGGCGTTGCGCGAGCGTTGCCGCCAAAAGTGGAATGCCAACACCAGCAAAAACGACCTGCCCATCTTTAAGCTCGCGCGCGCTGAGAATGGTGAGAATTTCCGACGCGGTATATTGTGATGACTTAGACATCGAAAATGCTCTGGCCCTTGCGGGTTGCCGACATGACTTCCTCCGTCCCGATTAGGGAGAGGAAATCGTTCCAGGACTTCGGTGCATATACATACGTGTCGAGATATCGCCGCATGCCCTCGACCGGATCTCCGTTGACCTGATCGACGTAGGCATCAAGATGATTCATCGCTGGCTCGTAGAGACCGTAGCACTCATGCGGCATTGAGCCATAGGGAACCTCAACCACCGCGTCTACGCATAAGAATGGAATCTTGGTCTGATCCGGCGCGCGCCGGATTTGATCGTTTGATACAATCCGCTCTGTTGTAAGGATCACCCGGTTAGCGGCGAGCGCCAAATCAATGTCCATAAACTGGAGTCCGTCGATCTGGGCATTGCCGTAAGCGTCGCAACGTTGAACGTGAATCAGGGCGACATCAGGATTAAGCGCAGGGACGAGAAGAAGCTTCTCACCTGTGAAGGGACAGTCAATTTCTTTAACTTCGGGACGAACGTGGGCGACATCCGAGCCAAGCATCGAGCGCATCGGAAGGAACGGAACGCCCATGCCACCGGCGCGATAGCGCATGCCCATGCCCATGTGACTCCACTCGTCGTAACGCGCCAAATTCTTTTCGACGTAGTGACGCATTACCTTCGACAGGCCCCACAGAATGCCTTGGGCGAACCAGCTCGACGTGATGTGATTTGCGGCGCCCGAGCCGAAGAGAAGATCGCCGTCGGTTGAGATAATGCAACGCGAGCAGGAAAGGTTCTTTTTTCGGGCGCGGATTAACTGCCAGATCATCGCCATCGGGGTGCGCGATAACGTCGAGCCCCCGATACCAACCGTCGCCTCGTCATTCACGAAGGAAGCCGCCTCTTCGAGGCTGACGACCTTCTCTCGAAGGGAACGGTCGCGCTTCTGTAAATTATCACGGAGGATGTGATACGGTTGGACAAGCTCAGATGCCACGCAAATGTCCCTGAATTTCGCGCGTTATTCCACCGCTCAGCAGCGCCGCAGTAAACATACTATCATTAGTAAAATAGCAAGTCGACTCGCCGCCCCAAGGGTTTTTCGATGCAACCTCCGACAGAGCAAAAGTCAGAGGTTGCTTCGCTCCTTTACGGCAACAAATCGCCGCGTACTTTTTTGTTGTGATACCTTGTGCGTCTCAAAACCGATGAGTCCAGCGAATGCGACGCATTCGGTCGCAACGCGTTCCCGATCTTCGAGAGTTTGCATCAGCGTCGCGGTCACGCGCACAGGTACAGGCACAGCGGCGTGCCTGTCTTCACAGTCGACGACCAGGCCATCGATCAGATCTTGATAGTGAACAGCGATGGCCAGTGGACCGCAGTCATGTTTCAATTCAGACATAATTTTAGCAGTTGGGCCCTTTACGGCTTTGCCGCCAATTAATGGTGATACCGCGACCACCGGCGCTGCTGCGGAGCGGATTGCGTCGCGCATCGACGGAACTGCGAGAATTGGATCAATGCTCAAGTATGGATTGGACGGGCAAATGATGATTGCGGTCAAATCCGGATCTTGCAACGCAGTAAGGGCGGCCCTTGACGGTTGTGCCCGCTCTGCATTTTTGAACTCGACCCGCTGAAGTACCGGCTCACACTGCCGACCGACAAAATACTCCTGGAATGGCAGCGCACCTTCCTCGGTGTGCACTACGGTCGAAATCGGATAGTCTGACATCGGAACGACCGCCGCAACGATACCCAATCGCTTCGCAACAGAAGCGGTAAACTCCGTCAATGAAATACCTGAACGCAATTGCCGAGTACGCTCAATATGCATCGCGAGGTCTCGGTCACCGAGCCTAAACCAGGTCTCGCCGCCAATCGCGCTGAGACTCTTCATGCAATTCCAAGTCTCGTCGGCCCGACCCCACCCCCGTTCGGGATCACTCAACTCCGCAAGCGTGTAGAGTACCGTGTCGACATCCGGTGAGATATGCAAACCGAGATGCTCGAAGTCATCGCCGGTATTGACGATCGCCGTCACGCCGGCGCCAAAGCGGCGCTCAAGTCCGAGCACAAGCTTGGCGCCGCCGACACCGCCGCAAAGAGCGACAATTTTGGGACCGCTACTCATCGAAACAGATCCTTAGCGCTACTGCGGATCGAGGCGCCAGCCCTTAATCTGCAGAATTCCCGGCACAACGACGAAAGTGGGTCGTGACCCCCTTAGCCGTCCAATGGCAAGCCAGTGATGCGAATGCCGGCGCCGGGCACTTTGTAACGCCGATTGATTCCGATTAGCACTGACGTCAGCGCTTCAGCCGCAGCCGAATTGGCGAGCACACCGCCGTCGACGCCCCTCGTCGCAACATCGCCAGCCAGCGCAATGACAACTTCACGCGATTCCTTGTCATTCCCGAACACCAATACATCACAGTCTACCCGCTCGCCCGCGCGAAGCTTGGTCGCTCCGATATTGTGAAATGCTGATACGACCTTCACGCCATCGCCAAGCAGACGCTGAGCAATCTGAGCCGCCGAGCCTTCGGTCGGCAGCTGTACGGTCGAGACTTTCGGCGGCACTAGCGGGACTGCGGCGTCCACAACAATCTTACCCTGCACCGCGGCCTTTATCTCGGTGATCGTCGTGTCATGGCTCGAGAACGGCACGGAGAGCACGACAATATCGGCTGCCTTCGCAGCGTTGAAATTGTCGTAACCTTGCGCGTTGCCGCCCAATTCCTTGGCGAAGTCTTGCGCTTTTGTGGCGGAGCGCGAGCCGACCACGACCGTATGACCCGCCGCGAGCCATAGCTTCGCAAGCCCCGACCCGAGATCACCCGTGCCACCTAGAATTGCGATTGTGCGTTTGATGCCCGGGGTCACGCCACGTCTCACTACAATTATTCTATTTATAGGATGACAAAACCTTTGAGGAAAGCAAGGTCCTTCCTCGCGGACTAACCGGCAAGCGAGGCACCAATCCGCGACTTTAGTGATGGCTTACTTCTTACGACCGTTCAACTTCGCGGTCTGGACTCCCGAGCCAAGGAGATCAACCTCCAGCTTGATGCAGTCGGCGCGATAAACAATGTCGCCGACATAGATCGCTTCGCCGGCGTCATCGATGATGACCAAATGACTCTCAACGGTCGGCGCGCCGAGCGGGATCTTCATGAGGTCAGCAATTTCTGGACTCGCACTGCCGATCAGCAGGGTTTGGTGCGCATCGCGCAGGGTAATATCGTCACGGGAATCGATGGTCGACAATGCCGCGGCTCTCATGAATTGCTGCGGATCGAGTTCATAGATGCGTCGCGCAAGACATAAAGCAACGACAGAATACGGTTCGTTATTGCGGTATTGCAGGCTGTGCAATCCTACATACTTGTCCGCGAGCTCGCCGTCGCCCGGCTGAAGCACTGGTGGCGCGCAATTCTCCTCAAGCCTGATACTGCGCGGAACATTGTCCTTTAAGGAGTCCACAAGACTTGTCCAATTGACCGCCAGTTTTAGCCAATGACGATCCTGCGCCTTTTTGGCAACAAACGTCCCGCGGCCCTGCAGAGCTCGCAATAGACCTTCTTCGCGCAACACATCGACTGCTTGGCGAACTGTGACGCGCGCTACCTGGAATTCGGATTCGAGCTCCTCAAGGGTCGATATCTTTTCGCCCTGTGACCATTGCCCAGAGTCGATGCGCTGACGCAGCACCGATGCCACCTGGATATACAACGGCACTCGGCTTCGGTTGTACGCTTTGAGGAGTTTTGACAAGTCTGGCTTCTCGAAATTGAGCCTACCTAAAAATGAGCCTAATTTTTGCGCTTTGGCCAGCAGGAATAGAGAACTATGCAGATTCTGGCAACCCAAGGCGTTCTTATGGGTACGTGCAGGCCTACTTTGACCCTATTCATCACCACCAGCGTTTGAAACCGTACGCAGCGTCACGTTGAAGAATCTCGAGAATAGCAACGTCGAACGAATCGAGACCTTCTGCGCAGCGGGTTGTGCGAAGCGATCATTGAAAACGCAACAAAATTGCAAAGATAGCCGCATAATAGAGCTACATTTCCGCCGTCATTGCAATTTTGTTGGGGATGAGCTCGCTAAATCAGCAGTCCGTTCATGGCCAGCCACTGCACCCAGATGATCAAATTACTCTCGGTTCAGGTTGTGCCGGCAGTTCGGCGGTTTTTAGCGTATCGAAAGGCCGAACAGCCAACGCGGCGCGACGGATCCTGACAGCTACGAGTCATTAACCCGCTGAAGGGTTGGCGGACAAGGTCTGCGTTCGCGGCTGGTTGCGATCCCCGCAAACGTGGCTACGCTGACCGCCGGGCATGCGTTGGTGATCACAATGGCAAAAAACTCATCTCTAATGTTCGATGTCGACCTTGCGGTCCATATCGGTCTCCGCCGCTCAGTTCGCCGCTATCGGCCATCCAGCATTGGTCGCGATGTGGTGAAACGGTTGCTCACAGCGGCTAGCGGTGCGCCTTCTGCGCACAATAACCAGCCGTGGCGTTTTGTGGTTCTCGACAGCTTCGCTAGCCGTCACAAGCTGGCGCAAGCCATGGGGCGCAAGCTGCGGCAAGATCGCACCGCAGACAGCGACGCTCCTGAGTTGATTGAAGCTGATATTGACCGGTCTTACCAGCGCATCACCCAGGCGCCGATCGCGATCCTATTGTGCGTCGACATGCGCGACATGCATCGCTATCCCGACCAGTCAAGAACGGACGCCGAGTATTTGATGGCCGTACAAAGCACGGCCATGGCAGCGCAAAATCTGCTGCTGGCGGCGCACGCCGAGGGCCTCGGTGCCTGCATCATGTGTGCACCGCTGTTCTGCCCCGAAGTCGTCATCGAAAGCCTGCAGCTCTCGCCGCAGTGGCGGGCCCAAATGCTCGTCACAATCGGCGAACCGGCCGCGCCTGGTAAGGACCGACCACGGCTGCCGCTTGATGAGATATTGCAATGGCGTTCGGACGAGTAGGCTTGTTGCCATTTGTCTATAAATAGACTCATAATTGCTGATGTTGCGGCGGCTTATGTAGCATGGCGAAGTTCGGTGTCGGCGCCTCGGTTACGCGCAAGGAAGACGACCGATTTCTGCGCGGCAAAGGGCAATACGTTGGCGATTTCCGCATCGTCGACGGCCAAAATTCACGGCGGCACCGCTCGGGGCATCGGCACATGTCTCCACGAGGAAATGCCGTTCGACGCGCAAGGTCAACCGATCGCGTCGACAACGCTCGATTATCTCCTGCCGGGAGCGACTGAAGTGCCGGACATTCGCGTCCTGCATATGGAGTCGCCCTCGCCCTATACCGAATTCGGGATCAACGGCCTGGGCGAAGGCGGCACGGTCGGCCCGCCAGCGGCGATTATCTCCGCGGTCAACGATGCACTACAGCCGCTCGGCGTCGAGGTCCACGACCTGCCACTGACGCCGGTATCAGTGCTGATTGCAATCGCGCAAAGCCGCGGCAAGACGAAGGCGGCTCCGTGAAGCCTGCACCGTTCGAATTAGTGCGGCCAGCGACGCTTGTCGAAGCGTCGCGCCTCCTCGCCGAAAATAATGGCAGCGCGCGGTTGGTCGCTGGCTGCCAATCCCTCGGCCCGATGCTGAATCTGCGGCTGGCGACGCCCCGCGTGCTGATTGATCTGACCGGAATTCCCGAGTTGACTAAGATCGAGGACGGTCGCGATAGCGTGACGGTTGGCGCCTGCGTGACGACAGCCTATATCGAGGACGGCCGCCTGCCTGGCCGCGGCATCAACACATTGGCGCGGATTGCCCGCAACATCGCGTATCGTGCAGTACGCAACCGCGGAACGGTGGGTGGCAGCCTCTGCCATGCCGATCCGGCCGCGGACTGGGTATCGACATTGTTCGTTTTCGATGCCGAATGCATCGTCTACAGCAACGGTAAGCAGCGCCGGATCGCAGTCGATCAATTTATCCTCGGCGCGTACGAGAACGCGCTAGCAGCAGGTGAGATCCTGGAGGCAATCCGGATCCCCCGGCTGCCGGACGGCGCCGGCTGCGGCTATTACAAAGTCTGCCGGAAGGCCGGGGAATTTGCGTCCGCACTCGGCGCCGTCATTCACGATCCCTCCCGCGGTCGGCTCCGAGCCGTAATCGGTGCAACGCACGGCAAGCCGATTGT
Organism: Pseudolabrys sp.; assembly: GCA_051986235.1. Taxonomy (GTDB): domain Bacteria; phylum Pseudomonadota; class Alphaproteobacteria; order Rhizobiales; family Xanthobacteraceae; genus Pseudolabrys. The sequence continues at coordinate 25,105 of JBPYDR010000019.1, forward strand.
TATTCCCGATGGGAAACCACTGCTCGGCCGAGATGAGTCCCTCGACGAAGAAGCCATCCTGGCTCTCCTCGACCAAAATAACGTGCGCGACCACACCACACGCCAACAGCAAGTCGCTGCACTGTCACGGGCCTATCGCCAGGCGGTGTCGCCATGATGCAGATCACGCTCAACCTGAATGGCCGTCAGGTAACCGACACAGTGCAGCCACGCATGCATCTCGCGGATTTTCTTCGCGAGCAGCTCGACCTAACAGGGACACATCTGCGCTGCGAGCAGGGGGCATGCGGAGCATGCACGCTACTGATCGATGGGCAGCCTGCCCGCTCCTGCATCACTTACGCAGCAATGTGCAATGGCGCGTCGGTGCGCACCATCGAAGGCCTTGAGGACGACGCGATCACGGCGGCGTTACGGACAGCATTTTCGCAGGAGCACGGTTTGCAGTGCGGTTTCTGCACGCCCGGTATGTTGATTACCGCGCGCGACATCGTGCAGCGGATTCCTGACGCCACCGCCGAGCGTGTGCGGCTCGAGCTCAGTGGGAATCTTTGCCGCTGCACAGGCTACGTCAACATTGTCAAAGCAATCGTGCGTGTACTTGAAGAACGGCGCGAACAATCCGGCGATTCTGTCTACGAGGTCGGGCCCGTTGGCCCGGTCGGTGCACGAGCTAGCAGCACTGGCAGCACAGTATCCATGCCAACGGCGCTTGGGATGACTAGCCGAGCGCCAGACAACGCCCTGGGCGCGGGGCCGTTGGGTCTCGGCGGCCGCAAGCCGAACATTGAAATCCAAAAAATCTTCTCTATCTCACGGCCGGCCGACGACGTCTGGGCATTCTTCGGCGACCCAGAAGGGGTTATTACATGCCTGCCGGGTGCAAGCATCATCCGCCAGCGTAGCGCCGACGACTTCGACGGTGCGATGGCCGTCAAGCTTGGCCCGATCACCGCGAATTTCACGGGGCGCGCGCGCATTACACATGATGACAGTAGCCGCTCCGGCGTTATCATCGGTTCGGGCAACGACAAGGGCGGCGGTTCGCGCGCAGCCGGCGAGGTTGAGTACGCTGTGCGCGACGTTGGCAGCGACCAAGCGACGGTCGAGTTAAAAATTCAGGCGCTCCTCGCAGGTCCACTGGCACAGTTCGGCCGCGTCGGTATCGTTGACGATCTTGTGGCCAAAATGACCGAGCGGTTCGCCGCCAACCTTGAGGCGAGGCTATCGGGCGTTGCGCCTGCCGGCGATCAGAAGACGCTTGAGGTGGGCTCGCTGTTCTGGGGCCTGCTTGTTGGACGGCTGAAGAGATTATTCTCGCGCGAACGTTCGTGACCAAAATCTGTCGGCATTTTTGACTGGGCTCGTTCCTTTGGGAGCGAACGCGCGCGTTCTTCAGCCCGCCAGATACGCGCTGCGCACGTGTGGATTGTCGACAAGGTCCGGTCCACTTCCCGAGAGAGCCAGCGACCCCGACTCCAGCAAATACGCGTGATCGCACATTTCCAATGCGGCCAAAGCGTTCTGCTCGACCATCAGAACGGTCGTTCCCGTATCGCGGATGCCGGTGATGATATCGAAAGTTCGCTCCACAATGTTTGGAGCAAGGCCAAGCGAAGGCTCGTCAAACATGATCAGCTTCGGCTTGGACATGAGCGCCCTAGCGATCGCAAGCATTTGCTGCTCGCCGCCGGATAGTGTGCCGGCTAGTTGCTGCCGCCGCTCGGCAATCCGCGGAAACTGCTCGAATATGCGTGCCAAGTCGACGGCGACCTCCTTGCGATCTTTCCGCAGATAACTGCCCATCTCGAGATTCTCCTCCACGGTCATATGGGGAAATACATGACGACCTTCCGGACAGTGAGCGATACCGAGCGAAAGAATCCTTCGCGCCGACGCACTAGTAATGTCCTTGCCGTCGAAAATTATTTTTCCGCCAGCGAGAGGCAAAAGACCGGAAATAGCCCTCAGCGTCGTCGTTTTGCCGGCCCCATTGGCGCCAATCAACGCAACGAGTTGGCCGCGCCCGACTGTGAGCGAGATGCCCTTAACTGCCGTCACCTGGCCATAACGGCAGACAACATCGCGGAGTTCAAGCACGCTTCTTCCCCTGACCAAGATAAGCACGGATCACCTCGGGATTATTCTGAATCTCCGTCGGCGACCCCTCGGCAATAATGCGACCGTGATTGAGCACAACAATACGATCGCTCACTTGCATGACCATTGGCATATCGTGCTCGACGAGTAGGATTGTCACGCCGGTCGCTCCGATCTTTTTGACTAATTGAGTGAACCGGGCAGTTTCCGAAGGATTCATCCCTGACACCGGCTCGTCCAGCAGCAACATTGATGGCTTCACGGCTAGCGCCATAGCCACACCAAGCAATCGCTGTTCGCCGTAAGGTAGGTTTCCTGCAGCTTCAGATGCGCGCCGTTCTAGACCAACGAACTGCAATATCTCGTTGGCGTCGTTGACCAGTTGCCGCTCGCCTTCTTTTTCGCGCCGCGTTTTGAGCAGTGACTGCCAGATATTCGATCGGCCCCTACAATGCAGTCCGGTTAGTACGTTCTCAAAGACGCTGCTGTTGCGGAACACGCTTGTGCGCTGAAAAGTTCTGACCAACCCAAGCGCCGCAATTTCATGCGGTTTCAATCCATTCAACGGGGTTGATCGATACCGAACCTCGCCGCTCGTTGGCTTGAGGAAGCCGGTGATAACGTTGAATGCCGTCGTCTTGCCTGCCCCATTCGGTCCAATTAGGCCAACGATCTCTCCTGCACGCACAGAGAAGGTCATATCGGCTATGGCAACCAGCCCTTCGAAGTGCACGGCAACGTGCTCAATCGACAGAACGGTTTTCGCCTGAACGCTCATTTCGTCAAGCGTCTTTGACCGCTAAAGGGCATCGACCGGCCGCCGCTTCCAGCCGGCCAGCGAACGCTTAATCGCAGGCACGATCCCCTCCGGCAAGAAATAGACCACAAGCACCATCAGCACGCCGTAAATGATCCACTGCACTTCAGGCCGAATCGCCATGGCCCGCAGCACTTCCGGCAGGATTCCAAATATTGCGCCACCAACCAGGGGGCCGGTCAGTGTGCCTTTGCCGCCGGTGATCACCATAATCACCATGGTTACTGTGTAAATGAACAGGAAAATGTCCGGGTCAACGATCCGAATGTAGTGAGTGTAAAGCGCGCCAGCCATGCCGGCCATGGCCGCGGAGACGATCGTGGCGATCACGAGATAGCGTGTCACGTCAATGCCCACCGACATCGCGAGCGATTCGTTCTCGCGAAGTGCGATCATCGCTCGCCCGACGCGTGAGTTTACCAGCCGCACGATAATGATGTAGCAGACGACCATCGCGGCCAACACCAACAGATAGAAGGATGGCTTGCGCAAAAATGATAGCTCGATCGGGCCGATGCCAAGGGTCAGCGCCGGGATGTTGTTCAGCGCCATCGGTCCTTGAGTCAGCTCGACCCAGTTCACAGCGACCAGTCGCACGACTTCTGCGAAGCTGATCGAGACGATCACGAAATAAGCTCCGCGCACCCGGAACGACACCTTGCCGATGGCATAACCGGTGAGCCCGGCGACCACGATGCCCGTCAGCATGGCAAACCATACGGGCTTTGGCGCGAGGCCGACGGTGACGTCAGGTAAAACATGGATCTCGAACCCGAGCGAAACCAGCGCGCTGGTGTAGGCTCCGATCCCGAAGAACGCGACGTGTCCAAGCGACAACTGCCCTGTGAAGCCGAGCAGCAAATTGAGACTCATGGCCGCGATGATAAAAATGCCTGTCGTGATCAGTACGTGAAGCACATAGAAGTCGCGCAACCACAGTGGAACCGAAGCCAACGCAGCGACGAGAACAAAGGAAAGGTAACGGTTCATCCGATCCGTTCCTTTTGTGCGAAAAGACCAGTGGGCCGCATCAGAAGGATGAAGATGATCAGCACAAAGCCCATGGCATCGCGGTAGCCGGAAGAGATGTAACCGGCACCGATCTCTTCGGCGAAAGCGAGAATGAAGCCGCCGACTGTGGCGCCAACAACATTTCCGAGCCCACCTAGAATGACAACCGCGAAGGCCTTGGATGCGGCGAGATCACCCATCGTCGGGGTAACGACAAAAACGGGACCGAGCAGCGCACCGGCCGCAGCCGCCAGGCTCGAGCCAAGCGCAAAAGTGGCGGTATGGATGCGATTAATCTGGATGCCCATCAAAGCGGCTGTGTCGCGATCCTGGAAGGTCGCGCGCATCGCCTTGCCCAACCGCGTGCAGTTGACGAAATAATAAGTCGCACCAATGAGGACGACAGCGACCACGAAGACATAGATTCGATTCCAGGAAACCGACACTGGACCGAGCACTAACGGGTCGGCCGGAAACGGGCTATTGACGGACAATGCTACACCGGACCACGTCAGTTGTTCGGCATTCTGCATCACGATCCAGGCGCCGATCATCACGAGCATCGTAGTGTCGATGTCAGCGCCCCGCAGGCGATTGAGCAGTAGTATCTCGATCGCCCCTCCAAGCGCGGCGCCAAGGGCGACTGCCAGAAAAAAGGCTAGAAAAAAATTTACGTTCAGCGACATTACCAGCAAGTACATACAGTAGGCACCAAAGGCATAGAGTTCGCCGTGCGTGAAATTGACCACGCGCATGATGCCGAAGATTAGGGTGAGCCCGATTCCTAGTAGCGCATAGGTGCCGCCGAGCACGGTGGCATTCAGAAGATGCTGTAGTAGCTGGTCCAACCGTTCGCGCTCCGAAGGCGTATCTGATCAAACAAAGGCACGAGCGACCAATTGGCTGCTCGTGCCTTCGCTACAAATGTTCGGATCAGAATTTGGTCCTGACGACCTTACCGTTGTCGATCTTCACGAGATAGACGACCGGCACATTCTGCCCGCTTTCCTTGCCCGCCGGCCCCTGCTTGGTGAAGTGAATATCACCATAGATCCCTTTCACCGTGACACCCCAGAGTGCTTTGCGGATCGCCTCAGGATCAGGTTTACCGGCCGCCTTGATGGCCGCGACCGCTACATAAACGCCGTCGTAGCCGCGAAAGCCTTCTGTCAGGCCGCCGACATTGTGGCCGCGCTTCTTCCACTCGTCCATGTAGCGTTTGGCGACATCGGGGTTCTTCGTCACCTCGGGGAACCACGGCGGGAAAAACGCGGTGTGGTAGGAGCCGTTGGCTGCGGCACCAGCCTGATCAATCAGCTGGTCGGGCGAGTTCGAGCCGCCGCACGATATGATTTTTACTTTGAGCTGCTGCTCCTCCGCCTGCTTCAAGATCAGCGTGAGTTGCTCGACCGCGGTTGTCACGAACAGGGTGTCGCCGCCTGTGGCCTTGATTTTGGCGAGTTGCGCCGAAAAATCGGTAGCCTTTGGATCCATCGTCTCCATGACGCCGATTTCGACGCCATTGGCCTTCAGCATCTTCGAGTATTCAGCGCCCGAACCAATGCCGAAGTCATTGTTGGTGTAGAGAAAGTTCGCCTTTTTAATGCCCATCTTGGCGACCAACGGCTGGAACGCTTTAGCCTCCATCTCGGAGGTCGGGCTGATGCGGAAGATATATGGATTGCCTGACGTGGTGATCTTTCCGGACGACGAGGTCTCGACGATCATCGGCACCTGATACTCCTCAAGCTTGGGCATCACGGCGAGCGTGAGCGTCGAGCTCCATGCTCCGATCAGCACTGGGACCTTGTCTTTTTGGATTAGCTTTTCGACGGTGCTCACCGCCTCGGTCGGGTTGGATTTATTGTCTTCAATGATCAGCTGGATCTGCTTTCCAAGTACGCCGCCGGCCTTATTGATTTCATCCTCAGCGATTTTTGCGCCTTGCGCCACGTAATTGCCCGACGCAGCGAACGCGCCGGTCAACGGCTGGGTCACTCCGATCTTGATCGTCTCCTGAGCCACGGCTCCGGAAAAGGCACTACCGGCGAGCAAGCCGGCGGCCGCCAAAACTGCGATTTTTTTCATTGCTACTCCCCTTGGATGCGAACTCGGACCCCGCCAACGCAGCACGTCAGCCTGGCTCGACAACGCGGTTTCGTGAGACAAAAACGCCCGGTCCTGCTGGATCGAGTGACAGACGAGAACACCGGCAAACGAGTGAAGATCGAGAAGACCGCAACCGGCCCGAAGGCAGCGGCGCAGTTGCGCATGAACATTCGGTCGAAAGCATCGCGACCACTAGAACAAGCTCTTCTGACCTGCAATCGTACTAAGTTTAGAATGTTAGACAATCCAAAAGGGGACACAAGCTAAAAGTTTGCGCGATGCTCGCGGCTTGGCCGCGTAGAGTGTTCATCTGCTGGTTTAGGCGTTCGCCCCGCCAACCTCGGCGTTGAAACCGTCAATTAGGCGATCCCACGCAGGGATCGTCTCGACGAGGCCGCGCCAAAAGTCCTGGCTTCTTCGACGATCAAAATCTTCGACAGAAACGCCCTGCTGCTCAACCCAGGTGTAATAGCCGAGATTGAAGATGCGCTTGCGCTCTCCGTAAGTGAGATCGAGCAGATGGTCGTCCGTAATGCCACCAAGATAGCGACCAAACAATTCGCCCGCGTCGATATCGTCAAAGCCATTAGGATAGCGTCGAACGCGATAAGCATCACGTTCGCTGCCGTACATTGCTGCGCTGTCGGTTGCCACCGTCATGATGACATCGTTTGCGCCGTAGTCAAAGTGTCGCGCCATCTTGATCGCCGCGACAATATTCGCGAAGCCTGATATTCCGATGTTGTCGAACATTCGTATCAGTCGGGCGTCGATCTTCTTGCGCTGGACGAGATAATTTCGACCGACATCTTCATTAAACAGGAAATTCAATGCGTCGCTGGCAGCGTCGGATACCGCAGCTACGACGTCTGTGTTCATAACATTGTGAATGAGCGGGATATGTTTGTCGCCGATGCCCTGAATGTTGTGCTCGCCATAGCCGTTGTTGAACATGGTCGGGCATTCAAGCGCTTCGACAGCCACGATCTTGGCGCCGTGCAATTCCTTGAGGCGGTCGCCTGCCGCAATCGTACCGGCCGATCCGGTCGCCGCGACAAATCCTGCCAGGCGACACCCTTTGTTGACGCGCTTGAGATGCTTGAACACAGAGTCGAATGCCGCTCCGGTGCAATAATAGTGAATGAGATAGTTCGGGAACTCGGAGAATTGATTGATAATAATGTTCTGCTTGTCGCGCGCCAGTTCAGCACACTTGTCGTAGATCTCCTTGACGTTACTTTCCGTGCCGGGCGTGCCCACGATGTCGGATGGGTCGGCCACCCAGCGCTGGAGCCAGTCGAACCGTTCGCGACTCATGCCTGCAGGCAGCACCGCAGTGCCATGGCAGCCAAGAATACGCGAGATAGCAACTCCACCGCGACAATAGTTGCCAGTCGACGGCCAAACCGCCCGGTCGGTTGTCGGATCAAACTGTCCAGTGACAAGACGCGGCACCAGACACGCATAGGCCGCTAGCACCTTGTGCGCTCCGATCATCGGGAAGCGGCACCCCAGCAGCACAACAATTGGCGCTTTCACGCCGGTCAGTTCTGGCGGCAGAACGATGTGGTCCGGAACGTCCACAGCCGTTTTGCGGTCGGGGCCATTGAACCAGTGCACACGCCACAAGTTGCGCGGATCGGCATCGTCGGGGCCCACGTCGCTCAGCTCATTGGACCTACCTTTCGGCGGCACCGCCAACTCGCTCCAGGTCGGTAGTCTACCGCCAATCTCACGCAAACGCTTGATGGCGGCGGCGCGACGTGCATGGTCTTGGACGACTGGATCGATCGAAAGAGACATAAATGCGGCTTCCCCGAAGCGGCCGCGCTAGGCACGCTAAATTGTGGGCGATAGTAAAGGCTGAGCTGGTCCTTTGCCAACCAGCGCTCGTATCATAGCGGTGGCCTGAATGGATCGGACCGTCGCTTGAGTCTCCGGTTAATGAGACGCTAGTTAACGCCGCACCAGTCATAAATGCTCAGGGCCATCACTTTGATGGCCGTCTGATAATCGTCGATGCTGACATACTCATCGTCGGAGTGCATCACCGCCGTTGAACCTGGTCCAAAGATTACCGTCGGCGTCTTGCCGTAAAGATTGAGGAAGCGAGTATCGGCTGCGCCCTGCCGCCCGCTGATCTCTGGATCGCGCCCGGTAATCTCCTGATAGTTCTTGCTCACCACCTTGACGATCGGGTGATCGACCGAAATCTCCGATGCCTGCGCGTCGTAACCTACGAAGCGAACGACAGGCGGGTGATCCTTCATCCAAGGATCCTGCGCTGCAAATTGTGCGATGTGATCGACCAGCGATTTCTTAACGCCCTCATGGTCCTCACCCGGAACTGTCGCCATGCTGCCCTTGAGCGTACAGGTCGCAGGGAACGAGCTCGCGTAGTTGCCCGCGTGAAATGCGCCGACCATGCATGGCAGCGCGTCGATCGGCTTCGGATAAAGCGGATGCTTTACGCTCGCGACGCGCTTGTCCTCGAGCGCCGACACCGCCTTGACGATCTTATAGCCGAGCTCGATGGCGCTGACGCCTTGATAGCGGCGCTGAATGCCGGCGGGCTTTCCTTGTACGTCGATCTCGAACCAGATCCGACCAATGCAGGCTGGCTGGACCGCGAGGCCGCTGGTCTCACCGGAGATGCCGGCTTCTGCCGTATAGCCACGAATTACGGTGTCAAGTGTCCCGTGGCCGCTGACCTCCTCGTCGATTACGATATCGAGGTATACATCGCCTTTCGGCTTTAGGCCGGCAGCTATCATGTTTTCGATCGCCATGATGTGGCTGGCGACGCCGCTCTTCATATCGCACGATCCGCGGCCATAGAGCTTGCCGTCCTTGACCGAAGCCGACCACGGATTGTCGCTCCAGCCCTCCCCATTGCCGACGGGAATGACGTCGGTGTGGCCGTTGAATAGTAACGACTTGCCCCCGCCAGTCCCTTTCCAAGTTGCCACGATATTCGGGCGCCCCTCGTAGCCACGGTCGACAGGAATGTAACCGGGATGTTTCTTAAGGGCCTCCCAGTCGGTTTCCCACATATCGACCTCAAGACCCATCTTGGTCAGATAGTCGGCGAGGAATTTTTGGATGGCGCCTTCGTCGCCAGTGACGCTCGGAATTGACACCATCTTCTGCAAGAACTTGAGGGACTTGTCCTTGTTGGCGTCGATCTGCTCCAGAACTTTCTGGCGAGTGTTAGTCATCAATTACTCCTTGGTCCGTACGTTTGACTTGAACTCGTTGCTACTCGACTAAGCGCCGCAGCCGTGCCTTGATGCGACCCAGTACTGCCGAAATGAAGAGACTTGTCGCACCGAGTTCGGTCGACGTACCCGGCATTGCATCGGGGCTGCACAGCCGCGCTTCGAGATTTTGCGCGAAGACAGTGACCAGCCGTGCTGCGATATCTTTCATCAGCTCGGAACGGCTGAACTGCGCCAGCGGACCGGTCACGCGGTAGCCAACACTGAGGTCGACCCTGGTGGAACCGTTTCGCGTGTCCGAAAGCCGATATGAAATAACGCCGCGGGTTGCCGAGCTGCTATTGGCGTCCTGTCCGCTGCCGCGGATGATGCCGGAATAGCTGGCATCGTTACGTTCGATCTCGGCAACGCCGTGAAACTCTGGCGAAATCGGCCCGACCTTGACGCGCATCTTGCCGCGGACTGTGCGGCCGTCAGGGTCGCCTTCTATTGAAGCGCCCGGTAGACACGAGGCCACAGCCGGCACGTCGGCGAAGAAGCGCCACACCTCATCAGTCGGATGGTTGACCGTGAAGCTCTGTTCGAAGGTCACCTGTGGCTGCCAGTCGCTCAGACCGCCCATCGCCAGCGCCTGCGTAGCCGCCGGACGTGTCGAACGGGGCGTTGCTACTGCGCTGATCGGGCCGCCATGACCGGCGCCGGCGGGACCGAGGGCGGTTCGGCCGGCCCCATGAATCGCTACAACTCCTTTGTTGCGGCGATCAGCGATTACGCTCTGGATCGCCCGCACAATACCGACGTAGCCAGTGCAACGGCAGAGATTCCCACTCATGGCAATGCGGATCGCATGCTCGTTGTCGTCTGCCGCGCGCAGAACGACATCGCGACCAGACACCAGCATGCCCGGCGTGCAATAGCCGCACTGCAAGGCGTGCTCACGCGAAAACGCTGCGCGCAACTCCTTCATGATATCGTCGTCATCGAAGCCCTCGATCGTCGTTACTTCGGCATGGGCGCAAGCCGCGGCATATGTGATGCAGGAGCGCGCAGGTACGCCATCGATAAGCACGGTGCAGGCGCCACACACACCATGCTCACATCCAAGATGGGTGCCGGTGAGATTGTGCGAGTCGCGAACGTAGTCAGCGAGGCTGGTCCGCGCCTCCACATCGGCCCGAACCTCAACACCATTGAGAGTCAGCGCCACATCGGTCATGCCAGTACCGCCTGAGCAACAGCGCGGCGCAGGGCCACAACACGAAAGGTCTGGTCGATGGTGTCGGCAAGTCCTGCTGCAGCCATGGTTTGCCGAACATACGGTTCATCGAGCGAATCAGCCGCAGGCTCCTTACCGCCGAACAGCCGGATTTTGTCTGCAATCACGATCGGCACGCCGCTGGTCGCGCCGATTACTGCGCGGCATATGTTGCGCTCACGATCGTCATGATAAACGCCTATCGCGTACGCAAATTCGCCGGTTTTCCGACTGAGCTTGTAATAACCCCAACGCGATGCTGGCGAATGGCGCGGCACCTCAATTCCTACCAGCATCTCACCATCGTCGAGCTGCGTCTGGAATACGCCTACGATGAATTCATCGACCCGCAATCGGCGCATGCCGCCGACGCTCTGGATTACCGCGCGCGCTCCAAGCGCTGACAGCGTCGAGACCCAGTCAGCGGCCGGATCGGCGTGCACGACGCTGCCTCCGATGGTACCGCGATTACGCACCGCACGGTAGGCAATGCCAGCCGCGACCGATGGCAGCACACCGTTTGTGACATCAGGAATGCGTTGATCCTCGATATCCGCATGTGTGATGCAACTGCCGATGAAGAGCGTATCCTTGCCTGCTTCGACTCGCTTGAGATCGTCGATCGCTGTTATGTCGACCAAAAGATCGGGTTGCACGAGACGTAGATTCAGCATCGGCCCCAGCGATTGGCCGCCGGCTATGAATTTCGCCGTACCGCTGTTGCCGGCAAGCGTGAGCGCCGACGCCACGTCGGCTGGCCGAGCATAGTCGAAGGGCGCAGGCTTCACGGCCTGCCTCGTGCCGCCGCGATGGTCTCGAGAATGCGACGCGGCGTAATCGGTGAAACCAGCATCTCTGCCCCGAGCGGCCGCAACGCGTCATTTACCGCGTTGGTTACTGCGGCGGGCGGAGCGATCGCGCCGCCCTCACCGATGCCTTTCACGCCGAATTCGGTATGCGGCGCCAGCGTCTCCATGTGGTCGACGCGCGCTGCTGGAACTTCGGTCGGGCCCGGTAACATATAGTCGGCGAAGGTTGACGCTAGCGGCTGCCCTGCTCCATCGAATGGCATCTCTTCATAGAGCGCGGTGCCGATGCCTTGCGCCAACCCGCCGAAGATCTGCCCATCAACGATCATCGGATTAACGAGTTTCCCGCCGTCTTCGACGATCACGTAATCTAGGATCTCAACATCGCCGACCTCCGCGTCGACTGCGACCAACGCAGCGTGCGCGGCATAACTGAAAGTCCCGCTGTCCGGCGCCGGGCGATAGCCGATAGTCGCTTCCATGCCGCCCATGTCGACACCCGGCGGCAGGTTCTGTGGCTTCAGATACCACGTGCGCGCAATCTCGCTGAGCGGTACCGAGCCTTTAGGGCCAACCACTTCGCCGCCTTTGACGACGACGTCCTTCACTTCAGCTTGCAAGAACTGCGCGCCGATCTTGGCGCCGCGCTCGGCAATTTCCTTGCACGCGACGGAAACTGCGCCGCCCGCCATCACCATGCAACGCGAGCCCCATGTGCCGGTCGAGTACGGCGTCATCGCCGTATCGCCGTGCACGACTTTAATCTTCGCGACGTCAATACCAAGAATTTCGTGCGCGACCTGCGCGAGCGTGGTCTCAAGCCCTTGTCCGTGGGAGTGGACGCCGACCCGCAATTCAAGGCCGCCGTCAGGCGTCAGTCGGGCCGTGGCCTGTTCAAAACCAGGCACCATAGGGATGCCCCAGCCGTGATAAACTGACGTGCCGTGCGACGATTGCTCGCAATAGATCGCCAAACCGACGCCGATCAACCGGCCATCCGCCTCGCCTTTTTTCTGCCGCGCCCGTACGCTGTCGACGTCAATCGCATCGACCGCCCGCCGTAAAGCTTCAGGATAATCGCCACTATCGAACCACTTCTTGGTGATATTCGTGAATGGCATCTGCTCGGGCTTGACCAGGATCTTGCTGCGTACGACATGCGGTTCAACTCCCGCTTCGCGGGCAATGGCGTCGAGTACTAGCTCAAGCGCGAAGCAGACGCCGGTCCGCGCCACCCCGCGATACGGCAAGATCGGACACTTGTTGGTGGCGACAGACCAGGTGCGGCAGCGATAGGACGGGAAATCGTAGGGGCCCGGCAGGATGCTCGCGACTTGCGCCGCTTCCAGACACGCCGAGAACGGGTAGGATGAATAGGCACCGGAATCGACAACCGCCTCGCAGTCAATACCCAACAATGTGCCGTCGTTATCCGCATAACCCGTGATCGAATAGTGATGTTCGCGACAATTGGCACCCGCGGTCAGATGTTCATGTCGGTCTTCAATCCAGCGCACCGGATGGCCGCGCCTCATGGCCAGCCAACTGATACAGACTTCCTCTGTCAGCAAGATTCCCTTGTATCCGAAGCCGCCGCCGACATCGGGGGCGACGACACGCACCTGGCCCTCATCGAGACCCAGACACTCCGCCAATCCGGTGCGGACGATATGAGGCATCTGGCATGCTGAATAGAGCGTAAGCTGCTCAAGCCGCGTATCCCACAGTGCGACGGCACCGCGTCCCTCGATCGGCGCCATACATTGCCGTGACGTTCTAATCTGCCGCGTGATCTTGATCGGAGCGTTCAGTGCCTTCTCGAAATTGGTACTGACAAACGTTTCGAGGAAAACGTTGTCGCCCCAGTGTTCATGAACAAGCGCAGGTGGCGACACCCGCGCCGCCAGCATGTCGTGGATGGCCGGCAATTCTTCAATGTTGACCACAACTGTCGAGGCGATGTCCTCTGCAGCGGCCCGCGTCGTCGCTATGCACATGGCGACTGGCTCGCCCACGAAACGCACCTTGCTGGTGGCTAAACAATGCTGATCGGATGGTTTGAATCCCTGCAAGCCAGATACGGCGCGAATCGGCTTCACTGCAGCTAGATCGGCGGCATTGAAGACCGACTTGCGGTAACTCTCCGGCGCATCGATAGCCTTAAGGCGGCCGTGCGCAACAGGACTGCGGACAAAGGCAACATCTTGCATGCCCGCGAAGCGCAGGTCCGCAACAAACTGACCACGACCACGCATCAAACGATCGTCTTCCTTACGCAGAAGACGCGCGCCCACACCCTGACTCGTCACCCACCGTCACTCCAAAGCTACCGAGCCTTTCTATCATCCTAAACTTAGAACGACAGACGGTGCAACGCCCGCGATCTCCTGCGGATCGGCCCGCAATAGTGGCTTGCTGTCGCGCTGACAGGCCAGATGTTTTCGTCACATCATTGGTCGCAAATTTGGCAGCGCTCAAGCAGCACCACTTTCCAATCACAAAGCCAGCCGATCCGTTGACCAATGTCGCTCTGCGCCGCGCATTAAGAATAAGTGTCCGACCTACAGCGACCAGTGGTCGTTGGCATCAGCGGCTGCACATTGACAGCAATCAGCGGACGAAAAGGAATACGGAACAAGTGGCGCCCGGAATGGACCGTTGGCACGGCAAACTCGCGTCAGCGGAAGCTGCCGTGGATCCGAGACGGCCAGGCGCAGTCTAGAGAGGTGTCTCGAAGGTCGGGATATTGTGGGCAAAACGCCAACCTGCGAACAAAACGCTCTTCATAAGGGCAACCGGGCCTGATTCGGCTGGTCGAGAGACTGGCAGTCAGGAAGATCACTCCGTCCTACGAGTGTCTCTATACTCGCGCCGAGATTGACCACCTGGGCTAAATTCGTGTGCAATAGGGGGGCATCCCGTTGGCAATTTCTGGGGTCGGTCCACAGCACGAGAGGAAGCCAAATGAAACGCTTATTAGTTGCGCTCGTCGCACTTGCTGCGCTCTGGACATCACAAGTGCCGGGCCGCGCCCAAGACAAACTCGTTGTCAGCATCTGGGGAGGTAGTTGGCGCGACCTGATCGCGGAAACCGCCGCCAAGAAGTTCACGCAGGAAACCGGTGTGCCGGTCGAGTTCATCACGGGCGGCACCATCGATCGCCTCAATAAGGCAAAACTCTCGAAAGACTCGCCAGAGAGCGACATCACCTTCACGACGTCGCACGTCGGCTGGCTCTACGCCAACGACGGGCTGTTCGAGAAGCTTGACCTCTCGAAGATCCCCAATGCGAAGAACCTTGCTGAACCGGCGAAGATCAGTCCGTACCACCTCGGCAGCTGGGCGTACATCTATACGATCGGCTATCGCACCGATCTCGTGAAGAACGTCAAGTTTGAGAGCTGGAATGACCTCTGGAATCCGGAGCTTAAGAGCAAACTTGCGGCTCCGGACTTCGATCCAAGCCACATCATCGTCGTTTCGGCGATACTCTCTGGTGCCGATGCGACGCACTGGGAAAAAGGTGAGGCTAAACTCAAGGCGCTGAAGCCAAACTTCAAGGCATTCTATACCAACGATGCCAATAGCCAGCAGCTGCTTGCCAACGGCGAGACACCAGTACAAGTCGTGCTGTCGATGAATGCGCACTATATGATTGGCCAAGGCGTTCCAATCACCCTCACGGTTCCGAAGGAAGGCGGAGTGCTCGGTATCGATACCGTCGCGATCATGAAGGGATCGCCAAAAGCCGAGCTTGCCTACAAATTCATCAACACGCTCTTCGATCCTGCCGTTCAAGCTGACATCGCAAAGCTGAAGAAGGGTAGCCCCGCTGTTCTGAATGCAAAGGTCGATCCCGAGATCGCGAAACTGCCAGGCGTTTTCACGACGGCGGAGCAGTGGGCCAAGCAGATTAATATCGATTCGAAGCTGCGCGCCGAGAAAACTGCTGAATGGCGCAAGTGGTTTGCCGAAAATATCATGAACTAAGATTGGATGACGGCCGCGGTCAGCCGATCGCGGCCGTTCGTCTACCTGGAACGGTCGCGCGTCGTGACCCAGCAGCCATTCCTCCGCGTCTTTGTGACGCCGGCTACACTTTGTGCGTTCGGCTTTGCCGTCGCAATGATCGCGGTGCTGCAGTACAGCGTGCGTGCCTATATTCCTGGCTCACTCGAAGCCGGCGGCTTCACTCTGAATAACTTCGTTGCTCTCTTAAAGCCATTGTATGCGAGAGTCTTTCTGGACACAGTCTGGATCTGTTTTCTTACGGCGTTCTTCACGCTTATTGTCGGCTATCCACTCGCCTATGCGCTGGTGTTTACGCCGAACGTGGCAATCAAATCATTCGTTCTCGTCACCGTTGTCACACCGCTGTTTCTTGGTGAGGTTGTCCGCACCTATTCGTGGATCATTGTGCTCGGCAATAATGGCTTCATCAATTCAACGCTGCTCAAGCTCGGGTTGATCGACAGCCCTGTACAGTTCATGTTTACGAAGTTTGGTGTCGTAACCGCTCTCGTTCATGTCACGCTGCCGGTGATGGTAATCATGCTGGCGGCCGCCTTGTCGCACATCGATCGCGACTATCAGAAGGCGGCTGAGAGCCTCGGCGCCGGCCCAATCCGCACTTTTATAACCGTAACTCTGCCATTGTCGGCGCCAGGTATCGTCGCAGGTGTTACCACCGCTTTTGCATGGACTTTCAGCGCCTTCGCGACACCCCAACTGATCGGCGGCGGCCGCGTCAACATGGTCTCGAACCTTGTCTATCAGCTCGGTTTCGCGAGTTTTAATTTTCCCTTTGCTGCGGCCCTCTGCGTTGCGGGATTAGCACTAACTTTTGTCACACTGTGGCTATTCCGATGGCTCGCGCGGCCGCTTGAGCGAATGGGACCGCACTAATGCCTCGTTCGGCTTTCCAACGACTCCTACGGGTCATCGGTATTTCGGTCGTCGTTGTGATCCTCGGATTTCTTGTGCTTCCAGCTCTCGTCGTCACGCTTGCGGCATTCAACGACAAAGCAATCCTCGCGTTTCCGCCGGAACAGTGGTCATGGCGATGGTTTGTAAAAGCCGTCGAATACGAAGACTTCCGCGCCGGTTTCCGTAACGGCGCCATTGTCACGCTGTGGGCGTCTAGCTCCGCGCTTGTCATCGGTGCCGCTTTTGCCTTCGCGATCGACCGCTACGAGTTCCGGTTCAAAAGACTCATCGAAACGATCCTGATTTCGCCGCTCGTTATTCCGCATTTTACCGTCGGCCTCGGCTTCTTGATCCTTGCCGCGGAACTCGGCCTCGCCCGTGGCTTCGCAGTCGTCATCGTCTGCCACATTGTGTTGGTGCTCCCGTTCGTGCTCCGCAGCGTCTACGTCTCGCTGCGTAACCTGGACCCACGATACGAGCTAGCAGCTGCAAGCCTTGGCGCGGCGCCCGGACGCGTGCTCCTGACCGTCACACTTCCGCTTCTAGCGCCGGGCTTGGCCAGCGGTTGGCTATTCGCAGCTATACTATCGTTCAACGAATTCACCGCCTCACTGTTCGTAACCTCACAACGAACTCAGACGCTTCCGGTCGCAATGTACAATTACGTCCGCGAATACGCAGACCCGTCGATGGCGGCGCTGTCGGTCATGTACATCGTCGTGACTGCGCTGCTGCTGACATTTGCTAATGCGTTTCTCGGTCTCGGAAAGGTCATGAATGTCGAACGCAGCCATTAAGGGCGCATCGGCTGAGCGACCCGGCTTTGCCGTTACGCTCGATGGTGTGACAAAACGCTTCGGTGGCGTGATCGCGATTCACGAGGCACACCTTACGATCAGACGCGGTGAGCTGATGACGCTGCTCGGTCCGTCTGGCTGCGGCAAGACCACGGTGCTTAACCTTGTCGCCGGATTCTTCATGCCGGATAGCGGGGAAATTACGATCGACGGCGCCCCTGTCAGCCATTTGCCGACCTACAAGCGGGAGATCGGCATGATGTTCCAAAATTATGCGCTGTTCCCGCATATGACGGTGGAGGCCAATATTGGCTATGGACTGCGCATGCGTGGCGTCAACAGGGCAGAAATTCATAAGCGGGTTTCGGAAGTGCTTTCACTTGTTAAATTGCGAGGCTTGGAGGATCGCCGGCCGCGGCAATTGTCCGGCGGTCAACAGCAACGCGTGGCAATTGCGCGCGCACTCATCATCAACCCGAAAGTGTTGCTGCTCGACGAGCCCTTCTCTGCCCTTGACAAGAACCTTCGCGGTTCGATGCAGGTTGAGGTTAAGGAAATCCAACGCAAGCTTGGCGTCACCACCATCTTCGTCACTCATGACCAGAGTGAAGCGCTGAGCCTGTCCGACCGCATCACCGTCATGTCGGACGGACGCATTCTGCAGATCGGTACGCCAGAGGAGATCTACCGCTGCCCCGCCCAGCGGTTCGTGGCTTCTTTTATTGGCGACGCGAATGTACTCAAAGGCAAGATCGAACGAGTGGAGGGGGCCACCGCACTTGTCGCCATCGGCGACGCCCGCATTCCGGTGCCGGTTACCGGCCTCAATAAGCCCTCACCTAACGCCGCGGTTGATCTCTTCGTAAGATGTGAGCGTCTTGCTATTACGACCGCGAAGCCGATCGCCTGCACCGGCCGGATTTCAGCGCTCATCTATCAGGGCGGGTACATCGACATCCACATCGAGACCCAAGCGGCCGCCGAAGGAAAAGTCCTACTGAGGCTGCCCAGCCATGGATCGATGACCAAATGGCAGGTCGGTGAGACAGTTGAGATGGCAATCGACGGCACAGACGCGGTCGCGTTCGCCGCTAGCTCTTAAGCCCCGGACGCCAACCAGATTTGCTGGCTGATTACGATTGTTCCAAGTGCTTTTGATTGTATTTCACGGCATCGGACGCAGATTTTACATCTGGCGTCATGAGCACTGCAGAAATCATGATCAGGCTCGGATTTTCCTGCACGCTCCAAGAAAAGCATTTTGAAGCTGTCGGGTGTCCTTGAATTTCAAATGTACAGACGTCGAGTACGTTGGAGACTCCCGCCTGATCAGCTTTGACTTTCATCACCTCAATGCAGTCCTTTGCCTCACAATCGTGTATCGAAAGGATTGCGAGACGCATCTGCATCAGGGAAAGTTTCATTTTCGCATCCTTTGGGGTCGGCCCGGCATCCGGTATTCGTTCTTCGGTAACACCTCGAAGACAGCCCGCAGCTTCACCTGAAGCCGGTTTGTCACTTTAGGCAAGTTCGACTAGGCACGACAAATGTCTGCTTCTGGCGCATAGCGGACATTGCAAACAATATTTCGCAATGCACGTGTACTCTTTCAGCTAGGTAAAATTAGGCAAGTTGTCGTTCCGTGCGCGAGTAATCGGCCGTTGGCGTCGGTGACCCTGCCTTCCGCCGTGCCAACACGACTGCCACAATTAAGCACTTTACTTTCCGCCCTGAGCTCACCGGTCTCTAACGTGATAGCTCGAACGAGCGATATTTTGAATTCCCGACGCCTTTGTCGAGCACCGTTTTGATGGCCAAGCCCATACAGCTATCCAGAAGAGTCGCGGTGGGGCCGCCGTGTATTGTACCCCACGGATTGAGGTGAGCGATTGTTGGGCTAACCGTAATAGCGACCCGGCCGCTTTCGGCCTCCACAAAGTCATAGCCAAGGTGTATGCGAACGTATTGAGGGGCAGTGCTCCGCTCGCAGGCCCCTTGACGAACTCTAGCCGCTCATCGCTTTCTGCTGTTCAAAACTGACCGTGCCATAGCTCTTGCTACCCAAATTTGCACCTCCGTTCTTCAAGCGCCAATAGCCCAAGCGGTCGAACTCGTGTTCCAAGGCTGCCTCTTACCGATATAATTGCGGCTAAGCCATCATTAGGGCTCTGCCATGTACTCCGCTACTATCGGAGCTCGCCGTTACAAATTTCGGGATCTCGCCAATTTACTTGCCAAGGCATCCCCGTTGCGCAGCGGCGATCAACTTGCCGGTCTTTCCGCAGACACGGACGAGGAGCGTATCGCGGCACAACACGTGCTTGCCGATCTGCCGTTAGCCACCTTCCTTCATCAGCACGTTGTTCCCTACGAGGCGTGTGAGGTGACACGGCTTATCGTGGACACGCACGACCAAAAGGCGTTGGCGCCACTTGCGCATCAGACGGTTGGCGAGTTTCGCGACTGGCTGTTGTCTGATGAGGCGACGACTTCGGCGTTGGCTGCATTAGCGCCGGGGGTCATGCCGGAGATGGCAGCTGCAGTGAGCAAAATCAGCCGCCTTCAGGACTTAATGATAATGGCTGCAAAATGCTCTGTAGTAACCCGATTTCGCAACACGGTGGGTCTGCCGGGCCACCTGTCGGTGCGGCTGCAGCCCAATCATCCGACCGATGACGTACGAGGCATCGCGGCAAGCATCCTCGACGGGTTGCTTCTGGGTTCGGGGGATGCTGTCATTGGTGTCAATCCTGCGACCGACAGCCCCGAGCGCGCGCACGCATTGCTGTGCAAGCTCGATGAAATCAGGATCAAGCTCGAGATCCCGACGCAATGCTGCGTGCTGGCGCACGTAACGACCACGCTGGATCTAATTCGCAGGGGCTCGCCAATCGATCTCGTCTTTCAATCAATCGCCGGGACTGAAGCGGCCAATCGGAGTTTCGGTATCAATCTCGCTATCCTGGCGGAGGCTCGAGACGCCGCCCTGTCGCTTCGGCGCGGCACTGTCGGCAACAACGTAATGTATTTCGAAACCGGCCAAGGCAGCGCCCTTTCAGCCAATGCGCATCAAGGAGTCGACCAGCAGACGCTCGAGGCGCGCGCTTATGCTGTTGCTCGCCAATTCGAGCCGCTGTTGGTCAACACGGTCGTCGGCTTCATCGGACCTGAGTATCTGTTCAACGGTAAGCAAATCACGCGCGCTGGGTTGGAGGATCATTTCTGCGGCAAGCTTATGGGCGTGCCGATGGGCGTCGACGTCTGTTACACGAACCATGCTGAGGCGGATCAGGACGACGCAGATGCTCTGCTGGCACTGTTGGTCGCAAGTGGTGTCAATTTCGTAATGGGCGTACCGGGCGCCGACGACGTCATGCTGGGCTACCAGAGCACGTCATTCCATGATGCGCTCGCCATGCGTGATTTGCTTGGGCGTCGTCCGGCGCCGGAATTCGAGACGTGGCTGGAGCGACAAGGCCTGATGGATGCTGCGAACCGGATCCGCCCGCACAGCATGCCCGGCCGCTTTCGCGCGCTACTTTCGGCTTGAACTCATGAAAGAAGATCGAGATGCCACCGCACCACCCGACCACAGGCCACAGCGTTGGCCAGAGGATGACGGGCTATGGGCTGAGTTGCGCAGACTGACGCCTGCACGCATCGGACTCAGGCGGACCGGCGCATCGCTTGCGACCGGCTCCCAGCTCGACCTTCAGCTCGCCCACGCCCGCGCCCGTGATGCGGTGCACGAGCCGATCGATGAGCCGCGTCTCGTTGCCGAGCTCGGGACGCTGGGACTCCCTGTCCTGTCAATCGCAAGCGCTTCCAAAGATCGGCACCAGTATCTGTTGCGTCCGGACGTCGGGCGTCGCCTTGCGTCAGGTGCCGAGACGACGCTTTCGCAGCACGCACACGGTAATGGTTATGACATTGCACTCGTCGTCGCCGACGGCCTGTCTGCACGCGCGATACAAGTGCACGCGACGCCGGTCTTGGCTGGTGTCGTGCCGACGTTGCGCGCCGAAGGTTGGAGGATCGCGCCGCTGGTCGTCGTCCGCCAAGGACGGGTTGCGGTCGGCGATGCAATTGCCAACACGCTTCGCGCAGATTGCGCAGTTGTTCTTATCGGTGAGCGCCCCGGTCTTTCGGCACCCGACAGCATGGGTGCGTACCTGACCTGGCAGCCCGGCCCCCACACGACGGATGCGAACCGCAACTGCATCTCCAACATCCGACCTGAGGGCATCGCATACGCCGACGCCGCGTTCAAACTCGCATATTTGATTCGGGCGATGCGCTCCCGCCGCATCTCGGGCGTGCATCTCAAGGATGATTCGGATCGGCTGCTGATCGGGGAACGGTGAGTGTCAGTCGCGCCGCAAAAAAGTAATGTCGAGTCCGCTTTGGGTCATTAGCGGACATTTGCGTGCCGGGAGCCAATAGCGGCATACACGCGCCTTATTCAATGTTTTCCCAAGCACAGCGAGACTCATCGCAAACTGCCGTCATTCTTCAGCTCGATAGCAACATCGTCCAAGGCCTGTTCGAGTCGCTCGCCAATCAATTCGATTTGCGGCGGCTCTATCACCAGAGGCGGAGCGAACACCAGCCGGTCGCCGACCACTCGTAAGATAAGCCCGCGCCGCTTGGCGGCCTTGTCAACGCGCGCACCAACATTGATGTGCCGATCGAAGGGAACCCGCTTGTGGGCGTCGCGCATCAATTCCATACCAGAGATTAGGCCCACCCCTCGCACATCACCCACGAGCGGATGTGACTTCAGCCGGCCCAACGCTGACTGAAATAGCGGGGCCAGGCGCTTGACGCGACTGACGATATCCATTTCCGCGTAGATCCTCTGCACTTCGAGTGCGACTGCTGCTGCGACCGGATGCCCCGCATAAGTAAAGCCGTGCGCAAAGTTGCCGAACTTATCTGACTGCGCGAGCATTGCTTCGTAGATCCGATCGTTAATGAAGACTGCTGAAATCGGCTGCATGGCGGCCGAAAGGGCCTTGGCCGAGGTCATCATGTCGGGTCGGATCCCGTAGGTCTGAGAGCCCCACATTTCACCTGTGCGGGCAAAGCCGCAAATCACCTCGTCGGCAACCAATAGGATGTCATACTTGCGTAAGACCTCCTGGATCTTCTCGAAGTAATTTTGCGGGGGAAGGATCGCGCCGCCGGCGCCCATGACAGGCTCTGCGAAAAATGCCGCAATGGTTTGAGGTCCTTCGGCTCGAACGAGAATCTCTAGTGCCTCGGCCATGCGCGTCGAAAATTCCATTTCGCTCTCGCCTGGCTCGTGCCGGCGGTAATAATGCGGGAACTCTGTGTGTTTGAACTGCGAGAATGGCAGGCCAAACCCCACATGCATGTCCGGCTTCCCGGATAGACTCACGGCGGCGCACGTGTTGCCGTGGTACGCCATTTGGCGCGAGATGATCTTGGTGCGTTGCGGCTGTCCGACCGCGTCCCAATAATACCAGGCGAGCTTGATCGCGGTGTCGTTCGCCTCCGAACCCGAGCATTGGAAGACGACGCGGGCCATGGGGACGGGCGCGATCCTAAGAAGTTCCTCCGCCAGCATGATGGCTGGTTCGGTCGAACGATGCCGATAGAGGTGGTAGTAGCCAAGCTTACGCATCTGCTCGTAGGCGACCTTGGCGAGTCGCTCGGAGCCGAAGCCGAGCGCGGCGCACCAAAGCCCCGCGACTGCTTCGATGTACTCGTTGCCGGAATCGTCGAACACCCGGCAGCCGTCGCCGCGGGAAATGACGAGCGGCCCATCTTGCTGGTGCGTACGAAGGTTCGTTTGCATGTGTACGAGACTTGCGACGTCGCGCGCTTCGATAGAGTTCGGGATGTAGGTCACCTTGCGTCCTCCGAAGCAGCTGCTTTCCGCAGCATTTCTACATCCGCGATGCCGTAATCGCGTTCCGCTGCCACCGGGCTCACGTAGCCATCAAGCAAGTCGCGGCCGATAGCAGCCGTATCGCGTTCTATGACTGGACCGAGACCACCCGAGCCGGGCGTGATCATGTCGATGACCGAGCCCGCCGGCGCAGCGAACGCACCCTTGCTCGGCAGGTCACGCGTAACCCCGTCGGCGGTCGTGAGCTTCACCGCCGCGCGGGCACCGGGCGCCCCGCCGAGCAAACCAAAGGGCGGCGAGGTCATCCGCTCCATACATAGCGCTCCAGTCGCGTCGGCGCCCGCCAGCAGGCGCCAGACCCGCCTTGCGCCACAACCTCCCCGATAACGTCCAGCGCCACCGGAATCCGGGTTGACCTCATATCGCTCGATGCGGACCGGAAAAGTCATCTCCATAATTTCCACCGGTGTATTCATCGTGTTGGAAATGCCACTGGCAATACAATTGATTCCGTCTTTGTTTGGCCGCGCCCCGTATCCTCCTTTGACCGTCTCGTACGAAACATAGTGCCGGCCGCTGCGAGGGTCGGTGCCACCCAAAGTTAAGATCGCCGATGTGCCTTGGCTGCAGGCCATCACCTGCCTTGGCAGAAAGCTTACGAGTGCGCCCATCACCATGTCGGCCACGCGATGCGATATCTCGTGATTGGCATAAACCACCGGCGCGGGAAACGCCGCGTTAACCACCAAGCCCTTGCCCGCCCTGATCTCAATGCTGCGCCAGCAGCCAGAATTGGCCGGGATGAGATTGCTCGGATCAACAGCAGTCTTCAGGCCGCAAAAAATGCCCGACGCAGTGACGGACAGCGGTGCGTTCATTGGCCCCTTTACTTGCGGATCCGTGCCGTCAAAATCCACGATTAGTTGGTCGGCCGCCTTCCTTATAGAAAGGCAAATGCGAAATCGCGCGTCCTCGCCGGGCGCGTCCGCAATACCGTCGCCATCACAGTAATCTTCGAAATATCCCTCTCCGTCCGGAAGGTCTAGGAGCGTCGCACGCATGAGCCGCTCCGAATAATCCATGACCTGTTTCATATAGCCGATCAGTTCTGCACTGCCGTAGCGTTGGGCGAGTTTTTTCAAGCGTTCAACGGCTCGCAGCGTTGCCGCGAGTTGTGCGCCAAGATCGCCCTTGCGTTCATCAGGAGTGCGGACGTTCGCAAGAATGAGCTTCTCCAAATCAATATTGAGCGTGCCGCAGCTAATGAGCCGAAGCGGCGGCATGCGCAACCCTTCGCCGTAGATCTCGGTGACCGCGCCGTAACTGCCCGGCGTGGCGGAACCGATATCCGGCCAGTGTGCGCGCAGGCATGCGTAACCGAGAAGCCGGCCATCGCTAAACGCTGGCCGCACTACATTCACATCCGGCAAATGACTCCCACCGAAGTAGGGATCGTTATGGATAAAAACATCGCCCTCATGGACATCCGATGCGAAAGCCGCCACCACGGCCCGAACCGCATCGGGCATCGACCCGAGATGGATCGGCAGATCCGGCCCTTGCGCCACCATTTCGCCGCGAGCGTCAAACAAGCCACAGGAGTAATCGCCAGCCGATTTCAACAGCGGCGAAAAGGCAGTCTTTGCCAGAACCACTCGCATCTCCTCGGCGATCTTGTAGAAACTGTTTTTAATAATTTCGAAGGTGGCGGGATCCGCCTTTTGTAGAATCTGGTGCATTTTTGCCTCGGCCTCGACATACCAATAGAGCATCTTTTCAGGCTAATGGGACGCGTAGATCAATTTCGCCGGATCCGCTGCAGCAGAACGAAACCGTCCTGATTCATCTTTGCCTGCCAGTCGGGTGGGACGAGAATGGTTGACTCGAGCGATTCGATCACCGCCGGACCAGACAGCGTTAGTCCCGCCGGCATCAGCCTACGATCAAAAATGGTGGCCCTCACCACCCCTGTTTCACGAAACCAGATCTCCCGCTCCGACTTAACGGCGTTCGTACCAAGAGGAGGCGTCCTATTTCGGACCACCAGCGGTGGAATTGCACCGATCGCCGCGACCCGAACACTGACGAGCTGTACCGGTTCGTCGCGGTTCTGGTGGCCATAGATTTGCAGGTGACGCGCGTGAAAGCTCTCCGCGATCTTCTCTAGTGACGCCTTGTCAAACACGCCGGGAGGAACTGGCACCGGGAGCTCGTAGGATTGCCGAGGATAGCGCGCGTCGACGGAACGCTCGAACCGCCGCCGTTCCGGTGCGACGCCTGCCCTGTCCAGCATCGCTGTCCCCTTGCTTTCAAGCACAACGAAAGCAGCCTCCACCGCTGCAGGATCGGCGGTGTCGGCGATGGTGAATAACGTCTGCACGTAGTCACGCCTCAAATCCGTGCCGACCAAGCCGAGCGCCGAGAAGGCGCCAGGAATCGGCGGGCAGATGACCTGGGCAATGCCGAGCTCGCTCGCGAGCGCAGCGGCGTGCAGAGGCCCTGCCCCACCGAAGGCGGCTAGCACAAAGTCACGCGGATCATGGCCGCGCTGGACCGACACGATCTTCAGAACTTCCGCCATGGCGTTATTGACCACATCGATGACGGCGGCGGCAGCTGTGCTTAGATCAACTCCAAGTGGTTCGGCGAGCCGAGAGCGAACGGCAGCGACAGCTGCTGCATGATCGATCGACAGCTCTCCGTCAAGCAGCGAGCTCTTATCGAGGTACCCGAGCAGGAGGTTGCAGTCGGTGACGGTCGGCTCGGTGCCACCGCGGGCATAGCATGCAGGACCCGGGTTAGCACCGGCACTTTTTGGGCCGACCCGCAGGGCACCGGCTTGGTCGACCCAGGCAATTGATCCACCTCCGGCGGAGACTTCAGCAAGGTCGATGACGGGCACGCGAATGGGATGACCGATGCCGCTCATCCAGCGCCGCAAGCTTGATCCGCCGCCCACCTCGTAGTCTGGCGTCGTCTCGTAATGACCATCACGGATCAAGCTTGCCTTGGCCGTCGTACCCCCCATGTCAAACGAGAGGAGGTCGAGGTGTCCCGTTTGACGTGCCATTAGCGCCGCAGCAACCACCCCTGCCGCAGGTCCCGACTCCACGGTCATTGCCGGCATGGCGATGGCCTCGGCGGCCTCGAAGACGCCTCCGTTCGAGCCCATCAAGTGGAGTGGCGGCAAGGCCTGATCGCGCATTACCTTTTCCAACCGCCGTAAATATGAGAAGAGAATGGGCCCAACGTAAGCACAAACGGCGGTCGTGCTCGTGCGCTCGAACTCCTTGATCTCGGGCAATACATCCGACGACAGATAGATTGGAACATCCGGCAGCGCAGCTCGCAGAAGCGAACCGAGCCGTCGCTCGTGCTCGGGATAGAGGAAGCTGAAGAGGAGCGAGATCGCAATCGCATCGACCCTCGTCGCCTTCAGCATCAAGATGAGCTTATCCACTTCGTTCTCATCAAGCGGCGTGACAACGGCGCCATCAGCACCGACGCGTTCCGTGATCTCGAACCGGCGACGGCGCGGGATCAGTGTGGCTGGAGGATCCTGAAACAGGTCATATAGGTCCGCCCGCGCCGAGCGCCGAAGCTCCAGCAGATCGCGGAAACCGCGCGTTGTAATCAACGCAGCCCGCGCACCGGTCTCCTCGAGAATGGAGTTTGTCACGACGGTCGTCGCATGCGACAGCAATCCAACCTCGACCGGAAAAATCCGGTGCCGTTCCATCGCCATCTTCAGCGCGCTTAGCACACCGCGCGCGAGATCATCGGGCGTCGTTGGGACCTTGGCCACGCCGATGCTGCCGCTCGTATCTTCGACCAGGGCGACATCCGTGAACGTCCCTCCAATATCGATTCCGATCCGCCAGCCCATCCCACTCCATTCTCCTCAGTTAGAACAATTTCGACGGTCTGGAATCAGAGAATTGGCATGGCCGGGCTTGTCCAAATGAACGCAAAACGAACGACGTGGATGCGCGGATCTGCCATAAGCGCAACACTATATAGAAAAGATGGAAACTGGTCAGGATCGGCGGCACATTTAGATCGCCTGGTGCAGAAGACCAATGATGTCCCGGATCCTTCAGGCCATTCTTACCCCGTCGCTGAGAACAGCTGCGGCAGCGTGAAACAACTGGCTCAATAAATACTATTATGAAATGATTGTTGCAGAAGCCGCGGCGAATGCCTGGCAGCACTTGCCGCCGCCCGGCAGGGTTCCGACACACTCAAATTCCTCGCGCGCAGCGAGGCACAATTGGCGGCATTCGATACCTACGTTCTGCGGAAAGAGCTCGTAACGATCATGACGCACATCCTTCATCGCCAGATCGGTCACGACCACCCGGTCGCAGCGAGCGGGCGAGGAATTTTCATCCGCGACACGAAGGGCAAGGACTACATCGATGCCTCCGGCGGCGCCGCCGTGTCCTGCCTCGGCCATTCGCATCCGGCCGTGAATGCGGCGATTAGCGCACAGCTGGACAGCCTCGAATATGCGCATACCAGTTTCTTCACCACGCGGGTCGCCGAAGAACTGGCCGACCACCTTGTCGCGCATGCGCCGAACGGCATTGACCACGTGCTGTTCGTCAGTGGCGGTTCCGAGGCGATCGAGGCGGCGCTGAAGCTGGCGCGCCAGTTTTTCGTCGAGCGCGGTGAGCTGCAGCGCAAGTACATCGTCGCGCGACGGCAAAGCTATCACGGCGTGACGCTCGGCGCGCTCGCCGTCGGTGGGCGCGAATGGCAACGTAAGCCATTCACGCCGTTGCTGATCGAAACGCATCACGTCTCGCCAGTCTATGAGTATCGCGAGCGCCGTGCGGACGAAAGCCCGCACCAGTATGGGGAGCGCCTGGCGCAGGAGCTCGACGGCAAGATCAACGAGATCGGTGCTCGCAACGTCATCGCCTTTGTCGCGGAAACCGTCGTCGGTGCGACCATGGGCGCTGTCCCGGCGGTGCCGGGCTATTTCAAGCACGTACGCAAAATCTGCGACCGCCATGGCATCCTGCTCATTCTCGACGAAGTGATGTGCGGAATGGGCCGAACGGGCACCCTGCACGCCTGCGAGCAGGAAGGGATAAGCCCGGATCTGATGACGATCGCCAAGGGCATGGGTGGTGGTTTCGCGCCCATCGGTGCGCTGCTGATCGGCCAAGAGATCTTCACCACGATTGCGAACGGCTCCGGCGCCTTCCAACACGGCCACACCTACATGGCTCATCCGCTCGCTTGTGCGGCAGCGCTGGCGGTGCAGCAGGTTATCCATCGGGACGATTTACTCGCCAACGTACGCAAGCAGGGTGCCCACCTGTCCCGCCGATTGAGCGAACGTTTCAGCAATCATCCGTATGTCGGTGACGTGCGCGGGCGCGGGCTATTTCACGGCATCGAGCTGGTGCTCGATCGCAGCACCAAGGAGCCGTTCGACCCGAAACTAAAGATGCATGCCTGCGTCAAACGCGAAGCGATGGCGCGGGGGCTGATGGTCTACCCGATGGGCGGCACGCTGGATGGCGCGCGCGGCGACCATGTCCTGATTGCGCCTCCGTTCATCGTTGACGCCGCGCAGATCGACACAATCGTCGAACGTCTCGGAGAGTCAGTCGACGCCGCTACCACCACCAACCCATGAAACGGGAGGCACGCGCGTAACAGGGAGGAGTGTCATGAGAAATGCAATCGCGCTCACCGCAATGACCTGTTTGTTCATCGGCGCATCGGCTCCAGCGAGGACGCAAGACCTGGAAGGCACGCTGAAAAAGGCAAAGGAGACTGGCACCTTCACGATCGGTTATCGCGAAAGCTCGCTGCCCTTGTCGTACCTCGGCGAAGCCTTGCAGCCGGTCGGTTTCTCGATTGAATTGTGCAAGCGCGTCGTGGACGCCGTGAAGACGAAACTGGGCACGTCCGACCTCACGATCAAATACAATGCGGTAACCTCGGCGAACCGCATCCCCCTAGTCGCTAACGGTACCGTCGACATCGAATGCGGCTCGACGGCCAACATGAGCGCTCGGCAGAAACAGGTTGGATTTTCCTACACGGTTTTCGTTCCACAGTTCAGATGGATTGCGCGCGCAAAGGGCGACATCAACTCGGCGGAAGACCTTCGTGGTAGGACCGTCGTCGTCACGGCCGGCACCAACACCGCCCTGTTCGTCAACAAGATGAACAATGACCACAAGCTCGGCATGACGGTCGTGCAGGGTAAGGACCATGCCGAATCGTTCCTGCTGGTCGAGACCGGCCGCGCCAGCGCATGGATGGAGGACGACGTCCTGATCGCCGGCTTTCGAGCGAATGCGAAAGTGCCTGCCGATTTCAAGCTACTCGACAAGTCTTACCCGTCGGACCCCTATGCGCTGATGCTCCGCAAGGACGATCCGCAATTCAAGGCATTGGTGGATGACACGCTCGCGAAGCTGATGCGCTCTGGCGAGTTCGAGAAGCTCTATGTTCGGTGGTTCGAGAGTCCGATCCCACCCAAAGGCATCAACATCCAGCTGCCCATGTCCGAGGCGCTTAAGCGCGCGATCAATGAGCCGAACGACCGGCCGAATTCCTGATCCTTGTGAGCTGCAGGAGGGCCGGCTCCAGTGCAGCTTGCTCAAGCTCGGTGCAACAGCCCATGTCTGCTATGGGTCAAAAACAGACATGTGCAACGCAAAGTGGCATGTCCGCTTTACCTCATCTCTGCTTTACCCTCGAAAGCGGACATGTGCATCGCACTAGGCGATGTCCGCTTTGGGCCAAAAGCGGAAATAGTTGGAAATTCGTTTTCATCCAACTTTCAGCGAATTCCCGCTCGCATAAAGCTTTGAACGAATTGCCGCTGAAACAACAGAAAAGCTGTTAGCAGTGGCGCCGACGTCATTAGCGTTGCGGCAGCAATCAGCGACCAATCGATACCTTGATCGGACGATGCGAAAATCTGCAGCCCGACCGTCAGTGGCCGGGTGTTCACAGAGTTGGTAATGATCAATGGCCACAGGAAGTTGTTCCAGTGATAGCTGATCGATACCAGGCCATAGGCAATGTAAACAGGCTTGGCGAGTGGCACATAAACTTTGAGCAGAACCTGAAGTGGGCTTGCACCCTCAACCCGCGCCGCCTCGTCGAGCTCGCTCGGCACCGTTTTGAAAGTTTGCCGCAACAGGAAAATGCCAAACGCCGAGGCCATGTAGGGCAGTCCGATCGCAGGGATCGTGTCGACTATGCCTGCGGCGGTCATGGTTCGGTAGTTCTCCACGATCAGCACGTCCGGCATGATCATGAGCTGGAGCAGCACCAGAATAAAAGCTAGCTCACGCCCATAGAACTTAAAGCGCGCAAAGGCATAAGCGGCGAGCGTGCAAAGTACGAGTTGCGCCGCCAAAATCATTGTCACCAGCACAAAAGTATTCAGGAAGTACCGCGCGAACGGAGCCGCGTTCCAAGCCTTGACGAAATTCTCCGAAGTAAGCGGGGCATTCAAAGTGAAATGTGCCGAGTACGCGCTCGGATGAATTGCCGCCCACAGCGCGTACGCGAGCGGCAAAATCCAGAGGAACGCCAGCAACCACGCGCCAGCCCGTTCCAGCGCAGCACTCGCGCGCGTGGTTTGCAGGTGGTCATTCATTGGTAATGAATTCGGCGGTCTAAGAAAACAAATTGGCTGAGTGCCATTGCGGCCAGCAACACGAGCAATACAACCGTCAGCGTCGCGGCAAAGGCCGTATCCCAGAATTTAAAGCCAACTTCGTAAATGTAATACAAAAGCAGGGCAGTCGTGTTGTTGGGGCCGCCGCGCGTCATCACAATGATGTGGTCGACCAGTCGAAACGAATTGATGATCGCGTTAATGAGTACAAACAAAGTTGTCGGCATGAGCAGCGGGAAAGTCACGCGGCGAAAGAAGTACCAACGGCTGGCACCTTCCAGCGCTGCTGCTTCGCTAAGATGAGGAGACATTTGCTGAAGCGCGGCGAGATAGAAAATCATGAAAAACCCGGCGTCTTTCCACACTGCCACAACGATCAAGCAGACGAGCGCTGTGTGTTCGTCGCCGAGCCAATTATGCGCCGGCACGCCGAATAGGCTCAACACCTGATCGGCAAGGCCGTATCCAGGCGAATAGAAAAACAGCCAAATGTTGGCGACAGCGATCATCGGTAGCACGGTGGGAGTAAAAAAGGCGAGCCGCATAAAGGATCGGCCGACCAATTTGGCGTTGACTGCGACCGCCATGAACAATGCCAATACGATAGTTAGCGGAATGGTGCTCGCCGCGTAGATGATATTGTTGCGGAGCGCCTGCCAGAAGATCGGGTCTTCGATCATGGCCTGGTAGTTGTCGAGGCCAACGAAGACGGCGGGTCTCGCACCTTTTGGCGTCGAGAAGAAGCTGCCAATAAAAGTCGCGACGGCGGGATAGTGTGTAAAGGTCACCAGCAAAACCGCTGCCGGCAACAACAGCAGCCAGCCGTTGACATGGGTTGCCCATCGCGCTCCCAGGCCCACATGGCTAGGCCGGGGGGCGACTTCGACCACGTGTACCGTCGATCGGGGAAGTTGTCGACGACCCTCCCCCGACGGTTCGCGCAAAAGGTCGCCTTCGATACTCATTACTTGTAGGAACGAAGGATACGCGCCGCCTCCTGTTGCGCGTCCTTCATTGCCTGGTCCGGCGTCTTGGTTCCGTTGAGTGCGGCTTGCAGCCCATCATTGAGCGCCTTGGTGACCCGTTGATTATCGTGGGTCGACAGCTCCGCCACCGCATACTTGAGCTGGTCACGCGCCACCGCAGCGGCCGGGAAATCGGTTACGTATTGCTTCATCGCAGGGGTTTCCCAAGCATCGGGTCGAACCGCGATATAACCGGTCTTTATACCCCAGTCGGCGGCACGCTCTGGCGTCGTCATCCATTTGATGAACTTGATTGCTGCCGCAGATTTGTCGGCGGTCATCTTCTTGAACAGATAGAAGTTGCCGCCCCCAGTCGGAGAGCCACGACCATTGTGCGCCGGTAGCATTGCAACACCGAACGGAAACGGTGCGTTCGTCTTGACATTGGTGAGATTGCCGGTGGTCGTCCACATGATCGCCGTCTTGCGCTCGAAAAAGTCTTTCGGTGTTGTGCCCCATTCGATCGTGCCAGTTGGCTGGATCTTTTCTTTGCGGCTGAGATCGACCCAATATCGCAAGGCTTCAATCACAGCTGGTTTATCAAAATAGGTTTCCGTTCCAGCATCGTTCATCAACCGTACGCTATTGGCCGTCGTCAGACCTTGGAACAGCCAATAGGGAAATCCGGTCGAGGGGATCTCAACGCCCCACTGGGACACATTGCTGCCGTCACGCTTGGTGAGCTTTTGGCCGTAGGCAACAAGTTCGTCCCAGTTGTCCGGCGCCTTATCGGGATTGAGGCCGGCCGCCTTGAATGCATCCTTGTTCCAATACATGACGATGGTCGATCGCTGGAACGGAATACCCCAGGTTTTGCCTCCTGTCTCGCTGTTCTCCATGAAGGCTGGATAAAACGATTTGGCCCACGCTTTGTCAGCATCAGTAAGTAACGGGTCGAAGGGCGTAACTGCGTCTTCGTCTATCAACGTGAACATGTCCGTTGAAAGCAACACGGCGATATCCGGTGGTTCACCGCTCTTGAGCGCGGTGAGCGCCTTCACCAGGGTGTCCTGGTACGTTCCTGCATAGATCGCCTTGATCTTGATCCCGGGATTTTCCTTTTCGAAGTCGGCGGCATAGCCGTCAATAATCTTGGTAATCGGGCCGCCCACGGCAACCGGATAATAGAATGAGAGTTCGACATCCGCCGCGACGGCCGGGGACGCCAGTGCGAGGACGGCCCCTCCAACTAACAAAGCAAGCCATTTCATTTTAGCCTCCCTAGATCATAGCTTCGGAAACGAAGGGAACTGTGCCTGCTGTCGCGATGGTTGACACCTCGTCCCGACGCCGCCCGTTCGCTGCGTCGAAGAAGTGCAGTTTCTCGGGCGGCAACTCGAGATGAATAGTCTCGTCCGGCGTTAACGCGGTCTTGCCGGCTACGCGCGCGGTGACAAACTGGCCGCCAACGGCACAGGTGACGACCGTATCGGCACCGAGATACTCGATGTTTATGACGCGCGCAGAAATTCCCTTCTCGGCGATGATCACTTCCTCCGGACGAATACCGAGCAGCAAGGCGTCGATTGGCGTCGGCAGTATTTGCACGTTGCTATTAGCGATGACGGTGACGCCAGCAGCCGCTTCGAGCGTGATGATGTTCATGGGCGGTGTTCCGATGAAGCGTGCAGCAAAAACTGTCGCCGGCCGTGCATACAGGCGATCGGGCACCGCAGCCTGTTCGACTTTGCCTTCACGCATCAAGATAACTTTATCGGCCATACTCATGGCTTCACTCTGGTCGTGAGTGACGTAAGTCAAAGTAACGCCAAGCTTCTGCTGTAACGCTCGAATCTCGCGTCGCATCTCGGCCCGCAACTGTGCATCAAGGTTGGAGAGCGGTTCGTCCATCAGGCAAACTGGCGTCTCGGCGATAATCGCGCGACCAAGGGCAACGCGCTGCTGTTGACCCCCGGAAAGCTGAGACGGTTTGCGATCCAGCAACGCACCCAGGCCTAGCAGTGATGCCACTCGATCGAGTCGGCGCGAGCGTTCAGAGACAGGCGTCTTGCGTACGCGCAGTCCGAAAAGAATATTCTCGGACACCGTCAGGTGCGGGAACAGCGCGTACGATTGAAATACCATGGCGATATGACGTTTGGCGGGCGCAAGATCAGTTACGTCCTCGCCGCCGATAAAGATTCTTCCGCTCGATACCTCCTCCAGACCTGCGATCAACCGTAGGGTGGTGGATTTTCCGCACCCGGAAGGTCCGAGCAAAACCAGAAAGGAGCCCGCGTCGGCCTCGAAGCTCACGCCGTCGACGGCGACCGTATTGCCCCACAATTTACTGACGTTCTTGAGCGCAATATCGGACACTGCATTTACACATTCAGTTTGGGGCTAGGAAGGCGCCGTTAAAGAGCATCGTAACAATTTGCACGGGTCATCTGGAAGGGCCGACGTTCGGTCATTTACGGACAAAGCGGCGTGTCCGCGCGATGTCTGTTCGGCCCTCAAAACATGCCGCTTACGGTACGGGCATCGAACGACCTTACTATAGTGAGACCGTCCTGCCGTCTTGTGCCAATTCCCATTTGATTTCGTCCGCGCGTGACAACATATCGTCGCTCATATGGGTCAAAATTACACGTTTGGCGCCAATGGCTGGTAGCTTTTCGACCAACGTAGAAAGCGAGAGATGCGTTCGTACGACTTTGTCGAACATATAGCACTCGCATATAAACAGGTCGGCACCGTGAGCTGCTTTGAGTAAGACATCGGTCCACTCGGTGTCGCCAGAATAACAAATAATTTTCTCATCCAATTCGATGCGATAAGCGAGACAAGGCCCAACTTTATCGTCATGTTTGACGTGAAACGGGGTTACTTCAAATCCAGCTATCTGATTACGGGAGCGGATATCGAGCTCCTGCAATCTTAAATCAAAAGACAATTTGCGTTCGCCGGGAAATGTTACGGCGAAAAGACGATTGAACCAATCGTTTAAACCGGGCGGGCCAGCAATGATGAGAGGTCGGGTGCGCTTGACGACCAACTGCGCATCCAGAATAAAAAATGGAACGCCGCCAAAATGGTCGAGATGAAAATGCGTAATCAATATGAGATCGATCGCGTTGCGGTCAATTTTTAGACCCTTCATCGCAACGAGAGAAGACGCCCCGCAATCAATCAAGAAATCTAGGTTATTGCTGTGAACGTGGAAGCAGGTATTGAACCGGCCGCCAGAACCAAATGCATCACCGCAGCCAACGAACTGCAAGCGCATGGACCTCTCCTTCGCTAACATTAGACCAACCTCTAACCTTAATTCTAACCAAGGGGTGGTCCGCTCTAACGCAGCATCGCTCGGTTCAGTAATTCCTTCGTAGCGCTGCCATTGCAACACACGCTTTACCACACCGAAAAAGCGGGCATTTGGTCTCGCGTTGGGCCCTCATCGTGACCGCCTTCATCCTTGGCGTCGTTTGGCGGGTGTGGCACGGCACTCGCAGGAACGGTGGAGGAATGGTTGGACCGGCCGCAGGCGGACGAACAAATGCGCCTGCTGGAGGCGTTGCTAAGACGCGCACCATCAAAGGCCCGACGAATCGCCGTCTAAGGTCAAAGTAACGCGAGAGGCAACGACGAGAACGGCCGACGACAACAGAACAATTACCACTATAGGCGGACGAGACCTCATTGGGGCGGCGAGAGTCGTTCGTTGGGACGGAGAGAGTCCGGCGCGTTCTGGGTGGCTACTGATGTCGGCAGTGGCAAGCCATGCGGGTAGTAGGTCCAAAATACGAAGCCTGCCGCAAACAGTAGGGCCGACAGAACAGCGGTACGGAAAGCCCGTTTGAATGAGAGCAGCGCACCGATCAAGGTCGAGAAAAAAACGAGCGCCGTCAGCACGGCGACATAGAGCCAGTTCACACTAGCCCAATCGATTCGATCTAAGATTTCCATATTCACGCCTTTCCCTCGTTATGGAGACCTCAACTTTTGTCATCGCTCCGGCTCAGCGAATTTGGCCAATTTCTACACTTCTCTAGAGCTTACGAGACTCCAAATTTGTCAGTCGGCGTTCACCGTGCGACCGCTCGAACGAATGTATTGCAAAGAGATTACCGATGTCCGCTTTCAGGGGTAAAGCGGACATCGCTAGTTGCACCGCACATGTCTGCTTCCGACCCAAAGCGGACATCCCTGAGCATCGGTAATTGAGGCCAAATTTACGCGTCATCGGCCTCAAAACTAAGTATGACTCTCATGCGAGCGGTCTGGGAGCGCAATCACGACGTCGTATCGTCCTTGCCTCCAGAATATATCTTTCACGGTCACTCCAAACGTCTTCGCCATCTGCCTGAAGACTTCTGCCCGCTTCGGATCGTCTTTAGCATTTTTGACGCCTTGATCAGTGAACGTGGCAAGCACGACATAGGTCATCATGGCCGTTCTCCCTGGCTGTTGGTTTACCTGATACTGCCGCCCGGCCCCCTAAAAGGCTTGCTGGAGAATTTCATGCCAAAGCTGGATGGTATCTTGGAAACTGCGATCCATACCGAGGACATGGTGCGTGCACGCGCCTTCTACGAGGGCGTGCTTGGGCTGGAGCCGATCTATAGCGACAACCGATTGGCTGCTTATGCGGTGGCCGGACGCGATGTCCTATTGGTCTTTCGCAAGGGCACCACGGGGCAGACCGTTGTCCTACCCAGCGGGACCATCCCTGGACACGGCGGTGATGGCGTGTTGCATGTGGCGTTCGCCGTTGGCAAGGGCGAGCTCGATCGTTGGGAGGCACATCTCGCTTCGCGGGGCATCGCCATCGAAGGGCGCAACGATTGGGAACGCGGTGGACGCAGTCTCTATTTCCGCGATCCGGACGGCCATCTTTTGGAACTGGCAACACCGGGATTGTGGCCAATCTACTAGGCACTCGGACGTTGCAAGCCACCGACCCGGATCGACCCGATGTCTGCTTTGGGTCGCGGAATTTCTTGATGTCCGCCTTTCCCTGATGATGTCCGCTTTACCCCGAAACCAGAAATGTGCACTGCAAGAGCTCATGTCCGCTACGGGCCAATAACGGACTCATGCAGCGCAGCAAAAAAAGATCGCTATTCGATCACCTCATCGGCGCGGGCGAGCAGCGTCGGCGGCACTGTGAGGCCGAGTGCCTTGGCAGTTTTGAGATTGATCACCAGCTCATACTTCGCTGGCGCCTGCACTGGCAACTCAGCCGGCTTCTCACCTTCAGCACGCGACTAATATAATCAGCTGCCAATCGAAATTGTTCGGTGACATTGGGGCCATAACACATCAGACCGCCATCAGTGGCAAAATAGCGGAAGGGATAGACGGTGGGTAGCTGGCGCTGAGCCACAAGCGCGATAACCTGCTGGCGAGTAAGGTCCGAAATGTCCGCTAAGGGCCAAAAGCTGACATTGCACCGACCAAATGCTTTGGCGGCTATCGGAACAACCGGCTAGACTGCCTGTTGTGGGCGTAAGGCGATTCAAAGCAATGAATGTTTTGTTATATTTCGCGTCTTTTGGGTCCGTGTTTGCATTTTTTGCAAGTGCCATTGTTGGAACGTTATGGGTCGTCGCCAAATTCATTCGGGCATGGGGCCGGTTTTTCCGGGCACTCATGGCTACGCCCGACATATCCAAAAGTCGGAATGATATCCGCGTCGTTCACCATCCCCACCATTTGAAACGGGCCGGTCAGTAACGGGGCCAAGATACCCGTCGATATCTGCTTTGGGTCAGAAGCAGACATGTGCGGTGCAGTAGCTGGTGTCCGCTATGGCCAATAGCGGACATCGGATCAAACGATCACGGTCGCGCCCGAGCGGCCGGCAGTTTGCTTGAATTCCACAGGGTCGCCCTTCAGGGAAGGGGCTGGTCGCAGGAGCATCGCCTTGACAACGACATTGCGAGCCGTTTCGGCGTCTATCGTGTGTCGAACGATAAGATCGCGGCATTCGGCGACGATCTGATCGGCATCTTGCATAATTGAGTTGTTTGTAGCGGTCATTCTGGTGCAGCCGCGGACATCGGGCCGATTATGGCCGCTCGGGAAGCAAAGCTGCGACGCGCGGCAAGATCACCCTGATTTCCGCAAATTTGCCCGGCTCTGTATCGACCTCAATTGAGCCGCCATGTTGCTTGACGATGATGTCGTGACAGATGGAGAGGCCAAGACCGGTGCCTTCTCCGGTCGGTTTGGTCGTAAAGAACGGGTTGAACATCTTTTCTTTCACGTCCGGCGTGATGCCGGTGCCGTTATCACGAATCGCGATTTCAACACGATCGCCAAGATTTTTGGTCGAGGCCGTGAGGGTCGGCTCGTAATCGCCGCCGTCTATCATCGCCCTGCGCTTGCTCGCCGCATGGAAGCCGTTTGAAATCACATTCAGTAGCGCCCGCCGGATGTCCTGC
>JBPYDR010000020.1:0-2733 GCA_051986235.1 Pseudolabrys sp.
CACGGCAACGACTGCTCCGGTGTCACCCGCCCCACGCGTTACCATCGGCGGTATTCGAGTCTCGAATCGACCTGCGAGTTCAACCGGCGCTACGCAAGACTCGAGCGAATGAGCGCGTTTTTGAGCGTGGCAATGGAGTGCCGTAGAGGCGCCCGTGTTTGCAAAGCCTAGTTCAGGCGCGCGAGTGCCTCCTGTACGCGGAGGCTGGCGAAGCCGAACCCCGGTAGAGCCTCAAGAGATCGTCGATTTGTACGTCCAACGCTTTGGCCGTGTCGATGGTTGCCGTGCTCCCCGCCGCGGGCGAATCTAACCCCCGGCTGTCTAACAGCGAGCTAGCACATCGGTGGCAGTCGCGTGAGCCAGTTCACCACGTGCTCGTAAGCCCAGCCAATTCGCAATGCCAATCCTTCATCATATCCCCTGCATACAATTTGCAAGGACGTTGGCGGTCCAGCGGCGGTAAACCCGTTTGGAAGCGATAGGGCACAAAGGTCAAGAAGGTTGACCATGCGCGTGAACACGGCTGGACTGCGGGATTGGTCCACCGCCGCTATTGGAATGGGTGGCGTTGCGGTAGTCGGCGTCAATAATGCATCGATATTGGAAAAGACGCCGGCAAATTGTCGCGTGAGTTTTTCGCGTTCGGCCAAAGCACGAAGGTAGTCCCGCGCCGACATCGACTTGCCGATCCAGATCCTCGGTCTTACTGCTTCATCAACCGGCAAATCGAGGCGATCGACGATATCCCCGACCGCCGTATAGCCCTCCGCACCAATAATCTGCCCGGTGAGCTCAGCGAAGTCGCTGAACCTGCGCGGCAGGTCGAAATTAACGATTTGTGCGCCAAGCCCGCGCAACACCTCAACGGAGTCGTCGTATGCCGCGAGCACCTCTTGATCGACCCCGGTTCGCTCGCCTTCAGGTAAAACGGCCAACCGCAAGCCGGCAACACCCCGCCGCAGACTAGGAATCGGATCGGCGGCCGATCGCCCGGAAGTGCGATCATCCAACGGATCGGACCCCTGCAGGATGTTAAAAAGAATAGCAGCGTCCTCGACCGAGCGGGTCATCGGTCCGGGCGTATCGAGGGTGGGCGCCAGCGGCAGAATTCCATACGTACTGATCCGTCCGACGGTCGTCTTCAGACCGACGATGCCGCACCACGAAGCTGGCAACCGAACCGAGCCACCGGTATCGGTTCCAATGGCGCATGGCACCAAGCGGGCCGCGACCGCTACACCGGAGCCACTGCTCGAGCCTCCAGGTGTAAGCGGTGTTTTAAGGTCCCACGGATTCCAGGGTGTCCCCATGTATTGATTGGTGCCCCAGCCGCCCATGGCAAACTCGACGGAATGCGTCTTGCCGATGACGATCATCCCAGCTGCTTTTACTTTCCGCACCAATGTCGCGGTCGTGGTCGAGAGCCGATCTTGCCAAACTTTTGAACCGCCGGTTGTCACGCGACCTTCGATTTCGACCAGATCCTTTAGGGCAATCGGAATGCCATGCAGCGGTCCGACCGCGTGCCCGGCACGTATCGCTGTATCGGCTGCTTCGGCTGCCAAGCGGGCCTCGTCGGGGTAGAGCGCCACAAATGCGTGCAGTTTCTGGTCGTGCGTCGCGATACGGTCTAGCAAAGTGTTCACCAGCTCACCGGATGAAAGGCGACGACTCCGAAGCGCGGCGGACAGTTGATGGACGGCAAGGTTTTGGGGATCTGCTGACTGCACGCTCATCATCACACTCATATTTACGGGCGAATCCGCAGTTTGCTCGGAAAAGTCGCCAAGGCCGATGCCAGCGTTTTTTTTCGACCCGACCGGTCAGTCTTGCGTTCATGTCCGCCTTTCCCCGACAGCGCGCGACGGGCTGAAGGCGCGTTGAGCAACTGCCATCTCTATTGGCGCACACCTCGTCTCGTTCGGCGAACACGCCAATGTAAAGATTCTTTACATCCAAAAACCACCGAAAATCTGACGGTCGAGCTTTGCCGGAAACGCTGCGGGGTTTGCAGGCGCACCCCTCTCAAGTTGATCAAATTGCGCGATTTTCTTCGGAAGTTCGGCGGAATGATCATTCCGGGTTTGCTCAAGCGTCAGAGTAAGTTGCAAGATGGACGCCGATGACTGACGTCAATTTCGAGCCTTATAATCCCTCGCCGCTGGGTCACATCATTTTTTCCATTTCCTCAAGCGCCATAAGCGATTCCGGGAGAACTTGACCTCCATCGATTACCAGCGTCTGGCCCGTGATGTAGGCCGCCTCATCGGAAGCGAAGAATAGTGCGGCGAAAGCGATGTCTTCGACGGACCCGAGACGTTTCATCGGAATCGACGCGGTCATTTTGCCGAGATACTCCGAACCAAGACCGTCAAGACCTGCCGTTTTGACATTGCCTGGCATGACTGCGTTGATCGTGATGTTGTGAGGTGCCAATTCGATGGCGGCGGTGTGCATGAAGCCAAGCTGACCCGCTTTGCTTGCACCATAATGCGTCCAACCGGGGTAGCCGGTGATCGGCCCAGTGATCGACGACGTCACGATAATGCGACCCTTGTGCTTCGTCTTCATTGCCGGCAAGCACGCCTTGATTGTAAGGAACGTGCCCTTCAGATTGGTGTTAAGTACCTCGT
This sequence comes from Pseudolabrys sp., assembly GCA_051986235.1. Classification (GTDB taxonomy): domain Bacteria; phylum Pseudomonadota; class Alphaproteobacteria; order Rhizobiales; family Xanthobacteraceae; genus Pseudolabrys. Next base: position 2,634 of record JBPYDR010000020.1, read on the forward strand.
CCCAACCTTCAGGCGTGAGATCGTCCAGTTTCGCCGCCGGAAATATCCCAGCGTTGGCGCACAGGATATCGATGCCGCCGAACTGCTCCGATGCGGCGGC
>JBPYDR010000021.1:0-4295 GCA_051986235.1 Pseudolabrys sp.
CGACGGCGAGCAGCGCGACGAATGCTCCAATCAGGCTGACCGGCACGGCAAAGGTCGGTATCAACGTCGCGCGCACACTGCCGAGGAACAGAAAAACGACAATAACCACTAGAATGAACGCCTCGAACAGCGTCTTTTGCACTTCGTGAATCGTGTCGGTGACAAACAGTGTCGGGTCGTATGTCACCTTCCATGCCAGGTCCTCGGGAAACCTCTTCTCCGCTTCGACGATGCGATCTTTCACCGCTTTAAGCGTTTTGAGTGCGTTCGCCCCCGGAGATTGGTAGATGGCGATGGCCGCGGCAGGGCCGCCGTTGAAACGCGTGGAGCGGTCAAGATTCGCAGCGCCCAACTCCACTCGGGCAACATCGCCAAGCCGAAGTACCGACCCGTCGGGATTGGTCCGGATCACGATGTTCTCGAAATCCTGGACCGTGTTGAGACGCCCCTTGGTCTCAAGGTTGAGCTGCAGCTGCTGATCATTGGAAATCGGGCGAGCGCCGATGCGGCCAACAGCAGCCTGGACGTTTTGTGACTGAATCGCGTTGATGATGTCGCCAGTGGTGAGCCCGAGCCCAGTCAGCCGGTCGGTGCGCACCCAGGCGCGCATCGCATAGTCCTGGGGACCCCACAATGTCGCGTCACCAACCCCCGGCGTGCTTTTGATCTGATCGAGCAGATTGATGGTGACGTAGTTGGACAGAAATAGCGGATCATGCGTGCGCTTTGGCGAATAGACCGCAATGACGCCGAGCAGGGCGGATGATTTCTTCTTGACGGTGACGCCCTGGCGCTGCACATCCGGCGGCAGGTTGGCCAGCGCCACCTGGACGCGATTGTTGACGTTAACGGCGTTGATATCCGGATCGGTACCCAATTCGAACGAGGCGGTGAGTGCGTAGCTGCCGTCATCGCCGCTCGTGCTTTTCATGTAGATCATCTTGTCAACGCCGACGACTTGCGCCTCGATGACTTGCGCGACGGTCGATTCGACGACGGCGGAATTGGCGCCGGGATAAGTCGTGGTCACCGACACCTGTGGCGGGACAATGTCCGGATATTGGGCAAGCGGCAGGGCGTAGAGCGCAATTAAACCAGCGATCGTCGTGACGATGGCGATGACGATCGCAAGCCGCGGGCGATCGACGAAGATGGCCGACAGCATGGGTCAACCGCTCTTTACGTTTGACGGCATTGGGGCGGCATGAACCGGCTGCCCTGGGCGAATGCTCTGCAGCCCTTCGACGATGACCTGCTCGCCGCCCTTAAGGCCATCATTGACGATAACATCTGGTCCAATATCGCCGCCAGGTTTGATACGCCTGATGGCTGCTTTGCCGTCGTCGACCACAAATACATAGACGCCTTCCTGGTCCGCAATGAGCGCGGCCTGCGGGACAACCACTTTTTCTTGCGGTTGTGCTGTCTCGAGAACCACAGTGACCAGTTGACCGTCGATCAACGCGCCGTCCGGATTCGGCATCGTGGCGCGTACCAAGACCGTGTCGGTCGCGCGATCGACCGACACATCGACAAAGTTGATTGTCCCGACTTGGTTATAAGTGGTGCCGTCGGCAAAACGGATTTTTACTTTGAGATCCTTGGGATTGACACGCAAGGTCAAAAATTCACGCTGGCTCACCGGGAAAGTCACATACATCGGGTCCTGGCTGACGATGAGTGTGAGGTTGCCGCTGTCAGGGCTGACGACATTTCCTGCCGTCACATTCGTTTTGCTGATTTTCCCGGTGATGGGAGATACGATATCGGTGTACCCCAAATTGCGGTTTGCATTATCCAGTCTCGCTTGATCAGACATTATATCGCCGGCGGCCCGCTGGTCCTCAGCAAGGGCCTGATCGCGTGCAACCGCTGTGCCGGCACTCTTCGCGAGTAGGTCTTCGGCGCGTTGCAGTTGAATTGAGGTCAAAGCCTTGGCAGCCTTGCTCCGCTCCAAGGCACCTTGGGCCTGCTCAACCGATGCTTGGTATTCGTTTTTCTCGATGTGATACAAGTGATCGCCTTTTTTGACGGTGTCACCCTCCTTGAAGAGCACCGCTTCAAGGTAGCCTTTCACTCTGGCTTGGACCTCAACGCGATCAATGGCATTGACGCGCCCGACATAATCGCGCGTCTGCGCAACTTGTTGCCGCTCGGCATAGACGGTGCCAACTGGAACTGCTTTCTCTTGAGCGTCAGCGGAAAGGACGCACAGCCACATCAAGAACGGAACTGTGCTAACACCAGCCAACCGAAAAGATCTTTTAGCGGTCCCGCTGTACGATCGCATCACGATCCTCTCCACTTTGTTGTCGTATCGTGCCGATCTGGCGCACCACGGTGAAGAGCTCTGGTCACACTTACGCGCGGGCCGCCCTTACTTCTCAGCGCCGAGCGCGTTTTTGGCAGCGTCCATAACCGCCATTTCGTGATTCTTTCGACAGTAGCGCTCCAAATCACGCACATTATTTTGCATCGACCCAACCTCAATGACGGTATTGCCACGCTTGCCGTTGTAGTAACCACTCAGCCAATTTGCGACGGACCTCGTGCTACGGCCCACATGGCCAAGCAGGAATTGTCGGCAGGTAATCTTCGCAACGTCTATCGTCGTCTGCGCCTGAGCTGTCGAAATTCCACAAACCAAAATTGACATAGCAAGTAAAAGGCACGCCGATTTCATGGCATTTCGCCCTAAAACTTCATCGCGCCCTAGCGCCCCGAGCACAATTGAGGTTGGCCGAAAACACCTGCTACTTGTTTGATTTTAATCAAACTTCATCCAGCCAAATAGGACGACCATGTTCACCCGATAAGCGCGCCTGATGTATACCGGGCGCGAAGTCGTTGCTGTTAAACGGTGGCGACGTCGCCCGGTCCGCGTCGCGCCAAAAGTTAGGGTCAGTACTCCAATCGCCCGGCGAGCATGACGAGGGTTTTGGATCCTACACCGGTTCATTCGGTGAATAGCAGCTGATGGAGAAATCCATGTCTACTCTCGCGTTACGCGTCAACCAATCGGAAAAATCTGAGGCTCCGGTCCAAAGCCAATCTTCCGGCAAGGTCGATTACGAGCATTTGGGGATTCCCGATGCATTGAAGCAACTCGGCGTGGATCCGAAGTCCGGCCTATCCGACGCTGAGGCGAAGAAGCGGCTGGAAAAGTACGGGCCAAATGCGCTGGCGGAAAAGAAGGTCAGCGCGTTTGAGATGTTCGGCAAGTTTTTTTGGGGGCCGATGCCGTGGATGATCGAGGCCGCCGCCATCATGTCGATATTGGTCAAAGACCTCGTCGATTTCATCATCATCATGGTCATGCTCTTATTCAACGCCGTGCTTGGCTTCTGGCATGAGAGACAGGCGGCGAGCGCACTCGATGCCTTGAAAGGTGCCCTCGCTCAGCAGGCCCAGGCGCTGAGAGGCGGGAAGTGGCTTACCGTTCTCGCCAATACGCTGGTTCCCGGCGACATTGTTCGCATCCGGCTCGGAAACGTCGTGCCAGCCGACGTCAAATTGCTCGAAGGCGAGTATCTCGACGTTGATCAGTCGGCGCTGACGGGAGAATCGCTTCCTGTCTCGAAGGCTCCAGGGGCACTCGCCTATTCCGGATCGATCGCGAAGAAAGGCGAAATGACCGGAGCCGTCATCGGTACCGGCACGAACACCTTTTTCGGCCGGACGGCGAGCCTGGTGCAGTCGGCCGGCTCAAAATCCCATTTCGTCCAGGCCAACAACGCGATCGGCGACTTCTTGATTGTCCTGGCCGTGGCTCTTGCGGTCGTCATGGTGGCGGTGCAGCTGCATCGCGACGAGGATTTTCTCCGCATTGCTGAATACGCGCTCCTTTTATTGGTAGCCGCCATTCCCGTGGCCATGCCAGCGGTGCTCTCGATGACAATGGCCATGGGCGCGAAAGCGCTCGCGGTTGATAAAGCGATCGTTTCTCGGCTTGAATCCATAGAAGAGCTCGCCGGCATCAGCATTCTTTTTTCCGACAAGACAGGCACGCTCACGCAGAACAAATTGACGCTCGGCAAGCCTGTCGTTTGGGGCGGCACGAAAGCGGACGACATCATTCTCGCCGCGTCGTTGTCCTCGAAAAAAGAAGACAACGATCCCATCGATATGGCCGTTATTCAGGCGCTGAAGGATCCGACTGTCCTCAATGCCTACCGGAAAATTGCGTACGTGCCGTTCGACCCGGTGTCGAAGCGCACGGAAGCTACGATTCAGGATGCGACGGGCAAGCAATTCAAAGTCAGCAAAGGGATGCCGCCCGTCATTTTCAAACTGGC